>NZ_BAAFVK010000009.1:156779-425588 GCF_054661535.1 Actinophytocola sp. KF-1 | reverse complement strand
GGGGGGGGGGGGGGGGGGGGGGGTTTGGGGGGGGGGGGGGGGGGGGGGGCTTGCTCGCGGAGCGGGTGGGGCTCCGCACAACCACCCCAGCCCGACCCCACCCCCCCGCAACCACCCCCACCGACCAGCCTCAACCCCCGCCACCGCACCCCTCAGGCGAACCAGCCACCACATCGCCCGCGAATTGGATCGAAAGTCTCCACACCCCGCTCACCCAAAAGAACCTCCGAACGGGCCTTGATCTGCGGCGAACCGGATGGTTGCGTGCATCCGGCCGTTCCACGGCCCCGCCAGATCGGCGGGGTCTGGGCGGAACGCGCAGATGGAGGTACCAAGTGCGAAGAACCACCTTCCGAGCGTTCGTCGCGGCGGCGGTGGCGGTGTCCGCTGCCGGGGTGACCGCGGCGACCGCTGCCCCAGCCGTCGCGCAGGACGGGCCCGCGGCGCACTTCGTCGTGCTCGGGCCGCAGCACGGCTCGCTGGGCACGACGGAGGCGTCGATCCGTGCGGCGGGCGGCGAGGTGCTGCAGAGCTGGCCCCAGATCGGGGTCGTGATCGCGACATCGACGAGTGCCGACTTCGCGTCCGCGGTGCGGGGCAAGCCGGGTGTCGCCGGGGCGGGCGCCTCCAGGAACCTGGCCGAGCTGGGGCAGGCGGCGGCACGTGCGGCCGGCGCTGCCGAGCAGCAGGGCATGCTCGCCAAGATCGACGCGGTCGCGACCGCTGCCGCGGCGGCGCCCGCCGCGAGTGCGGTCGCGGCGGAGCCCCTCGAGGCCAACCAGTGGGGTGTCCGGGCGATCCGGGCCGACCAGGCCAACGCCATCTCCGGCGGCAGCCGCTCGGTGCTCGTCGGCGTGCTGGACTCCGGCATCGACGCCGCGCACCCGGACCTGGCGCCGAACGTGGACGCCTCGAAGTCGGTCGGCTGCACGGACGAGGGCGTGCCCGACACGTCCCCCGCCGCGTGGGTGCCGACGACCAGCTCCCACGGCACGCACGTCGCGGGCACCATCGCCGCGGCGCGCAACGGGATCGGCGTCGCGGGTGTCGCGCCGAACGTGCGGCTCGCCTCGGTGAAGGTCGTCGACGACGACGGGTTCATCTACCCCGAGTACGCGATCTGCGGGTTCGTGTGGGCGGCCGACAAGGGCATGGACGTCACGAACAACTCCTACTTCATCGACCCGTGGTTCCTGTGGTGCAAGACCGACCCGGACCAGGCGGCCGTGATCGAGGCAGTGAAGCGGGCCGTGGACTACTCGGCGCGCAAGGACGTGGTGAACGTCGCCGCGCTCGGCAACAGCAACTGGGACCTCTCGCACCGGATCACCGACACCGGCAGCCCGAACAACGGCACGCCGGTGGAGCGGACCGTCGGCAACGAGTGCCTCGACCTCCCGGCCGAGCTGCCCGGTGTCGTCGGTGTCTCGGCGGTCGGGCCGGAGATCCGCAAGTCCTTCTTCTCGAACTACGGCGTCATCGAGACCGACGTGACCGCCCCCGGCGGTGACTCGCGCCAGGTCGCCGACACCCCGGACCGCAACGGCCGGATCCTGTCGACGATCCCCGGCGGTGGCTACGGCTACTCGCAGGGCACCTCGATGGCCTCACCGCACGCGACCGGTGTGGTGGCGCTGATCCGCAGCACCCACCAGAACTGGCCGGCACCGCTGGTGCAGGCGTCGCTCGGCCTGCGCGCCGACCGGCTCCCGTGCCCGGCGGGCGTGTACGACCCGGACGGCTCCGGCGCGTTCCTGGCCACGTGCCAGGGCGGGCCCAGCGGCAAGGGCTTCTACGGCCTCGGCCTCGTCGACGCGCTCGACGCGGTGACCCGCTGACCGGCTGATCACCACCGCCCCGGGGGACGTGTCCCCCGGGGCGGACCTTCGGGCAGGGCGTTGACCGCGGGGTCCCGGCTCGGCCACCGTCGGCGGCATGCGTGTCGAGCGGCGGATCGTGGTCGTGGTGCTGGCCGGGCAGGTCGTCCTGTTCGGGGTGCTCGCGGCGGCGCTCGCCGCCCTCGCACCCGCCTTCGTCTACGCCGCCTGCGCCGTCGCGCTCCTCGCGCTCATCGCCCTGCTGGTGGTGCTGCTCCGCTGGCAGCGCGCCGACGCCCGCCGCGACGCGCTCCTCACCTCCGGCACCCGCACCACCGCGCGCCTCGTCTCGTCCCGCGCGACCGCCACCCGCGTCCGGAACCGCACCGTCCAGGCCCACACCTTCGAGGCCACCGCGGCCGGCCGGGTGATCCGGGTCGAGGCCCGCGCCTTCACGCACCTGCCCGTCGGCACCGTGGCGACCATCGCCTACGACCCGCTGGAACCGGGCAACGCGATCGTCGTCGACGACCTGGACCGGCCCACCACGTCGTGACTCGACCACCGGATCAGGTGGACTTCGGTTCACGCACACCGGTGACGCGGCTCGGGAACACCCAGGTCGGCCGCCACTGATGCGTGTCAGGGCATCTTTCGTGTCGCGGACACCACACCTGATCTTCGGGTTTCCTGGTGGCATCAGGCCAGTCGGGCCTCGACCGAAGACCTCGCCGCGCATCGCTCACCGGATCACGGAGTCGCCCATGATCGAGCCCTCGTCAGGCCAGGACCTGCCGCCGCCACGGAGACGGTGGCTGTCCTGCGCGGGCACCAACCTCAAGCACGACCTCCCTGCCTCTCTCGTCGTTTTCCTCGTCGCGGTCCCGCTGTCGCTGGGCATCGCGTTCGCGTCCGGGGCGCCGATCGTCGCCGGGCTGATCGCCGCCGTCGTCGGCGGCGTCGTCGCCGGGCTCCTCGGCGGTGCACCACTGCAGGTCAGCGGCCCCACCGCGGGGCAGACCGTGATCATCGCGGAGGCCATCCAGCGGTTCGGCTGGCCCGCGACGTGCGCCATCACCGTCCTCGCGGGCGTCATCCAGGTGCTGCTCGGCATGAGCCGTGTCGCCCGCGGCGCGCTCGCCATCGCGCCCGCGATCGTGCACGGCATGCTCGCCGGCATCGGCATCACGATCGTGCTCGCCCAGCTGCACGTCGTCCTCGGCGGCGACATGCGGACCACCCCGGCCGACAACCTCCTCGACCTGCCCGGCCAGGTGCTCGCCGCCAACCCCGCGGCCACCGTGGTCGGCCTCCTCACGCTCGGGCTGCTGGTGGTGTGGCCACGCCTGCCCGCCCCGGTCCGCGGGGTGCCGGGACCGCTCGCCGCCGTGGTCGTCGTGACGGTGCTGTCCGTCGTGACCGGCATGGGCATCGACCGGGTCGCCGTGCCGGACGACGCGCTGCGGCTGACGTTCGTGCCCGCGCTGCCCGACGGGGACTGGGCCGCGTTCACGCTCACCGCCATGATCATCGCGCTGGTCGCGAGCATCGAGAGCCTGCTGTCCGCGGTCGCGCTCGACAAGCAGCACCACGGGCCGCGCGCCGACCTCGACCGGGAGCTCGTCGGGCAGGGCGCGGCCAACATCACCACCGGCGCGCTCGGCGGCCTGCCGGTGACCGGCGTGATCATCCGCAGCTCCACCAACGTCGCCGCGGGCGCGCGGACCCGCGCCGCCACGGTGCTGCACGGCGTGTGGATCCTGCTGTTCGTCGTGGCACTCGCCGGGGTGCTGCGCAGCATCCCGCTCGCCGCGCTCGCCGGCCTGCTCGTGTACGTCGGCGCGCGGCTGGTCGCCGTCGAGCACATCCGCGCCGTCCGCAAACACGGCGACCTGCTCGTCTACGTGGTCACGCTCGGCGGCGTGGTCCTGATCAACCTGATGTACGGGGTCCTGCTCGGCATCGGCGTCGCCGCGGTGCTCACGCTGCGCCGCCTGCTGTGGTCGGGGATCCGCGCGGAACGGGACGGCGACGGGTGGCGCATCGTCGTCGAGGGCGCGCTGTCGGCCCTGTCGATCCCGCGCCTGTCGTCGGTGCTCGGCACGATCCCGGTGGGCGGCCGGGTGACCCTCGAACTGGTCGTCGACTACCTCGACCACGCCGCGTTCGAGACGCTGTCGAGCTGGCAGCAGGCCCACGAGCGCGGCGGCGGCACGGTGGTCGTCGAGGAGCTGGGGCACCCCTGGTTCGCGCGCGGCAAGGCGGGCACCCCGACCGTGCACAAGTCCGCCGCGCGCCGGGCCCTGCCGAGGTGGTTCGCCCCGTGGTCGGAGTGGCAGCGCGCCACCGCCGGTCCCGTCCTGCCCGCGCAGCGGTCCGCGCCGCCGTCGGTGCTGCGCGGCACGGCCGAGTACGAGCGGCACGTGGCACGCCTGATGCAGCCGACGTTGCGGCGGCTCGCGGAGG
This sequence comes from Actinophytocola sp. KF-1, assembly GCF_054661535.1. Lineage (NCBI taxonomy): Bacteria > Bacillati > Actinomycetota > Actinomycetes > Pseudonocardiales > Pseudonocardiaceae > Actinophytocola > Actinophytocola sp. KF-1. The sequence goes on along the minus strand of NZ_BAAFVK010000009.1, from coordinate 421,305 downwards.
TCCACACCCCGTCGACCATGTTCCTCACCTGCGGCGACGCGCGGATCGTGCCGAACGTGATCACCTCGAGCGGGCCGGGCGACCTGTTCACCGTGCGCAACATCGGCAACCTCGTCGGCACGGACACCTCCGTCGCCGCGGCCGTCGAGTTCGCCGTCGGCACGCTCGGCGTCCGCGAGGTCGTGGTGTGCGGCCACTCGTCGTGCGGGGCGATGAAGGCGCTGGTGAGCGGTCTGCCCGCGGGCGCGCCCGCGTTGCAGTCGTGGCTGCGGCACGCGGCGCCGAGCCTGGAACGGTTCCACAGCCGGCCGCACCCGACCGTCGAGGGGCACGTCCCGGCCGCGGAGTGGGACCGGCTCGCGCTGCACAACGTGCTCGCGCAGCTGGACCGCCTGCGCACCCAGTCGACGGTGGCGACCGCGCTGGCGGCGGGCAGGCTCCGGCTGATCGGCATGTACTTCGACGTGGCCGCCGCCCGGGTCTACCTCCACGACCCGGCCACCGGCGACTTCGGCCCGGCGTCCGTCCACATCGGACACTTAGCCGACTAGCAGGCCCGGAAGTTCACGTCGTCCGGGCCGGTTGCCCGCACAGGCTGGCGGTGACCCCACGTATGCGGGCAACCACTCCCCGGAGGCCTCGGTGAGACGACGGAACTTCGCGTGATCACCCCGGACGACATCGTTGCGCCGTTCCTGCGGATCAGCGGGCAGAGTCGCGGCGCGGGACGTCCGGTTCGTCCTCCGGCGGCATCACCTACGAGGTCACAGGACCATTTCGGAGGTGAGGTCGGTGTGAGCCCCTGTTACTGCGCGTGTACCGTCCCCGCCGGGTGAGGGCAGAGCGCGGGAAGGGGCCACGATGCGCGTGCTCATCAGCGGAGTCACGTCGGACCTCGGCCGTGCGTTCGCGCGCGCGGCGGTGGGCGCCGGGCACGAGCTGATCGGTGTGGGCGAACAGGCCCACCCCGACCTGCCGCCCGAGGTGGCGTTCACCGCCGGTGACGCGGCGACCGCCGAGTCGCTGGTGGCGGGCACCGACGTGGTCGTGCACCTGTCGCCGGTGGAACGCGAGGTGCCCGAGTCCGGCGGCATCCCCGCCCTGCGCAGGCTCGCGACCGCGGCGGCCCGGCACGGCATCCTGTTCGTCGCCCCGATCGCGCACGGCCCGGACGCCGCCGACGCCGACAAGGTCGTGCGGGACAGCGGCTCCCGGCACGCGGTGATCCGCACGGCGCCGCTCGGCGGCCGCCTGCTCGACTGGCAGGCCTGCCGCACCGCCGCGACCCTGCTGACCGCGCCGAAGGACACGCAGTGGCGGCTGCTGCACCACGACGACCTGGTGCGCTTCCTGCTGCACGCGATCACCGGCGAACGCGTCGGCGTCGTCACGCTCGCCGCGCAGGACGTCGTCTTCGCGGGCGCCGCGCGCGAGGCGCTGCGTGGCGTGTCCGCGCGCGGCATCGCCGAGCACCCCGCGATGTCCACGTCGGACCGCAAGGGCAGCGCGCGGGACTGGGGCTTCGAGTGCGGCTGGTCGTCCGCCGAGGTGGTCGCCGACCTCGCCCGCGGCGCCCGCGGCCGCAAGCTGACCAAGGACGGCGCGGTCGCGTCGCCCGCGCGGCTGCCGATCCCCGTCCACGCCCCGCCGCGCCGCCGCCAGCCCGAGGACGGCACCCCGCTCACGTCCGTGTCGCTGCCGAGCATGGCGGTCGAGATGGACGACCGGATCGACCCGCGCTATCCGGTGTTCGCCGCGCAGCAGACCGCCGAGCTGTTCCCCGGCCCGCTCACGCCGCTGTCGATCGACGTGCACACCGCCGGTCTGCGCGCGGCCGGCCACACGCTCGCGCAGGTGTTCGGCCTGTCCCCGGCGGTCGCGGGCGAGTGGGCCAGCCGCGGCCACGCCGTGTTCGGCCACCACCTGTACGCCGGGGTGTCCGCGCTCGCCGCGGCCCCGCCGCCCGGCTGGCACGAGGACACCGTCATCGACCAGCTGATCGGCCCGCGTGCCGACGCCGACCTGTTCCCCGACGAGCGGCCCGCGAAGCGCGGCATCGTCACCCGCCTGACCGCGTGGGCGCGGTTCGCGGGCGTGGCGCGGCGCTACCGGGCGTCCGTGCGCGACTTCGCCGCCGCCGCGGTGCAGGAGCGGGTCGAGGACGTGACCACCCTGTCGGACGGCGCGCTCGTGGTGCGTGCGCAGCTGTTGCGGGACCGGCTCGGCGAGGGCTGGACGCTCACGCAGCTCGGCCAGTTCGTCGCCTACTTCGCGGCCGCCCCGCTGCGCAAGCGCGCCAAGGCCGACATCGCGGCGCTCGGCCGCGGCGTGGACGTCGAGCACGAGCCGGTCTACCCGGCGATCGCGGAGCTGGCCGAGCTGCTGCGTGCCGACGACGACCTGCGCGGCCTCGCCGAGTGGGGCGACATCGACGCGGTGCGGCAGAAGTCGCCGGAGTTCGGGGCCGCGTTCGACGCGGTGCTGGCACGCATCGGGCACCGCGGTCCGTGCGAGACCGAGCTGTCCGGCGTCCCGTTCGGGCAGCGGCCCGAGCTGGTGTTCACGGCGGCGCTGAGCGCGGCCCGCCGCCCGGCACCCGAGCCGCCCGCGGCGCCGGCACCGGTGGTGGCGAAGGAAACCGAGTCCGCGGCCGAGCCGTCCGCCGAGGACGCCGCCGAACCCGCGAAGTCCGAAGAGGACACACCGGAGCCTGCGCCGGAGGCGCCGGTGAAGGCGAAGCGGACCGTGCTGGAGAAGCTGGCGATCGCGGGCCGCAGGCAGCGCGACACGGCCGTCGACGCCACCGTCCGGTACACCGACGAGCTGCGTGCGGTCGTGCGGGAGTGGGGCAGCAGGCTCGTGCACGCCGGCCGTCTCGTGGACGTCGACGACGCGTTCTACCTGACGCTCGACGAGCTGCTCAACCCGCCCGCGGACGCGCTGCGGCGGATCGAACGCCGCCGCGCCGACCAGGAGCGGCTGCGGAAGGTGCGGATGCCCGCGGTGGTCAACGGTTCGTGGCGCCCGGAGGCGGCGGTCGACCCGGTGCCGGAAGGCAAGCAGCTGTACGGGATCGGCGTGTCCCCCGGCGTGGCCGAGGGGCTGGTCCGGGTGCTCACCGACAACAAGGCGGACGTGGAGCCGGGCGAGATCGCGGTCGTGCGGGTGGCCGACGCGGGCCGGGTCGCCCTGTTCGGCCCGGCGGCCGCGATCGTCACCGACTTCGGCGGTCCGCTGTCCCGGGCCGCGGTCGTGGCACGGGAGCTGGGCGTGCCGTGCGTGACCGGCGCCAGGGACGCGGCGGCGCGGCTCGCCCCCGGCACGCTGGTCCGCGTCGACGGCACCACCGGCGACGTGCTGGTCCTCGCACCGGCGCCGATGACCGTGCACCACTAGGGCCCGCGGCGAGGATGACGTGCGCGCTCAGGCGGCGCGGCGGCCGAACGCGCCCGGTCCGGCGTGGAACAGGCCGATCAGCAGCACCCCCGCGCTCACCGCGGCGAAGGCGGCGACCGGGTGCGCGGGCAGGTCGGCCTGCCACAGCACGAGCGCGGCGAGCACGAACCCGGACCAGCCCGCCAGCAGGTTGGGGATCGGGCCGTTGCCGAAAGCGCAGGGGTACGCCCGCTTGGTGATGCCGCGGACGAAGTGGGGGAGCGCGTTGCCCGCGAGCACGCCGCCGAGCAGGCCGAGCAGGATCGTGTGCCACATCAGGGTTTCTCCTGGAGCTGGGGGAGCAGGACGGTGTCGACGAGCTTGGCGAGGAAGTCGTCGTCGAGCGGCTCGCCGGTGACCAGCCTGCGCGACAGCAGGGTGGCGGAGGTCAGCTCGGCGAGCCACGCGTGGTCGGCGCCCTCGGGCAGCACCGTCGCGAACGCCTCGTGCTTGTGCTCGAACACGGCCGTGCGGACGGTCGCGGCCAGCTCGGGGTCGTGCCGCATCGCACCCAGCAGCCCGAGCACGAGCGCGGCGTCCTGCCCGACGAGGCTCTCGCGCAGTGCACGCAGGAGGGCGAGCAGGTCGGTGCGCAGGTCGCCGGTCGGCGCGGGCGCGACGAGCGCGGTACCCGCGAGACGGCTGACGGCCGCGCTCACCAGGGGAGCCTTGTGCGACCACCGCCGGTAGACGGTCGCCTTGCTCGCGTTCGCCCTGGCCGCCACCGCCTCCACCGTGAGCCGGTCGTACCCGATCTCGGTGAGCAGTTCCATGGTCGCGTGGAGGATCGCCTCTTCACGAACGTCACTGCGCGGTCGAGGAGCCATAAACGAAACGGTACCGTTTCGAAACGGTACCGTGCAACCGGGTGGTCAGATCGAACCCGAGACCCTGCGGGTGCCGAGCGGCCTCGTGACGGCTGTGATGGCTACTGCTCGTTCCTCGAGACGATCCTGGGGCTCCTGTGCACCCGGTCGAAGTGCCGCCACCACGAGTTTGGCCGCGCGGATCACGTCGGAGTCCACAGGGGGATCCGGAGCGGTGGTGCCGTCGACGACGGTCTGGTGAACCGTGCGGTAGGAGTAGACGAGCAGCAGCGCGATCGCCGCGAAGCACGGCAACCACACGATGGTCTGGAAGCCGTCGAGATCGAGAGAACGCGCTGACTCGGCGACGACCACCAGCTCGCCGATCGCGCCTGACACCGTCAGGGTCGCGGCCGCGAACAACCCCGAGATGCGAAATATCTTGTTCCGTTTCGTGGCCAGGAACAGGACAGGACCGGCAGCCACGAAGGCGACCGCGATCGCCGCGCCGACGGTGGCGAGTGCGATCGACTGCTCGGAGTCCTCGCCGAGGATTGCCTTCACGACGTCCGACGAGCCCAGGACCCCGGTCAGCAGACCGCCGATGACGGTCACGTTGCCTGCCCAGCTGTCCTTGAAGGACCACGCCGCGTCGAGGTACGGCAACTCGTCCTCGTCGCGCGTGCTCATCTCCCGCCGCCACAGCATGGTCGCCACCGCGGCGAACAACAGAAGCACCGCGGGGAACACGAGGAGCACGGACCACGTGGATGCGGCCGCGGGTGGTGCCTTGACTATGACGTCCACTTGCGTCGGTGGCGCGATCACCAGGATCCGCAGCCCGGTGTCGGGGACGGGACAGGTCTCCGGGACAGTGATCGTGACCGTCGTGGGTTGCGCGCGGGGAAGCGTGTCCGGCTGGGCGCCGAGTCCGCAGTCGGCGGCCGGCTTGCGCGGTCGGACGACGATGTCCAGATCCTCACCGGTCAGATTGGTGACGGTGAGCGCCACCGTTCGGTTGTCACTCAGGTCAGGCGTCGTGTCGTCCACCGTGAAGTAGGCCGGGTCGGCCACGGCCCGCGGCGTGCAGGTCAGCATCGCCGCGATGACCACGACCGCGAACAGCGCACCCCTCATCGAACAACCCCCGTTCGAACACGGAACGTATGGGGGAATTCGCGGGTAGGCTCGGGACCGTTACGGCGAACGGAGCAGGCGACATGGCTGGCGAGCAGGAACCGATCGACGCGGAGATCGTCGAGGAGAGCAAGGCGCTGGACGCGCCGCCGCCGGTGGTGGCGCCCGGGGACTACACCGAGGCGGGGGTCCCGACCTTCGACTACGTGCGCGACCGCATCGAGAACCGGGTCAACACGGGGGTCGGGGCGGCCGAGCTGGCCGACGCCACGCCGGCGGGCAAGGCCGTCGAGGACCAGTTCGAGGCGCGCAGGAAGGCCGGGCTCGACAAGCTCGAGGAGATCCGCCGCTCGATGCGCAACGGCTAGGCCAGCGGCGCGAGGTCGAAGCGGCCCCACGCGATGAACGCCGCCAGGGCGAGGTAGGCGACGTTCAGCAGCACCAGCTTGTACTGGCCCAGGCGGCCGTGGGTGATCATCGCGCCGATCATCAGCAGGATCCAGCAGACGGCGGTCACCGGCACCATGACCGGTGCCACGCCGACCACGGCGGGCAGGATCAGGCCGACCGCGGCCAGCAGTTCGAGGACCCCGAGCGTCCTGACGAAACCGGTGCTGGCCGTCGCGGTCCATTCGCCGCCATGTGCCGCGGCCAGCTTTTCCTTGGGCAGGAACGACTTCGTCGTGCCGCCGAGGAGGGCGACCGCGGCGAGCAGGCCGGTGGTGATCCACAGTGCGAGGTTCATGAGCTTCTCCTTCGTTCTCGAAGGCATGACTCGGCGCGGCCGCACGACGTAACCGAACGTGAAGCAGATCACGGCTCCGTCGGCAGGCTCACCCGGAACGTGGCGCCTGCGCCCGGCTTCGTCTCCAGCGCGACCTCGCCGCCGTGCGCGGTGACCAGCGACCACACGATCGCCAGGCCAAGTCCTGCGCCCCCGCCCTGGTCGCGGGTGCGGGACGGGTCGGCCCGGTAGAACCGGTCGAACACCTTCGCCGCCGCCTCCGGGGGCAGGCCCGGGCCGCTGTCGGCCAGTTCCAGCACCGACCACCCGTCCACCGTGCCGACGCCGACGCGTACCGGCGAGCCTGCCGGCGTGTGGGCGATCGCGTTCCCGACGAGGTTGCTCACCACCTGCCGCAGCCGTGCCTCGTCGCCTGCCACCGGGGCCGCCGCCGGGTCCGGGTCGGCGCCAAGGCCGGTGAGCGTCACCGGGCGGGCCGGGTCCAGCGCCCGCAGGTCGTGGAGCGCGTCCGCCGCCAGCGTCCGCAGGTCCATCGGGGCGCGCCGCAGCGCAAGGTCCCGTTCGTCGAGCTGCGCGAGCAGCAGCAGGTCGTCCACCAAACCCGTCAGCCGCAACGACTCCCGTTCGATGCGGTCCATCGTCGCGTCGATCTCCGCGCCGCCCATCCGGTACAGCTGCGCGAAGCCGCTGATGCCCGCGAGCGGCGTGCGCAGCTCGTGGCTCGCGTCCGCGACGAACCGGCGCAGCCGCTCCTCCGACCGCGCGCGTGCCGCGACCGCCGCCTCGATCTGCGCCAGCATCCCGTTCAGCGACGCGGTCAGCCTCCCGACCTCTGTCGTGCCGGCCGCCGTGGGCGGGACCCGGCGGGACAGGTCACCGCCCGCGATCGCCGCCGCCGTCTCCTCGATGCGGCGCAGCGGGCGCAGGCCGGCACGCACCCAGAACCAGCCGACGGTCGCCAGCACCACCAGCAGGCCGGCGCCGACGAGCAGGCACAGCAGCCGCACCCCGTTCATCGTCGCGTCCACCTGGGACAGTGCGCCCGCCACCACCACGCTGCCGTCGCCGGACCGGCTCGGCAGCGCCATCACCCGCCAGCCCGGCACCTCGAACGGGTCGCCGTGGCGCGCCAGCACGGTCGCCCGGTCCAACGTGGGCAGTTCGGGCACCGACGTGCCGCGCAGCGACAGCGTCGGCCGCCCGTCCTCGTCCAGGTAGGACAGGTAGAGGTGGTCGAGCGGCGTGCCGGCGGGGACGGCAGGCGCGTCGCCGGCCAGGTTGCGCAGCAGCGGCTCCGGCACCCCCGACAGCACCCCGGCCGCGAGCGTCACCTGCATGTCGACCCGCTCCACCAGCGGTTTGCGCAGCGCCACCAGCACCACGGCGTCGCTCGCGACCATCCCGGTCACCAGCAGCGCCATCGCGATCAGCAGGACCCGCGCCCGCAGCGACAGGCGCCTCATCGCGGCCCGCGCAGCACGTACCCGACGCCGCGGACGGTGTGGATCAGCCGCGGTTCCCGGTTGTCCACCTTGCGCCGCAGGTAGCTGATGTACGACTCGACGATGCTCGCGTCGCCGCCGAAGTCGTAGCGCCACACGTGGTGCAGGATCTGGCCGCGTTCGAGCACCCGGTCGACGTTCTCCATCAGGAACCGCAGCAGCGTGAACTCGGTGGGGGACAACGACACCGGCTCGCCGCCCCGGGTGACGAGCCGGGCCGCCACGTCCAGTTCCAGGTCGCCGACCGCCAGCACGTCCCGCCCGAACCCGCCCGCGCGGCGCAGGATCGCGCGGATGCGGGCGATCAGCTCCTCCAGCCGGAACGGCTTGGTCACGTAGTCGTCGCCACCGGCGGTCAGCCCGGTCACCTTGTCCTCGCCCGCGTCGCGGGCGGTGAGGAACAGCACCGGCACGTCCCGGCCGGGTGCCGCGCCGTCCCGCAGGCGGCGCAGCACCTCGAACCCGTCGACGTCGGGCAGCATGACGTCCAGCACCACCAGGTCGGGCGGCCGGTGCGCGGCGATCCGCAGCGCCTCGGTGCCGCTCGCGGTGGCGGACACCGCGAACCCGGCGAACCGCAGGCTCGCCGCGAGCAGCTCACGCAGCGTCGGGTCGTCCTCCACCACGAGCAGGTTGGCGCTCATGTGCGTTGACGATGCCAGTACCGGCCCGCCGCGACGAGCAGCCACGCCACCGTCCCGGCCGCGAGCCCCACGACGGCCGCGACCGGCACGTCCCCGGCCACCCCGAGCTCGACGCGGAACGGCCCGGCGGCGACGTCGAGCGCCGCGCCGCCGAGCCACGCCATCACGGCGAGGCACACCGCCGCCACCCACGGCGCGTGCCGGCCCGCGAACACCGCCACGAGCACGACGACCACGACCGCCAGCACCGCGAGCGGCCACACCGGCAGGGCCAGCGGGCCCACGTCGCCGGTGTCGATCGTCGGCAGCGGCAGGTCCGGGCCGTGCACCCGCCACGGCACCCCGAGACCGCGGGTGAGCGCCACGCACAGCAGGTTCGGCGCGGCGAGCACCACCGTGCCGAGCACCCGTGCGCCGCCCGGGACGGCCAGGGCCGCGCCGGCGACGATCGAGAACCCGCCCGCGCCCATGAGGACCGCGATGATCCGGCGCGCCCGCGGCAGCCACCACGTCGCCACGCGCAGACCGAGCACGACGGCAAGCCACGTGACGCCGCCGAACAACGTCGGCCAGAAGCGGACGTCCAGCTGCCCGGCAGGCAGGAACGGCAGCACGACCAGGCCCGTGACGAACACGCCGGCGGCCCCGGCCACGCGCGGCCACGTGGTGAGGGGGACCGCCAGGAGGCACGCGCCGACCAGGGAGACGCCCAGCGGGAGGACGGAGACCGAGCCGCTCACCACGGCCGGGCCCACGTCCTGGCTGATCCCGGCCGTCCCGCCGACAGCGAGCGCGACGACCGCCGGGGTGGCGGCGGCGCCGAGGTCGAGGAGCCGGACGCCGAGCAGCGCCCACCCCGCCATGCCCGCCCACGCCACGATCGCGGCCGCGGCGCCCGCCGCGACCCCGGCCACGGTGTGACGAAGTGGTCCTTCATGGCGGTCCGGTGCGGGCATCACGTGTCCCTCGTCCGGAAGACCGTGTAGCCCGCCGCGCAGACCGCCGCCACGAAGGCGCACAGCACCGCGAACCCCTGCCACGGCCCCAGCGCCCCCGGCACGGGCACCACCGTCACGACGCTCTCGCCCGCCGCCGTCGGCCAGTACTGGTTCATCCACTCGCGCCACGACTCCGGCAGCGTCTGCGCCACGAGCCGCACCACCAGCGTCACCGCCACCAGTGTCCCGATCGCGCCCGCCGTCGACCGCAGCGCCGTGCCGAGACCGAGGCCCAGCAATCCCACCGCCGCCAGGTACAGGCCGCTGCCGACGACCGCACGTAGCACGTCCGGCTGGTCCAGCGTCGCGTGCGGCGCACCGGCACCGGCGATCATGGCCTGCCCCACGAAGAACGACGCGAACCCGATCACCTGCCCCAGCAGCACCGCCGCGGCCGACAGCACCACCGCCTTCGCCGCCAGCAGCCTGCCGCGCCGCGGCGCCGCGACGACCGACGGCTGGATCGTGCCGGTCGCGTACTCGGCCGACATCACCAGCACGCCCAGCACCCCGATCGCCAGCTGCGCCACGGTGATGCTGGTCAGGCTGGCCGCCGTGGGATCCCAGCTCTCGCCGGCCGCGCGCGCCTGCGCCGACGCGGACAGCGCGCCGACCCCGACCCCCAGCACCGCGGTGACGACCATCGTGAGCCACGTCGACCGCAGGCTCCGGAACTTCGTCCACTCGGCACGTACGAGGTTCATGCCCGCACCCCGTACTCGACCGCGTCGCTGGTGAGCGCCATGAACACGTCCTCGAGGGACCCCAGCCGCGGCGTCAGCTCCGACAGCGCGATCCCCTCCGCGGCGGCGAGCCTGCCGATCTCGGCCGCCGTCAGCCCTTCGGCCACCAGGGCGTCCACTTCGGACCGCAGCGCGGCGCCCGCCCTGCGCAGCACGTGCGCCAGCCGGTCGGGCTCGTCGCTGCGGACCAGCACGGACTCGTCGCCGTGGGTGCGCAGGAAGTCGTCGATGCCGGTGTCCGCGATGAGCCGCCCGCGCCCGATGACCACCAGGTGCTGCGCGGTCATCGCCATCTCGGACATGAGGTGGCTCGACACCAGCACCGCGCGGCCCTCGGCTGCCATGTCCCGCATCAGCGTGCGGATCCAGCGGATGCCCTCCGGGTCGAGGCCGTTGACCGGCTAGTCGAACATCAGCACCGGCGGGTCGCCGAGCAACGCGCCCGCGATGCCGAGCCGCTGCGCCATGCCCAGCGAGAACGTCCCCGCGCGGCGCCCCGCGACGTCCGCGAGACCGACGAGCCCCAGCACCTCGTCGACGCGCTTGCTGCCGATGCCCGCGGTCTGCGCGAGCGCGCGCAGGTGGTTCGCGGCGGTGCGGCCGGGGTGGACGGCACGCGCGTCGAGCAGCGCGCCGACGACGTGCAGCGGGTGCGCCAGCTCCGCGTACCGCTTCCCCCGAACGGTGACGCTGCCCGCCGTCGGGGCGTCCAGCCCGAGCACCAGCCGCATGGTCGTGGACTTGCCCGCGCCGTTCGGGCCCAGGAACCCGGTCACCCGCCCGGGCGCGACGGTGAACGTGAGGTCGTCGACGGCGAGCTTGTCGCCGTAGCGTTTCGTGAGGCCACGGGCCTCGATCGGGTCACTCATGCCGTCAGGCTGTCGACGGCGGGTGACGGCTTCCTGGGAACCGGCGCGCCGTCGTGGGCGAACGCCGCCGGGTTCCCAGGAAACTCCCAGGAACCCGCCGGGTCCGGCCGACCGGCTCGGTCAGCCGGGCAGTTCGACCGCCGCCGCCGGGTCGACCTGGTCGCAGACCGGCTTGTCCTCGGGCCGCCGGAGGTGGTCGCAGCCGAACGAGTGGTCGTCGGGCGTCCACAGGTCGACGCGCGTGAAGACGGCGCCCTCCCGAGGGTCGAGCGTCCGTTCGGTCACCGGTCCCGCCGGCCGGCCCGGACTGGTCCCTTGCATCAGGTGCGTGATCGGCACGTCGATGACGATCGACACCACCTCCGCGCCCGCCAGGAACCGCTGTGGTTCGAAGGTGAGGAGCCGCCGCCAGCTCCCTCGGTCCTCGATGTAGCCGCGGCCGACGAGTGGCTGGTCGAAGGCGGAACCACTCATCCGGATCGTGCCGTGGACCCGTTGTGACCCGTCGTACGCGGGAGCACCCGCGACCATGTCCCTGGACATGGAGAAGTACCACCAGCTGGGGTCGGCCCAGGGGTGTCCGGACATGTCGTCGTCCATGAACACGTCGATCTGCCGGATCAGCACGTCGTCCGGATGGGTGTTGCGCACGGCCACGGTGATCCGGTCGACACCGGTCGCGAACGAGTGCCCCACATCCATGACGTCGAGGACGCCCTGGTGCGAAGGCATGCCGTCGGTCGGGGCGCCCTCTGGCATGACCGGGGCACCCCAGCCGTCCCCGTCCGGGGTGGGCGGACGCCGGGACTGGTCGCCTGTTCCCGGTGTGCCGGTCGGTCCGGGCAGGGTCGCCCCGGTCGACGGCCGTTCCTGGGAGGGACCGGCCGTCGACGTGCCGCCTGCCGCGAGCGGGCCTGTCCGCGGTGCCTCGGGAGTGTGGTCCGCGTTCACCTCGTAACCCGGCGCCCGCCGTTCGGGGATGGCGAACACCGAGGCGACCAGGAACAGCGTCGCCGCGAGGGCCACCGCACGCCGGACCACCGGCCACCGGAATTCCCGCACCATCGGCTTTGCCGGGAAAACCCACTTCGCGATGGGCGGCAACCGGGGAATCCTGCCGCGTGGCGGGCGGACGTGCCGCGGTTGCCCGGTCAGCACCCGCAGCAATCCCTCCGCGCCATCGTCGGAGATCGCGTCGACGACGAAATGGCTGGCGGCGGCGGGCTGGGTGAACACGGGCAGTTCGTGGACCGAACGGCCGGGCAGGACCACCGGCAGCACCTTGCGCAGCCACGTCGCGCGGTCGGCGTAGAGCAGATCACGCAGGATGGCCGTTTCCGCTTGCACACCACGATGTCTGTCGCTGTCGACGGTCCCGTCCCCGACGGCCCGGTACATCGGCGACGCCACGACGAGCACGAAGTCGGCGGCCTGGATTTCCCGCAGCATCCAGGCGAACCAGTCCTGCCGGGAATCGGCGCTCCAGTGGTCGAACTCCACGTGGATGCCGCACGCCACCAGAAAACTGGCCAATTCAAGGACAGCGGCCACGTGATTGTCGTCGTCGTGGGCATAGCTCAGAAAGACCGTCGGTCCGCCGGGCCGGGATTCTTCGGGCGTCATGACACGTCCTACGCGAGATTGCCGTCCGAGACGGATATTAGAGCAGATTCCCGCCGTGCGGTTGTCGTGCGCTTTCTCGTGCGCACCCCGGGCCGTCACCGCTGTGGCCGGTACCTCCGCCACCGGCATCGATTCGTCGATTCGGGCCGCGTCGTGCCGGCGCGCTCCCTAGACTCCGGTGGCAGTGAGGCAACGCGACCCTGGGGGGCGACATGACCGGTGCCATCCTCGATCCGGACGGCGCGCGTGCCCGTCTCGAGGCCTGGAAGGGCCGGATCGACAAGCTGGCCGCCGACACGAAGGCCATGAGCGACCAGCTGCAGGACGTGCGCGTCACCGCCGCCGATCCGAACGGGCTGACCGAGGTCACGGTCGACTCCACCGGCATGCTGCTCGACCTGCGCCTGACCGACCGCATCCACCGCACCGACCCGGCCGTCGTCGCGCAGGCGATCATGGGCGCGATCCGCGACGCGCGGAACCGGGTGGCCGACCGGTCGCAGGAGATCATCGCGGAGACCGTCGGGACCGAGTCGGCCGCGGCGCGGGCCATCGCCGAGAGCGTCGACCGGCGGTTGCGGGCCGCGGCGGGTGACGACGCCCCGGCCGTGGCCGAGGTGCCCGACGACGAGGACGGGTTCGACGTCCGCGACGACCTCGGGCGGTTACCGTGGGCGACTACGAGGTCAACACCGAGCAGCTCCGCACGCACGCCGCGAACATCGACGCCATCAAGGCGCGCTTCGAGGCGGTCAAGGGCGCCAGCGCGCACATCGCACAGGACGACCAGGCGTACGGCCTGCTGTGCGGGTGGATCGCAGGCGTCCTCGAGGGCCGCCACACCAGGCAGGACGAGCTGCTCTCGTTCGCCGAGAACAACCTGGCGCTGGTGGCGCAGGAGCTGCGGCAGAGCGCCGACGACTACGACGCCATGGAGGACGACAACAAGCGCCGCATCAACGCCGCGGGCAAGGGGTTGCGATGAACAACCCGTTGATCGCGCCGGTCGAGTCGTCGCGGGAGGTGTGGACCGGGTCGTCGCTCGCCGACAGCATCGAGGGCCTGGTCGACGCGATCAAGTCCGAGGGCTGGGTCGACGACGTGCTGGCGGGCGCGGGTCTCGCGGTCGAGGTCGCGGCGACCGTCATGGACCCGATCAGCGCCCTGCTCGCCAACGGCCTCGGCTGGGCGATGGAGTACTTCGAGCCGCTGCGGGAGATGCTCGACGAGCTGACCGGCAAGCCCGACGTCGTCGCCGCGCACGCCGCCACCTGGAACAACATGGCCACCGAGTTGGCGAGCATGGCGACCGACCTGGAGCAGCACGTCAAGAACGACATGCCCGACTGGAAGGGCGGCGCAGCGCACGCCTACCAGCGGTTGATGGCTAACAACGTGCAGGCCATCAACGGGCTCGCGGCCATCTCGGCGGGGGTCGCGGCGGCCACCGAGGGCGCGGGCGGGCTGGTCGAGATGACCCGCGAGATCGTCCGCGACCTGATCGCCGACCTCGTCGCCCGCGTGATCGTGTGGGCGGTCGAGGCGATCTTCGTGGTGACGATCCCGGTGATCGCGTCGCAGATCGCCGCGGCGGTCGTGAAGTGGGCCGGGCGCATCCTGACCTACACGGTCGGCCTGATCACCAGCCTGACCAACCTCACGAAGCTCCTGGACGGGTAGCGGCATGGTGAAACTGCTCGCGTTGCTGGTGCTCGCCGTCCGGTTCGCACTGCACCAGCGGCGGCCACCCGGCGGCGACGGCCCCGACGGTCCGGACGGTCCCGGTGGCCGCCGCCGGCCCGGCGACGGCAACACCCCCAAGGCGCCCGACAACCTCAAGGGCGCGCAGCAGTCCGCCGAGGACAGCCTGAAGAAGGGGGAGCCGCCCGGCGGTGGCCGTCAGCGCCCGGGCGAAGGTGAGGGCGAAGGCGAGGAAGGCAGGCCGCCGGACGACAGCACCGACGCCAACAACGACGGCGAGGAAGGCGCGTTCACCACCCCGCAGCCCGACGGCGTGCCCAAGAAGCGGGACGACAAGTGGCTCAAGAAGAACGGCGTCGACCCGCACGAGGTGAAGGGCGACCTGCCCGGTCCGATGAGCCACTTCGACCTGTACGTGGACCGCTCCGGCAACATCTGGGCGGTCCGCAAGGGCGCCGACCCGCGCTCGGGCGAGTACGTCGGCAACATGGACGACTACGCTGACTGATGGTGACTTCGAGGGAGTGACGCCTTGACCAGGGAGATCGACAGCGTGCCCGCCGGGTACCCCGGGTTCCGGGTGCGCGATCCCGCGGCGCTGCGCTCCACACCGGCGACGCTGCGGCGGGTCGCGCACGCGAAACTGTCCTCTGTGGAGTTCTTCAGCGCGTCGCTGCGCGGCGAGAGCTTCGTGTTCACGCCGTGGCTGACCACGCTCATCGACCACGGCGGCGCCATGCGGTTCCTCGGCGTGTACCGCAGCGACCCGGTCGAGGACTTCGGCGACGACGAGCCGCCCGCGGACGCGGTCCGCTGGCTCGGCGTCCGCAGGTCGGAGTGGATCCGGGACGTGGACATCGCCCAGGCGAACCAGGCGCCGGACGTCGGCCGGTACCTCGCCGCGGGCCCGCAGCTGTCGGAGCGGTACACGTTCGCCACGAGCGACGCCGTGCCCCAGGTCCTCGACGCGACCCGCAGGCTGGTGGCGGACCTGGCCAGGGGGGTCACGGTCAGCGCGCCGGGGACACCGGACTCGCGGTGGCACGAGGTGACGGTCGACGTCGCCGACGACGCCTTCGTCGCGAGCCTGAACTACTCGCCGCTGCTGGCGCGCTGCGAGGTCGTCGAGTCGCTGCTGCCGTACTGGCTCGACGTCGCGGACCGCGCGGCGCTGGCGGGCGGGGTCGCGCCGGACGACGAGATCGACCTGTCGGTCCGCCGGTCGGTGCCGGAGATCGTCAACGCGCCGTACCGGGCCCCGCGGGGGCGCTGACCGGCCGCTCCGCCCCCTGCGTGTTCAGCGCAGCGCGACCGTCAGCAGGACCACCGCGTCGGTGAGCGCCGTCAACCCGTGGCGCTGGTGGGGGACGGCGACCAGGTGACCGGCGTCCAGGACCCACTCGAGGTCGCGGGTGTGGAGCCGGACCCGGCCCTCGACCACCTGCAACGTAGCCGCGGTCGGGGCGTCGTGGTCGGCCATCGTCGCGCCCTCGCACAGGGCGATCAGCGTCGCGCGCATGGCGGTGCCCGTGACGACCGTCCGTGCGGTGCGGCGTGAGTCGTGGCCACGGGCGTCCGTGAGCAGCTCCTTCGCCGCCGTGTCGAGTTCGGTGATATCCGGGTGACCGGTCATCGCACACGCTCCCAGCCTCGTCGCGCCGTCGTTGCTGATCCAGTCCAACAGGTTCACCGGGTTCTCGCTCGCCGGGCCGCCGCCGGGAACCGGCCCGCGCGCGGACGCGTCCCACCCGCCGAAGGGCGCTTTCGGGGCAGGGGTGTTGCCGCGAAGGCGCCCTTCCAGGTCGCCCATGTTCCTACCTTCGTAGGGTTGCCGGGATTTTCTTTCCCGGTGCGGCTGGGCGAGCCCGACCGACGTGATGGCCACGACGATGTGCTGACGCCGGACCGTGAACGGGTGGCCCCGGCGGTCAGCCGTCCGTCACGGTCCCGTCGACCACGTGCAGGTGCCGTGTCGTGTGGACGGCGGCCAGCATGCGGCGGTCGTGCGTCACCAGCAGCAGCGTGCCCGGGTAGTTCGCCAGCGCCGACTCCAGCTGCTCGATCGCGGGCAGGTCGAGGTGGTTCGTCGGCTCGTCGAGTACCAGCAGGTTCACGCCGCGGGCCTGCAGCAACGCCAGCGCGGCGCGGGTCCGCTCGCCCGGTGACAGGCTGTCCGCGGGCCGCAGCACGTGTTCGGCGGTCAGCCCGAACTTCGCGAGCAACGTGCGCAGTTCCTGCGGCGTCGCCGACGGCAGCTGCGCCTCGAACGCGGCGAGCAGCGTCCGGTCGTCGGTGAACAGCGCGCGGGCCTGGTCCACCTCGCCGATCAGCACGCCGGAACCCAGCGTCGCCGTGCCCTCGTCGAGCGGCAGCCTGCCGAGCAGCGCGGCCAGCAGCGTCGACTTGCCCGCCCCGTTGGCGCCGGTGATCGCGACCTTGTCCGCCCAGTCGATCTGCAGGTTCACCGGCCCGAGCGTGAACGAGCCGCGCCGCACCACCGCGCCGCGCAGCGCCGCCACGACCGTGCCGGACCGGGGCGCCGCGGCGATCTCCATCCGCAGCTCCCACTCCTTGCGCGGCTCCTCCACCACGTCGAGCCGCTCGATCATGCGGTCGGTCTGCCGCGCCTTCGCGGCCTGCTTCTCCGTCGACTCGACCCGCTTGTTCCTGCCGATCTTGTCGTTGTCGGACATCTTGCGGCGCGCGTTGCGCACGCCCTTGTCCATCCACGCGCGCTGCGTGCGGGCCCGCTGCTCCAGCCCCGCCTTCGTGTCGGCGTACTCCTCGTACCGCTCCCGCGCGTGCCGGCGCGCCACCTCGCGCTCGGCGAGGTAGGCGTCGTAGCCGCCGCCGTAGTGGTTGACCTGGTGCTGGTGCAGGTCCAGTTCGAGCACGGAGGTCACGGTCCGCGCCAGGAACTCGCGGTCGTGGCTCACCAGCACGGTCGCGGCGCGCAGGCCGGTCACGAACGTCTCCAGGCGCGCGAGGCCGTCGAGGTCCAGGTCGTTGGTCGGCTCGTCGAGCAGGAACACGTCGTACCGCGACAGCAGCAGGGACGCCATGCTCGCCCGCGCCGCCTGACCGCCGGACAGGGAGGTCATCGCCGCGTCCAGGCGCACCGTGAGCCCGAGGTCGGCGACCACCTCGTCCATCCGCTCGTCCAGGTCCGCGCCGCCCAGCGCGAGCCACCGCTCCAGCGCGACCGCGTAGTCCTCGTCGGCGCCCGGTTTCCCGTCGGCCAGCGCGGCGGTCGCGGCGTCGAGGTCGGCCTGCGCGGCCGTGACCCCCGTGCGGCGGCCGAGGAACGCGCGCACGTCCTCGCCCGGCCTGCGGTCCGGCTCCTGCGGCAGGTACCCGACGGTCGCCGTCGGCGGCGACAGCCGGATCGTGCCCTCGTCGGGTGCCCGGACCCCGCCGAGCATCCGCAGCAGCGTCGACTTCCCCGCCCCGTTGACCCCGACCAGCCCGACGACGTCGCCGGGCGCGACGACGAGGTCGAGCCCGGAGAAGAGGATGCGGTCCCCGTGTCCTGCCGCCAGCCCCTTGGCGACCAGTGTTGCGCTCATCGGGGACGAGCCTAGATATGGGAAAACCCCGCGGTGCTGCCAGGTCGGGGGTCCGCCAGCACCGTGGGGTTCACTGGAGTATTCGCGCCTGCCCGCTTCGGTGTTACCAACTAGTTTGGGCGTATGACGCCGGAGGAGTTGCTCACCACCACCCGTACCGTCCGCAAGCGGCTCGACCTGACCCGTCCCGTCCCGTTGGACCTGGTCAAGCGGGCCCTGACGGTCGCGCTGCAGGCGCCGAGCGGCTCGAACCGGCAGACGTGGGAGTGGATCGTCGTGACGGACGCCACTCAGCGCGCCCGGGTCGGCGCCGTGTACGCGAAGGCCTGCGCCGCCTACCTCGAGTCCGCGGGCGCCGCGGGCAAGCTGTTCGCCGACGACCCGGCGCGGTCGGCGGTGCAGAAGCGGGTGCACGACTCGGTGGCGTGGCTGGCCGAGCGGATGGGGGACGTGCCGGTGCTCGTGCTGCCGTGCCTGCGGACCGGCCGCGCGGAGCTGCCCGCAGGCAACCAGGCCGGGCTGTGGGGTTCGGTCCTGCCCGCCGCGTGGAGCTACATGCTGGCCGCGCGCTCACTCGGCCTCGGCACCGCGTGGACCACCCTGCACCTGACGTACGAGGACGAGGTCGCCGACATCCTCGGCCTCCCCGACGACGTGCACCAGGCGGCCCTGATCCCGACGGCCTACTACACGGGCGACACGTTCAAGCCCGCCAGGCGCCAGCCGCTGGACGAGGTCCTGCACGTGGACCGCTGGTAGCTCACCCGATCGCGGCGTTCACGCGTTCCGGGGCAAGCAGGTACTCCAGCATCAGGTGGGCCGCGCCCGTCACACCCGCCAGCCGACCGGTGCGGGTCGTGATCACCTGCAGGTCCTCGGTCGCCATGGGGAGGCAGCGTTCGTAGAGGGTGGACCGGATGCTCGCCACGAACGGTTCCGCGCGGCTGAACTGGCCGCCGACCACCAGCACGTCCGGGTTGAAGAAGTTCACGATCGTCGCCAGGACCTCGCCCGTCGCCTGGCCTGCCTCGCGCAGCATGCGGGTGGTCACCGGGTGGGCGTCGCGGGCCAGTTCGACCACCGACGCCGGGTCGGTGACGGGCACGCCGGCCGCGGTCAGGTCGCGGACCAGGGCCGCGCCGCTCGCCACCGCGTCCAGGCAGCCGTTGCGGCCGCACGAGCACTCGACGTCCTCGCGGCCGTGCACCGCCAGGTGGCTGATGTCGCCCGCCGCGCCGACCGCGCCGTGGTGCAGCCTGCCGGACGCGATCACGCCGCAGCCGATGCCGGTGCCCGCCTTCACGTAGACCAGGTGCTCGACCGGGTCCGCGCTGTGCTCGCCGACCGCCATGAGGTTCGCGTCGTTGTCGACGACCACCGGCAGATCCGTGTGCTCGGCCAGCACCTCGCGCACGTCCACGCCGTTCCACCCCGGCATCCGCGACGGTGACACGACGCGCCCGGTGCGCGCGTCGACCGGACCCGGCACGCCGACGGTGACGCCCCGCAGCGGGATCGCCGGGTCGGCCAGCCGCTCCACCTCGGCCAGCGCCCCCGCGAGGACCGCCGACGGGCCGTCGGCGATGCGCACCGGCTGCTCGTGCTCGACGAGCAGCGTGCCGCACATGTCGAACACCGCCAGCGACGCGTGGTGGCTGCCCAGGTCGATCGCCGCGACCGAGCCGGAGTCCGCGCGCAGCGCGAGCTTGCGGGGCCGCCGGCCGCCGTGGGACTTCCCGTCACCCGCCTCCCGCAGGTAGCCGTGGTCGATCAGCGCCTGCACCCGGCCCGCCGCGGTCGACGCCGAGACACCGAGCAGCTTCGCCACGTCGGACCGGGACGCCGCCGCGCCGGACCGGATCAACTGCAGCACGCCGCCGGGGGAGTCGGGCGCGGCCTGGGGACCAGTCATGGGCTACTTCATACCAGCTTGTTACGAACTCGTCTTGACTTGTTTCGATTTTTGGACTTACGGTTCCGACATCCGGCGTAAGTCGAAGGGAACTCTCCATGAAGCGTCGTGTGTTCGTTGCCATGACCGGCGCACTCGCCGTCGTGCTCGCCGGGTGCGGCGGCGGGGGTGACTCGGCCGTGCCGCCCGCCGGTGGCGGCGGGGCCACGAGCCCGGACCTGTTCGCGGACGCGCCCAAGGCGCCCGCCGACGCGATCCTGCCCGGCTCCACCATGGAGAAGATCAAGCAGCGCGGGAAGCTCGTGGTCGCCGAGGCGCTCGACGCGCCGCTGCTGTCCCAGCAGAACCCGTCGAACCCGGACGAGGTCACCGGTTTCGACGCCGACCTCGCGAAGCTGCTCGCCGTCTACATCCTCGGCAAGCCCGAGGTGGAGATCGTGCCGCCGGCCACCGAGACCCGCGAGGCGCTGCTCGCCAACGGCACGGTCGACGTCGTGTTCAACACGTACACGATCACCGAGGAGCGGGCCCAGCAGGTCGCGTTCGCCGGGCCGTACTTCGAGTCCGGGCTCGCGGTCGCCGTGAAGAGCGACAACAGCGACATCAAGGGCATCGACGACCTGGCGGGCAAGACCGTGATCGTCGGCGCCAACACCCCGGCCGTCACCGCGGTGCCGGAGAAGGTGCCGAGCGCGAACGTCGTCCAGTTCGGCACCGACCCGCAGGCCGTGACCGCGCTGCTGCAGGGCCGCGGCGACGCCTACGTGCAGGACCTGACGCTGCTCGCCAGCAACGCCAAGGCCAACCCGAAGCTCAAGGTCGTCGGCAACCCGTTCACCACAGAGCCGTACGGCATCGGCCTCAAGCACGGGGACGACGACTTCAAGGAGTTCGTCAACGACTGGCTGGAGAAGATCCAGGACGGCGGCCAGTGGGCGACGGTCTGGGAGAACTCGCTCGGCACGGTCGTCGACGCCGAGGCGCCGGAGCCGCCCGCCATCGGCTCGGTCCCCGGGTCCTGATGGACGCACTGCTCGGCAACCTCGCCCCGCTGCTGCAGGGCCTCGTCACCACGCTGTGGATGGCGGCCCTGTCGGCAGTGGGCGCGCTGGTGCTCGGCGTGGTCGTGACGGCGATGCGCGTCAGCCCGCTCCCGGTGCTGCGCGGCGTCGCCTTCGCGTACGTGCAGCTGTTCCTGAACGTGCCGCTGCTCGCGCTGCTGGTGCTGTTCGTGTTCGCGCTGCCCGACGCCGGACTGCTGATGCCGCTGCCGATGACCGCGGTCGTCGTGCTGGTCATCTACGAGGCGGCGTACGTCGCCGAGGCCGTCCGGTCGGGCGTCAACACGGTCGCGCTCGGCCAGGCGGAGGCGGCGCGGGCGCTCGGGCTCACGTTCCGGCAGACGCTCGGGTCGGTGATCCTGCCGCAGGCCCTGCGGGCGGTCGTGCAGCCGGTCGGCAACGTGATGATCGCGCTGGTGATGAACACGGCCCTGTTCGCCGCGGTCGGGATCGTGGAGCTGACGGCCGCCGCGAACAAGACCAACCTCGTCCACGCGCAGCCGATCCCGATCTTCGTCGGCGCCGGGCTCACGTACATGGCGCTGGCGCTGCTGATCGGCGCCGGGACCGGGTGGCTGGAGCGACGGGTGGCGATCGTGCGATGAGCACCGTGTTGTACGACGCGCCGGGCCCGCGCACCCGGCGGCGGATCCTCGTCTGGTCGGTCGTCAGCGCGCTCGTGCTGGCCGGGCTGGCCGGGCTCGGGGTGTGGCAGTTCGCCGCGCACGGCCAGCTGGACGCGGCGAAGTGGGCGCCGTTCACGCAGTGGCCGATCTGGGAGTACCTGTTCACCGGCCTGCTCGGCACGCTGGAAGCCGCCGCGTACGTGGCCGTGCTGAGCGCCGCGGCGGGCGTTTTCCTCGCCCTGGGCCGGCTTTCCCGCGTGCGGCCGGTGCGCTGGCTCGCGACCGGGTACATCGAGATCGCGCGCACGCTGCCCGTGCTGCTGATGATCTACGTGACCCTGTTCGCGCTGCCGTCCGCCGGGGTGAACCTGCCGACGCTGTGGAAGCTCGTGCTGCCGCTGACCGTCGCGAACGCGGCGGCGTTCGCGGAGATCTTCCGGGCCGGCATCCTGAGCCTCCCGAAGGGACAGTCGGAGGCCGCCGTCTCCTTGGGACTGTCCGGGGCGCAGACGATGCGGCACGTGGTGCTGCCGCAGGCGGTCCGGCACGTGACGCCGTCGCTCGTGAGCCAGCTGGTGAGCCTGCTGAAGGACACCTCGCTGGGGTACGTGGTCGCGTTCACGGAGCTGCTGTACCGGGCGCAGGTGCTGTCGGCGTACAACCACCTGCTGGTGCAGACGTTCCTCGTGGTGACGTTCATCTACCTGGTGTGCAACGGAACGCTGTCGTTCGCCGCGCACCGGCTGCAACGCTGGGAGAAGCATGGCTGAGCTGGCGGTCGTCGAGCGGTCCGGGTTCGTCGAGAGCAGGCACTACGGCACGCTCGTCGGCCTGGCCGCCGACGGGTCGGTCGCGGTGTCGCTCGGCGCGGTGTCGGCGCCGATCCTGCCGAGGTCGTCGACGAAACCGTGGCAGGCGGCGGGATGCCGCGCGGCCGGGCTGGAGCTGTCCGCGGCCGGGACCGCGCTGTCCGCGGGCAGCCACACCGGCGAGGACCGGCACGTCGCGCTGGTGCGGGAGATCCTCGCCGGTGCCGGGCTGTCCGAAGAGGACCTGCGGTGCCCTGCCGACTGGCCGGAGGACGAGGCGACCCGGCACCGCATGATCCGCGACGGTGAGGGTCCGAGCCGGGTGCGGATGAACTGCTCCGGCAAGCACGCGGCGATGCTCGCGACCGCGGTCCGCAACGGCTGGTCCACCCACGACTACCTGTCCCCGGACCACCCGGTGCAGAAGACGATCCGCGACCGCGTCGAGGCCGTGGCCGGTTCGGTGGCGCACGTGGCCGTCGACGGCTGCGGCGCGCCGCTGTTCTCGACGACGGTCCCCGGCCTGGCCCGCGCGGCCCGCGCCATGGCGACCGCGCCGCTGCGCACCCCGGAGGGCGCGGTGGCCGCCGCGATGCGTGCCGAGCCGGACTTCGTCGGCGGCACAGGACACGAGAACACCGAGTTCATGCGGCTCGTGCCGGGCGCCATCTGCAAGGGCGGCGCCGAGGGCGTGCTCATGGCCGCCGCCGCGACCGGCCAGGCCGTCGCCATGAAGGTGGTCGACGGCAGCCCACGCGCGACCACGCTGCTGGCGCTGACCGTGCTCGGCGCGCTCGGCGTGAACGTGTCGGCCGCGGCAAAGCTCGGCGAGCTGCCCGTGCTGGGCGGCGGCGTGCCGGTCGGCGAGATCCGGGTGAGCGACGAGGTCCGCGCCGCCCTGTCCTGAACCGCGCTACCGTGCCGGGGTGGATCTCTTCTCACGCTCGTGGTCGGCGCTGCTCACCGCGGTGGCCGACCTGCCGGACGAGGACTTCGAACGGCCGTCGGGGTGCGCGGGCTGGTCCGTGCGCGACCTCGCCTGCCACCTCGTCATCGACGCCCAGGACGTCCTGATCACCCTGGTCACGCCCGCCGACACCGAACCGACCGCCGACGCGGTCACCTACTGGGAGGTCAGCAACACCCCGCCCGCAGGCGACGACCCGCTCTCCGCGCTCATCCCGCGGCTCGCCGCCGCGTACGGCGAGCCGCGCTGGCTGAAGTTCCACCTCGACGACGTCGGCTCCGCCGCGGGCCGCGCCGCCGTGCTCGCCGACCCGGCCATGCGGGTGAGCACGCAGGACAAGGTGCTGACCGCGGGCGACTACCTCTCCGCGTACGTGATCGAGTGGACGCTGCACCACCTCGACCTGATCGCGCACCTGCCGGACGCCGCCGACCCGCCCGCCGAGACCCTCGCCGCCGCCCGCGAACTGCTGGAGAAGATCGCCGGGGCCGCGTTCCCCGCGTCGTTCTCGGACGAGGACGCGCTGCTGGTCGGCACCGGCCGCCGCGCGCCGACCGGCGCGGAGCGCGCCGCGCTGCCCGACGTCACGCTCCCGCTCGTCCTGGGCTGACGTCGTGGAACTGCGGGAGCTGCGTGCCTTCGTCGCGGTCGTCGAGGAGGGCGGGCTGTCGGCGGCCGCGCGGCGGCTGCACGTCAGCCAGCCGTCGCTGACCCAGACCGTCAACGCGCTGGAACGCGAGCTCGGCGTCACGCTCCTCACCAGGACGAGCACCGGCGCCACCCCCACCGAGGCGGGCGCCACGCTCGCCACCGAGGCACGGGCCGTGCTCGCCCGCTACGAACAGGCGGTCGCCGCCGTCACCCGGCACGCCGACCGCGCGGGCGGCGGCGTGCTGCGGCTGGGCATCCCGCTCGAACTGCCACCCGACCTGCTCGCCAAGCCGTTCGCGGACCTCGCCCAGGCCTGCCCGGACACCCGGGTCAGCGCCCGCCACCTGTCCACCGCCGCCCAGTTCACGGCGCTGCGGGCCGACGAGCTGGACGTGGGGCTGGTGCGGGAACACCCGGTCGGCCCCGACCTGGACGCGGTGCCCGTGGTGGACGAACCGCTCGGGGTGCTGCTCGCCGCGTCCGTCGTCGGTGAGCGCGCCGGACCGGACGGGGTCCGCCTCGAGGCGCTGGCCGGGCTGGACTGGGTCGGGTTCCCCCGGTCCGGCAGCCCCGCCTGGTTCGACCAGCTCGTCGGCACCATGCGCGGCCACGGCCTCGAGCTGGGCCCGCCGCCCCCGGAGGACCAGGGCTTTCTGCCCGAGGTGAAGCTCGCCGGCGTCGCGTCGGGCCGCGCGTTCGCGTTCGCGCCACCGAACTGGACCGTGCCGATCCCGTCGCACGTGGTGTGGGTGCCGCTCGTCGGCAACCCGATCGTGCGGCGCACCTGGGCGGTGTGGCAGGCCAGCTCGCGGCGCCGGGACGTGGGCAGGCTCGTCGCCGCGCTCGAGGACTTATGGCGGCCATAGGCGAGCCGTATCGCTGACCCGGATGGATCCGGCGCTCCCGCGGTTGCTCATGTGCGGCAGCGTTTTCCGAAACCATGGAGGGACAGCGAGATGTCTGCGGAACTGTCGGGGGTCACGGCTCTGGTCACCGGTGCGACGAGCGGCATCGGGCGGGCGACCGCGGTGGCGCTCGCGCGGCTGGGCGCGCACGTCGCGGTCAGCGGCCGCGACGAGGAACGCGGCAAGGCGGTGGTCGCCGAGATCACCGAGGCGGGCGGGCGCGCCGACTTCATCGCCGCCGACCTGTCGGCCGAGCACGCCGCCGCCGACCTGGCCGAGCGGGCGGTCGCCACGCTCGGGCGGGTCGACGTGCTCGTCAACAACGCGGGGGTGTTCCCGTTCGGCCCCACCGACCGGACCAGCGAGGCCGACTTCGACTGGGTGTACCGGGTGAACGTGAAGGTGCCGTACTTCCTCGTCGCCCGGCTGGCCCCGGCGATGGCCCGACGCGGGCGCGGCGCGATCGTCAACGTGTCCACGATGGTCGCCGGGTTCGGCATGCCGGGCATGGCGTTGTACGGGTCGAGCAAGGCGGCGCTGGAGCTGCTGACCAAGTCGTGGGCGGCCGAGTTCGGGCCGCGCGGCGTGCGCGTCAACGCCGTCAGCCCCGGCCCGACCCGCACCCCGGGCACGGCGGGCATGGGCGACGACCTGAAGAACCTGGCACTGGGCGGTCCCGCGGGCCGTCCCGCCGCCCCGGAGGAGATCGCCGAGGCCATCGTCTACCTGGTGACGGACCGGTCGAGCTTCGTGCACGGCGCGGTGCTGCCGGTGGACGGCGGCCGGGTCGCCGTCTGAAGCGTCACCGCTTGGTGCGGGCGGTCGGGGTGGCGGTCGTGGGGTCCTCCGGCCACGGGTGCTTCGGGTAGCGGCCACGCAGCTCGGCACGCACCTGCCGGTAGCCCTCCTGCCAGAACGTCGCCAGGTCGCGGGTGATCGCGACCGGGCGGCCCGCGGGGGAGAGCAGGTGCAGCAGCACCGGCACCCGGCCGTCCGCCACCGCCGGGGTGCCGAGCCAGCCGAACGTCTCCTGCAGTTTCACCGGCAGCACCGGGTCGTCCGCCGAGTAGTCGACCCGGATCCGCGCGCCGGACGGGACCTGGATGCGGTCGGGCGCCAGCTCGTCGAGCCTGCCCGCGGCGGGCCAGGGGAGCAGGCGTCGCAGCGCGCCGTGCGTGTCGGCCTTCGCGAGGTCGGCGCGCCGGCGCGCGGCCGCCAGCTCGGGACCGAGCCAGACCGGTGCCGCGGCGAGCAGCGCGTCGTCGTCCACGGCGGGCCACGGGTCGCCGAGCGCGCGGTGCAGCAGCGCGAGCCGCTGCCGCAGGCGCGTCGCGGCTTCCGGCCACCGCAACAGGTCGAGGCCCTCGGTGCGCAGCCCGTCGACGAGCGCGTCCCGCACCCGCTCCGGATCGGGGTCGGGCAGCGGCCGCTCGCGCAGCACGATCGCGCCGAGGCGGCGCACGTGCCGGGCCACCACGTCCCCGCCCGACCAGGCGATCTCGTCCACTTCGGACAGCAGGGCCGGGGCGGCGCGCTCGGCGAGCGCCTGGTCGGCCCGCGCCGCGAGCCGGATCTTCCCCTGCGTGCGGCCCGGTCGCCGGTCCGC
Organism: Actinophytocola sp. KF-1; assembly: GCF_054661535.1. Lineage (NCBI taxonomy): Bacteria > Bacillati > Actinomycetota > Actinomycetes > Pseudonocardiales > Pseudonocardiaceae > Actinophytocola > Actinophytocola sp. KF-1. The sequence continues at coordinate 394,999 of NZ_BAAFVK010000009.1, read as the reverse complement.
GCTCGCGACGGCGAGCCACTCCGCGTCCGGGCCGCCGTCCAGTTCCGCGGCCGTGCCGCCCGCCATGAGGTAGACGTTCGAGCCCGGCGCGCGGCGGCGGGCGAGCCGCTCCGGGTGCGCGAGCGCGACCACCAGCGCCGGGTCGTGTGTCCCGTGTGGACCGTCGGGGACCAGGGCGGCGAGCCTGCGGACCTCGCGCTGCCACCGCTGGTCACCGTCGCCGCGCAGCCGCCGCAGCGTGTCCTCGACGGACGTGCCGGTGGCGAGCGTGTCGTCGTCGAGGAGCGCCACGACCTCCGCGGCGGCCGTCGCGCCGACCGCCTCCGCCCCGTCCAGCAGCGCCCGCGCGAGGCGCGGGTGCAGTCCCACGTCGGCGATCCGCCTGCCGCGTGCCGTGACCTGCCCGTCCGCGTCCAGGGCGCCCAGCGCGGTGAGCACGGCCCGGCCCGCCGCGAGCGCACCCGCCGGTGGCGGGTCCCACCAGTCGAGCGCCGACCCGTCCGGCGTGCCCCAGCAGGCCAGCTCCAGCGCGAGCCGGGTCAGGTCGGCGGTGCGGATCTCCGGTTCCGGGTGCGCGGGGAGCGTGGCGTGCTCGTGCTCGGCCCAGCAGCGGTACACCCGGCCCGGTCCCTCGCGGCCCGCGCGCCCGGCCCGCTGCTCGGCCACCGACAGCGACACCCGGGTCGTGACCAGCCCGGCGAGGCCCCGGCGGTGGTCCATCCTCGGCACCCGCGCCAGCCCGGCGTCCACGACCGCCCGCACACCCGGCACCGTGAGGCTCGACTCGGCGACCGCGGTGGCGAGCACGACCCGGCGGTCCGTGCCCGGCGTCAGCGCGGCGTCCTGCCTGGCGGCGGGCAGCCTGCCGTGCAGCGGCACCGTGTGCACCCCGGACAGCAGCCCGGCCACCCGGTTGATCTCGGCGGCGCCCGGCAGGAACACGAGCACGTCGCCGTCCTGCTCGGACAGTGCGGTGTGGACGGACCGGGCCACGCGCTGCTCGATCCGTTCGCCGCGCGCCGGTGGCGTGTAGGTGACCGTGACCGGGTGGGTGCGGACGTGCGCCTCGACCACCGGTGTGCCGTCGCCGAGCAACGCGGCGACCCGCTCGCCCGCGACCGTCGCCGACGTGGCGAGCAGCCGCAGGTCGGGCCGCAGCCCGGCGCGGGCGTCCAGCAGGAGCGTGAGCAGCAGGTCGGCGTCGAGGTGCCGCTCGTGGATCTCGTCGAGCAGGACGGTCCCGACGTCCTCCAGGGCGGGGTCGTGCTGGAGCCGCCGGACCAGCAGGCCGGTGGTGACGACCTCGATCCTCGTGTCCTTCGAGGTCTTCCGGTCGCCGCGGACCGCGTAGCCGACCGTCTTGCCGACCGGTTCCCCGAGCAGCTGCGCCATCCTGGTGGCGGCGGCCCGCGCGGCCAGCCTGCGTGGCTCGGCGACCACGACCCTGCCGGTCAGCGCCAGCGGCACGACCGTGGTCTTCCCGGTACCGGGCGGCGCGACGAGCACCGCGGCGCCGTGGTCGTCGAGCGCGGCGGTCACGTCGTCGAGGACGGCGTGGATCGGGAGGTCGGGCAGGCGGGCGGGTGGCACGAGCCGAGTCTAGGTATGGTCACGCGGGTGGTTTCCAAGGTGGACGTCGCGGAGGCGGCGGAGCGGTTCGCGGGTGTGATCCCGCCGAGCCCGCTGCAGCGCAACGAACGGCTCTCCCAGCGCCACGACCTGGACGTCTGGCTCAAACGGGAGGATCTGAACGCCGTCCGGTCCTACAAGGGGCGCGGGGCGTTCAACTTCGTCAGCGTGCTCGAGCCTGCGGCCAGGGAGCGCGGCGTGGTGTGCGCGAGCGCGGGCAACCACGCGCAGGGCGTCGCGTTCGCGTGCGCGTCGCTGGGCGTGCACGCCACGGTGTACCTGCCGCGCACGACGCCCCGGCAGAAGCGCGACCGCGTCGCCACACTCGGTGGCAAGCACGTGACGGTCGTGGTCGAGGGCGAGACGTACGACGAGGCGTCGGCAGCGGCGTCGTCCCACGCGACGGCCACCGGGACGACGTTGATCCCGGCGTTCGACGACCCCCGCACCATCGCGGGCCAGGGCACGGTCGTCGCCGAGGTGGTGGCGCAGCTCGGGCGCATGCCGGACACCCTGGTGGTCCCGGTCGGCGGCGGTGGCCTCCTGGCCGGGACGCTGGCGTGGCTGGGCGCCGGTGACCGGGTCATCGGCGCGGAACCGGCGGGCGCGGCGAGCATGGCGCACGCGCTGGCTTCCGGTGGGCCGGTGCCCCTGCCGGAGCTGGACCCGTTCGTGGACGGCGCCGCTGTTCGTCAGGTCGGCACGCACACGTACGCCGTCGCCGCGGAGCACCAGCCAAGGCTGGTGGCGGTGCCGGAGGGGCAGATCTGCGTGGAGATGCTGGACCTCTACCAGTCGGACGGCATCATCAGCGAGCCGGCCGGGGCGTTGGCGTCGGCGGCGCTCGCACTGGTGGAGCTGCCCGCCGGGTCGACCGTCGTGTGTGTGGTGTCGGGCGGGAACAACGACGTCAGCCGGTACGCGGAGATCGTCGAGCGGGCGCTGGTGTTCGAGGGGCGGAAGCACTACTTCCTGGTCGAGTTCCCGCAGGAACCCGGCGCTCTGCGGCGGTTTCTCGACGACGTGCTCGGGCCTGATGACGACATCACGTTGTTCGAGTACGTGAAGCGGAACAACCGGGAGACCGGGCCCGCGCTCGTGGGGATCGAGCTGGGTGCGCCGGAGAACCTCTCGGGCATGTTGAAGCGGATGGAGGCGGCGCCGCATCGGATCGAAAGGGTGCCGCCGGACAGTCCGCTGTTCACGTTCCTGGTGTGAGGGCGTTCTGGGGTTTCGCCGTCCTGGGTGGTCCCCGTCCTGGGTTTGTCCTCGCCGGACGGGCGTCCTGCCGGACGGGCCTCCTCGCCGGAGGGGCTGGTCTCCGGGATGGCAGGCACGCCTCAGGTGTGTGTGGGCTGCGCCCTTTGGGCGGGCTATGCCCGCTTTCGCGGGCCGGGCGCGCAGCGCCCGCGCCTGCCTCCCGCTGTCCTGAAAGGTGCGTTCAGGACAGCGGTCGGGTTCCGTGGCGGGTCGCCTCAGCCTCGGGTCAGTCCCTTGTGGAGGGCGGCCGCGAACTCGGCCGGGCGCTCGATGTGGGGGCTGTGCCCCGTGTCCGGGAAGACGATCTCCTCGTACGTGCCGCCCGCCTCCGCGTACCGGTCCAGCACCGCCCGTGTCTGGGCGATCATCGGTTGCGGGGGATGGGTTTCCGCGCCCGGCCAGCCCGGGATCGCGCCCAGCTGGCCCAGGTACGCGAGGTCGAACATGGACGTGTCCGACACGATCTGGTCGTCCGCGCCGCGCAGCCACAGGATCGGGGGTTTCGGGTCGACCGTGTGGAGGTCGTCGATGCGGAAGTGGTTCGGGGCCATGGTGTTCAGGACGCCGCGCGGGCCCGGGGCGGCGCCCGGCCACACGTCCGACGGGACCGTGTCGCCCGGGTAGTTGTCCTCGCCCGTTCTCGTGGTGAGCATCGACTCCACGAACTCGTCCTCGTCCGTCATCGAGAACGGGGGCTTCACGTAGAACGTCCGCATCACCGTTCTGGGGGACATCGGTTCCGCGCCGCGGTCGCCGCTCGCCAGGCGTTGCACGAAGTCCGGGTTGGCGCCGCCCGCTCCGGCGCCCGCGCCGTCCGGGGAGATCAGGGTGCCGTCGACGTCGGTGGTGCCGCCGAAGCCGTACGGGGACACCGGGTTCACCAGGGTGAGCGTCCGGACCTGGGCCGGGTGGTCGCGCAATATGTGCAGCACCACGCCGCCGCCCATGCTCCAGCCCACGTAGTGCGCAGGACCGAGGTCGAGCGACAGCACGTCGTCTGCGTAGTCGCGCAGGCCCCGGGTCGCGTCCACCGGCAGCGGGTCCGAGCCGCCGAAGCCGCGCAGGTCCACCGCCAGCGGACGGTAACCCGCGGGCAGGTCCAGCATCTGCCGCTGCCAGAACAGGCTCGACGACACGTTGCCGTGCACGAACACCACCGGGTCGCCCTCGTCGCGGCCCGCCACCGACAGGACCTGTGCCGTGAGGCGCGGGGTGGTCACCCTGGTCGCCGTGATTCCGTCCAACATTTCCTTGTTCTCCTAGGCCAGCCAGCTCACGACCTGCGACATCGACGACGTCGCCCAGCCGAGCTGGAGGTGGTTCACGGTCGAGACCAGCGCGGTGCCGCCCACGTTCGCGACACCCACGGTGGACAGCGCGCTCGCGACGAACACGATGCCGTCGCTCGGGCCGCGCGTCTCGTTCCACACGCCGACGATGTTCGGGGCGCCGCCCGCCAGCAGGTACACCGACACCGACGACGGGGTGCCCGCGTTCTGGATCGTCGAGATCAGCGAACCGGCGTTGATCGCCGCCTGGATGCCCGGGCCCTCCGTGTAGAAGCCCTGGCCGCCGTAGTACGTCGTGTACCAGTCCTGCGCGGACGTGTTCACGCCGAACGTGCCGTCCCACCGCGCCAGCATCTGCCGCTGCCCCGGGTAGGCGTCCCAGCCGCCCGCCGGCGTGATCGACAGCTCCGGGTGGTAGGTGTACTGGCCGTAGCAGGTCATCCTGGTGTGCGGGGACGGCGCGTTGATCGCGCCGCCGCACTCCGGCCAGATCGAGAAGTCGTGCGCCCAGCCGTGCGCGAACGGGTAGTCGTAGCCGCCGTTCGGGCCGCCCAGCGTGATCAGCTTCCGCACGTCGCCCGCGTAGTTGCGGCCCCACGACGGCTTCACCGACGACACGTACATCCGCGACGACATCATGCCCTTGCTCCACCCGACGACGTCCACCTTGGACACCCCGAGCCGGGACTTGATGACCGCGATCGCGTCGCCGACCTGCTGCGCCTGCTGCCGGTTGTCGCCCTGCTTGTGCGCGAAGCCGATCGCGAACACCTTGTAGCCACGCGAGTCCAGGTACTGCATGAGACCGGTCGACGGGCAGCTCGCCGAGCCGCAGCCGAAGCCGCCGGACTCGTTCGGGTTCGCCCACGCGCGGTCCGGGTTGTCGTTCGCGCCGTGCACCAGCAGCACCGGCGTGGCCTTCGTGCCGGTCTGCCAGTGCGGCGCCGAGTACAGCAGGAACCGCGACGACGACGGCCGCGCCACGTTCCCGAAGAACGTCTTGCGCTGGCCGTCCTGGTCACCCCGGCCGTCCGGCGGGTACTGCTCGTCGACGAAACCGGCCGTGGTGTCGCGGTAGCGGTCGACCTTGGCCCACCCGTTCGCGACGGACGTGTAGGTGGCCTCGAGCGTCAGGTACGCCGGGTCGGCGGCGGCCGGGGTGACCGGCACGAGCAACCCGAGCGCCAGTAACGCCACGGCGAGAACGCGTCTCAAGATGACTCCTCAGGACAGTGCGGCGGCCACGGCACGCGCGCCGTCCTCGCCGAGCAGGATCGTGTAGTGGTTGGTGCCGGGCACGGTCGTGACCTTCAGGCCGATCGTGTCCGGGTCGGGGTAGAGCGCGGTCGGCTCGTCGAACATGCCCCGCTCCGCCCGCAGGAAGACCGTGTCCGACGGCAGCGCCTCGTAAGCCGCACGCGGGTCCGCGCCCGTGTGCAGGTCGATGAAGTCGGCGCGGACCGCGTCCCCGTCGACCTTGCTGTGCAACTCGGGCGCGGTGCCGGTCAGGTCGTAGTCCACATAGGACTCGATGTGCGGGTTCCAGTCCGCGAACGACGGGTGCCGCCGCCAGAAGTCCCGGTACTCCCCGGGGGAGGCGAACCGCATGGACAGCCGCGCGACCGCCGGGCCGAGCGCGGTCTCGATGTCGGACCGCGTCGGCGGGAGCGGCGCGCCGCCGTCGACCAGGACGAGCCGTGCCACGCGCTCCGGGTGGCGGTGCGCGAGCACCGACGCGACGAACCCGCCCATCGAGTGCCCGACCACGACCGCCTGCTCGATCCCGAGCGCGTCCAGCACGGCGACGCAGTCCTCGGCGTGGGCGGCCATCCCGTACGGCCCCGGCAGCGACCCGCTGCCACCGCGGCCACGCAGGTCGGGTGCCACGACCGGGCCCGCCACCAGCGGCGCGACCATGCCCCACGCCAGGTGGTTGGCCGTGATGCCGTGGATCGCGAGCACGGGCGTCGAGTCCCCGGGCCACCGGCCGACCGTCAGCTCGCCCCCGGGCACGGGAACGTGGGACACCCCGGACGTCACTGTCATGCCACGTACCCTCGCCCGCGCGCACCCGCCGGTCAACGTGGGGGGTCGCCATCCCGTGGTGAACGCACATGTGGCCGCCCCACACGCCCGACCGGCCGAGTATGGATGCGCCAAACGTGGAACCCCGTCGCATGGGCGTCGTAGCGTCACCATCCATGACACCTGGGGATCTGACCGGACGGCGAGCGCTGGTGACCGGTGCGGCCAGTGGGATCGGGCGGGCGTGCGCGGCACGGCTGGTGGCGGCGGGCGCGAAGGTGGTGGCCGCCGACCGGGACGCGGACGCGCTGGCCGCGCTCGACCTCGACGTGGAACCGGTGGTCGTGGACCTCGCCGACCTGGACGCGGTCGACCGGCTCGACCTGGCCGTGGACATCCTGGTCAACAACGCGGGGCTGCAGCACGTCGCGCCGATCGAGGAGTTCCCGCCGGAGCGGTTCTCCTACCTGTTGCGGGTGATGCTGGAGGCGCCGTTCCGGCTCGTCCGTGGTGCCCTGCCACACATGTACGAGCGGAACTGGGGCCGGGTGATCACGATCTCCAGCGTGCACGGGCTCGTCGCGTCGCCGTACAAGTCGGCGTACGTCGCGGCGAAGCACGGCGTGGAGGGCCTGTCGAAGGTGATCGCGATGGAGGGCGCCGCGCACGGCGTCACCTCGAACTGCGTGAACCCGGCCTACGTCCGGACGCCGCTGGTCACGGGGCAGATCGCCGCCCAGGCGAAGAACCTCGGCATCCCCGAGGAGCGGGTGATCGACGAGGTCATGCTGGAACCGGCGGCGGTGCGGCGGCTGATCGAGCCGGAGGAGGTCGCCGAGCTGGTGGCCTACCTGTGCTCGGACGCGGCGTCGGCCATCACGGGCGCGTCGATGAAGATCGACGGCGGGTGGACCGCGCACTGAGCGCCATGTAGGAAAGTGACACAACCCTGGCGCACCTTGTGGACCCTTGAGCCATGTTGCTCCGACCGGACCAGTCTCTAGGGTCTGCGGGGTGACCGACGCCACATCGTTGTTGCGTACTCGGGGGCTCGTGCGCGAGTTCAGCGGGTTCACCGCCGTGAACGGGGTGGACCTCGACATCGAAGCCGGGACCGTGCACGCGCTCGTCGGACCGAACGGTGCCGGGAAGACCACGCTGTTCAACCTGCTCACCGGGTTCCTCAAGCCGACCGGCGGGCGGATCGAGCTGGACGGCCAGGACGTCACCGGGCTGCGGCCGGAGCGGATCGCGCAGCGCGGGGTCGCCAGGTCGTTCCAGATCACGAGCCTGTTCGAGGAGCTGACGCTCGTCGAGCACGTCGAGCTGGCGCTGCAGGGCCGCGACGGCCGCGGCTACCGGTTCTGGCGGTCCGACAAGGCGTTGCGGGCCTACCGCGCGGAGACCGACGACCTCCTCGCGCAGGTCGGGCTCACCGCACACGCCCACAAGCCGGCGGGCAGCCTCGCCTACGGGCAGAAGCGGGCGCTCGAACTGGCGCTGGCGCTCGCGCTGTCGCCCCGGCTGCTGCTGCTCGACGAGCCGACGGCAGGCATGGGCGTCGAGGACGTGGCACGCACGGTCGAGCTGATCCGGCGCGTCCGTGCGGACCGCACGATCGTGCTGGTGGAGCACAACATGAAGGTCGTCGGCGACCTCACCGACCGGGTGACGGTGCTGCAGTTCGGCAAGGTCCTGGCCGAAGGGCCGTACGAGGAGGTCCGCAACGACCCCCGCGTGATCACCGCCTACCTGGGGGAGAACGTTGCTCAGCATTGACGGCCTCACCGCCGCGTACGGCGAGGCGCAGGTCCTGCAGGGAGTCTCCCTCGACGTCGGTGAGGGGCAGGTGGTCACGCTCGTCGGCCGCAACGGCGCGGGCAAGACCACGCTCCTGCGGTGTCTCATGGGACTGCACAAACCCACGTCCGGCCGGATCGAACTGGACGGGCGGGACATCACCCGGCTGCCGCCGCACAAGCGGTGCGCGCTCGGCCTCGGGTACGTGCCCGACGACCGCGGCATCTACTCGAGCCTCACGGTCGAGGAGAACCTGACGCTGCCGCCGAAGGTCGGGCCGGACGCCTGGTCGCTGGCGCAGGTCTACGACACGTTCCCGGTGCTCAAAGAACGCAGGAAGCAGGCGGGCACGCACCTGTCCGGTGGTGAGCAGCAGATGCTGTCGGTCGCGCGGGTGCTGCGCATGGGCGCGCGGCTCCTGCTCGCCGACGAGCCGACGGAAGGACTCGCACCCCTGCTGGTGCGACAGATCGGCGAGATCATCCGCACGGTCAAGGCGCACGGCGTCACCGTGCTGCTGATCGAGCAGAACATCCACTTCGCGGCCACCGTGGCCGACCGGCACCACCTCATCGCGCAGGGACGCGTCGTCGAGTCGCTCGACAACGCGGAGGTGGCCGCCCGCGAGCACGAGCTGCTCGAGTACCTCGGCATCTGAACAGAAGGAGAAGTGTCAATGGCGACCAGGCTCAAGGCGGCGGCGACGGTGGTCGCGGTCGGCGCGATCGTCGCCGCGTGCGGCGGTGGCCCGCAGAGCGGCGGCGGCAAGATCAGCGGGGACGCGATCAAGCTCGGCGTCATCACCGACCTGTCCGGCGTCTACTCCGAGCTGGCCGGGAAGAACGCCGTCGAGGCGGTGCGGATGGCGGTGGACGACTTCAAGGCGCGGCACAAGGACGACGCCGTGGCGGAGAAGATCGAGGTCAGCGAGGCCGACCACCAGAACAAGCCGGAGATCGCGAACACCGCGGCCCGCGAGATGTACGACCGCGACGGCGTCGACGCGATCTTCGACGTGCCGACGTCGTCGGCCGCGCTCGCCATCGCCACCGTGGCCGGGCAGCAGAAGAAGATGTACTTCAACATCGGCGCCGCCACCACGGAACTGACCGGCGGGCAGTGCAACCCCTACACGTACCACTACGCCTACGACACCTACATGCTGGCGCACGGCACCGGCACGACGGTGACCGAGCAGGGCGCGAAGAACTGGTACATCATCTACCCGGACTACGCGTTCGGGCAGGACATGAACAAGAGCTTCACCGCGGCCATCGAGGGCGCGGGCGGCAAGGTCGCGGTCGCGGACCCGACCCCGTTCCCGAACGACAACTTCGCCACGTTCATGACCAAGGCGCCGAACCTGAACCCGAAGCCGGACGTGCTCGGCACCATGCAAGCCGGCGGTGACCTGGTGAACGTGGTCAAGCAGTACAACGAGTTCGGCCTCAAGGACAAGGGCGTCGGCCTCGCGGTGGGCCTGATGTTCGACACCGACATCGCGTCGATCGGCGTGGAGTCGCTCGCGGGCACGCTGTACACGACGGCGTGGTTCTGGAACATGGACGACAAGAGCCGCGAGTGGGCGGACAAGTTCTCCGAGCGCACCGGGAAGCGGCCGACGTTCGACCACGCCGCCAACTACTCGGCCGCCACGCAGTACCTGGAGGCCGTGCAGCGCGCCGGCACCGACGACGCGGACGCCGTGCGCGAGGAGCTGGACGGCACCGAGTTCGACGACTTCTTCGCTCGCAACGCCAAGATCCGCGCCGAGGACCACCGCGTCGTGCACGACGCGTACCTGGTGCAGGTGAAGGAGCCGGACCAGGTGAAGGAGGACTTCGACTTCACCGAGATGGTCAAGACGATCCCCGCGGACGAGGCGTTCCGGGAGCCGACCGGCTGCGACATGGGCTGATAGCGATGGAATTGGTCCAGCAGCTCTTCAACGGGCTCGTCAGCGGCAGCTTCTACGCGTTGCTCGCGCTCGGGCTGTCGGTGATCTTCGGCATGCTCGGCGTGGTCAACTTCGCGCACGGCGCGTTCTACATGCTCGGCGCGGTCGGCGCGTTCGTGCTGCTGGACACCGTCGGGTTGTCGTGGTGGCTCGCGCTGCTCGTGGTGCCGGTGGTGCTCGGGCTCGTCGGCATGGTCCTCGAACGGCTGCTGGTCGCGCACCTGGTGCGGCTCGACCCGCTGTACAACTTCCTGCTCACGTTCGGGATCGCGCTGATCCTGCAGGACGTGGTGCGGCTGCGCTACGGCGTGCAGTCGCAGCCGTACTCGCGGCCGGAGCTGCTGGACGGGTCCGTGAACCTCGGGTTGTTCGACTACCCGAAGTACCAGGTGTTCGTGTTCGTGTTCTCGATCGTGGTGTCGGTGCTGGTGTGGCTGGTGCTGACGAAGACGCGGGTCGGCGTGATCGTGCGGGCGTCGACCGAGCGGCCGGAGCTGACCAGGGCACTGGGCATCGACGTGCGGCGGTGGGTCACCCCGGTGTTCGGGTTCGGCATCGCGCTGGCCGGGCTCGCCGGGGTGCTCGCCGCACCCATGCGGGCGGTGAACTCCGGCATGGGCGCCGACCTCATCATCGTGATCTTCGCGGTGGTGGTCATCGGCGGGCTGGGTTCGGTGTTCGGTTCGGTGGCCGCGGGCTACCTCGTCGGCATGCTGTCCGCGGTCGGCAACCTCTACATCCCGGCGTTCTCCCAGAGCCTGGTGTTCGTGCTGATGGCGCTGGTGCTGTTGCTGCGGCCCGCCGGGTTGTTCGGTCGTGAGGAAGGCGTGCGCGCATGATCATCTCCAGGCTGGCCGCGGGCCGTTCGCCGTGGGTGCGCCTCGCTTTGCTCGTGATCGGGCTGGTGCTGGCGTTCGGGCTGCCGTGGATGATCTACCCGCCGGTGGCGCTGGACATCGCGGCGTGGGCGCTGTTCGCGGTGGCGCTGGACCTGCTGCTGGGCTACACGGGGTTGTTGTCGTTCGGCCACGCGGCGTTCTGGGGCTCGTCGGCGTACGCGACGGGCATCATCGCGATCGAGACCGGGCTGCCGTTCTACGTGGCGGTGCTCGGCGGGGCGGTCGTGGCGGCGTTGATCGCCGTGCCGATCGCACTGCTCTCCGTGCGCCGCACGGGGATCTACTTCGCGATGGTGACGCTGGCGTTCGCCCAGCTCATCTACTTCGTCGCGAACCAGTGGCGCTCGGTCACCGGCGGCGAGAACGGGCTCCAGGGCATCCCGCGCGAGGCGTTCGGGTGGGACCTGGCGGACTCGTTCTACTTCTACTACGCCGCGCTGCCGCTGCTGCTCGCGGGCCTGTTCGTCGCGTGGCGGGTGGTGTACTCGCCGTTCGGCCGCGTGATGGTGGCGATCCGGGAGAACCCGGCACGCGCCAGGGCGCTGGGCTATCCGGTGAACCGGTACAAGGTGCAGGTGTTCGTGATCTCCGCGTTCCTGGCGGGCATCGCCGGTGGCGTGTACGCGATCGGGCACGGGTTCGCGTCGCTGCAGGAGGTGTACTGGACGACGTCGGGCAAGGTCGTGGTGATGAACATCCTCGGCGGCATGGGGACCCTGTGGGGACCGGTGCTCGGCGCGGGGATCATCGTGGTGCTGGAGGACTACCTGGCGACCGCCGGCATCGACGCGATCGGTGTCGTCACGGGCGCCATCTTCGTGGTGACCGTGCTCGTGTTCCGGCGTGGCATCTGGGGCACGGCACGGCACCTGCTCCGGTCACGCACGCGCCACCAGCCGGAGACCGGCCCGCCGACCGAGGTGGCGAAGGAACCGGCCGACGCCCAGGGGAGAACAGTGTCCTGAAAGGCGCGTTCAGGTCATTGGACGACATGAACGCGCCTGTCAGGAGGCCACCGGGCCGGGCGTGCCCGCCGCGGCCGGGGCACGGCGACGGAACCGTGGCGGTGGACTACGTGACCGGTTGTCGCCGGACGATCAGTCGCTGCAGGGCGATGAACGCGAGCAGGAGCACGCCGATCACGATCTTGGTCCACCACGACGACAGGGTGCCCTCGAACGAGATGAGCGTCTGCACCGTGCCCAGGACCAGCACGCCGAACACGGAACCCACCACGTACCCGACGCCGCCCGCGAGCAGCGTCCCGCCCACGACCACGGCGGCGATCGCGTCCAGTTCGAGGCCCACCGCGTGCAGGCTGTAGCCCGACAGCATGTAGAAGCTGAACAGCAACCCGCCGAGCGCGGAGCAGAAGCCGCTGATCACGTACACGCCCACCTTGACCCGCGCGGTGCGCAGACCCATGAGCGTCGCCGACGACTCGTTGCCGCCCACCGCGTACACGGTCCGGCCGAAGCGGGTCAGGTGCAGCACGTACGCGGCCGCCGCCACCACGACCAGCGCGATCACCACGCTGTAGGTGATGCTGACCTCGCCCATGGGGATGGACGCCGTCGCGATGTCGTAGAACCGCGCCTCCTTGATGGAGATCGACTCCACGCTGATCACGAAACAGAGGCCGCGGGCGAGGAACATCCCGGCGAGCGTCGCGATGAACGGTTGCACGCCGAACCGCTGGATCATCACGCCCATGCCGAGGCCCAGCACGGACCCGGTCGCCAGCACGGCGATGACCACCAGCCACGCCGGCCAGCCCGCGCGCAGCGTGGCGGCGGCGATCATCGTCGACAGCGCCACGACCGAACCCACCGACAGGTCGATGCCGCCGGTGAGGATCACGAACGTCATCCCGACGGCCACCACGATCAGGTGGGCGTTGTCGATGAACAGGTTCGCGACCACCTGGCCCGACGCGAACCCGTCGTAGCGGATCGAGCCCGCGCCGAAGGTCAGCACGAAAACCACGAACGTCGCGATCACCGGCAGGAACCGGGACGGCACCCGCGTCGTGACCGGCACGCGCTGCCGGGCCGGGGGAGCGAGCGGGGGCGCGGTCATGCGGCACCTGCCTTCTGCGGGACCGGGACGCGCAGCGTGCCGGTGAGCTTCGGTGCCTGCAGCAGGCACACCACGATCACGACCGCGGCCTTGAACACGAGCGTCGTCTCCGGCGGCACGCCGATCGTGTACACGGTCGTGGTGAGCGTCTGGATGACGAGCGCGCCGACCAGCGTGCCCGTCAGCGAGTACCGGCCGCCCGCGAGCGACGTGCCGCCGATGACCACCGCGAGGATCGCGTCCATCTCGATCCACAGCCCGGCGTTGTTGGCGTCGGCCGCGTTCACGTTCGACGCGATCATCAGCCCGGCCACGCACGAGCACAGCGCGGAGAACACGTAGACGGTCCAGATGATCGTGCGGGACCGCACCCCGGCGAGCCTGCTGGCCTCCGGGTTCACGCCGACCGCCTCGATCAGCATGCCGAGCGCGGTCCGCCTCGTCATCAGCGCCACCCCGGCGAGCACGGCGAGGCTGATCAGGATCGCGATCGGCAGCACCAGGAACCCGGCGCCGACCTTCGCGAACACGTCGTTGTTGACGGTGACGATCTGGCCCTCGGTCATGAGCATCGCCATGCCGCGGCCCGCGGTCATCAGCACGAGCGTCGCGATGATCGGCTGGATGCCGAGCACGGACACCAGGAAACCGTTCCACAGCCCCAGGACCGCGCACAGCCCGAGCGCGAGCGCCATCCCGCCGACCGCGTCGCCGGTCGACGCGATGTGCGTGCACGTCACCGCGCCCGCGATGGCCGCGACCGCGCCGACGGACAGGTCGATGCCCCGCGTCGCGATCACCAGCGTCATGCCGAGCGCGATCAGCAGCGTCGGCGCGCCGTTGCGGAGGATGTCGACGAGGCTGCCGTACAGGTGCCCGTCCTGGAACCGCAGCGCGAAGAACGTCGGCGTGAACACGAGGTTCAGCAACAGCAGTGCCACCAGGGCGACCAGCGGCCACAGCAGGCTCTTCCTCATGTGTGCACCACCTTCTCCGCCTCGGCCGCGATGAGCGCGAGCACGTCGTCCACGTTGACCTCGGCGCCGGTCAGCTCGCCGATCTTGTGCCGGTCCCGCAGCACGACCACCCGGTCGGACACGCGGACCACCTCCTCCAGCTCGGCGGAGATGAACACCACCGCCATGCCCTCGGCCGCGAGGTCGGCGACCACCTTCTGGATCTGGGCCTTCGCGCCGACGTCGATGCCGCGCGTCGGCTCGTCGAGGATCAGCAGGCGGGGCCGCGTCACCAGCCACCGCGCGAGCAGCACCTTCTGCTGGTTGCCGCCGGACAGCGTGCCGACGATCGCGTCCGCGTTCGCTGGCCGGATGTCCAGCGCCTCGACGTACCTGTCGACCAGCTCGTCGGCCGTGCGGCGGGACACCTGCCGCGCCCACCCGCGTGCCGCCTGCATGGCGAGGATCAGGTTGTCGCGCACGGTCAGGTCCGCGACCAGGCCCTCGGCCTTGCGGTCCTCCGAGGTGAACGCGATGCCCTGCGCGATCGCCGAGCGGGGACCGCGCAGCCGCAACGGTTTCCCGTCGAAGTACACCTGGCCCGAGTCGGCGCGGTCGGCGCCGAACAGCAGCCGCGCCAGCTCGGTGCGGCCCGAGCCGAGCAGCCCGGCCACGCCGACCACCTCGCCGTGGTGCAGCTCCAGGTCGAACGGCGCGATCGACCCGGTGCGGCCGAGGTTCTCGGCCCGCAGCAGGGGAGTGGCGGACGGGACGCGCCGCTCGCTGCGCCGTTCCACCTCGTCGAGCACGCTCAGGTCGCGGCCGATCATGGCGCGCACCAGCTCGAGCCTGCCGACCTCGGCCGTCGCGTACTCGCCGACGACCTTCCCGTTGCGCAGCACGGTCATCCGGTCGGAGATCTCGTAGACCTGGTCGAGGAAGTGCGACACGAACAGGATCGCCACGCCCTCGTCCCGCAGCACCCGCACGATCCGGAACAGCTCGGCGACCTCACCGGCGTCGAGACTGGACGTCGGCTCGTCGAGGATCAGCACCCGCGCGTCCACGGCGACCGCGCGGGCGATCGCCACGAGCTGCTGCACCGCGATCGGGTGCGACCCGAGCGCGGAGCCCGGGTCGATGTGCAGACCGATGCGGGACAACAACTCCCGCGCGCGTGCCCGCATGGCACGGCCGTCGATCGCACCGAACCGGCGCGGCTCCCGGCCCAGCAGGATGTTCTCCGCGACCGACAGGTTCACGCACAGGTTCACCTCCTGGTACACGGTGCTGATCCCGGCGTCCTGCGCCTGCGCCGGCCCGTGGAAGGACACCGGGACGCCGGCGAGACGGATCTCGCCGGCGTCGGTGGCGTGCACCCCCGTGAGCGCCTTGATGAGGGTCGACTTCCCGGCCCCGTTCTCGCCGAGGAGCGCGTGCACCTCGCCGGGCAGGAGCCGGAAGTCGACCTCGTCGAGGGCCTTCACCCCGGGGAAGGTGACGGTGATGCCCTGCAGTTCAACCAGTGGAGCTGTGTCCATGACTCAGTACTTGCGGTCCGGCAGCGCGGCCTTGGCCTGCTCCTGCGTGAACGTGGTCTCCTCGGTGACCACGCGCTGCGGGACCTCCTCGCCCGCGACGACCTTCTTCGCCAGGTCCATCAGCTGCGGTCCGAGGAGCGGGTTGCACTCGACGATGAAGTTGATCTCGCCGTTCGCGAGCGCGGTCATGCCGTCCTTCACCGCGTCCACCGTGATGATCTTGATGTCGACACCGGGCTTCTTGCCCGCCGCCTTGATCGCCTCGATGGCGCCGAGGCCCATGTCGTCGTTGTGTGCGTAGACGACGTCGATGTCCGGCTGGGACTTGAGGAACGCCTCCATCACCTGCTTGCCGCCGGACCGCGTGAAGTCACCGGTCTGCGAGGCGACGACCTTGATGTCCGGCCGGGCCTTGATCTCCTCGGCGAACCCCTCCTTGCGGTCGATCGCGGGCGCCGCGCCGGTCGTGCCCTGCAGCTCGACCACGTTCACCGGGCCGGTGGTGTTCTCCACGAGCCACTTGCCCGCCTTCTTGCCCTCCTCGATGAAGTCCGAGCCGAGGAAGGTCTTGTAGAGCGACGTGTCGTCCGAGTCGATGGCGCGGTCGGTGAGGATCACCGGGATCTTCGCCCGCTTCGCCTCGAGCAGGACGGTGTCCCAACCGGTCTCCACCACCGGGCTGAAGGCGATCACGTCCACCTTCTGCTGGATGTAGGACCGGATCGCCTTGATCTGGTTCTCCTGCTTCTGCTGCGCGTCGGAGAACTTCAACTCGATCCCGGCCGACTTCGCCGACTCCTGGATCGACTTCGTGTTCGCCGTCCGCCAGCCGCTCTCCGCGCCGACCTGGGCGAACCCCATGGTGATCGTGCCGTCGTTGCCGCCGCTCGCACCGCTGCCGCCGCTGCCGCACGCGGTCATGGCCGCCAGCAGGACCGCGGCCAGCGCGGTCGTGATCGTCTTGCGCACTGCACTTCCTCCGTTGGACCGTGCGTGACCCGTGTCACTGGGCCACTAGAGTGAACGCTCACACCGCAGACGTCAAGATGCCGGTGCCAAGAAGTTGTTTTTGTTGACGACCGTGCGGAAGCCGTCTTATGTTAACGCTCACTTCGGGGTGCTCGCGACCCCGAGCGGACCGCACTCTTCCGACGTGTCAACGCCGACCTCGAAGGACGCCCCATGCGGACACTCCTCGTACTCGCCGCGCTCGCCACGTCCACGGTCGTGGCCCTGCCCGGCGCCGGGCAGGCGGCCGAGGTCGACTACCGCGTCACCGTCGACACCGCCGCGGCCGGTCCCGCGATCTCCGACCACATGTACGGCGTGTTCTTCGAGGACATCAACCGCGCCGCCGACGGCGGGCTGTACGCGGAGCTGGTGCAGAACCGCTCGTTCGAGTACGACCGCGCCGACAACGCGTCCTACACCCCGCTCACCGGGTGGGCGCCGCGCAGTGGCGACCCGCGGGTCGTCGACGACGCGGGCCGCCTCAACGAGCGCAACCGCCGGTACCTCGAGCTGGCGCTGCCGGGCGCGATCATCAACGCCGGCTACGACGCCGGGATCCGCGTGGAGAAGGGGAAGCGGTACGACTTCTCCGTCTGGGCGCGCACTGACCGGGCGTCGACGCCGCTGACCGTCTCGCTCACCGACCCGGCGGGCACCGCGCTGGCCGACCCGCTGCGGCTGACCGTCCGCGGCGCGACCTGGACCAGGTACACCGGCGCGGTCACGGCCCGGACCGCGAGCATCACCGGGCGGCTGCTCGTGTCCGGCGGGGGCGCGGGCACGCTCGCGCTGGACATGGTGTCGCTCTTCCCTCGTGACACCTACAAGAACCGGCCGAACGGCATGCGCCGCGACCTCGCCGAGAAGATCGCCGCGCTGCACCCGGGGTTCGTGCGGTTCCCCGGCGGCTGCCTCGTCAACACCGGCAGCCACCACGGCTACGACGCGCCGGACTACGAGCGGCGCCGCTCCTACCAGTGGAAGGACACGATCGGGCCGGTCGAGACCCGGGCCACGAACGCGAACTTCTGGGGCTACAACCAGTCCTACGGCATCGGCTACCACGAGTACTTCCAGTTCGCCGAGGACATCGGCGCCATGCCGCTGCCGGTCGTGCCCGCGCTGGTCACCGGCTGCGGCCAGAACCAGGCGACCGACGACCCCGCCCTGCTGGCCCGGCACGTTCAGGACACGCTCGACCTGATCGAGTTCGCCAACGGGCCGGCCGACTCGACGTGGGGCGCGGTGCGGGCGCGGATGGGCCACCCGGAGCCGTTCGGGCTCACCCACCTCGCGGTCGGCAACGAGGAGAACCTGCCGGACGCGTTCTTCGCCCGGTTCACGCGGTTCCGGGACGCGATCGCGGCGAAGTACCCGGACATCACGGTGATCAGCAACGCCGGCCCGGACGACACCGGCGCCACCTTCGACCGCTTGTGGCAGCTCAACAGGGACGCCGGGGTGGCCATGGTGGACGAGCACTACTACAACAGCCCGACCTGGTTCCTGCAGAACAACCACCGCTACGACGCCTACGACCGGCAGGGCCCGAAGGTGTTCCTGGGGGAGTACGCCTCCCAGGACAACCGGTTCTTCAACGCGTTGTCCGAGGCCGCCTACATGACCGGCCTCGAACGCAACGCCGACGTCGTCCGGCTCGCCTCCTACGCGCCGCTGCTGGCCAACGAGGACTACGTGCAGTGGCGGCCGGACATGATCTGGTTCAACAACCGCGCGTCCTGGGGCTCGGCGAGCTACGAGACGCAGCGGCTGTTCATGACCAACGTCGGCGACCGCGTCGTGCCCAGCACCGCGACCGGCACACCGTCGCAGGAGGACCTGCCGATCACCGGCGCGGTGGGACTGTCCACGTGGGGCACCGCGGCGTCCTACGACGACGTCCGCGTGACCACCCCGGACGGCACGCGGCTGTTCGCCGACGACTTCTCGGCGGGCGACGCGAACTGGACGAACATCGCCGGGCGTGGCATGTGGGCGGTGACCGGCGGCGCGTACGTGCAGTCCGACACCGCCGCCGAGAACACCATGGTCATGGCGGGTGACCCGGCGTGGCAGAACTACGACCTGAACGTCACGGCCACCAAGCTGTCCGGCCGCGAGGGGTTCCTGGTCGCGTTCGGTGTCAAGGACTCCGGCAACTTCTACTGGTGGAACCTGGGTGGCTGGAACAACACCCAGTCCGCGGTCGAGAAGGCCGAGGGCGGCGGCAAGTCCACGCTCATCTCGGACGGCACGACCATCCAGACCGGACGGACCTACGACGTGCGGGTCTCGGTCCGCGGCCGCACCGTGTCGCTGTTCCTGGACGGGCGTAAGTGGGGCGAGTTCACCGACAGCCAGAAGGCCGAGCCGTTCCGCCAGGTCGTGACCCGCGACGACGCGACGGGCGAGCTGATCGTCAAGGTCGTCAACGCGCAGGCGAACGCGGCCCGCACGACCGTCGACCTGACGGGCGCGGACGTCGAGCGCAGCGCGCGGGTGACCACGCTGCAGGGCGACCCGGACGACGTGAACACCCAGTACACGACCCCGATCGCACCGCGCGAGTCGCGCATGGACGTGGCGAGCACCTTCACGCACACGTTCCCCCCGTACTCGGTGACGTTCGTCCGCATCAAGGTCAGGAGCAGCTGATGGGCATCGACCGGCGAACCCTGTTCAAGGCCGGTGGTGTGGTGGCCGCGGCGAGTGCCCTGCCCGCCGCGGTGCCCGGCACGGCGGCCGCCGCACCCGTCGCACCCGCCGCACCGGCTCTCACCACCCGCAACCCGCTCGTCGAGCAGCGTGCCGACCCGTTTGTCACCCGGCCCGTGGACGGCATGTACTACCTGACGGGCTCGGTGCCGGAGTACGACCGGGTGGTGGTGCGGGGCGCGGCCACGATCGACGGGCTGGCCACCGCCCGCGAGCGCACCATCTGGCGGCGGCCCGCGTCCGGGCCCATGGGCGGCTACGTCTGGGCGCCGGAGCTGCACCGGATCGGTGACCGCTGGTACGTCTACTTCGCGGCGGGCGACTCCGACGACCCGTTCCGCATCCGCACCTACGTGCTCGAGTCGCCGAACGCCGACCCGCGCGCGTCCGGGTGGCTGCCGCCGAAGCGGGTGGTGACCGGGTGGGAGTCGTTCACCCTCGACGCCACCACCTTCGAGCACCGCGGCACGCGGTACTTCCTGTGGGCGCAGAGCGAGCCGGGCATCGCGACCAACAGCAACCTGTACATCGCGGAGATGGCGTCGCCGACGGAGCTGGCGACGGCGCCGGTGCGGATCGCGGTGCCCACACTGAGCTGGGAGGTCCAGGGTTTCCGCGTCAACGAGGGGCCCGCGGTGCTGATCCGCGACGGGCGCGTGTTCGTCACGTTCTCGGCGTCCGCGACCGACGCCCGGTACTGCATGGGCCTGCTGACCGCCGGCGAGAACGCGAACCTGCTCGACGCGCGGTCGTGGACCAAATCGCCGAACCCGGTCTTCACCACCAACGCCGAGACCGGGCAGTACGGGCCCGGCCACAACTCGTTCACCGTCCAGGGCGGCACCGACGTGCTCGTCTACCACGCCCGCGACTACCGCGACATCACCGGTGACCCGCTGTTCGACCCGAACCGGCACACCCGGGTGCAGGAGCTGTACTGGAACGAGGACGGGACGCCCGCGTTCGGGGTCCCCGTCGGCACGGGCGGGCGGGTCGTGCAGCTGTCCCCGTACGACGCGCGGGACCTGGTCGTCCGGCACGCCGAGTTCCGGCTGCGGGTCGAGGGCAACGTGCGGGAGGTGGCCGACTCGTGGTTCCGGTGCACTCCCGGCCACCTCGGCGCGGGCACCGTCGCGGTGCGGTCGGTGAACTTCCCGGACCGGTACGTCACGGCCGGTGACGGCGTGCCGCGGATCGAACCGTACGCCGACACCGACGCGTACGGCCGCGCGACGAGCTTCGTGCGGGTCCCCGGTCTCGCCGACCCGGCGGGGGTGTCGCTGCGGCTGCTCGACGACCCCGGCGCGTACCTCGCGCACGACAGCGGGCGGCTCGTGGTGGCCCGGCCGGGCGGGGGACGCGCCGAACGGGCGCGTGCGACGTTCGTCGTGCGCTGACGGTGGGACACTGTGACCAGCACCGGTTACGACGTGAGGGTGAGGTAGCGAGTGGACAACCCGGCGAAGGTCTCGCGTGACCCCGCGATGACGGACGTGGCCCGCCTCGCCGGGGTCTCGCACCAGACCGTGTCCCGGGTGCTGAACGGGCACCCGAACGTGCGGGAGCAGACCCGGCTGCGGGTGCGCGCGGCCATCGCGCAGCTGGGTTACCGGCCGAACAAGGCCGCCCGTGCGCTGGTCACGGGCCGGTCGCAGCTGATCGGGATCATCGCGCAGAACTCGTCGCTGTACGGCCCGTCGTCGCTGCTCGGCGCGTTCGAGCTGGCGGCGGCCGAGGCGGGGTTCTCGGTGAGCCTGCGGCGGGTGAAGGTGCTGGACCGGGAGTCCATCGCGTCGGCGGTCGAGCACCACCGGGACTCGCGCGTCGCGGGGATCGTGGCCATCGCGCCGACCGCGTCGGCCAACGAGGCCCTCGCGGAGGTGCCGGCCGGGGTGCCGCTGGTGACCGTCGACGGCGACCCGGCCCGGGCGACCTCGTTGGTCACGGTGGACCAGGAGGCCGGGGCGTTCCTCGCCACCCGGCACCTGCTCGACGCCGGGCACTCGACGGTGTGGCACGTGTCCGGGCCGCCGGACTGGTTCGACAGCGCCGGGCGTGTGCGCGGCTGGACGCAGGCGCTCGAGTCCGCGGGCGTGGAGGTGCCGCCGCTGGTGGCCGCCGACTGGAGCGCGGCGTCCGGGTACCGGGCCGGGCAGATGCTGGCCCGCATGCCCGAGGTGACCGCGGTCTTCGCCGCCAACGACCACCTGGCGCTGGGGTTGTTGCGCGCCATGCACGAGCGCGGCCGGTCCGTGCCCCGGGACGTCTCCGTGGTGGGGTTCGACGACGTGCCCGAGGCGGCCTACTTCATCCCGCCGTTGACGACCATCCGGCCGGACTTCGACGCTGTGGCACGGGAAACGCTGAGCCTGCTCCTCGCGCAGGTCGGCGAGGGCGAGGTGAGCGACTCCCACCGCACGGTCGCGCCGACGCTCGTGCAGCGCGACAGCGTGGCCGCCCCGCCGGCCTGAGGCCCTGACGACCGGAAAGGCGCGTTCGGGACGCTCGACGTCCCGAACGCGCCTTTCACGGCATTGGCGGTGCCCTGCGCAAGCTTGTCCACCTCGCGCCACGCACGCATGTGCGCGTTCACCAGCTGTTGGCGCTTATCTGGCCGGACGCTATTGACGGGCGCAATGTTAGCGATAACAATCTTCGCATGGCTGGCGATCGCGATGACGCGTTGGTGGTGGGTGTCGACTTCGGCACGCTGTCCGGGAGAGCGGTCGTCGTGCGGGTGCGGGACGGGGCGGAGCTCGGCACCGCGGTCCACGAGTTCCGGCACGGCGTGCTCGACCGGGCGCTGCCGGACGGCACCCCGCTGCCGCCGGACTGGGCGCTGCAGGTGCCCCGCGACTACGTCGACGTGCTCCGCACGGCCGTGCCCGCCGCGATCAAGGACGCCGGTGCCGACCCGGCCGACGTGATCGGGATCGGCACCGACTTCACCGCCTGCACGATGATCCCGACCACCGAGGACGGGACCCCGCTGTGCGAGCTGCCGGAGTTCGCGGGCAACCCGCACGCCTACGTCAAGCTGTGGAAGCACCACGCCGCCCAGCCGCAGGCCGACCGCATCAACCAGGTCGCCGCCGCGCGCAAGGAGACCTGGCTGCCCCGGTACGGCGGCCTGATCTCCTCCGAGTGGGAGTTCGCCAAGGGCCTCCAGCTCCTCGAGGAAGCTCCCGACGTCTACGCCGCCATGGCGCACTGGGTGGAGGCCGCGGACTGGATCGTCTGGCAGCTCACCGGAACGTACGTCCGCAACGCCTGCACCGCGGGCTACAAGGGCATCCGGCAGGACGGCGTGTACCCGTCGGAGGACTACCTGCGTGAGCTGAACCCGGACTTCGCGGGCTTCGTGCGCGACAAGCTGGACCACCCGATCGGCAACCTCGGGGACCGCGCGGGGAACCTCACCAAGCTCGCCGCCTACTGGACCGGTCTGCCCGAGGGCATCGCCGTCGCGGTGGGGAACGTCGACGCGCACGTCACGGCGCCCGCCGCGCGGGCCGTCGAACCGGGGCGGCTCGTGGCGATCATGGGGACCTCCACGTGCCACGTCATGAACGGCGCCGAACTCCGCGAGGTGCCGGGCATGTGCGGGGTCGTCGACGGCGGCATCGTCCCGGGGCTCTGGGGTTACGAGGCCGGGCAGAGCGGTGTCGGCGACATCTTCGGCTGGTTCGTCGACAACCAGGTGCCGCCCGCCTACCACGAGGCCGCCGCCGCGCAGGGGAAGAACCTCCACGAGTACCTGACCGAGCTGGCGGCGGCGCAGAAGCCGGGGGAGCACGGGCTCATCGCGCTCGACTGGCACAGCGGCAACCGCTCGGTGCTGGTCGACCACGAACTGTCCGGGGTCGTGCTCGGGCAGACCCTCGCCACCCGGCCGGAAGACATCTACCGCGCCCTCATGGAGGCGACCGCGTTCGGTACGCGGGTCATCGTCGAGGCGTTCGCCGAGGCGGGTGTGCCGGTCACCGAGCTGGTCGTCGCGGGCGGGCTGCTGCAGAACGAGCTGCTCATGCAGATCTACGCGGACGTCACGAACCTGCCGCTCTCGACCATCGGGTCCGCCCAGGGCCCCGCGCTCGGATCGGCCATGCACGCCGCCGTCGCGGCCGGCGCCCACGAGGACATCCGGGCCGCCGCCGACGCCATGGGCTCGGTGAACACCGCCGTGTACCGGCCCGTCCCGGAGCACGTGGCCGTGTACGAGAAGCTCTACATGGAGTACGCCGACCTGCACGACCACTTCGGGCGCGGCGGCAACGACGTCATGCACCGGCTGCGGGCGCTGCGGCGCGCGGCGGTGGCGCGATGATCTCCCAGCTCCGCAAGGAAGTCGCCGAACTGCACCGCGAGCTGACCCGCTACGAGCTGGTCATCTGGACGGCGGGCAACGTGTCGGCCCGCGTGCCCGGCGAGGACCTCATGGTCATCAAGCCGTCCGGCGTGTCCTACGACGACCTCGGTCCAGACACCATGGTCGTCACCGACCTGCACGGCAACCTCGTCGAGGGCGACCTCGCGCCGTCCTCCGACACCGCGGCGCACGCCTACGTGTACCGGCACATGCCCGAGGTCGGCGGGGTGGTGCACACGCACTCGCCGTACGCGACCGCGTGGGCCGCGCGCGGCGAACCCATCCCGTGCGTGCTCACGATGATCGCCGACGAGTTCGGCGGCGAGATCCCGGTCGGGCCGTTCGCGTTGATCGGGGACGACTCGATCGGTCGCGGCATCGTCGACACGTTGCGGGACAGCCGGTCCCCGGCCGTGCTCATGCGCAACCACGGACCCTTCACCGTCGGCGCGAACGCCCGCGCCGCGGTGAAGGCCGCCGTGATGCTCGAGGACGTGGCCCGCACCGTCCACTTCGCACGGCAGCTCGGCACGCCGGACGTGATCGACCAGCAGCACGTGGACCGGCTCTACGCCCGGTACCAGAACGTCTACGGGCAATAACCCGGGCAAGGAGTCACCACATGTCGTCTGCCGCCAAGCCACAGGTCTGGTTCCTCACCGGCAGCCAGCACCTCTACGGCGCGGAGACCCTCGAACAGGTCGCGAGCCAGTCACAGCAGATCCAGCGCATGCTCACCGACTCCGGTGCGATCGGCGCCGAGATCGTGTGGCAGCCGGTGCTCACCGACTCGGCCGCGATCCGCGACCTGCTGCTGGCGGCCAACACCGACCCCGCCTGCGTCGGCGTGATCGCGTGGATGCACACGTTCTCGCCGGCCAAGATGTGGATCACCGGGCTGGACGTGCTGCGGAAACCGTTGCTGCACCTGCACACCCAGCTCAACGAGGCGCTGCCGTGGGCGTCCATCGACATGGACTTCATGAACCTCAACCAGGCCGCGCACGGCGACCGCGAGTTCGGCTACATCCAGACCCGCATCGGCGTCGCCCGCAAGACCGTCGCCGGGCACGCGACCGACCCGGTGCTGGCCGCCCGCGTCGACGAGTGGGCGCGGGCCGCGACCGGCCTTGCACACCTCAGATCGCTGCGGCTCGCCCGGTTCGGTGACAACATGCGGGACGTCGCCGTCACCGAGGGCGACAAGGTGGAGGCGGAGCTGCGCTTCGGCGTGTCCGTGAACACCTACGGCGTGAACGACCTCGTCGCGGTCGTCGACGCGGTCACCGACGCCGAGGTGGACCTGCTCGTCGCCGACTACGCCGACGCCTACCGCCTCGCGCCGGAACTGGCGAAGGGCGGGGAACGGCACGAGTCGCTGCGGTACGCGGCGCGCATCGAGGCCGGGCTACGGGCCTTCCTCACCGACGGCGGGTTCGGCGCGTTCACCACGAACTTCCAGGACCTCGGCGGGTTGCGGCAGCTGCCGGGCCTCGCCGTGCAGCGGCTCATGGCCGACGGCTACGGCTTCGGCGGCGAGGGCGACTGGAAGACCTCCGCGCTGCTCGCCGCGGTCAAGGCCATGGGGCAGGGCGGCACGTCGTTCATGGAGGACTACACCTACCACTTCGGGCCGGGCACCCCGAAGATCCTCGGCGCGCACATGCTGGAGGTGTGCCCGTCGATCGCGGCGGACACGCCGTCCTGCGAGATCCACCCGCTCGGCATCGGTGACCGCGAGGACCCGGTGCGGCTCGTGTTCGACGCCGCGCCAGGGCCTGCGGTCGTGGTCGGGCTCGCCGACGTCGGCGACCGGTTCCGCCTGGTGGCCAACGAGATCGAGGTCGTGCCGCCGGACGAGCCGCTGCCGAACCTGCCCGTCGCGCGGGCCGTGTGGCAGCCCGCGCCGTCGCTGCAGACCTCCGCCGAGTGCTGGCTCACCGCGGGCGGGCCGCACCACACCGTGCTCACGAGCGCCGTCGGCTCCGGCGTGCTGCGGGACTTCGCCCGCATGGCCGACACCGAGCTGGTGCTCATCGACGACGACACGACCACCGACGCGTTCGCCGACCGGCTGCGCTGGAACCAGGCCTACCACCGCCTCGCGCACGGCCTGCGCTAGAGAAAAAGGGAGAAACGATGAGGTTTCCACGGCTCGCGGCAGGCCTGGCGCTCGCCTCGGCGCTGGTACTGACCGCCTGCGGCTCGTCGGAGAAGACCGTCGACCAGGAACCGCGGTCCGCCGACGGCGCGCTCGTCGGCGTCACCATGCCGACCCGGTCGTCGGAGCGCTGGATCCACGACGGCGACAACATCAAGAAGGCCCTGGAGGAGAAGGGGTACAAGGTCGACCTCCAGTACGCGGAGAACGACATCCCCACGCAGGCCAACCAGATCGAGAACCAGATCACCAAGGGCGCACGGGTGCTGATCATCGCGTCCATCGACGGCACCGCGCTCACCTCGCAGCTGCAGCTGGCCGCCGACAACAAGATCCCCGTGATCTCCTACGACCGGCTCATCCGCAACAGCCCGAACGTCGACTACTACGCCTCGTTCGACAACTTCAAGGTCGGCGTGCAGCAGGCCACGTCGCTGCTCACCGGGCTGAAGGTCATCAACGCCGACGGCAGCCCCGGCACCGCCAAGGGACCGCTGAACATCGAGCTGTTCGCCGGGTCGCCGGACGACAACAACGCCACGTTCTTCTTCGACGGCGCCATGTCGGTGCTGAAGAAGTACGTCGACGACGGCACGCTCGTGGTGAAGAGCGGCCAGACCGACTTCAAGACCATCGCGATCCTGCGCTGGGACCCCGCGACCGCGCAGCGGCGCATGGAGGACCTGATCACCTCCACCTACGGCAGCGCGCGGGTCGACGGTGTGCTGTCCCCGTACGACGGCCTGTCGATCGGCATCCTGTCGGCGCTCAAGAGCGGCGGCTACGGCACGGCCGGGCAGCCGTACCCGATCGTGACCGGGCAGGACGCCGAGGTCGCGTCGGTGAAGTCCATCATCGCCGGTGAGCAGTACTCCACCATCCACAAGGACACCCGCGAGCTCGCGAAGGTGGCCGTCTCGATGGCGGACGCGGTGGCCAAGGGGGAGAAGCCCGAGGTCAACAACACCGAGGACTACGACAACGGCGAGAAGGTCGTCCCCGCGTACCTGCTCGAACCGGTGATCGTCGACAAGACGAACTACGAGAAGGAACTGATCGGCACCGGGTACTACACCGCCGACCAGCTGAAGTGATGACCGACGACATCCTGTCGATGAGCGGGATCACCAAGTCGTTCCCCGGCGTGACCGCGCTGCGCGACGTCGCGTTCTCGGTGCGGCGCGGGGAGATCCACGCGATCTGCGGCGAGAACGGCGCGGGCAAGTCGACGCTGATGAAGATCCTCTCCGGGGTGCACCCGCACGGGTCGTACTCCGGGGAGGTGGTCTTCGACGGCGCGGAGTGCCGGTTCGCGGGCATCCGCGACAGCGAGGCCCGCGGCATCGTGATCATCCACCAGGAGCTGGCGCTGGTGCCGCAGCTGTCGATCGCGGAGAACCTGTTCCTCGGCAACGAGATCGCGCAGCGCGGGCTGATCGACTGGAACCGCACCAACCACGAGGCGGGCAAGCACCTGCGCCGCGTCGGGCTGCACGAGAACCCGACGCTCGCCGCCGGCGAGCTGGGGGTCGGCAAGCAGCAGCTCGTCGAGATCGCGAAGGCGCTGTCCAAAGAGGTCAGGCTGCTGATCCTGGACGAGCCGACCGCCGCGCTGAACGACGACGACTCGGCGCACCTGCTGGACCTGCTGCGCGGCCTGCGGGACGACGGCATCACCTGCGTCGTGATCTCCCACAAGCTCAGCGAGGTCACCGCGATCGCCGACACCATCACCATCCTGCGGGACGGCCGGTCGATCGAGACGCTCGACGCGTCGGACGTCACCGAGGAGCGGATCATCGCCGGGATGGTCGGCCGCGACCTCGAGCACCGGTTCCCGCCGCGCACCCCGTCGATCGGCGACGAGGTGTTCCGGATCGAGGACTGGACCGTCCACAGTGCCACCAACCCGGGGCGGGTCGTCGTCGACGGCGCGACGCTGTCGGTGCGGCGCGGTGAGATCGTCGGCCTGGCCGGGCTGATGGGCGCGGGCCGCACCGAGCTGGCCATGTCGGTGTTCGGCCGGTCCTACGGCGTCGACATCTCCGGCCGGGTCTACAAGGACGGCCGCGAGATCGACGTGCGGACCGTGCGGTCGGCGATCCGCAACGGCATCGCGTACGTGAGCGAGGACCGCAAGCGGTACGGGCTCAACCTGGTGGCGGACGTGAAGCAGAACGTGTCGGCGGCCGGGCTCGGGCTGCTGTCGCGGCGCGGGTGGGTGAACGAGCACGAGGAGTTCCGGGTCGCCGAACGGTTCCGGAACGCGCTGCGGATCAAGACGCCGTCCGTCACCGCGGGCGCGCAGACGCTGTCGGGCGGCAACCAGCAGAAGGTCGTGCTGGCGAAGTGGATGTTCACCGAGCCGGACGTGCTGATCCTCGACGAGCCGACCCGCGGCGTCGACGTCGGCGCCAAGTACGAGATCTACACGATCGTGAACTCGCTCGCCGAGCAGGGGAAGGCGGTGCTGGTGATCTCGTCGGAGCTGCCGGAGCTGCTCGGGTTGTGCGACCGGATCTACGCGCTGTCGGCAGGCCGGATCACCGGTGAGGTGCCGCGCGAGGAAGCCACGCAGGAGAGGTTGATGGAGTACATGACGCGGGAGGTGCGGACGTGAGTGTCGACGTCAAGGTGCCGTCGGTGCTCACGCCGACGGAGGGACCGCGGCGGCGGTTTCGGCTGAACCTGCGGCAGAGCGGCATCTACGTCGCGTTCGCGTTGATCGTCGTGCTGTTCACCGTGCTCACCGACGGGGCGCTGCTGCAGCCGGGGAACATCTCGAACATCGTCGTGCAGAACTCGTACGTGCTCATCCTCGCCATCGGCATGATCCTCGTGATCATCAGCGGGCACATCGACCTGTCGGTGGGCTCGGTGGTCGCCGTGACCGGCGCGATCTGCGCGGTGCTGACCGTCCAGTGGGGACTGCCGTGGTGGCTGGCGGTGCTCGCCACGCTCGGCGCGGGCGCGCTGATCGGCGCGGCGCAGGGCTACTGGATCGCGTACTTCGGCATCCCGGCGTTCATCGTGACGCTCGGCGGCATGCTGGTGTTCCGCGCGCTGACCCTCACGGTGCTCGGCAACCAGGGCATCGGCCCGTTCCCCGACGAGATCCGCACCCTCGCCAACGGCTTCACCGGCGGCTACCTCGGCAACGTCGGCCTCGGCCCGCTCGGCGGCGCGGACCTGGTGTCGCTGATCGTGGGCGTGCTGGTCGTGGCCGGTTTCGCGGCGGTGCAGTGGCGGACCCGCCGCGCCCGCCTCGGCTACGGCCAGACGGTCGACCCGTTCCCCCTGTTCGTGGCGAAGATCCTGGTGGCGGCGGCGGTCGTGCTGTTCGTGGTGGTGCAGCTGGCCAGGTTCCGGAACCTGCCCTGGGTGCTGGTGCTGCTGGCGGCGCTGGTGCTGGCGTACTCGCTGATGGCGAACCGTTCCGTGTTCGGCCGCCACATCTACGCGGTG
Organism: Actinophytocola sp. KF-1; assembly: GCF_054661535.1. Taxonomy (NCBI): domain Bacteria; kingdom Bacillati; phylum Actinomycetota; class Actinomycetes; order Pseudonocardiales; family Pseudonocardiaceae; genus Actinophytocola; species Actinophytocola sp. KF-1. Next base: position 365,843 of record NZ_BAAFVK010000009.1, on the reverse strand, counting down.
GGCGGCAACCTGCAGGCGGCGACGCTGTCCGGCGTGCGGGTGAAGCCGGTGACGTTCTGGGTGTTCGTGAACATGGGCGTGCTGGCGGCGCTGGCGGGCGTGATCTTCGCGGGCCGCCTCAACCAGGCGGGACCGACGGCGGGCAACGCGTTCGAACTGGACGCGATCGCGGCGGCGTTCATCGGGGGCGCGGCGGTCCAGGGCGGCGTCGGCAAGGTCATCGGCGCCATCACCGGGGGCCTCATCATGGGCGTGATCAACAACGGGATGTCGCTGATCGGCGCGCCGTCGGAGCGCGTGATGCTGGTGAAGGGCCTGGTGCTGCTCGCGGCGGTCGCGTACGACGTGTGGACCAAGCGGCGAGCGGGCGCGGTCCGGTAGGCCGGCGGCGCGGGCGCTCGTCGGGTGCGCCCGCGCCGCCACCCGGGGGGTGGGCGGTGGTGGCTCCGCCCACCCGCGCGAGGTGGCGGCAGCACGGTCCCTGGCGAGCCGCCACCTCGCTGCTCGCGTGCTCCCGCCGCGCGGGACTCGGGAGAGGCGCCCGAGGACGCGGTCGAGCATCAGCCCTCCGTCACACCGCCGGAGCACGACGATGTGGTGGTCGCGCGTGCGGCACAATGGTCGGCATCATGGGGGTGACGGCGATCCGACGTGTCCGCGTCGCGGGCTTCTTGATCATGGCCGCCGTCATGCTGGTCGCGGTGCCGGTCCGGCCCGGCAACCTGTGGTGGGTGGTGCCGGGGCTCGCCGTGGTGCTGGCCGCCGCGGTGTGGTGGCGCACGGCCGCGGTGCTCCGGGTCGGTGTCGTCGCGGTGGTGCTCGTCGCGATCTTCTACTCAGGTCTGCCACCCGCGGCCGGCACGCTGCTCGTCTGTGCCGCGCTCCTCGCGGCCTATCCGCTCTTCTCGCGGGTGCCCGCACTCGCTCCCGAAGGGACCTGGCTCGTCGCCGGGCGGTTCACCCCCGCCGTGTGGGGCCTGCTCGGTCTGATGGTCGTCGGGTCGGCGGCCGCGCTCGTCGGCTGGTCGCTGCTCGCCGACCCGCCGCCGCCGCCGTTCTTCACCGCGTTCGACGGTGCGTCGCCGGTGGTGCTCGTGCTCGCCGTCGTCGGGTTCTCGCTCGTCAACTCCGTGTGGGAGGAAGCGTTCTTCCGCGGGATCGTGCAGTCCGAACTGGCCGCGGCCTGGGGGACGGCGCCCGCGGTGATCGTCCAGGCGGTCGCGTTCGGCATCGCACACCTGCACGGCTTCCCGTCCGGGTGGACCGGTGTCCTCATGAGCGGTGGGTGGGGGCTGCTGCTCGGCGTGTTGCGGGTGATCAGCCGCGGGATGGCCGCCCCGTACGTCGCCCACGTGTGCGCCGACGCGACGATCGGGGTCGTCGCCGTCGCGGTGCTCGGCTGAATCGTTGAAATGCCCGGTCACCGGTGATGATTCGAGAGCGTTCACTGAACCGGTTCACTTTGGGGCTAGCGGAGCGCTCCAGACCTGCCGTACTCTTCGGCCTCGACACCAACTGGACCCCGGTTTCGGAACTTACGCGGTTCAGTAGGCGAGGAGGCGACGATGCTTCTGTTCGAGGGACGGCCGTGGCTCGGGGCCAACTTCTGGTCGCGGTCCGGCGGTCCGCTCATGTGGCGGGACTACGACCCGGACCTGGTCACCCAGGAGCTGCGGGTCCTGCGCGAACACGGCATGAACCTCACCCGCTCGTTCTTCTACTGGCCCGACTTCCACCCCGAACCCGACCGGATCGACGACGAGATGGTCCGTCGCTACGGCGACTTCCTCGACCGGCACCACGAGCACGGCATGGCCACCATCCCGACGTTCATCGTCGGGCACATGTCCGGGGAGAACTGGGACCCCGTGTGGCGGCAGGGGCGTGACCTGTACGCCGACGTGTGGATGGTGGGCAGGCAGGCCTGGTTCGTCGAGCGGATGACGGCGCGGTTCCACGACCACCCGGCCGTCGCGGGCTGGTTGATCTCCAACGAGATGCCGATCTACGGCGAACCCGCGCGGAGGGAGCAGGTCACACCGTGGGCGCAGCTCATGGTCCAGGCCGTGCGCGCAGGCGGCGGCACGCAACCCGTCTCCATCGGGGACGGGGCCTGGGGGATCGAGGTCACCGGGCGGGACAACGGGTTCTCCGTGCGCGACCTGGCGGCACTGACCGACTTCGTCGGCCCGCACGTGTACCGCATGGAGAACGACCTCGTCCGCCAGCACCTGACCGCCGCGTTCATCTGCCTGCTGGCCGCGATGGGCAAGCCCGTCGTGCTCGAGGAGTTCGGGGTCACGGACAGCTTCGTCTCGCCCGAGCACGCCGCCCACTACTACCGGCAGGTCCTGCACAACACGCTCCTCGCGGGCGCCACCGGCTGGATCGCCTGGAACAACACCGACTTCGACGACCTCCACGAGCAGGACCCGTACCGGCACCACCCGTTCGAGATGCGGTTCGGGCTGACCGACGTGACCGGCGCGCCCAAACCGCAGCTGCGCGAGGTGCGGGACTTCGCCGACGTCCTGGCGGCGATCGACTTCCCGAACTGCGTGCGGCAGGCACCCGAGGTCGCGCTCGTCGTCCCGTCCTACCTGGAACACCGGTACCCGTTCACCGAACCGGCCGACAGCAGCCACCTGTTCGACGTGCTCCGGCAGGCCTACGTGACCGCGCGCGCGGCCGACCTGTCCGTCGGCGCGGCGCGGGAGGCCGACGGGCTGCCCGAGGACGCGAAGCTCTACCTCGTCCCGTCCGCCAAGCAGCTCACCGCGCCGACCTGGCGGCAGCTGCGCCGGCTGGCGGACCAGGGCGCGGTCGTCTACGTCTCCTACAGCGCCGGTGACCACAGCACGCAGCGCGGCCTGTGGCACGCCGACCTGAACGGCATGTTCGGCGTCGAGCACCAGCTCCGCTACGGGATGGTCGACCCCGTCACCGACGACGAGGTGGCCGTGACCTTCACGACCGACCTCGGGCCGCTCGCCGCGGGCACCACGCTCACCTTCCGCGCAGGCGGCAACGAGCACGAGCGGATCTTCCTGCCCGTGCGCGCCACCGACGGCGAGGTCGTCGCCGTCGACCAGCACGGGAACCCCGTCCTGGTGCGCAACGGGAACCTCGTCCTCTGCACCTACCCGCTCGAGGCGATGGCCGCGGTGCTGCCACGCGTCAACCCCGAGCCAACACACCGGATCTACGACGCGCTCGCGGTCATCGCGGGTGTGTCGCGGCCGGTGACCGTCGCCGATCCGCTCGTCCACGTCGGCGGGCTGAGCCACTCCGACGGTCGCCGGTTCGTCTGGCTGGTCAGCCAGGCGGAGAGGGAACTGGAGGTCAAGCCGGCAGGGGGCCCGCTGGCCGACCTCACGTCGGGGGAACCCGTGAATGAGGTGACACTGCGCCCGTACGGCGTGCGGGTGCTGGCACTCGAGGATTCCTGAGCGAGGAGAAGCGCCATGCGAAACCGCGTGAGGTTCGTGGCCATGTTGGCGACGGCGGGCCTGCTCGCCGCCGCGTGCACCGGTGTGGACGGAGGCGAGCAGGCCGCCACCCCCGGCTCGTACCCCCGCAACCAGACACTGTTCACCAGCGGCACGCAGTGGGGGCCGCCCGCCAACTGGAACCCCGTGATGAACTGGACGTACGCGACCGGCACGGTCGGGTACGTCTACGAGACGCTGTTCCTGTACGACCCGCTGACCGACGAGTTCGAGCCGTGGCTCGCCGAGCAGGGCGGCTGGACCAGCGACACCACCTACGAGGTGACCCTGCGCGACGGTCTCACGTGGACGGACGGCAAGCCCGTCACCGCCGACGACGTGGTGTTCACCATCAACCTCGGCAAGATGGAGACCGTGCCCTACCACCCGATGATGGAGTTCATCTCGTCGGTGGCGGCGGTGGATGACCGGACCACCCGGGTGACGTTCTCCGAGCCCCGCTACCAGCAGTGGGCGAACTGGGTCTACTTCAACCCGATCGTGCCGAAACACCTGTGGGAGAACAAGTCCGAGAAGGACGTGACGTCCGGCGCGAACGAGAAGCCGGTCGGCTCCGGGCCCTACCTGTACGAGACGCACGACCAGGACCGCATGGTCTGGAAGAAGAACGACGAGTGGTGGGGCCGCGACAAGCTCGACCTCGACGTCAAGCCCACCTACATCGTCGACATCGTCAACTCCAGCAACGAGGCCGCGCTCGGCCAGCTGCTGCAGGGTGACATCGACCTGTCCAACAACTTCCTGCCCGGCATCGCGTCGCTGGTCAAGGGCGGCTACCAGCTGCAGACCTACTACCAGGACGCGCCGTACATGCTGTCGGCGAACACGACCTGGCTGGTGCCGAACACGAAGAAGGCGCCGCTGAACGACGCCGCGTTCCGGCGCGCGCTCGCGAACGCCATCGACGTCGACAAGATCGTGAACTCGGTGTACGGGCAGATCGTGGAGAAGGCCGACCCGACCGGGCTGCTGCCGATCTGGGACAAGTATGTCGACAAGGCGGTCGTGAGCGAGGTCGGCCCGACCTTCGACACCGGCGCGGCCAAGCAGATCCTCAGCCAGGCCGGGTACCGCGACGCGGACGGTGACGGGTTCGTGGAGAACAAGGACGGTTCGCCGATCGACCTGAAGCTCGCCACCCCGTCCGGCTGGACCGACTGGAACGAGGCCGCCCGCGTGGTCGTCGACAGCGCGAAGGCCGCGGGCATCAAGCTCACCTCGGAGACCCCGGCCGACACCGTCGTGCAGGACATCCGCGAGTCCGGCGAGTTCGACCTGATCCTCGACAACCAGCGGCAGATGGACAACACGCCGTTCCGGTACTACGAGTACGTCTTCGGCCTGCCGGTCCTCGAGTCGCAGACCACCGTCAACTACGGCCGGTACGAGAACAAGCAGGCGTGGGACCTCACACAGCGGCTCGACCAGACCAAGGTCGACGACCTCGCCGGGATGAAGGCGATCACCTCGCGGCTGCAGCGGATCCAGCTGACCGAGATGCCGGTGATCCCGTTGTGGTACAACGGCCTCTGGTCGCAGTACAGCAACAAGGTGTGGACGAACTGGCCGTCCGCCGACGGCGACGGGCCGAAGTACCTGCCGAGCACGTGGCGTGGCTACCTGCAGCGCGGCGCGATCAAGATGCTGGCCGAGCTGAAGCCCGCGCCGGAAGAGAAGTAGCGGCCGCGCGATGGGACGGTACTTCGGCAGGAAGCTCGCGATCTACGCCCTGACCTTCGTGGTCGCGGTGACGATCAACTGGCTGATCCCGCGCTTCATGCCGGGCGACCCGGTGCGCACCATGGTGGCGCGCGCCGGGTTGCAGGACGCGAGCGGGGTCGCCGCCATGCGCGAGTACTACACCGAGCTGTTCGGCTTCGACCTGCCGTGGTGGCAGCAGTACCTCAACTTCTGGGGCGAGCTGTTCCGCGGCAACTTCGGGGTCAGCCTGTGGGCCTACCCGAAGTCGGTCTCCGGGATCATCCTCGAGGCCCTGCCGTACACGCTGGGCCTGCTGCTGCCCGCCATCCTGCTGAGCTGGTGGGCGGGCAACAGGTTCGGTGCGTACGCGGCGCGCAAGAAGGTGCTCGACAACACGGTCCTGCCGGCCTGGTACGTGCTGACCGCGACGCCGTACATGTGGCTCGCGATCCTGCTCGCGTGGGCACTCGGCAAGGTGGCCGGCCTGTTCCCGGTCGGCCGCAGCTTCAGCGCTTCACTGGAGCCGTCCTTCTCGTGGCTGTTCGTCACCGACCTGATCAGCCACTGGTTCCTGCCGTTCCTGTCGCTGTTCCTGGTGATGTTCGGCGGCTGGGCCATCGGCATGCGCAACATGGTCATCTACGAGCTGGAAGCGGACTACGCGCACTACCTCGGCGCGCTCGGCGCACCGGGGAAGCTGGTGCGCCGGTACGCCTTCCGCAACGCGGTGCTGCCGCAGGTGACCGGGCTCGCGCTGCAGCTCGGCGTGATCGTCGGCGGCGCGGTCGTCACCGAGATCGTCTTCGACTACCGGGGGCTGGGCTACCTGGTGCTGGAGGCGATCAAGTCGAGCGACCTGTTCCTGCTGCAGGGTGTCTTCCTGTTCATCGTCATCGGCGTCCTGCTGGCGAACTTCGTCATCGACGTCGTCTACGTGCTCGTGGACCCGCGCACGCGGGTCGGCATGGGGAGCGGCTCATGACCCGACCGAAGACCGGCGCCGGGGAGACGGCGCCACCGAGCGCGGCCGCCGCGGATGTCGCCGCCGTGCCCGGCGTCGCGACCGTCCGCGGTGCCGCGGCGCGGCGGGAGGCGCTGTACTTCGCGGTGCGCAACCGCAAGCTCGTCGGCGGGTTCGCGGTCGTGCTCGTGTTCCTGCTGGCCGCGCTGACCGGGCCGCTGGTGTTCGGCGGCGACCCGAACGCGTACGTCGGGCCGCCCGCCGCGGCGCCGTCGGCGGAGTACTGGCTCGGCACCACCACGTTCGGCCAGGACGTGTTCGCGCAGTTCCTGCACGGCCTGCGGTCGTCGTTCTTCGTCGGCGCGGTGGCGGCCCTCATCGCAGGCGTGCTCGGCATGGTCGTCGGGTTCACCTCCGGCTACCGGGGCGGGCTCGTCGACGAGGTCCTCACCATGATCACCAACATCGTGCTGGTGCTGCCGGTGCTCGCGGTGCTGATGATCATCGCGGCGTACCTGGAGGTGCGCGACGTCGAGGTCCAGGCCGTCATCATCGGGTTGTTCTCGTGGCCGTGGGTCGCGCGGGCGGTGCGCTCGCAGACCCTGACCCTGCGGGCACGCGAGTTCGTCGACCTCGCGAAGCTGTCCGGCATGCCGGTGCGGCGGATCATCCTCCGCGAGATCGCGCCGAACATGGCGTCCTACCTGTTCATGGTGTTCATCCTGCTGTTCGGCGGCTCGGTGCTGTTCGCGGCGACGCTGGACTTCGTCGGCCTCGGCCCGGCCGACGGGACCTCGCTCGGCCTGATGCTCAACCAGGCCAAGCAGTGGAGCGCGATGAACCTCGGCCTGTGGTGGTGGTTCGTCCCGCCGGGACTGGGCATCACCACGATCGTCGGCGCGCTGTACATCATGAACGTCGGCCTCGACGAGGTCTTCAACCCGAAGCTCCGGGAGACGTGATGGCGCTTCAGGTCAAGGACCTCCAGGTCCACTACCGCACGCTCGACGGGGACGTGCGCGCGCTCGACGGCGTCACGTTCGCGGTCGCCGACGGCGAGATCATGGGGCTCGTCGGCGAGTCCGGGTCCGGCAAGACCACGCTCGGCAAGAGCCTCATCCGGATGGACAACCGGATGAGGCACGTCGGCGGCACGGTCACCCTCGACGGCGCCGACCTGCCGATCGGCGACACCGAGGCCATGAACCGCTTCCGGTTCACCGACGTGTCGATCGTGCCGCAGTACGCGATGAGCGCGTTGAACCCCACGCGCAAGATCGGGAAGATGGTCCGCGAGCTGGTCGAGTCGCGGAAGATCAGGTTCGCTTCGGTGCGGGACGAGCTGGACCGCCGCCTCGACCTCGTCGGGCTCGACCGGGCCGTGCTCGACCGCTACCCGATCGAGCTGTCCGGCGGCATGAAGCAGCGGATGGTCATGGTGATCTCCACGCTGCTGAACCCGTCGCTGCTGATCGCCGACGAGGTCACCTCGGCGCTGGACGTGTCGACGCAGCGCGCGGTGGCGCTCGCGCTGGCGTCGTTCCGCGACCACGACCTGGTGCGCAGCATGATCGTGATCACCCACGACGTGTCGCTGGTGTACCAGGTCGCGGACACGATCACCGTGATGTACGCGGGCAGGCTCGCCGAGTCGGCGCCGACGGACGTGCTGGTCACGACGCCGCGCCACCCGTACACACAGCTGCTGATCTCGTCGCTGCCGGAGGTGGGGGTGCGGTACTCGGGCAAGCGGCTGACCGGCATCGCGGGCGGCCCGCCTGCGCTGCTGAACCCGCCGCCGGGCTGCCGGTTCCGGGACCGCTGCCCGCTCGCGTTCGACCGGTGCGCCGAGCAGCCCCCGTTCGTCGAGATCGCGGCGGGCCACCGGGTCGCCTGCTGGAAGGCGGTCTGATGCTGCGGCTCACGGGTGTGTCCAAGACCTTCCGGACCGGCGCGTTCGGCCGCGGCACCACGGCCGCGGTGCGGAACGTGAGCTTCGAGCTGCGGCCGGGCGAGGTGACGTCGCTGATCGGCGAGAGCGGCAGCGGCAAGTCGACGATCGGCAGGATGGTCCTGCGGCTGACCCGCCCGACCGCCGGCACGATCACGTTCGACGGCACCGACATCGCACGGCTCTCCGGTGCGGGGCTGAAGGAGTACTACCGGCACGCGCAGGGCGTGTTCCAGGACCCGTTCAGCACCTACAACCCGGTCTTCCGGGCCGACCGCGTGTTCGCCACGATCCGCCGGTCGTACTTCCCGCGCGTCGCCGACGGCGAGTGGCGGGACCGGGTGGCCGAGGCGATCGCGTCGGTCAACCTCAACCCGGACCTGGTCCTCGGCAGGTACCCGCACCAGCTCTCCGGCGGCCAGCTGCAGCGGATGCTGGTGGCCAGGGCGCTGCTGCTGGACATCAAGCTGCTGGTGGCCGACGAGATCATCAGCATGCTGGACGCGTCGACGCGGATCGACGTGCTGAACCTGCTGGCCGACCTCAAGGACCGCGGCCTGGCGGTCCTGTTCGTCACCCACGACCTGTCGCTGGGCAACTACCTGTCCGACCAGACCGTGATCCTGCGGCGGGGCGCGGTCGTCGAGCGCGGCGCGACGGAGCAGGTCTTCGGCGACCCGCGCCACCCGTACACGCGGACGCTGCTGGCGTCCGTGCCGAGGCTGGGCACCCGGTGGGAGGACCTGCCGGTGCCGTCGCCCGACGTCCACGAGTGCGACGCGCCCATGGACGAGGTCGACGGCGGTCACTTCGTGGCATGCTTCGACACCGAGCGTGTCCACCATGGACGGAAGAGCGAGTCAGTGTGACCAAACGAGTGACGATCGCCGACGTCGCCAAGAAGGCTGGCCTGTCGAAGGGCGCGGTGTCCTACGCCCTGAACGGCCAGCCCGGCGTGTCGGAGACGACGAGGCAGCGGGTGCTGCGGCTGGCGCTGGAGATGGGCTGGCACCCGAACAGCGCGGCCAAGGCGCTGTCCGGTGCGCGGGCAGGCGCGTTCGGCCTGGTGCTGGCGAGACCGGCGAGCACGCTGGGGATCGAGCCGTTCTTCATGAAGCTGATCTCCGGCATGGAGTCGGCGATGGCGTCGTCCCAGACCGCGTTGCTGCTGCAGGTCGTGCCCGACCACGAGGCCGAGATCGCGACCTACCGCCGCTGGTGGGCGGAACGGCGGGTCGACGGCGTGTTCCTGATCGACCTGTGCAAGGACGACGTGCGCGTGCCCGTGCTGGAGGAACTGCGGCTGCCCGCGATCGTCGTCGGCGGGCCCGGGCACCACGGAGCCCTGCCGGGGGTGTGGATCGACGACGCCAGCGCCATGGTGATGGTGATGGAGTACCTCGCCGCGCTGCGCCACCGCCGGATCGCCCGGGTCGGCGGGCTGCCGGGGATGCTGCACACCGAGTTGCGGACGGAGGCGTTCGACGCGGTGTCGGCGCGGCTCGGCCTGGCGTGGTCGGAGACCATCTCGACCGACTACAGCCCGGAGCAGGGCGCGCAGGCGACCCGCCGGTTGCTGTCGTCCGCGTCGCCGCCCACCGCGATCGTCTACGACAACGACGTGATGGCGGTCGCCGGCGTGTCCGTCGCGCACGAGATGGGGGTGCGCGTGCCGGGCGACCTGTCGCTCATGGCCTGGGACGACTCCGTGCTGTGCGAGATCACGCACCCGCCGCTGACCGCGCTCAGCCGGGACGTGACCGCGTACGGGGCGCAGGTGGCGGCCCGGTTGCTGGCGTTGCTGAACGGCGAGGTGGTGACGGAGGAGGAGCAGGCGCCCCCGCGGTTGGTGGTGCGGGGGAGCACCGCGCGGCCGGAATGACTCACCTGTGCGGGGTGGGCCGGTAGACGAGTTCCTGCGTGTGGCCGTCGAGGGTGCGGGCCTCGAGCAGCTCGAGGTCGAAGTCGGCGGCGCCGTGGAAGACCGGTTCCGCCCCGGTCCGCCCGCTGATCACGGGGAAGATCGTCACCTGGACGCGGTCGACCAGGCCTGCCGCCATCAGCGCGCGGTTCAGCGAGAGGCTGCCGTGTGAGCGCAGGGGGACGTCGGACGCCGCCTTGAGCATGGCGACGGTGTCGACGGCGTCGCCGCTGACGACCGTCGCGTCCGGCCAGTCGAGCGGGTTGTGCAGCGTGGACGAGATCACCGTGGTCGGCATGTTCTTCATGCGGGTGTTCACCGGGTCGGTGACCGCCGGGCCCAGTGCCTGCTGGAACTGGCGGAACGTGGTGGCGCCGAGGACCAGGCGTTGTTCGTCGCGGTACAGGGCCAGGCGGCGGTCGAGGAACTCCGGGCCCTGCTTGCCCCAGTAACCGCCCCAGTCGCCGTCGTCCGTGTAGGAGGCGAAGCCGTCGAGGGTGGTGAAGATGTCGAAGGTGTAGGTGGCGGTCATGGCGTGCTCCCTGGGGTGTGCGGGTCTCTCACCCTGGCTACGAACGGGAGTACCGCCGATCGACACCGGCCGCGGAACGTTGTGTTCCAGGATCTCCCTCCGAGGGCTTCGTCGTCGGGAGGGGCTGGGTTTGCTGCCAGGTCTATTGCCGCGGTGTGACTGGGATTCGCCTGGTCGGGGAGGTCAGCTAGTCGTGGGTCTGGTGGGCTGTGCCCGTCTTGGGTGTGAGCCCCGCTTCGCGGGCCGGGCCTGCGCGCCCGGCCCGCGGGGTCTACGCCGCTGTACAGGTGGTCGTGTTCAGGGCGAAACTCGTCGGGGCCGTGTTCGTGCCCGACCACGAGCCTGTGAAGCCGATGGTCACCGAGCCGCCCGCCGGGATGCGGGCGTTGTACGACGCGTTCGCCGCCACCACCTCCGCGCCCGTCTGCGTGGGGACCGCGTGCCACATGTTCGTGATCCGCTGGCCGGACGGGAACGTCCACCGCACCCGCCAGCCGTCGACGGCGGTGGTCTGGCGGTTGGTCACCGTGACCTCGCCCTGGAAGCCGTCCTGCCACTGGCCCACCACGCGGTAGCTCGCCGTGCACGCGCCCGGCTCGGGCTCCGGGTCCGGGTCGGGGTTGCCGCCGCCGTACACGGTCGCCTCGCGGGAGGTCGCCTTGATGCCGTTCGTGCCGTTGAAGAGCCGCTGGCCCCACGACGTGAGCTGCGCCGGGTCGAAGTTCGTCACCATGTCCAGGTACTCGACGCCGCCGCCGTTGCCGCTCCACGACCAGCCCAGGTAGCCGATGCCCATGGACCGGGTGGTGGCGAGGATGGTGTCCTCGTCGGGGTTGCCGTCCGAGTGGTTGTGGCCGAACTCGCCGACCACGATCGGCAGCCCCGCGGTCCGGAAGCGCCCCAGGTAGTCGTTGATCTCGGCGGCCGTGTCGAAGACGCCGTACATGTGGATGGAGAACACGGTGTTGCGGTCCGGGTCCGACTGGAACACCGTCGCCGCGTTGTCGCGCATGGTGAAGCTCCAGTCCTGGCCCCAGTTCGGCGCGTCCACCATGATCGTGTGGGTGATGCCGCCCGCCCGCAGGCGCTGGATCGCCGTCGACGTGTCCGACGCCCACGTCTGGTAGCCCTGGTTGCCGTACGGCTCGTTGCCGATGTTGACGAGCACGTACTTCTCCTGGCCGGCCAGCGCGCTCTTCACCGACAGCCAGTAGTCCACGGCCTGCGCGAGCGTCGCCGCGCCCGACTGTTCGCCGTAGCCCGTGGTGTCGTGCACCTCCAGCACGCAGATCAGCCGGTTCTGCTTGCACAGCGACACCACGTTCGCCACGTCCGCGGTGTCGTTCTTCGTCCACCGCTGACCCGACGCCAGCACCACGCGGACGGTGTTGGCGCCCAGCGCCTTGATGTCCGCGAACGCGCGAGTCTGCTGGGGATACCAGGTGTGCGCGTGGTTCACCCCGCGCATCACGAACTCGGCGCCGTTCGACTCGTACAGCTTGCCGCCGGACACGTAGAACCCCGCCGGCGCCGCCGCGGCGTTCAGCGGCACGCACAACGCGGCTATCAGGAACGCCACCACTGTCAGAGCTTTTCGCATCTCCATCCTCCCGCTATGCCGAAAAAGTGGGCGGCCCGGTCCCGCCAGCGGCGGCTGGCGGGACCGGGCCTGCGGTGCGCTCACGGCGGTGTGGACGCACCGCGTGTGTTGGGCCGGCACCGATGTTCGCTTCGCGAGCTCCGCTCAGCACCGATGTTCGCTTCGCGAGCTCCGCTCAGCCGAACAACTGCACGTGCAGCGAGAACGCGGTCGCGATCTCGGCCTGCGCCCAGAACCGGTGGTAGGTGAACGTCGGCGCGGCGCCACCGTTCAGGTAGTTCTCGACCTTCTGCCACTGCGGGTCGTCCTCGTAGAACGACCGGATGGACAGGAAGTCCGCGCCCGCGGCGATCGGGTCGCCGTTGGGCATCTCGCCGCTCCAGCCCGGCGGCACGTACACACCCTCCCCGGTCGACGAGTTGTACTCGTCGTCGAAGCGGCTGTAGTCCGTCCGCGTCTCCGGCACCGCGATGCCGATCGAGTCGGTGTGGGCCAGCAGCGCGTTGAGCAGGCCCTCACCGGTCGTCCTGGCAGCCGCGTTCCCGGACTTCGCCGCGTAGTTCAGCAGCACCTTCGCGTACGAGGCCGCCACACCGACGTCCGTGCTGTGGTTCACCACGCGCACCCGCAGGTTCGCGTTGCTGCCCGGCGACGACGGGTTCCACGTGTCCGGCTGACCGGTCCACTCCATGTCGGACGGGATCTGGAAGTTGCCACCCGTGCCGACCGTCGTGTTCGCGATGGCCCACGGCACCCACTTGTCGAGGATCTTCTTCGCCCGCGCGTCCCCGGTCTGCTGGTACAGGGCGGCGACCCGCTCCAGACCCCAGACCTGGAAACCGAACCAGCGGTTCGACGGCGGGTCGTGCCACACCGGCTGCCAGTCGTAGTACATGCCGTAGAACGTCGACGCACCCGACGGCGGCGTGCCGTACTGGCCGTCCCAGCTGTTCGTGGCGCCACCGGCGATACCGCCGTCGGCGGACTGCAGCCACTGCAGGAACTCCAGCTGCCGGTCCAGGCTCTTCGCCCAGTCCGTCGCCCCCGTCGCCGAGAGCGGCTTCATCGCCGGGTCGTTGGCGAGCGCGTACGCGGCGAGCGGGTTCTGGTAGCCCTGGTGCGCGGCGCCGTCACCGATGCGCCACGCCCAGCCAGCGGACGTGTCCGTCGCACCGCCCCACGCGTAGTACCACGACATGAGGTAGTGCGAGCTGTCCTTGCCGGTGCCCGCCGGGCACGTCGAAGGACCGACGCAGTTGCCGATCTTCTTGAAGTACTTGTCGAACATGGCGTACCGCAGGTAGTCACCCATCTTCGACGCCTTCTTCACGACGTCGGCCACCTGCGCGCCCTTGCCCTGCGCGGTCGCCCACTTGTTGGCGAGGTACGCCACCTGGACGGCACGCGCGTCGGCGTCGGGTGCGTTCGTGTACTTCCACTGCTTGGCGTAGCTCGAGTCCTTGGTGAACAGGTCGAGGTACCCGTTCGGGCCGCCGTGCGCGAACGTGTCGCACGACGGCTGCGGGATGGTCTCCCACACCGACTCGCTCGAACCCCGCTGGTAGGTGTTCATGTACACCGGCGCGGCGGAGGAACCGTCACCGCAGTGGCCGAAGCCGTAGACGTTGTCCACGTCCATCAGCCAGTGCATGCCGTAGATGTCCGACGTGCCGTAGGCGTTCTTCAGCTCACCGGCGATGGGGTCCGAGCCGACCGGGACGTTGTTGTCCAGCACCGCCGGGTACTGGTCCATCCTCGGGTGCTCCGGCGCGTACGTCGCCGGGTCGGCGGCGTTGTACTTGTCGTTCGTCGGCTGGTCGGCGTGGCTGGGGATGATGTACTTCTCCAGCGACGCCCACGCCGCGTTGAACGGCGCCCAGTCACCCTCGAGCTGGCCGTACGCCGCCTCCAGCCACAGGTAGTAGCTGAACGCCTCGGACGTGGTCTGGTGACCGTGGTCCGGCGCCTCGACCATCAGCGTCTCCACCGAGTGGTAGGGCACCAGCAGCCCGCCGAAGTTGCGGAAGTAGCCGCTGTCCGGGTCCTTGATCTTGTTGTACTGCTCCAGGAACGCCGCCCGGTAGTCCGACGCGTTCGCGTCGATCTCCGCCACGTCGAGCGTGGCCGCGGTGAGCCCGGTGCCGGACACCGAGAACGTCGCCGACGCGAGTGCGCCGCCGTTGTTCGCCGACGTGATGGTCACCGGCTTCGCGGTGTTCCAGCTGGTCTGGTCGAACGTGAGCGTCGTCGGGCTGGCGGTCAGGTCGGTGCTGCCCGCGGTGCGTGCCACGGTCAGCGTGACCGAGCCGCTCGGCTGGGTCGCGAGCTTCACGTCCACGGTGGCCGTCGTGCCCTGCCGGAGCCGGACCGTCGACGGGGTCGCGACGACCGCGGGCGCCGACAGCACGCGCACCGCCACCGGCGCCGACACCGTCGCCGCGCCGAGGTTGTCGACCGCCCGCGCGGTCACCGAGTACTCACCGGCGGCCGCGCCCGTCCACGAGAACTGGTACGGCGCGGTGGTGTCGGCGCCGAGCCGGGTGGTGCCCGCGTAGAACTCGACCGACGCGACGGAACCGTCGCTGTCCGCCGCGGTCGCGGCGAGCGGGATCGCCGAGCCGACGGTGTAGGCGGTGTTGTTGGCCGGGCTGGTGACCGCGACCGTCGGCGCCTTGTTCGGGCCGACGCAGGCAACACCGTTGACCTTGAAGTCGGTCGGCGCCCGGTTCCCGGCACTGGTCCTGCTGCCGTTGAACCCGAACGACACGGACGCGCCCGCGTTGATGTTGCGCTGCCAGTCCGCGCCGCGCACGCTCACCGCGCCGCCGGACTGCGTGAAGGACCCGTTCCACAGCTGGGTGATCTGCTGGCCGTCGGCGAAGGTCCACGTGAGGTTCCAGTCGGGGATGACCTCCGTGCCCTCGTTGCGAATCGATACAGAAGCGCCGAAACCGGTGTTCCAGTCGCTCGTGACGGAATAGGCCACGGTGCAGGACACGGCCGCCGCACCGACGTCGGACGCCACCGGTTCGACACCGCTGCTGACCGCGGCCGTGAGTGCCACGGCGGCGGTCAGCGCCGTGACAGGGCGCGCTCTGCCGAAGCGCGCCGGTAGTCGGGATCTCACAGGGTCCTCCTCGAGCGGTTGTACTGCGAACAGGTGGGACCGGCTCGGGGCCGCGCGGGCACACATCGACCCCGAGCCGGGGCTTGGTGGAGCTGGAGGGCGGGTCGCCGGTCGCCACATACCGGCGACCCGCCAGGCCGGTCAGCGCCTGGAGGGACCACCGGGCGCTGACTCACGGAGAGCGCCGTCAGGGGCCCTGCCCCACAGGACGGCGCCGGCCGCGCTGGTGAGCACGATCCGATCGGTGGTCGCCGGCTGGGCGCCACCGGACGGCAGGCCCGAGTAGGACCAGTCGTTGGCGGGATCCCAGGTGCCGCTGCTCGTGACGCGGACCTGGATCTCCTTGCGGTACCTGCTCTGCCCGGCCGGCGCGATGGCGTCCGGGCAGGCGACCTCGACGTAGTAGACGTTCCCCGCGTGCTGCTTCGGCGCCGACGCGGGGCCGCACTGGTTGTAGTTCGTGGTGACGGTCAGCTGCGCGGGCGTCGTGGTGCCGTCGAGGGTGAAGTAGTAGCGGACCTTCCCGCCGGTCACCGCACGGGCAGGCCACGCGGACGTGTTCACCACGTACAGCTTGACCTCGGTGAACGTCGAGCTCTGCTGCGTCGCCGCGCCCTGCACGTAGATCTCCGGGCCCGTGGGGGTCTCCGCGACCGGGAAGTTCGCGAGCGGGGCGCCGCCGTACTCGTCGTACAGCTTCGCGAGCGCGCCGGTGTAGGCGGCGTTGTAGTCGAGCGCGACCTCGTTCGCCACGTAGTCCTGGCGGCTGTCGGTGTAGCCGTCGCTCGAGTTCGGGCCGCCGACCAGCGCGCCGTACAGCACGTGGCGGCTCTGCGCCGGTTCCTGGATGTTGTCGGTCCAGCTGCCGTGCGCGGTGCGGTGGTGCGGGTTGCGCGGCGGGTTCTGCCCGAACCCGACCATGTAGCTGGCGCCGCGCGGGTTCTGGCCGAGCGTGTAGTTGATCTGCCGGACGCCGAAGTCGTGGTAGCGCGCCTTGCGTCCCGGGTCGGTGACGTTCTCGCTGTGCACCAGCGCGACGAACGCGGTGTTGGCCGCGTACCGCAGCGATCCCCACGTGTCGAGGAAGGCGAGGCCGCCGGGGGAGTAGGTGACGCGCTGGCCGTTGACACCGGTGGTCCAGTAGTCGAGCCAGCGGTTGGCGTCGGTGAAGTACTGCGCCTTGCCGGTCAACTCGGCGAGCAGCACGTACGCGCCGTAGGACTTGTCGTCCCACGCGATCGTCCACCGGTAGGACTTGGTGTTCGTCTGCTGCTCGTTGGACAGGTTCGCGTACTCCGCCTCTGCCTTCGCGAGGTAGGCCGCGTCGCCGGTGGCGCGGTAGAGCCAGATCGCGCCCCAGACGAGCTCGTCGTGGTACCCGCTCCAGGAGCGGTAGAAGTTCTGCGCGTCGGTGATGCAGTCGCTGTACTTCCCGCGCCGCTGGTCGGCGAACGCGTAGAGCTGCTTGGCGTGCGTGAGCAAGGTGTTCGCGTACGCGGGGTCGTCGGAGAACACCATCGAGGAGGCGGCCATCGCGGCGGCGGACTCGCCCGCGAGGTCCGAGCCGGGGCAGTTGGCGTCGATCTTGTAGGCGGGGCGGGCCATCGGCATCACCTCGGCCGGGCCCCACCACTGGTGGTCGGCGTTGCCGTTGCCGACCTGCCCGTACAGGACCTGGGGCTGCGGGTGCGCCTTGATCAGCCAGTCCATGCCCCAGCGCAGGTTCGCCTTCAGCGGCGCGAGCTGGCCCGCCCGCTGGTAGGCGGCGGTCTCCTCCAGCGCGCCCCACGCGAGCATGGTCATGCTCGCGCTGAACGGGAGGCCGAACTTGACGTGGTCACCGGCGTCGTAGAAGCCGCCGGACAGGTCGATGCCGACGTCGCGGCCGTCGGTGAGCGCCGAGTCGCCGCGCCAGTTCACGCGGTTGTCCGCGCCGAGGTCGCCGGAGCGTTGCGCGTCGTAGAACCAGATCGACTTCTGCAGCGCCTCGCCGTAGTTGAACGCGGGCGCGGCCACGGCGGTCACGGGTGCCGTGAGCAGACCGGCCAGCACGGCCAGTGCCACGAGCAGGGGTGCAGGGGTGCGCACTGAGTGCCTCCTCGTTGAGGGCTGGGAGCGCTCCCAGAAGCGTAACGCCAGATCCGTGCATTTGGGAAGAGCGGATTCCGCCATCGGGCGGAAAGTGTTGTGCGCGGCGCGAATTCGGAGTAGAGCAGAAAGGTATGAGGCGTCTCGCCACCGCATTGTTGATCTCTGCGAGCGTGCTCGCGGCCTGTTCCGTGCCCGCGCCGACGGCCACCAGAGGGGCCGCCGCGCTGGGCGCTCACATGTCCACAATGGACGAGCTGGTCGACTGGATCGACGCCCGGGCGGGTGCATGTGACCAGGTCAGGGCGCGTGCGATCGACGAGCTGCCCGACTTCGTCGGCCCGGACATCGCCGCGCGCCTGGCGCCGCACGTCGCGGAATGGGCGACCTGTCGCGTATCCGCGGAATTTCCGGTGGTCGGACTTATCCTGTTCAGTGGCGATGAGCAGCGAAAATTTCAGGAATCGTGGCACGACGCGATGCGCGCGGGCGAGATCGCGGAGGGACCGGCGTTCGCCTTCGGCAACGGGTTCGCCGTGTCGCAGGGTTTTCTCGGCACCGCGAAGCTCGGGCTGTTCTACTTCCGGTGCGAGACCGCCGACCCCCGCATCCACCAGGTGCCCTCGGACGTGGCGGGGTGCGTGTTCGCGAACCCGGAGCACGGGCACCACTGAAGCCGCCGCTCCAATGGGGCCCGGGGATCACGGGCTCGAGCAGGTCAGCGCCGGTGCCGCGGTACTGCCCGTCGCGTTGGCCGTCAGGCCGAACGACCGGGTGCCGCCCGCCGGTATCGAGCCGTTCCAGCCCACGTTGCCCACCGTGGCCTGGGTACCCAGGCTGTCCGTGGTGAGCGTGCCGTTCCAGACGCTGTTGATCGTCGTGCCGCTCGGGATCGCCCAGCCGACCCGCCAGCCGGACAGTGCCGTCGTGCCCGGGTTCCGCACGGTGACCTCGGCCTGGTAACCGCCGTTCCAGGAGCCGGTGGTCGCCCACGTCGCCGTGCACGCGCCGTTCGGCGGCTCGCCGGGGTCCGGCGGGTCGTCGACCTCGCCGACACCGGTGACCTCGCCGTTGCCGCCGTCGAACACGACGTCCGAGCAGCCGTAGAACGTCTCCGCGCTGTCGGACCGCTTCCACACCGAGTAGATGACGTGCTTGCCGGACTTGCCGGACGGGAAGTTGCCCGTCCAGTAGTAGTGCGCGTCGACGGAGCCGACGGAGCCGGTCATCGGCGGGTGGTCCGCGGTCAGGAACGGCTGGTCCTCCAGGTCGTCCCACCGCAGCGGGCGGCTCGGGTCGTACCCGTCCTTGGTGACGTACAGGTAGAACCAGCCGGGGTGGGCCGCCCACGCGTTGTACGAGAAGCTGAAGCTCGCACCCGACGTGAGGTGGGTCCGCGGCCAGTTCCCCGCCCGGTCGTAACCCGAGAAGTTCGGGTTGCCGCCCGAGCAGAGCTGGCCGTCCGGGATGAAGCCGCGCGTGCGGCCCGCCCCGTCCGAGCGGAGCACCGAGAACCAGTTGTAGAGCGAGTTGTCCCCGCTCTGCGCCACCGCCGCCGCGCACGCGGAGTTCTTCGGCACGATGTTGCCCTGGCTGGTCCGCCCGTCCTGCCAGCACAGGAACGTCCGGCTCCCGGGTTTCATCATCGCGCCGTGCGCCGCGGCCGGTTGTGGGTTCAGTGTTGCGGTCACCAGGCCGGCCACCATCATGGTGACCACGGCCAGGACCGCTGTCATTGCCTTTCTGCGTGTCATGGTGCCTTCTTTCTGACAGCACTGGGAGCGCTCCCAGTCCCGGCACCATAGCGTGGAGTCCACATCGGGCGAACGCGGCCAAACGAGTGAGAAAGTTCCCGTGACAGGTCATTCTCCGTAACAGACTTCCCAGTCGTCGGGTGCCCGGCTACATTGTGGGAGCGCTCCCAAAGAATCGGACTCCGAAAGGATCACGACGTGGTGATCAAGAATTGGCGGCGCGTGCTGCTGCCTGCTGTCATCGGCGCGGTCGTCGCCGTGGCTCCGGGAGCGCCCTCGGCGGCGTCGGAGCCCGCCGGGACCGCTGCCGAGTACGAGCGGCTCGTGAACGGCGACTTCTCCGCCGGTACCGCCGACCCGTGGTGGAACGGGCCGAACACCCGGGGCGCGGTGACGGGCGGGGAGCTCTGCGTCGACGTCACCGGCGGCACGGTGAACGGTTACGACGCGCTGTCCGGCCAGAACGGCGTGCCCTACGAGGCGGGACAGTCCTACACGCTGAGGTTCGACGCGCGGGCCACGGTCACGCAGCCGATCTCCGCGGTGGCGGGGGAGGCCGTCGAGCCGTACCGGCAGATCGCGCGCACCGAGGTGACCGTCACGCCGGTGAAGCAGACCTTCACGTTCACCTTCGACTCCACACTGGACTTCCCGGCCGCGGGCAACGGGCAGTTCGCGTTCTGGTTCGGCGGCCAGTCGTTCGACAACACGGTCTGCGTCGACAACGTGTCGCTGGTCGGCGGCGTGCTGCCGCCGGGAGGACTGGAACCGGCCGCGCCGCTGCGGGTCAACCAGGTCGGCTACGTGCCGGGCCTGCCCAAGAAGGCGAGCCTCGCGACCACGTCGACCACCCCGCAGACGTGGACGCTGCGCGACAGCGCGGGCACGTCCGTCGCCACCGGCCGGACCACCCCGCTCGGCCGGGACGCGTTGTCGGACGAGAACGTCCACGTGATCGACTTCTCCGCGTACGACCGGCCGGGCAGCGGCTACACGCTGGCCGTCGGGGACGTGGTCAGCCACCCGTTCGACATCTCCGCGACCGCGATGACCGACCTGCGGTACGACTCGCTCGCGTTCTTCTACCACCAGCGCAGCGGCACCCCGATCGAGGCGCAGTACGTGGGTGCGGAGTACGCGCGGCCTGCCGGGCACGTGAACGTGGCGCCGAACCGCGGTGACGACGACGTGCCGTGCCGCGCCGACCTGAACTGCGGGTACACCCTCGACGTGCGCGGCGGCTGGTACGACGCGGGCGACCACGGCAAGTACGTGGTGAACGGCGGCATCTCCGCGTGGCAGCTGCAGAACAGCTACGAGCGCGCGGCGCTGATCGGCGACGACGCGGCGCTCGGCGACGGCACCCTCGCGATCCCCGAGCGGGCCAACGGCGTGCCGGACGTGCTGGACGAGGCGCGCTGGGAGGTCGAGTTCCTGCTCAGCATGCAGGTCCCCGACGGGCGGCCGCTCGCGGGCATGGCCCACCACAAGATCCACGACGAGCAGTGGACCGGCCTGCCGACGCTGCCGCACGAGGACGCGCAGCCCCGGCGGCTGTCCGCGCCCAGCACGGCCGCGACGCTGAACCTGGCGGCGGTGGCGGCGCAGGCGTCCCGGCTGTGGGCGCCGTACGACGCGGAGTTCTCGGCCCGCACGCTCGCCGCGGCGGAGAAGGCGTACGCGGCGGCGAAGGCCAACCCGAACCGGATCGCCGACCCGAACGACGGCACCGGTGGCGGCGCCTACAGCGACGCGACGCTGACCGACGAGTTCTACTGGGCGGCGGCCGAGCTGTTCGTGACCACGGGCCGCTACCGCGCGGACGTGACCGGGTCCCCGCTGTTCGGCGGGAAGAGCCTGGACGTGCGCGGCTTCGACTGGGGCTCGACGGGCCCGCTCGGCGACGTGTCGCTGCTGCTGACCCCGCGTGACCTGTCGACCGACGCCATCCGCACGGCGGTCGTGTCCACGGCGGACGCGCACCTGGCGAACATGGCGACCATGGGGCACCCGGCCCCGTACAAGACCGCCGACGGCGGGTACGAGTGGGGGTCGAACGGCCTCGTCGCCAACAACGGCATGGTGCTCGGCCTCGCCTACGACCTGACCCGCGCCCCGAAGTACCGCGACGGCGCGTTCGCCGCGATGGACTACCTGCTGGGCCGCAACCCGGTGAACCACTCCTACGTGTCCGGCTGGGGTGACCAGCCGGTGCGCAACGTGCACCACCGGTTCTGGGCGAACCAGCTGGACCCGTCGCTGCCGATCGCACCGCCGGGCGCGTTGTCGGGCGGGCCGAACAGCGCGCTGCAGGACCCGGTGGCGCAGCGGATGCTGCAGGGCTGCCCGGCGCAGCGGTGCTGGGTCGACCACATCGAGGCGTACTCGCTCAACGAGGTGACCGTCAACTGGAACTCGGCGCTCGCGTGGCTGTCGAACTGGACCGCCGAGCACGCGGTGCCCCCGGTGTCGGCGGCCGGGTGCAAGGTCGGCTACTCGGCGTCGGCGTGGCAGACCGGGCTGACCGCCCAGCTGACGATCACGAACACGGGCACCACCGCGTGGGACAACTGGCGGCTGGAGTTCGGCTTCTCCGGTGACGAACGGCTGCAGTACGGCTGGAGCGCCACGTGGTCGCAGTCCGGCAAGGCGGTACGCGGCGACGCCGTCTCGTGGAACAAGCGCGTGGCACCGGGCACCTCGGTGACGGTCGGCTTCAACGCGAGCAAGACCGGCACCCACGTGCCGCCGACGGCGTTCACCGTCAACGGGGAGCGGTGCACCACCTGACCGGGCGCGGGCGGTTCACCGGGCCGGAAGTGGCTGGTGAACCGCCCGCGATCGGCTCAGGCTGACTCGCGGCACACCAGTTCGGTCGGCAGGATCACCGGGCTCAGCTTCGCGTCCGGGTCGCGCAGCTGCGTGATCAGCAGCTTCGCCAGCTCGCGGCCCATCTGCTGGATCGGCTGGCTGACGCTGGTCAGCATCGGGTCGGTGTTGCGGGCCAGGTCGGAGTCGTCGAAGCCGATCACCGCCACGTCGTCCGGGACGCGGCGGCCCGCCGCGCGCAGTGCCTTCAGCGCGCCGGCGGCCATCAGGTCGCTCGCCGCGAACACCGCGTCCAGGTCCGGGTCCTTCGCCAGCAGCTCCCTGGTCGCCGACTCGCCGCTGGCCTGGCCGAAGTCACCGGCCGCGACCAGCCGGGTCACGCCCCGCTTGCCGCGCAGCGCCGCCCGGTAGCCCGCGAGGCGGTCGATGCCCGCGGCCATGTCCTGCGGGCCGGTGATCGTCGCGATCCGGCGGCGGCCCTGCCGGTAGAGGTACTCGACGGCGGTCCGCGCGCCCGACTCGTTGTCCGCGTCCACGTACGGCACCGCGCCGACGTCGGACATCGGCCTGCCGTTCAGCGCCACCGGGGCGCCCGCGGCGATGATGTTGCGGGGGAGCGGGTCGTCACCGTGCAGCGAGATCAGGATGACGCCGTCGACGTGGCCGTTGCGGACCTGCTGCTCGACCTTGCCGTGCTGCCGCGCGGTGTTGGCCATCATCAGGTTCAGCTGCAAGGGAGTGGAGGACAGCTCCTGGCTCAGCCCCCGCACGAGGTTGACGAAGAACGGCTCGCCGAACACGCGGTCCTCGGACTCCGACACCACCAGCAGCACCGTGTCCGACCGGCGGGTCACCAGGCTGCGCGCCGCCTGGTTGGGCACGTACCCGAGCTTGCGGATCGCGTCCTGCACCGCCTTGAGCGCCCACGGGCTCACCTCGAGCGAGCCGTTCACCACGCGGGACGCCGTCCCGCGTGACACGTTCGCCTCTATCGCCACCTGTTCCAGAGTCGGGCGCCCGCTCGCCCGCGACCGTCGTCCCTCGCTCACCCCGCACACTCCCGCATTCCGCCATGATACTGGGAGCCTTCCCACCCGGAGGTTCCTTGACTGGGCGTGGCGGACCGAGCACACTGTGGCAGCGGGTACATTTGGGAACGCTCCCATCCAGTTCCACACGGATTTCTCCGGAGGTATGGATGGTGCTCAGGCAGTACTTACGCAAAACGTGGGTGGTGGCGATCGCCGCGGTGGCGCTGGTCCCCGTGAGCCCCGGCCCGGCGCAGGCCGCGCCGACGGGGTTCTACGTCGACCCGCAGACCAGCGCGGCCCGCTGGGTCGCCGCCAACCCCAACGACGGCCGGGCCGCGGTCATCCGCGACCGGATCGCGAACGTGCCGCAGGCGCGGTGGTTCACCACGACCAACACCAGCACGGTCCGCGGTGAGGTCGACGCGTTCGTCGGCGCGGCGGCCGCGGCGGGCCGGATCCCGATCATGGTCGTCTACAACATCCCCAACCGGGACTGCGGCGGCGCGAGCTCCGGCGGCGCCCCGTCCCACAGCGCCTACCGGGCGTGGGTGGACCAGGTGGCGGCCGGGCTCGCCGGGCGGCCGGCGTACATCGTGCTCGAACCCGACGTCCTGCCGTTGATGACCAACTGCCAGGACGCGAACCAGCAGGCGGAGACGCGTGCGTCCATGGCGTACGCGGGCAAGCGGCTCAAGGCCGGGTCCGCGCAGGCCAGGGTGTACTTCGACATCGGGCACTCCGCGTGGCTGTCCCCGGGCGAGGCGGCCGCGCGCCTGCGGGCCGCGGACATCTCGGGGAGCGCGGACGGCATCTCGACCAACGTGTCGAACTACCGCCGCACGGCCGACGAGGTGGCCTTCGCCAAGGCGGTGCTCGCGAACGTCGGTGACAGCAGGCTGCACGCGGTCATCGACACGAGCCGCAACGGCAACGGGCCGCTGGGCAGCGAGTGGTGCGACCCGGCGGGCCGCCGGATCGGCACGCCGAGCACCACCAGCACCGGTGACGGCCAGATCGACGCGTTCCTGTGGGTGAAGCTGCCCGGCGAGGCGGACGGCTGCATCGCGCCGGCCGGTCAGTTCGTGCCGCAGCGCGCGTACGAACTCGCCACCTCCTGAAATACGAGCGAAAATACCGGCGGTCGCCTGCCCGGGCGGCCGCCGGTATTTCGTTCCGGTGGAATTCGACCAAGTTCGCACAATCGGCCTAAGATCGCCGGGCGAACGGCCGCAGGCGCGCGGGAACCGCTCGTACCGTGCGCAGGGATCGCTGAACGGCTCCTGAACGGAGCAATGGGAAAAGGTATTACCAGACAGCGGAACCACGTTCCGTGCGCGCGGCGCGTCACGGACGGTCCAACGACCTTCACGAATGCCGACCGCATCGTTAAGGTCGAATGTTGGGAGCGTTCCCAAAATCTCCCGGAAATTCCCGTGACAAAGGAGTCATCATGCGTTCTGCCTCGGTACGAGGCGCCCCGCGCAAGGGCCTGGCCGTGGCCGCCGCCGTCGCCGCCGCGCTCGCGTCGGTGTCGCTGTCGGCGGGCCCGGCGACCGCCGCACCGGCCCCGCGCGTCGACAACCCGTACGCCGGCGCGAAGGTGTACGTGAACCCCGAGTGGTCCGCCAAGGCGGCCGCCGAGCCGGGCGGCAGCCGGGTCGCGAACCAGCCGACCGGGGTGTGGCTCGACCGGATCGCGGCCATCGAGGGCGTGAACGGCGGGATGGGCCTGCGCGACCACCTCGACGAGGCGGTGAGCCAGTCCGGCGGCCGGCCGCTGGTGATCCAGCTCGTCATCTACGACCTGCCCGGCCGCGACTGCTCCGCGCTCGCCTCCAACGGTGAGCTGGGCCCGGACGACCTGCCGAGGTACAAGTCGGAGTTCATCGACCCGATCGCGGCCATCCTCGCCGACCCCGCGTACGCGAACCTGCGGATCGTCACGGTGGTCGAGATCGACTCGTTGCCGAACCTGGTCACCAACACCTCCGGCAGGCCGACGGCTGTGCCCGCGTGCGACGTGATGAAGCAGAACGGCAACTACGTCAAGGGCATCGGCTACGCGCTGTCCAAGTTCGGCCCCATCGAGAACGTCTACAACTACCTCGACGCAGCGCACCACGGCTGGATCGGCTGGGACGACAACTTCGGCCCGTCGGCCGACCTGTTCGCGCAGGCCGCCAGGGCCGAGGGCAGCACGACCGCCAACGTGCACGGCTTCATCACCAACACGGCGAACTACTCGCCGACCCGCGAGCCGAACTACACCATCGACGACACGGTGAACGGCACGTCGGTCCGCCAGTCGAAGTGGGTGGACTGGAACCGGTACGTCGACGAGCTGTCCTTCGCGCAGGCGTTCCGCCAGCGGCTCGTGCAGGCCGGGTTCGACCCGGGCGTCGGCATGCTCATCGACACCTCGCGCAACGGCTGGGGCGGCAGCGCCCGGCCGGCCGGTCCCGGCCCGCGCACGTCGGTCGACGAGTACGTGAACGGCGGCCGGATCGACCGCCGCATCCACAAGGGCAACTGGTGCAACCAGTCCGGCGCGGGCCTCGGCGAGCGCCCGACGGCGGCGCCCGCGGCGGGCATCGACGCGTACGTGTGGATGAAGCCGCCGGGCGAGTCCGACGGCGCGAGCCGCGAGATCCCGAACGACGAGGGCAAGGGCTTCGACCGGATGTGCGACCCGACCTACGGCGGCAACCCGCTCAACGGCAACAACCCGTCCGGTGCGCTGCCGGACGCGCCGCTGTCCGGGCACTGGTTCTCCGCCCAGTTCCAGCAGCTGATGGCGAACGCGTACCCGCCGCTGTGAGGCGCCGCGGCGAGTGAAGGAGGAGACATGTCCATCCGACTGCGTGCCGCGGCGGTGCTGGCCGCGGCGGCCGCGATGGTGGTCGCGGGAGCGTTGCCCGCGTCCGCGCACGGCAACGCGACCGACCCGCCGTCGCGCAACTACGGCTGCTGGCAACGCTGGGGCAGCGACTTCCAGAACCCGGCCATGGCGACACAGGACCCGATGTGCTGGCAGGCATGGCAGGCCGACACGAACGCCATGTGGAACTGGAACGGCCTGTACCGCGAGAACGTCGGCGGCAACCACCAGGCCG
The DNA here is from genome assembly GCF_054661535.1 of Actinophytocola sp. KF-1. NCBI lineage: Bacteria > Bacillati > Actinomycetota > Actinomycetes > Pseudonocardiales > Pseudonocardiaceae > Actinophytocola > Actinophytocola sp. KF-1. Next base: position 339,726 of record NZ_BAAFVK010000009.1, on the reverse strand, counting down.
CCATCCCCGACGGCCAGCTGTGCTCCGCGGGCCGCACCCAGAACGGCAGATACGCCGCGATGGACGCGGTGGGCGACTGGAAGGCGGTGAACAAGCCGAGGAACTTCACGGTCAACGTCTACGACCAGGCCCTCCACGGCGCCGACTACTACCGGGTGTACATCACCAGGCAGGGCTTCGACCCGCGCACGCAGCCACTGCGGTGGGCGGACCTGGAGCTGGTCACGTCGGTGGGCAGAACACCGCCGCAGAGCAACACCCTGATCCCGGTGAACGCGGGCAACCGCACCGGCAGACACATCGTGTACACGATCTGGCAGGCGAGCCACCTGGACCAGTCGTACTACTTCTGCAGTGACGTCAACATCACCGGTTGACACCCCGAAAGGAAAGCGGCCACCTTCCCGCCCCATGGCGAGAAGGTGGCCGCTCCACAAGAAGCGGCGGCGGGAGGTCGACGGGATGGCAGGCAGCCACGGACACCAGTCCTTGCCAACCCAACCCCGTGCCCAACCCCCCGCCATCCCGGAGACCACCCCCTCCGGCGAGGACGCCCGTCCGGCGAGGACAGAGCCCACCGTCGCGAAAGCGGCACGAACAAGAGACAAGCCACGGTGTGACCGCACACCGTGGCTTCCCCCGAACCGATGAGCCTTCAGGAATCTGAGAGAGCGGCGTTCACGTCGTTCACGTGTGTCCACAGAAGACCGCACTCGATCGCGACGTACGTCGCGATCCGGCGGCAGCTCCCGGAAGCGACGAGCCGTGGACGCGATGTGATGGCCCGGGCAGGGAGGTCGACGGGATGCAAAAGGAGGTAAAGGAAGGGGAGGAACCACACCCGGGCTCCTCCCGGCAACCATCAGCCCTTCAGGAACTCGAGCAGCGCGGCGTTCACCTCGTCCGCGTGTGTCCACAGCAGACCGTGCGGCGCGCCTTCGATCTCGACGTACGTCGCGTTCGGCAGGAGTTCCCGGAAGCGCCGGGCCGTGGACTCGATCGGCAGGATGTTGTCCGCCGTCCCGTGCAGGATCAGCGCGGGCACGTCGACCTTGGGGATGTCGGCGCGGAAGTCGGTGACCCACGTCGGCACCGCGGCGGACGACGCGTACCAGGACGCGCCCGCGGCCACGTGCCAGCTGTTGCGCAGCGCCTCCTCCGACAGCCGCGTCCCGAGGTTCTCGTCGGTGTTGTAGAAGTTCTTGTAGAAGTCGGTGAAGTAGGCGTACCGGTCGGCCAACACCGCGGCGAGGATGCCGTCGAAGACCTCCTGCGGCACACCCGCCGGGTTGTCGTCGGTCTTGAGCAGGAACGGTTCCAGCGACGCCAGGAACGCGGCCTTCGCGACGCGCGCCGAGCCGTACGTGCCCAGGTACCGGCCGACCTCGCCGGTGCCCATCGAGAACCCGACCAGGACGACGTCGTTCAGGTCCAGCGTGTCCAGGACGACCTTGAGGTCGTGCGCGAACGTGTCGTAGTCGTAGCCGGAGGTGGGCTGGCTCGACTGGCCGAAACCACGCCGGTCGTAGGTGATGACGCGGTAGCCGGCGGCCAGCAGCGCCGCGCTCTGCTTCTCCCACGAGTGGCCGTCGAGGGGATAGCCGTGGATCAGGACGACGGGCCTGCCGCTCCCGTGGTCCTCGTAGTAGAGATCGATGTTCGTGTCGTTCTCGGTCCCGACGGTGATGTACGGCATCGCGCTTTCCTTACCGGACCTGGGAGAACCGATGTTCTCCGACTGTCCGGCACAACCGCGTCGCCGACCGGGGCATTCCGGGACGTGACGCAGCGCACGCCGCGGCGCGGGGGTGGCGGCAGACCCACCCCCGCACCGCGGTCGTCCCCGGTCAGGACGCCGTGCAGCTGGGTGTCACCCCCGTGCCCGTGCCGGTGCCCTGGTAGCCGAACTCGGTCGACTGACCCGGGGCGATCGCGCCGTTGTACGCCGCGTTGGCGAACTGGACGGCGCCGCTGCTGCCCGTTCTCGTCGTGTTCCACGAGTTCACGATGGCCGCGCCGGACGGCAGGGTGATCGCGACCGTCCAGCGGCTGATCGCGGCCGTGCCCGCGGTGACCTTCACGGTGGTGACGAACCCGCCCTGCCACTGGTTGGTGGCGACGGTCGCGCTGCACGCGCCGGTCGGCGGCGGGTCGTCCGGCGGGTCGGTCGTGCCGCCGTTGAGGGTGTCCAGCACCGCGGTGTACGCGGGCTTCTTGTTGTAGCTGCCGTCGAACAGCAGTGGCGTGCCGTTCGGCCGCCACGAGTACTTGTCCGTGACACCCCAGACGGTGATGCCGTTGCAGCGGGAGACGGCGAGGCAGGTCTCGGTGACCGTGCGGTAGTTGTTCGCCTGCGCGGCGCCGGAGCCCTCGATGTCCAGTTCGGTGATCTGCACGTCGACGCCGAGGTTCGCGAAGCGCTGCAGGTTCGCCCGGTAGTCGGACGGCACGGGGGACTGGGCGTTGAAGTGCGACTGGAAGCCGACGCAGTCGATCGGCACGCCGCGGCTCTTGAAGTCCTGCACCATGGCGTAGACGGCGTTGCTCTTCGCGTTCTGGCCGTCGGTGTTGTAGTCGTTGTAGCAGAGCTTCGCGGCCGGGTCGGCGGCCCGGGCGGCGCGGAACGCCTCCTCGATGTAGCCGTTGCCGAGCCGCTGCTGGAACGGCGACTGGCGCCGCGTGCCGTTCTCCTCGAAGGCCTCGTTGACCACGTCCCAGGAGTGGATCTGCCCCTTCCAGTGGCCCATGACCCCGTTGATGTGGTTGACCATCGCCGAGCGGAGGTTCGCCGTGTCGAGCCCGGAGACCCAGCCGGGCAGCTGCTGGTGCCACACCAGCGTGTGCCCGCGCACGCTCGCGCCCCGGCCGCGCGCCTGCGTGACGATGCGGTCGGCGTTCGCGAAGTTGAACGAGTTCCTGGACGGTTCGACCGCGTCCCACTTCATCTCGTTCTCCGGCGTGACCGAGTTGAACTCGGTGTTCAGCACGTTCACGTAGTCGGCTTCACCGAGGTGGTTCGCGGCCACGGCGGTGCCGAAGTACCGGCCCTGCGCCGCGGCCGCCGCGCCGAGCGTGGTGGCCGCGCTCGCCGAGGTGGACATGACGACCACCCCGGCGCAGGCCACCAGGCCCGCGGCGGCCAGCACCAGGACCTTCCTGGCGGTTTGTCTGATCATGACTGCTCGTTTCCTGGCGGTGAGAGGATGCGGTTTCCGCGCAACGCTGAGCAACGAATCGATCGCGATCGGCTACAGCTGAACTGATTGTGCGTGCGCCAGCGAAGAGCTGTCAATCATGGATTTCCGGAACATTATCGGAAAGTTTCGGCTGCTGCGAGAAGTTCCTTTGTTGTTTCACAAGGCCGATCGGGCCGTGATCGAAAGCCGAGAGTTTCGTGAAACTATCGGGGTAACGTGTTGCCGTCCCCGCCGCCGCTCATGCCGACGCGCTTGGCGTAGCAGGCGTCGGCGGACAGCCCCTGCCCGTCACACCAGGCGTTGGCCGCCTCCGGTGTGGCGTACGGGACCGCGACGATCGTCACCCAGAAGTCGGTGCTCGAGAACGTGGCCCAGTCGCCGCTCCAGAGCAGGCGGACGTCGGAGTACGACGCGCGCAGCGCCATGTGGTCGTCGAGGATCGCGTCGTCGTCGTACCGCACGCCGTCGACCACCATGCCCAACCGCTTCGAGCTGAGCTGTGCCACCCACTGCCCCTCGACACCCGACAGCAGGACCGGCATGTCGGCGTCCGCCAGCTCCCGCAGCTGTGTGCCCGCGTCGGCGGACGTGCTGTCGAGCGGCGCGGTCGAGTCCGGGAACGCGGTGCCGGACGGTGCGAGTCCCGCGCCGGGCAGGCCGCCGTCCGGCGCGGGCCCGGACGTCACCGGGGTGTCCCAACCGGTCGCCGGGTCGGCGGCAGGCGGGTAGGCGTACGCGCCCGCGTCGTCGAACCCCGGGTCCTGTCCGGCGTCGTCGATGCCGGCCGACAACGCCACGCCGCCCAGCACCACGGCCGCGCTGACGGTGGCCGCGAGCAGGAACTGCCGGTTCCTGCGGCGGCGCAGCAACCGCTCCGTCATCGAGTACGCGGGCTCTGGTTCGGGCACGCGTGCCTGCGGTGGCCCGGCCGGCGGTTCGGGCACGCACAGGCACGGTTCGCGGCGGGAGCAACGGGAGCAGAAGGTCATCAGCCGACCGCCAGTTCGGACACCGCGATCTTGTCGGTCGCGGTGAAGCCGTTCGTCGGCGTGCCCGGCACGCTCGCGAGGACGACCAGGTCCACGTGCGCCGTGACGACCGGCGGGAAACGCAGCTCCTGCGGCTCGCGCGAGGTCGACGACGTCGCGAACGTGTGCTCCACGTACGTGCCGTCGTCGAACACGAACCGCGCCGCGGAGATCTTGCGGCCCTGCACGTACCGGTCCGTCCCGTCGTAGGGATCGGTCTTGGCGAACCCGGGCACCACGGCGATCCAGCTGATCTGCGCGGGCTGGGCGAACGTGATCCGCAACCGCGCCCCGGTGCCCGCGCCGTCGCACCGCCACGCGGTGTCCACACGGGAGTCGACCGCGTTCGTGGCCTCGTACGTGAACGGGTTGCCCGCCGAGTCCACACCGGGCCCCGACGTGCAGGTGGCCGTCGCGCCGGCGATCGACACGACCGAGGCCGCCGGTGCTCCGCTGTTCAGCGGCGGGACCGCGGCGGGGGTGTCGTCGGCGTCCCCGCCCGCGGGCGTGTCCACCACCCCCGCGGCGAACGGCGCACCGGCCGGCGCCGTGCGGTCGCGTGCGAGCAGGACGCCCGCCGTCACGGCCGTCGCGACGACGAGGGTCACGACACCGGTGAGCACCAGAGCGCGCGTCATCCGCCGCTTCCCGGAGTGGAACGGGGGAGGCGTGTCGAGTACCGCGACCACCGGTGGGAGTGGCCGCGGGTCGGCGACTGGCTGGGGTGCGAACGCGACGGTGTGGCCCGTGCCGGCCGCGGTGCACGAGCACCCGTCCGCGCCGCGTCTGCGCAAGCAGGTCGCACAGAATTCGGGCATCGCGTGATTTCCTTCCGGACCGGTTCGGCTGACTGCTGATCCGTCGAGGCGGCGCGTGTTTCCGTTACCGGTTGACGCCAGGAAATCCGCGCGGTGGGACGTTGTCCGGACCGTTATCAAGAGTTCATTAACGGCGTCCCGCCCATTCTCGATACGTCGTTCGTGCCCGGCTACCCCACCCAGTCATGTCGAGGAGACCCTGTGCAGGACGACGACAAGCAGATCCCGGCGGCGGTGGTCAGGGAGATCACCGCGACGCTGACCGACGCGTTGACCAGCCTGCGCGCGGAATTCCGGGACCGTTCCGAGCAGGTGCTCGCCGCGGAATGGCGGGCGGGATTCGCCGACCGCGTCGGCTGGCTCGACGACGCCGGCTGTTATTTCAAGATCGCCCACGCGCTCACGGTCGTGCTGGACGTCCTGGAATTCGCCGGCGCCGAGAATCGCACGAAGATGTTGCCGCACCTGACCGAACACTGGATGTACTCGGTCATCGACCCGTTCTCGAAAGATCCGGACGACTACGGCGACGCGGTGCTGGCGTCGTTCGACAAGCGCGGCATCCCGCGGCCGCCCCAGCACCAGCACTTCGACACGGCGGGGCAGCGCGCCGCGGTGTTCGGCGTGGTCACCTCGATCACGGCGGTGCACAGGTACCTCGGCGGCGGCCCGATCACCGACGACCTCATGAAGGTGCTGCGCGTGCTGTGCGTCGCGGCGCACGCGGTGAACGCCCCGGAGCCGGTGTGGCGTGACCTGGAACGGGGCACGGTCACGCGCGACGCCGCGAGACCGGCGGGGTACGAGTGGCCGAACGACCTCGCCGAGGAGATCGTCCGCACGGAGATCCGGCTGCGCGAGCAGATCGCCGCGCGGGCCGAGCAGCACGACCGGATGGCCGAGTCGACATCGGCCATCCTCAACGACCTCGAGAACGGAAAACTCAGCGCCGCCACCGAGTCGATGCTGTCCGCCGCGGGGATCACCCTGGCCGGCTTGAAGGCGGTCATCGCCCACCGCGCCGAGTACCAGCGCAGCGGCATGTGGAAGCGGCTCGTCATGGGTGCGGCGGACAGTGATCTCTCCGCCGAGCGCATGCGCATCACGAAGCTGTGGCGGAACAAGGTCAACCAGGCGCGCACCGCCGTCGCCGAAGCGCGGGCGCGCAGGGAGCAGGTGCTGCGGGAGCTGTCCCGGGCGCTCGACCTGTTCGCGCCGGGACCGTACTCGCTGGTGCCCGACGAGCTGCGGCCGCAGCAGACCTACATCGGCCGTGTGCTCGCCGAGCGCGGTGGGTCCGAACGGACGCCGCACACGCTGTGGACGAACATCCTGCTGGAGGACGCGGACTGGCGGTTGCCCCAGCTCGCCAACAAGCACCCGAACGTGGTGCTGTTCAGCGACGAGAAGGACCTGCCGTACCAGCAGGCGTGCACAGGCGCGCGGAACATGGTGCTCGACAAGATGTCCAGGACCGCGCCGGGGCAACTGCTGCTCACCTGGATCGACCCCGTCGGCCGGGGCCAGAGCGCCGGCCCGTTCCTCGAACTGCTCGAGGGCGACAAGTCGCTCATCGACGAGAAGGTGTGGTCGGAGCCCGACGAGATCGCGACCGCCCTGCGCAAGGTCAGCGACCGCATGAGCGAGCTGGAACAGCGCTTCCTCAAGGACACCTTCGACGACCTCGAGAGCTACAACGAGAAGGCGGGCTCCCTCGCGGAGCCGTACCACATCGTCGTCGTGACGGGTTTCCCGCGCGGCTTCACCGAGGAGTCGGCGCAGCGGCTCAAGCAGATCACCGAACAGGGCGCCCGGCTGGGGATCTCCGTGGTGACGGTCCTCGACCCGGCCGCCCGGTCGGAACTGGGCATGACGGTGTCCAAGGCGCACTCGTACCCGGTGTTCGCAGGCCGGGTCAACCAGTACCGCGCCGGGCTGCCGCCGTGGTGGGGCGCGGCCACGTTCCCGTTCGGCATCTGGGTCGTCGGGCACGCGGGCGGTCCGTACGCCCCGATCACGGTCGGCCCGGACAGTTCCGCGTGGACGCGGTGCGAGTTCCCCGTCTTCACGGCCGCGGCGGCGAGCGAGATCGTCAACGGGTACGCGCTCGAGAGCGGCAAGGTCGACGACGTGGTGATCCACTCCGGCAGCCTCGCCGCCGAGGAGGACGGCGCGTCGACCACCCAGTCCAGTGTGGACATACCGCTGGGCGTGCGCGGCCGGGGGACGCGGGTGGACCTGCGGCTCGGCAAGGACCTCGCGCAGCACGTGCTGGTCGGCGGCCTGCCCGGCTCCGGCAAGTCGACGCTGTTCCACACCCTCATCACCTCCTCCGCCCGCCGGTACTCGCCGGAGGAGCTCGAGATGTACCTGCTCGACTTCAAGCAGGGCGTGGAGTTCCAGCCCTACGCGGAGGGCGCGCTCCCGCACGCCAGGGTCGTCGCGGTCCAGAGCGAGCGGGACTTCGGGTTGTCGGTGCTCAGGGGCCTGCGGGACGAGATCGACCGGCGGGCCGCGCTGTTCCGCGCCACCGGGTCGGACCACCTCGCCGAGCACCGGGCGAGGACGGGTGAGCCACTGCCGAGGGTGCTGGTCGTCGTGGACGAGTTCCAGGTGCTCTTCTCCGAGGACGACGCGCTCGCGCACGAGTGCGCGCGGCTGCTCGACCACGTGGTCCGGCAGGGCCGCGCGTTCGGCCTGCACACCGTGCTCGGCACGCAGACGCTGCGCGGGCAGGGCACCATGAGCCTGTTGCGGAGCACCCTGGACCAGGTCGCCGTGCGCATCGTCCTCAAGACCGGCGAGTCGGACTCCCGGCTCTTCCTGGCCGACGACAACCCGGCGGGCGCCCGCCTGTCCCGGCGCGGTGAGGCGATCTTCAACGCGGACGGTGGCCGCCCGGAGGGCAACGTCGAGTTCCAGGTCGCGTTCACCACCGACGAGGCACGGGGCGCCGTCGTGCGGCAGTCGCGTGAGCAGGCCGACGCCGCGGGGTTCACCCGGCGGCCGCTGGTCTTCGACGGCACCAGGAAGATCACCGTCGACGACGACGAGCAGGTCGCCGCGTGGCTGGACGGCCGGGCGACGCCCGCGCGCAAGTCGATCCGCCTGCACGTGGGGATGCCGGTGGCGATCGGCGGATCCGGCGCCGTGGAGCTGTCCCGGCGAGGCGGCAGGCACCTCGCGGTCGTGCACCGGGACGCCTCGTACGCCACCGGTGCGGCCATGGTCGCCACGGTGACCGCGGTGCGCTCGAGCGCGGTGCCGCCCCAGGTGACGATCGTCGAATGCCTCGGCGACGACGAGGACCACGCCGAGGAGTTGCGCGCGCTCGCCGCGTGGCGCGGTGCGGTGACGTGGGGGCGGCGGCGCAAGGCGCTCGCCGGCACCCTCGCGGCGGCGGCGGCCGAGGTGCGCAGGCGCGTCGAGGACGACGACTACGGGGCCCAGCCCTGGCTCGTCGTGGTGAACGCACTCCAGCGCGCGCGTGAACTCGACGGCGAGCCGTCCTACGACACCACCGGTTCGCCGCGGGACGACCTGCTCGCGGTGCTCGCGGACGGGTCGGAGGTGGGCGTGCACGTGCTCGTGACCGCCGACTCGGTCGAGACGATCGAGCGGCGGCTCGGTCCCGGCACGCTCGAGCACTTCGGCGCCCGGCTGCTCGGTCAGTGCTCGGAGGACACCTCCCAGCGGGTGCTCGGCTCGGCCGCCGCCAGCAAGCTCGGGGTGGCGTACGCGCTCCTGGACGAGCCGGAGGACCACCGGCGCGAGACCGTGCGCCCGTTCCCGTCACCGGCGCCGGCGTGGGTGGCCGCCGCCACCCGCGACTGACACATCCGAGACGGAGGAGGAGCCATGGCAGGCATGATCCAGGCGGACCCGGACGAACTGGACCGGGCCGCCGCCGTACTGCGGCAGACCCGGGACCAGCTCACGAACGGCGCGGCGGCGATGCGGTCGGGGGTCGGGCGGCTCACGACCTTCCGGGGGCAGGCCGCCGACGGGTTCAAACGCGACGTCGACCGGCTCGTGCGCGCCATCCAGCAGCAGGCGGAGGAGGTGGGCAGGCAAGCCGACTCGCTGCGCAGGCTCGCGCAGGACCTGCGCGCGATGCGGATCCGGTGATGGCCGGGACGATCACCCTCACCGATCCCGGCGAACTGCCGAGGATGGGTGCGGCGCTGGCCGCGCACGCCACGGCGGTGCGCGGTGCGCGCGACGCCGTCGGGCCGGCGTCCGCCCGGCTGCGGGACCGTGTCGACCGGGCCATCGACGGGCTGTGTGCCCAGGTCGCGGCCGCCGAGGCCGCGCTGGCGGGCGCGCAGGACCCGCGCGCGCGGGCCGACGCGGAACGCCGCCTCCGCGACGCGGTCGCACGGCGGGACCAGGCGGTCGCGTTGCGGCGGCAGCTGCACGACGCGCTCCAGGAGATGGCCCGCGCGGTCGGCGCCCACGCCCGCGCGGTCGAGGACCTGGCCCCGAAGGCGGTCGACCGGCTCGGCCGGTTCTGGGACCAGCTGACCGGCGCCGACGCCGCGTTCCGCGCCCAGTTGGCCCGCTTCGGTGCGCCGCCCGCGTTCGGGCGCGGTGGCGTGACCGGCGCGGCCGCGGCACGCCCGGCGGCCGCGGCCGGTCCGTCCGCGCCGGAGCGTGCCGGGCCGGTCGGCCACGTCGTCGTCGACCTCGCCGACATCGACGTGTCGGACTCCGGCGTGGCAGGCCCCGGCAGCTTCCAGCACGTCCCGTTCGAGGAGATGCGGGACGGGCTCCTGCTGCTCGAACGCGTGGTCCTGCCGGAGGTGCGCTCCGGTGCGGGGCATGCGCGGATGCGGGAGCTGGACCAGCTGACGGGACGGGTGGGTGCTCCCGTGTCGCACGTCCGGGTCTACGAGGCGTTCTTCGGCGACACCTGCATCACGCTGGCGCCGGGGCCGGACGGCACGCTCACGGTGATCAACGGCTACCACCGCATCTGGCTGGCCGGCCGGCTCGGCATCGACCGGCTGCCTGCCCGGGTCCGGCCGTGAGCGAGCTGGCGGCGGTCGCCGCGGCGGTGACCGCGTCGCGCGCGTCGTTCTCGGCCGCGGTGTCCCGGTTGGGTTCCGTGTGGCGGGACGGCCACTGCGCGGCGTTCCGCGACCGGTTCGCGACGCCGGTCGACACGGCGACCACCAGGCTGCTCGCCGCGGTGGAGAGCGCGGACCGCACGGTGGACGCGGTGTTCCGCGGGCTGCGGAGCCTCGGCACCGACCCCTAGCGCGTGTTTCAAAGCTGGGTGCTGGGTGATCGGGTCGTCGTGGGTGGTGTCGGCGTGTCGTTGATCAGATAGGTGAGGTCTCCGGTAGATCGGTCAACGACCAAGAAGACCAGTGTTACCGGGACCTCGTGGCCAGGGTAGTGGTGGCGGGGCGTGCTGATCTGTCCGACGCGCAGTGGACGGTGTTGGAGCCGTTGCTGCCTGTCGGGAACAAGTCAGGACGTCCGCCGAAGTGGAGCAAGCGGCAGCTGATCAATGGGATCCGGTGGCGGGTGCGGGTGGGTGCGCCGTGGCGGGACCTGCCGCGGGGGTATGGGCCCTGGCAGACGGTGTATGGGCTGGTTCGGCGCTGGCAGCGGGACGAGACCTGGAAACGGATCCTGACCGGGTTGCAGGCCCGCGCGGACGCGGCGGGGTGATCTGCTGGGACGTGAGCGTGGATTCGACGATCTCGCGGGCGCATCAGCATGCGGCCGGCGCGAGGAAAAGGGGGATCTGCAGAACGAGCCACCGGGCGGGGTTGACACCGAACCCGACGATCACGCGTTGGGCCGGTCGCGGGGCGGGTTCACCACCAAGACCCACCTGGCCACCGAGCAGGGACAGAAACCGCTGTCGCTGGTGGTGACCGCGGGACAGCGGGGTGACAGTCCCCAGTTCCGGGCCGTGATCGCGGGGATCCGGGTGCCCCGCACCGGTGGCGGTCGACCGCGGACCACCCCGGACTGGGTGCTGGCTGACCGGGCCTACTCCTCCCGCGCTAACCGCGCCTACCTGCGAGAAGGGGGTATCGCGGCCACCATTCCACAACCGGTCGACCAGCTCCGTCACCGCAAGAACAAAGGACGGGGGGCGACCGCCCGACAAACTCGCCGTCCGCTACGAAGCCGTCCTCGTCATCGCCTCCATCAACGAGTGGCTATGACATCTGAAACACGACCTAGCGGACGGCGATCTCGTCGCCGAGGCGGGCGCCGTGTTCGAGTGCGAGGTCGTCGCCGCTCCAGAAGCGGCCCGGGTCGAACCAGTTGGCGCGCCGTTTGGCGGGGAGCAGCCCCATCTCCTGGTAGGTGAGCGCGACGACCTCCGCGCAGTAGGCGGTCTCGAGCTTCGCGTCCGACTCCGGGGTGCGGGGGATCGGGGCGCGGCCGATCAGCCAGCGTGAGAACAACCGCGCGGTCGAGGGGAACGGCGTGCCGTCGAGGCGGGCGACGGCACGCAGCGCCGCGTCCTCCATGGCCGCGTCGGCTGCCGGTTCGAGCTGGCGCAGCCACGCCCGCTGCCGGTAGCGGGTCGTCCACTGGACCACGGCCTCGCGCAGGTCGTGCAGCTGCACACCGCGGTGGTGGGCGCCCGTCCACAGGTCGCGCAGGGACTTGCCGAGCTCGGCGTGCCACATCAGCGGCGGCAGGTCCTCGATCACGATCGCCATGCCGACGTGGTTGACCGGGCTGTTCGTGGTCAGCCGGATGGTGCGGTCCGCGGCGGTGCTGCCGCGGAACAGCCACACGTCGCCCGTCCGGGTGAGTTCGACCGCCTCGTCCAGTGATAGCGCCACGACCGGTAGCCTAGGCCCGTGCGCTGGTGGAAGATCGTCGGACTGGCCGGGCTCGCCGGGGTCGCCGCGACCGGGGTCGCGGTCGCCCGCGCCGAGCGCAAACGCCGTGCGTACACGCCCGACGAGATCCGCGCCCGCCTCCACGCCCGCGTCGCCGAGTCGGCCAAGGACTGACCGCACCGGCGGTTCCGCGGTGAATTCGAGGCCGCGGATCCGCCTGCAGGTTCTATCCAGTTCTCATCCATGCCACGCGGGAAACATTGTGCCGTCGCCATGCGACTGGACGAGGTGAGGCGTGGGAGGAGAGCCCGGATGACAGCCGTCCTGACGGACCTGATCAGCGATCTCAAGGTGTTGCGCAAGGGCCGTGGCCTGTTCGTCAGCCGAATCGACGAGCGCGTCGGCACGACGTTGCGGACCGTCTGCGAGGTCACCGACTCCGACGGCCCCGCCGAGATCCGGCACAAGGTCGGCGAGCGCCTCGGGAACTGGGCGAAGAAGCTCCCGCCGGACCTGCGGCTCGCGGTGATGGCCGCGTTCGCGATCTCCCCGGACGCGCGCCTGCCGCTCTACCAGGACCGGGTGAACCTGGCCGCCGAGAAGCTCAACCGCGACCCGCGCACGGCGCGCAGGCGGATCGACGACGGCATCCACCACCTGGCCCAGGTGGCCGCCGCGTTCGCGCCGAAGACGGGCGCGGCGCCGCACGGCACCCGGTGGCACACCGAGGAACTGCGCGCGACGCTCGCCCTCGACCGGGACCGGCCGGAGGTGCTGGAACAACGGCGCATCGTGGCCGACGTCGACGATCTGTCCGAAGTGGACATCACGGTGCCGTCGGCGGCCATCGCCGTCGACCTGTTCCACGGCGGCACGCTCGTGCCCCGCACCGGCAGGCGGCCGGGGTACTCGCTGCGGCTGCCGGAACCGTTGCGGCACGGGCAGTTCCACGACATCGTGCTGCGCGCCAAGCTCGGCCGCGACCAGCACGCCCGGCCGTGGTTCGTGCGCGTGCTCGAGCACCCGTGCGCCGCGCTCGACCTGCGCGTCCGCTTCGACCGCCGCCGCGTCCCCGCGCGGATCACCACGTTCGAGCACGTCCAGCCCCGCGACTTCCCGTCCGCGACCGGCGGTGTCACCGTCTACGCCGACGCCGCGGCCGAGGTGCAGGCGTCGTTCACCGATCTCGCGCCCGGCATGGCCTACGGTGTCCGCTGGGACGTGGCGAGACCGGGGAGGGCCGACGATGGAGCGGGCGTTCTGGCTGCGCGAGCCAGGCCGAGGAGAGATCAGGCCAGTTGAGCTGCCCGCCCCGGGCGACGGCGACGTCCTCGTGCGGACCGTCTACTCCGCGGTCAGCAGGGGCACGGAGGCGCTCGTGTTCCGCGGCGGGGTGCCCGCGAGCCAGCACGACGTGATGCGCGCGCCGTTCCAGGACGGCGACTTCCCCGCCCCGGTGAAGTACGGCTACCTGAACGTCGGCGTCGTCGAGAGTGGACCGGCCGACCTCGCCGGCCGGACCGTCTTCTGCCTCTACCCGCACCAGACCCGGTACGTCGTGCCGTCGGCGGCCGTGACCGTCGTGCCCGCCGCCGTGCCCGCCGCGCGCGCGGTGCTCGCGGGCACCGTCGAGACCGCGCTGAACGCCGTCTGGGACGCCGCGCCGCAGGTGGGGGACCGGATCGCGGTCATCGGGGCCGGGATGGTCGGCGCGTCGGTCGCCGCGATCCTCGGGCGGCTGCCCGCGGTGCGGGTGCAGCTGGTCGACGTCGACCCGGCGCGGGCGCGGATCGCCGAGGCCGTCGGGGTGGACTTCGCCTTGCCCGGCGACGCGCTCGGCGGCTGCGACCTCGTCGTGCACGCCAGCGCGTCCGACGCCGGGCTCGCCAGGGCGCTGGAGCTGCTGCGCCCGGACGGCGTGTGCGTCGAGCTGAGCTGGTACGGGGACCGGCGGGTGGCCGTGCCGCTGGGGGAGTGGTTCCACTCGCGGCGCCTCACCATCCGCGGCAGCCAGGTCGGGACCGTGTCGCCGAACCGGCCACGCAGCCACGCCGAACGCCTGGCCACGGCACTCGAGCTGCTGACCGACCCGGGCTTCGACGCGCTGATCACCGACGAGTGCCGGTTCGACGAACTGCCGGCCGCGCTGCCCGCCTTGATCAGCGGTGAACCGTCTTCTCTCTGCCTGCGTGTTACCTACGACAGCGACTGAGTCGAGCGTAGGAGGCGCAGGTTGTTCAGCCTCACCGTCCGTGACCACATCATGGTGGCGCACAGCTTCACCGGGGAGGTGTTCGGGCCTGCCCGGAAACTGCACGGCGCGACCTTCGTGGTGGACGCCACCTTCTCCCGCGCCGAGCTGGACGCGGACAACATCGTGGTCGACATCGGACTCGCCACCGCGCAGCTCGGTGCGGTGCTGGGGGAGCTGAACTACCGCAACCTCGACGAGGTCGAGGAGTTCGCCGGTGTCAACACCTCGACCGAGTTCCTCGCCAAGGTGATCGCAGACCGGCTCGCCGACCGCGTCCACAACGGATCGCTCGGCGAGGGCGCGCGGGGGCTGTCCGAGATCTCGGTGACGCTGCGTGAGTCCCATGTGGCCTGGGCGAGCTACCGGCGGTCGCTGTGACACCGTTCGTGGTGCCCGCCGACATCGACGACGTGACGGTCGCGAGCGGGGGCAACACCTACGACCGGCGCATGTGCGACCTGCTTGGCCTGGAGAAGGTGCCGGTGGCGGGCCGCTGGCCGACCCCGTCGACCAAGGCGCGGGTGGCGCTCGCGGACCGGCTGGGCGAGATCCCCGACGGGTCCGTCGCATTGATAGACGGACTGGTGGCGTGCGGGGTGCCGGAGGTCGTCGTGCCGCACGCGCGCAGGCTGCGGCTGGTCGTGCTCCTCCACCTGCAGCTCGCCGACGAGACCGGCGTGCCGCCGGAGCGTGCCGCGGGCCTCGACCGCCGCGAACGCGAGGTGCTGCGTGCCGCGAGCACGGTCGTCGCCACCAGCGAGTGGGCCGCCCGCCGCGCGATCGCCCACCACGGCCTCGATCCGAAGCGCGTGCGCACCGCACCGCCCGGCACCGACCCGGCCCCGCTCGCCACCGGCACCGAGTCCGGCGACCAGCTGCTGTGCCTCGCGTCGGTGACCCAGCGCAAGGGCCACGACGTGCTGGCGCAGGCGCTGGCCAACCTCGCGGACCTGCCGTGGACGTGCCTGTGCGTCGGTTCGGTGCGCCGCGACCCCGGCTACGTCCGGCGCGTGCAGGGGCTCGTCGACCGGCTGGGCATCGCGAACAAGATGATCCTCGCCGGGCCGCTGCCGGACGCCGACCTGGAGACCACGTTCGCCAAGACCGACCTGCTGGTGCTGCCGTCACGCCGGGAGACGTTCGGCATGGTGGTCACCGAGGCGCTGGTGCGCGGCATCCCGGTCCTGACGACGAAAGTGGACGCGCTGCCGCACACGCTGGGGCCGGGCGCAGGCATGCTCGTCCCGCCGGACGACGTCGAGGCGCTGACGGAGGCGTTGCGCCGCTGGCTCACCGACGCGGACCTGCGGGACCGGCTGCGTGCCGCGGCACGGGCCCGCGAGGTGGCGGACTGGCCCACCGCGGCCAAGCGGCTCGCGGGGGTGCTCCGGTGACGGCCGCCGTCGTCGCGCTCCCGGAGCGGGAGGCGGCGGTCGAGGAGAAGCCGGTGCGCGCGGGCGCCGGGAAGCTGTGGGCGTGGCTCAAGCTCGCCGTCGGCGCAGGCATCGTCGTGGCGCTGGTGTGGAAGCTGGGCACCGGGGGTTTCGTCGCCGGCCTGCGGGTGATCGACGCCGCGGACCTGCTCGCCGCCCTGGTCATCGGGCTGGCGACGACCGTGCTGTGCGCGTGGCGGTGGTGCCTGGTCGCGCGGCGGCTGGGCCTGCGGCTGCCGCTGGGGAAGGCGGTCGCGGACTACTACCGCGCGTTGTTCCTCAACGCGGTGCTGCCCGCGGGTGTGCTCGGCGACGTCCAGCGGGCGGTCGAGCACGGCAGGGAGGAAGGCGATGTCGGCGCTGGTGTCCGTGCCGTCGTCCTGGAACGGATGGCCGGGCAGGCCGTGGTGATCGCGGCGGGGGCCGTCGTGCTGCTGGCAGGACCCGCCCGCGGCGCCGGCCTGGCGATCGTCGCCGGGGTGGCGGTGCTCGCGCTCGGCTACCTGGTGGCGCGGCGGTGGATCGGGACCACGTCGCGGTGGCGGCGCACCGTCGACGACATCCGCAACGGCCTGCTGGCGCGGGACGCGTGGCCCGGCGTCGCGCTGCTGTCGGCGCTGGCGCTGGCCGGGCACGTCACGTTGTTCCTGATCGCGATGAAGGCGGCGGGCGCGACGCAGTCGCCGGAGCAGCTGCTGCCGATCGTGGTCGTGGCGTTGCTGGCGATGGGCCTGCCGGTGAACGTCGGCGGGTGGGGGCCCCGGGAGGGCGTGACGGCGCTGATGTTCGCGGCGGCCGGGCTCGGGGCGGCACAGGGGTTGACGGCGGCGGTGGCTTACGGATTGCTGGGGCTCGTGGCGAGCCTGCCGGGCGCGCTGATGCTCGTCCGCAGACGGGAGAGGGTGGCATGACGAACCTGGCGAGCGTGGTGGAACGGGTCACGGAGACCCGGCTGCCGACGGCGTACGGACAGTTCCGCGCGGTCGGTTACCTGGACGCACTCGGCAACGAGCAGGTGGCGCTGGTGTACGGCGAGGTCACGGGCACCGCGCCGCTGACCCGCCTGCACTCCGAGTGCCTGACCGGCGACGTGTTCTCGTCGACCCGCTGCGACTGCGGCGACCAGTTCGCGGCGGCGATGCGTGCCATCGTCGCCGAGGGCGCCGGGGTGGTGGTGTACCTGCGCGGCCACGAGGGCAGGGGCATCGGCCTGCTGGCGAAGCTGGCGGCGATGCGCCTGCAGGAGGACGGCCTCGACACCGTCGAGGCGAACCTCGCGCTGGGCCTGCCGGTCGACGCCCGCGACTACGACGTGGCCGCGGAGATCCTGCGTGACCTCGGGGTGTCCGAGGTGCGGCTGCTGTCGAACAACCCGGAGAAGCTGGACTCGTTGCGCCGCAACGGGATCGTCGTCAAGGAACGGGTGCCGATCCTGGTCGCCCCCAACGACGACAACCTGCCGTACCTGCGGACCAAGCGGGAGCGCCTCGACCACCTCCTGCCGCACCTGGCGTAGGGGCGCGAGGCGGCCGGCCTCAGGACGAGTAGCGGGCGGTGATCGCGGCGGCGCGGTCGTGCAGGGTGGCGCGCAACACCTCCGGCGCCAGGGCTTCTGCGTCCGTGCCGAGCTGCCACAGCGCCCACTCGGCGTGGCGCAGGTCCTGGAAGGTCACCTCGACCCGCACCCACCCGTCCGCGTCGGTCACCGCCGCGCGCACCGCCACCGCGGTGTGCAGCAGCTCCTCCCGCCGCGCCGGGAGAACCCGCACCAGCACGGCGATGTGCCCGTCGGACAGGAACTGGGCGCACCGCTCCCGCCACACCCGGTCCAGGTCGACCCGCTCGGGCCGCTGCGCGGGCTCGGGCAGCTCCTCGGCGGCCAGCACCCGCGACAGCCGGTAGGTCCGGTCGGCACCGGACCGGGTGGCGAGCAGGTAACCCCGGTCGCGCACGGTGACCAGCCCGATCGGGTCCACCGTGCGCCACTCCGGGCCGTGGCCCGCCGCGGCGTAGTGGATGCGCAGCTGGTGCCCGGCGAGCACCGCCCGCCGGATCGCCATCATCGTCGGAGCGGGCAGTTCCTCGGTGGCCTGCCTGCGGGAGAGCAGGTCGGTCTCCGGTTCGACGAGGAAGCGCTGGGCCGCGTCGCTCGCGGTGGCGCGATGGGTCTCGGGCAGCGCGTCGACGACCTTGCGCGTGGCCGACGCCAGGGCCGAGCCGAGGCCGAAGACCTGCCCCGAACCGGCGGTCAGCAACGCGAGTGCCTCGTCGTGGTTCAGCCCGGTGAGCTCGGTCCGGAACCCGGGCAGCAACGCGAACCCGCCGTGCCTGCCGCGTTCGGCGTAGACGGGGACACCCGCCGAGGACAGCGCGTCGATGTCACGCAGCACGGTGCGGGTGGACACCTCGAGCTCACGGGCGAGCGCGGCCGCGGACAGCCGGCCGTGCCGGCGCAGCAGCAGCACCAGCGACACCAACCGGTCGGCGCGCACCCGCACACCCTAGCCGAATACATGACACAGGATGTCGTGATTCGCTGCGAGGCTCTGCGCACCGAAAGAATGGAGCTGATGTGGCAGTGGAACGAACGGCCGTCAACCCGGTGACGTGGTCGGTGGCGATGGGCTTCAACCAGGGGGAGGTGGTCGCCGGGCACACGCGCACCCTGTATTGCTCGGGCCAGACCGCCATGAGCGGCGACGGCCGGCCCCTGCACGACGGTGACATGGCCGCCCAGCTGGCCCTGAGCCTCGACAACCTGGAGGCCGTCCTCGCCGAGGCGGGCATGACCCTGGCGAACCTGGTCCGGCTCAACGTGTACACGACCGACGTCGACCAGCTGTTCCCGCACTACGGCGTGCTGGCGGCGCGGCTGGGCGCGGCGGGCGTGGCCCCGGCCACCACGATGCTCGGGGTGACACGGCTCGCCGTCCCCGGCCAGCTGGTGGAACTCGAGGGCACCGCGGTCGCGTGACCCCCGGTGCTGCTCGTGCCGGTGGGCCGGCACGAGCAGCACCGGCGGTGCCGAGGCGGACTCCGGGTGCGGCCGGCCCCTGGCCTAGAGTCCGGCGTCGTGGGCGCGAAGGACTGGATGATCGTGTACGCGGACGGCGACGTCCGGCCCTTGCTGCGGACCGCGGCGGAGCCGGACCGCGCGGCGACCCGCGCGCTGGTGGAGCGGCTGTACCCGGGGGCCACGCCGCTCGAGGACACGTGCCTCGCGGACGGCAACCCGCCCGACGGAGTCGTCCACGCCGGTTCCTTCGCCGGACTGTCCATCGTGTGCACGGGCGAGGTCGCGCTGGACATGCCATCGCGGGTGGCCCCGCGCTTCCTCGCCGAGGCGGCCGGCCGCACCACGTACGTGCACGCCATGCACAGCGTGGTCGACTGGGGTGCGTTCGCGGTCTGGCACCCGGACGGCACACTGCGGCGGGCGGTGAGCCTGTCACCGGGCTCGGGAATCACCGAGAACGTCGGCGTCCCGTTCGACTTCGAGGCGCCGTACTGGGCGGGCGAGCGGCCCGTGGGCGACGAGTACGCGCTGCCGTTCCACCCGCTCGAGTTCGCCGAAGACGCACTGCGCGCGTTCTTCGGCTTCACCTACGAAGGCGTGTACCTGGACGACGATCCTGACATCGAGGAGATCGTCCTGATGGCTTTCGCCACCGAACCGCGCTGAGCGTCGGAGGCCCGGATTCACCAGGTCATGGCTCCCGCGAAGCGGGGTCGGCCGCCGGTGCTGGGGTTGTACCGGCGGGTGGTGCTGACGCTGGTGTTGTTGCGGTCGAATCTGTCGCAGACGATGCTGGCGGACTGGTTCGGGATCTCCCAGCCCACGGTGTCCCGTGTCTACCGGGCGATGTTGCCGCTGGTCGAGCAGGTCACCTGCTTGCACCGGCCACCCCTGCCTGAGGTGCTGGCCGGGCGGGTGGTTGTCGCGGACGGCACGATCGTGCCGGTCGGGAACCGCCGCACCGATCGGGTCACCCACGATCGGGCCGCGTTCGGTGCGGTCGGGTTCGACCAGCTCCTCGCCCGCACACCCACCCTCGGCGACCTCGGCTACCAAGCCGGCCATGCCGCAAACGCCCAGGCCACGCCGACCACGACCCGGCCACCCAGGTCGGGAACCGCAGTATCGCCAGCCTGCGGGTCGCGGTCGAACGCGCGATCGCTCACTGGAAGAACTGGAAAATCCCCGCCACCGGCTACCGCGGACGACTCGCCGAACTCCCCAACCTCATCCGCATCATCACCACCCTCGAGTACTACCGCCTCGGCTGGTGACCCCACTTCTGAATAACGCTCTCGGTGTCATGAAGCGCCTTTCCGGACGCCCGACGCCCGGAAGCGTCGTCCACGGCATGGCCCAGGCCCGGGCTAGCGGTCCAGAGCGGACAGCACGTCGGCGAACGTCGCCACCAGGTGGGCCAGCGCGGCCTTCCCCTTCGCCGCGGTCGCGAGCGACGGGTGACCGACCACACCGGACTCCGTGTACGGCCCCAGCCCGACGGTGAGCATCCGGTTGCGGTCGTCGGCGCGTTCGTCGTGTCGGGCGTGGTCGGCGGGGACCAGCGACGGGTGCGCGTGCAGCAGCAGCGACGTCTCCAGCTCCCCGGCGTGCATGTCGGTCTCCGGCCCCGTCTCCACACCGCCCGCGGCGCGGGCGGCGAGCCAGTCGACCTCGGTCGGGAACAGCGCCATCCGCTCGCCCCGGGCACTGGCCTCCTGCACGACGTTGCCGAGCACGTAGTTCCCGCCGTGCCCGTTCACCAGCACCAGCTTCCGGATCCCGCTGTGCCGCAACGACTCCGCGACGTCGCGGACGATCGCGTACAGGGTGGGCGCCGAGATGCTCACCGTGCCCGGCCAGGCCGCGTGCTCGTGCGAGCAGGAGATCGTCACCGGCGGCAGCAGCAGTACCGGGTACGCCTCGGCGACCGACGACGCGATCGTCATCGCGATCACCGTGTCGGTCGCCAGCGGCAGGAAAGCGCCGTGCTGTTCGAAGCTGCCGACCGGGAGCACGGCCACGGTGTGGCCGCGCGCGTCGGCGGAGGTGTGGGTCGGCAGCAGCGTGGTCATCGGGCTCCGAAGGCGGTCAGGAAGCGGTCGCGGAACTGGTCCATCCGCCACAGCGGCGCGGACGGGCTCGGGTTCAGCCCCGGTTGCCAGCCCCAGCCTGCCACGGCGTCGAGCACCGCGGGGTCCCGCGCGACGATCGTGACCGGCACGTCGCGCGACGCGTTCTCGCCGGACACGACCGGGCTCGGCTGGTGGTCGCCGAGGAAGACGAGCACGGTGTCGTCGGTGCCGTACGTCGTCAGGAACGAGATCAGCGTGTGCAGCGAGTACTCGATCGAGTCGCCGAACGCCGCCTTCACCTTCCCGGTGTCCGCCCACACCTCCGCCTTCGACTTGCCCTGCGCGGGCATCGGGTCGTAGACCGAACCGTCGCCGACGTCGTCCCAGTCGATCATGCGGGGCAGGTGGGTCCACGGGATGTGGCTCGACACCAGGTCGATCTCCGCCATCACCGGCTCGCGGTCCGCCGCCGCCAGCTCGTTGCGCTGGAACGCGGCCATCGTGTACTGGTCGGGCATCTTGGCGTACGAGAAGTTCGGCCCCTGGTAGCCGACGTTGTCCCGCACGTAGGCCTTCTCGTAGCCGAAGAACTCCGCCTCCGGCCAGTCCGCGACGATCGACGGCGACACCCCGACGGTCCGCCAGCCCGCCCGGTCGAACGCGCCGGTGAGCGTGAGCCGGGGGCTCCCCACGAGCGTGTCGTACCTCGGCTGCGAGTCGACCCACAGGCCGGACTGCACGGTGGCGTGCGCGAGCCAGCTCCCGCCGCCGAACGTCGACGACGTCAGGAACGCGCTGCGCGCCTCGAAACCGGCCGCCCGCAGCTGGTCGGTGCCCCGGTCGAGCACCGCGTCGACGCCGGGGGCGATCGCGGGGTCCTCCACGGCGACCCGCCCGTAGCTCTCGATGAACGTGAGCAGCACGTCCTTGCCGCGCAACCCCGTCAGCAGGTCCGCGCCCGGCGCGTACCGGAACGGGTCGTCGGCGATCTGCGCCTCGAACGCGCCGGGGTCGAGCAGGTCGGCGCGGACCTGGCGCAGGTCGTCGAACACCTCGTTGGACGCGGCGTTCGTCGCGACCGGGTTGCCCAGCACGGCGAGGCCCACCCAGATCACGCCCGTCACCGCCAGCCAGCTCGTCGCGGTGGCGCGCCTGCCGACCGCGACCGTCGTCAGCCGCAGCACGGCGAGTGTCATGCCGACGATCAGCCCGGCCGCCAGCAGGACGGCCGCGACGACGGC
Source organism: Actinophytocola sp. KF-1 (assembly GCF_054661535.1). Taxonomy (NCBI): domain Bacteria; kingdom Bacillati; phylum Actinomycetota; class Actinomycetes; order Pseudonocardiales; family Pseudonocardiaceae; genus Actinophytocola; species Actinophytocola sp. KF-1. The sequence goes on along the minus strand of NZ_BAAFVK010000009.1, from coordinate 317,849 downwards.
GCCCGCCGCGGCGAACCAGCCAGCGGAGTCGTTCAGGAACTCGACGGCCGGGCCGAAGAACGTCCAGTCATAGACCGGGTGGAACGGGCGGGCAAGGGTTTCCTGGAAGCCCATGTCGACGAGCTTCGTGATCGTGAGCGCGCCGAGCCCGATCCCGGCGAGCACGGCCGCCACCCGCCGCGTCCTGGTGGGCAGCACCAGGACGAGCGCCGCGAGCACCAGGCCCTCGACCGGGATGCGGGCGAACACGGCCAGGGACAGGTCGGTCAGCTTGCTCGGCGCGAGCAGCGCGAACAGCACGAGCACGCACGCGAGCGCGGTCAGCACGCGCCTGCGCCGCGGCCGCTCACCCGCGGCGGGCCCCGCGGGTGCCTCGCCCGGCGTGGTGTCGCGGCGCTGGTACAGCCAGCGCACGTCGTGGGCGAACGACCAGGTCAGCGCGGCGAGCGCGGCGGCGACCAGCACCAGCGCGACGGTGTGGGGGAGGACGGTCGCGAGCGTGAGCACGATGCCCTGCGCGGCGGCGACGGCCTTGCTGCTCACGCGCACCGGCAGCGGCGCGCCCAGCCACAGCCAGATCCGGGCCGCGGCGACGAACACGTACCGCATGGCGCCGATCGCGAGCACCCACCAGCCGAGGTCCGTGGCGACGAACGCGCTCAGCACCAGGATGAGGAACGCGTCGACCTCCATGTCGAACCGCGCCCCGAACTCCGACGCGGTCCCGGTGCGGCGCGCGACCCGCCCGTCGACCGCGTCCATGGCGAGCGCGACCGAGGCGACCACGACGAGCGGCCAGACCGACCCGCGCGGGTGGGTGGTGTCGGCGGTCAGCGCGACCACGCCGCCGACCAGCACGGACCTGGTGAGCGTGACGTAGTCGGCAGGCCCGAACCGGCGCACCCCGTACCTGGGCAGCGCGTCGGCGAGCACCGCCCAGCCGGCCAGCGCGAACGTGATCGCCGCGAGCCAGCTCGGCGGCCACAGCCCCGCGATCCCGGTGAGCGCCGCGAGCAGCCCCACCAGCGCGACGAAGGCGACGGTCAGCGGCACGTGCGGGGGCAGTGGTCGCCGCACCGGCGTCGGCGCAGGCCCGGGCGCGACCGGCGTGCGCGGGCTGTCGAGCGTGGGTGCGGTCGGTGCTGCCACGGGTTCCTCCCAAGATCTGGTCGCCTGTCAATACGCATGCCACCGCGGGATGGTTCTGCACCGGGACGTTCTGAACCGGTGCGGGCGGCGCCGCGTGTAAGAGGGCGATGAGCGACTTCTCCCGCGAGTGGCTGGCGCTGCGCGAGCCCGCCGACGCCGACGCCCGTGCCGACGACCTCCTGATCCCGCTGCGCGCCCACCTCGGTGCCCGTGACCTGGTGATCCGTGACCTGGGCAGCGGCACCGGGTCGATGGCCAGGTGGCTGTCGCCCCGCCTGCTCACCCCGCACCGGTGGGTGCTGACCGACCGCGACCCCGACCTGCTCGCCCACGCCGCCGTGCCGGGCGCGGTGACGGAGTTGCGTGACCTGACGTCGCTGACCCCGGAGGACCTGGCGGGCACGTCGCTGGTGACCGGGTCGGCGCTGCTCGACCTGCTCACCGAGGAGGAGGTCACGCGCATCGCCGAGCTGTGCGTGAAGGCGGGCTGCCCCGCGCTGTTCGCGCTGTCGGTGGCCGGCGAGGTGGAACTGGACCCGCCCGACCCGCTGGACGAGGCCGTGACCAGGGCGTTCAACGCGCACCAGCGCCGCACGGTCGACGGCAGGGCACTGCTGGGCCCGGACGCGGTGCCGGTGATCACGCGGGTGTTCGAGGACCTGGGCGCCACGGTGCACCGCTGCCCCAGCCCGTGGCGCCTGGGGCCCGCCCACCCCGAGCTGACGACGGCCTGGTTGCAGGGGTGGCTGGGGGCGGCGTGCGAGCAGGACCCGGAACTGGCCGACGTGGCGGGGTCGTACCTGCGCCGCAGGCTCACCGGCCCACTGCGGGTGACCGTTCACCACGAAGACCTGCTGGCGATCCCTGCCTGACACGCTTTCTGCCGTGCGTCCGGCCGCCGCCACGCCGGTCCGGCCCCGTGACCGTCCTGTCGTTCGTCATCCACCACGGGGCGGGCGAGGACGGCGTCCACGACCTCGACCGTGTCGCCGATGAGATCCGCCGCTCGCGTGCGGACGTGACCGGCCGCCGCGAACCTCGACCTCGAGCCGCCCGCCGCCGGACAGCCGCGTCGCCAGTACGGCACCGCCGTCCTGTCGCGCTACCCGATCCTCGAGTGGCACAACACGTTGCTGCCCCAGGGGAAGCCGGGAGAGGAGCAGTGCGGGCTGCTGGAAGCCGTCGTCAACGGGCGGGGTGTGCACGTCCGCGTGATGAACACGTTCGACCACCGGCCCGTGCTCGCCTTGCTGGTGGTGTGGCGCACCCGGTGAGCGCGCTACTGGCCGTCGCGGGGATCGACGTACGTGCCGAGCGGGGTGTCGGCCGCCGCGTCCGTGACCTCCCGCACCGAGTCGGTGGCGGTGCCGGCGAGGTCCTGGCCGGCACCGCTCACCTCCTCGGCATGGCCCTGCGCCGCGTCGGTGACGTTCTGCTGTGCGTCGGCGAGATCGGTTCCGGTCAGTTCGCCCACCTTCTCCGTCGCCCCGGACACCAGTTCCGCGGCCTTCTCCCGGATGGCGTCGAACAAGCCCATCGTGAACCCTCTCTGTCGCAGAATGTGATGATTCGGACACTACCGGCAAAATGGGTGAATGGCCACCAGGGTGTCCCGTCCGATGTGCCCCGATCGGGTGATTGAATGCGCCCACCCGCGCCCGCAGGGGGCGCCGTACTACGGAGGTCACGTGGCCGAGCAGGGACGCGGCACGAGGGACGTCGAACGCATCTACTCCACCCCCGACGTGGTCGCCAAGCTGCGCCGCCTCGCGGACGCGCTGGAGTCGGGCAGCTCGTTCCGCATCCAGATCGCCGGGGAGCGGTTCCGGGTCCCGGCGCGCGCCGAGTTCTCCATCGAGCACGAGCGGGGGGACGGCGAGGAGGAGGTCGAGTTCCAGCTGAAGTGGCAGCTCGACACCGATGACGACGCCGACGGCGACGACGACAAGCCGGTCGTCTAGCAGGTGATCCCGGTCAGTCGCGCACCCACAGGTCGCGGTTGCCGGCGATGAGGACCCGGCCGTCGGCGAGCGTCGCCGCCGCCGACGGCGGGAACTCGTTGCAGTCCAGTTCGCCCCGCTGGTACGGGCCGCCCGCCGCGCCGGTCCACACCACCCCGCAGTACGTCTCACGGCCGCCGGGGGAGTACTTCCCCACCTGGTCCCGCACGCCGACCAGCACCAGCGCGCCCTCCCGGTCGACGGTCGCCGCCACGACGCCGCCCTCGCCCATCGCCGTCGTGTCCCTCGGGGTCCACGTCGTGCCGTCCGTGCTGGACATCCACAGCGGCCGGTCCGGCCCCTTCGGGTTGCCGACGGTCCCGATGGCGTGCCACGTCGTGCCGACCTTCACCAGCACGTGCACCAGCCACTGGTCCGGCCCGGTCCGCAGCCGGGCGGCACGCCACGTCGTGCCGCCGTCGGCCGAGTGCCACGTGGTCAGCCAGTCGCCGCCGTAGCCGGTCGCGACCACGTCCGCGCCTGCCGCGGCCACCAGGTACGGCTGGTCGTGCGCCCCGCCGGGCGCCTGGGGCAGCGCGATCCCGCGCACGGTCGCGCCCGCGTCGTCGGAGACGTACACGGTCGCCTGCCCGGATCCGTTGCCCACCACCAGGATCCGGTCCCCGGACCGGGCGATCGCGGTCGCCCGCGCGTCACCGGGCGCCTCGGGCGAACGGCCGGAGTTGTCGAACGGGATGGCCGCGAGCGGGGTCACGGCACCGTCCGGGGTGCGCCGCGCCAGGCCGTCGGTCGCGCCGATCAGGGTGCCGTCGTCCCACGGGAGCACCACACCGGACAGTCCGCCGCCGGCCCAACCGTCCCGCTCCGGGGGGCCGTCGGCGACCTGGTCGTCGCGCGGGGCCGGGTCGATGGACAGCCTCGTGCAGCCGGCGTTCCCGGTCCAGTTGGCGCCGACGTTCCGCTGCCCGTTCGCGTAGGTGCCGACGCCGAGCACGCAGCCGCCGAGCGGGACGAGCTGCCGCAGCCCCTGTCCCGGCGGGATCCAGTCGCTCACCGACGGGAACTCGACCGCCCTGCGCAGCACGGTGAAGCCCGCCGCGTCCTGGTTGCTGCCCGCGTTCTGGTTACTGCCCGCGTCCGGCCGGTCACCGCACGCGGTGAGCAGCAGGAGCAGCGCGGCGACGAGGACCCGGCCGGTGGTTCGTGGCACGGCGGAATTGTGGCAGACCGGTAACGTGCCGGATCGGCTGGCGAATCAATCTTCGTGGTGGAGAACCCGACGCCGGGTCTGTCGATGGTGCCGGGAGACGTCCCGGTGCCCGTCACCCGGGACAAGCAGTACCGGCCCGTGCTGTCGCGTTACCCCGTCGCCCCCGGTGGGGAGCGGCGCGTCGCGGTCGAGCTGGCCTGGTGCGTGATCACGTCCGGCCGGTACGAGGGAGAACGCGGGATCGAGGTCCGCGTCGACGGGCACCGCGTCGGTGAGCTGACGGACGTGATGGCGCGGCGCTACGCCCCGCTCCTCGAGCAGGGCACACGGGTCGGCTGCGAGACCACCGTGACCCGCGACGAACACGGCCTGCGGCTCACGGTCCACCTGCCGCGCAACGCGAACATGCCGGTGGTCGCGCCGGATCCCACGGAACCCATCCCCGCGCTGCTCGCCGCCAGGCCCGCGTGGAGGAAGCCGGCGTGGATCGGCGCCGGAGTGGTGGCCGCCGCGTTGGTGTGCGCGGCGATCCTCGGTGGTGGCGACGGCGAACGGACCGCGGCCCCAGCCGGGAGAACCACCACCACGGCGACGCTCGAACCGGTGCCCCCGGCCACGACGACGACCACCGCCGCCACGACGACGACGGCGACGACGGCCACGACCACCACCACGACGACGGCCACCACGACCACCACTACCACGACGACCACCGACGGGCCGACCGTGGCGGAACCGCCGCCCGTCGCGGACGACCCGCGCTCCGGCTGCCATCCCAGCTACCGCCCCTGCGTGCCGATCGCCGAGGACGTCGACTGCGAGGGCACCGGCGACGGCCCGGTCCACGTCGTCGGGCCCATCGAGATCGTCGGGCCCGACGAGTACCGCCTCGACCCGAACAAGGACGGGCTCGCCTGCGAGTCACCACGTTTTTCCGGAATCCGGTAACGGGCCGGGCGGGGCGGCCGAAGCACACGGCATGGTCGAGAACCCGACACCGGGTCTTTCGATGGTGCCGGGCGACGTGCCGGTCACCGTCACCCGTGAAGAACGCCACCAGCAGGTGCTGTCGCGGTACTCCGTCGCCCCTGGCGGGGAGCGCCGGATCGCCGCCGAGCTGGCGTGGTGCGTGATCGCTTCCGGTAAGTACAAAGGGGAACGCGGCATCGAGGTCCGCGTCGACGGGCGTCGCGCCGGTGAGCTGACGCACATGATGTCGCAGCGCTACGCCCCGCTCCTGGCGGGCGGCGGGCGGGTGGGCTGCGAGGCCACCGTCACCCGCGACGAACGGGGTCTCCAGGTCACGCTTCTCCTGCCCCGCAACGTGAACGCGGCGTTCTCCGCACCCGCGCCGATCGGGGAACCGCCGACGGAACGTTTCTCCCCGGTGCGCCCGGTGCCCGCGGCCACACAGCAGCCGATCGGTTTCGGCTGGCAGAAACCGGTCGGCATCGTCGCCGTCGTGATCGCCTTCCTGTTCCTCCTCGGCGTGCTCTTCGGCGGCGACGAGGACGACCCGTCGCCGTCGATCACCGCGGCCGACGACGCCACCACCACGACGACGTTCGAGCCGCTGCCGACCACCACGACGACGACAACGACCACCACGACCACCACGACCACCACGACCACTCCGCCACCCCCGCCGCCGACGACCACCGAGGTCGTCGCGCCGCCGGTCGTCGAAGAGCCGGTCACGCAGGAACCCGTGCCCGCGAAGCCCAAGCCCGCGCCGAAGCCCGCGTGCGACCCGAACTACTCCGGCTGCGTGCCGATCGCGAGCGACGTCGACTGCGCGGGCGGCAGCGGCAACGGCCCCGCGTACGCGTCCGGCCCGGTCCGGGTGATCGGCGACGACATCTACGACCTCGACCGCGACAACGACGGCGTGGCCTGCGAGTAACCAGAACCACACCCACACCCCCGTACACCGTTCGGAATAAGAGCGGCGCGCGGGGGTGTTTACGCGTACGCTGTTATTCGGGCGGCGCGAGAAATCGCGTCCGCAGGGGACTGGCTCGGTGCCGGACCGGCACAAACAACCAACGAACACCACGTTCGCAGACGCGCTCGCGCGCGGCCTCATGCGGACCGACACGCCCTGATTGGAGGCGGCTGACATGAAGATGATCGACGACTGGAGGGACCGCGCCGCCTGCCGCGACGCGGACCCCGAACTGTTCTTCCCCATCTCCGACATGGGCCCCGGTGCCCGGCAGATCGCCGAGGCCAAGGCCGTGTGCGGCCGGTGTCCCGTGCGGACCGAGTGCCTCGACTACGCCATCGACGCCGGGCTGGACCACGGCGTTTTCGGTGGCACCACGGAACGGGAGCGCCGCGCGCTCGTCCGCCGTCAGCGGGTGGCCTGACGACCGGCTCGCACACTGTGCGGCGGCCCCTGGTAGCTCGGCGCGAGCCCGCCTGTGTCGATGACCACCTTCTGCACCACCACGGTCGGGTCGACCGCCCACAACTTCACCACGTGCTCTCCCGGGCGGTCGACCACATGGGTGGTGGCCGTCCGGTTCACGTTGTCGGACGTGTTGCGTTCCCACTGCTTGTTCATGGCGGTGTCGTCCGCGCCGGTGGCCGTCGTGACGTTGACGCGCTGTGGCGGCTGGCCGTCCAGTGACACCGCGTAGGTGAGCCCGTCCGTGTAGTGCACGTTGTTCCTCGGTGACAGGTACACCCACACGGTCACCGGCCCGGTCGTCGTCAGGTTGACCGTGTACTCCAGGCGCTGGTCACCGGGTTCGCGCCGGGGCGCGGTCACCGGCGCGGGCCGCATGCCGGCGCCGTCCCTGCCGATGTCGGGGATGCGCAGCCAGTCGCCGACGACCCGGCTCGTGCCGTCCGCGGGCATCGACACGTAGCCGTTCGCCTCCACGTATCCCTTGGACGGACGCGTGTCCACACCGTCCACAACGGCCTCGACGACCACGGTCCGTCCCGCGCCCGTCACCGTCAGCGGCACCCGCGTGACGCCCTTCGGCGCGCGCCGCCAGTCCACAGTGACCTCGAGGCGCACCTGCTTGTCCACCGTGCCGCGTGCCCGCGAGACCGAGACCCACGGCTTCCCGGACGTGACGCGGTAGTCGAACGCCGTGGCGCCGCGGTTGAACACCTCGATGTACTGGCGCGGCTGGCTCTGGTGGCGGCTGAACACCGGCAGCACCGCCGGGCCCGTCGCGGCGGGCCACCACTGGTCCGAGCCGTCGATCGCGACGCCCATGTCCGCGGCCGCGGGCACCGGGATCCGCCGCACCGCGGGGAACACCTCGTCCGGCAGCGCCTCGTTGTTCAGCTCCGGCTGCTGCCACGGCGCGTTCGGCCCGTACCGCGCCACGTCGCCGTAGCCGATCTTCGGCTGGGTCTGGAAGTTCTGCCACTTCCCGCCCGCCAGCTCGGTGTTGTAGTAGTGCGACATCGCCTGGTCGATGGCGAACAGCCGGCCGGTCTCGTCGGCGAGGTCGTTGGTCGCGGCCCGGCCCTGCGCCGCGTAGCGGATGTTGGTGAACTCCGCGCGCCGCAACGCGTACAGGTTCGCGGTCGCTTTCGCCGCGTACGCGACCAGCTGGTAGTAGGCGTCCTGATAGGACTCCGGCAGCCGCCGCCCGATCCGGTCCACCCGGTCCGCGAGCCGTTGCCAGTCGGCGGTGACCCGGTCCATTTCCCGGTAGTTCTCCAGGAAGTACGGGTTCTCCTCGTCGTCGTAGGTGACGGTCGTGCCCGGCCCGCTGGTGATCCGCCGGTTGAGCAGCTCCGGCTTGCGACGTGCCTGCAGGGCGCCGTAGTCGTGCAGCACGCCTGCGATCTCGGCCGCGTACCGGGGCCCGAAGTTCTCCGCCGCGTACCGCTCCTCCCACGCCGGGACGTCCGTCAGCGGGATGGGTTTCCACGCGTAGTCCAGGAAGAACTGCAGCGGCAGCTCCTCGTTCTTGAGGTCACCGACGTTGACCACCCACAGCTTGTCCACACCGTACCGGTACGCCGTGTCCAGCTGCTCCCACGTGTTCGCGATGTTGATCGTGTCGACCCACTTGTAGTTGCGGCCGCCGCCCACGTAGTCGAAGTGGTAGTACATGCCGTACCCGCCCGCGCGGTCCGGCAGCGCCGGGTCCGGGAGCTTGCGCATGTTGCCCCAGTTGTCGTCGGTGAACACCACCGTCACGTCGTCCGGCGCGCGCAACCCCTTGTCCCAGTAGCGTTGCACCTCCTTGTACAGTGTCCACACCTGCGGCACGTCGGACATGCCGTGGTCGGCGAGGATCCGCCGCTCGGTCGCGAGGATCTCCTGCATCAGTTCGATGCCGTCGCCGTCGGGCAGGCCGACGTCGCCGTTGCCGCGCATGCCGAGCGTCACGACGCCCTCGAAACCCTGCTCCGTCATGCGTTCGACGCCGTCGTTCCAGTACGCCGTGATGGCGTCGCGGTTGCGCCGGAAGCTCCACTCGCCGGTGCCGCCGTACGGGTCGTGGCCCGGCGTCACGATGTTCCCCGCGGCGTCGCGCACCGCGGGGACGGCATGGCGGTTCCACTCCTCGATGCCGCGCATCATCGGTGCCTCGTGCGAGGTCCCCATGATCACGCCGTACGCGGAGGCGGTGGCGTGGTTGGCCGGGTCGTCCTCCGCGAACGCACGCCCCCACACGGCGGGCCAGAGGTAGTTCGCCTTGAGCCGCAACATGGTCTCGAAGACCCGTCCGTAGAACCGGCTGTTGAACCCGCCGGGATGTCCCGGCGCGAGGCCCTGCCCGAACTGCGTCGGCGCCCAGCGGCCCAGTGCGGGGTTCTCGTCGTTGATGAAGAACCCGCGGTACTTCACCGCGGGCGTGCCCTGGGTGTGCCTGCCCGGCAGGACGTACAGCGCGGCGGACCGGCGCGCGGGCACGTCGTCCCACCAGTACCAGGGTGAGACGCCGATCTCGCGCGACACGTCGTAGGCGCCGTAGATCGTGCCGCGCTGGTCGCTGCCCGCGATCACCAGCGCGCGGCGCACGCCGGGCAGGGGGTGCTCGACCACCTGCTGCAGCGAGGTCTCCCACTTCCCGGCGATCGCGCGCACGTCGAGCCTGCCCCGGGCGACGAGGTCGTCGATGAGCGGGCTCTCGCCGATGGTGCCGACGAGGACGGGTGTGCTGCCCGCCGGCACGCGGTCCAGCGACACCGCCGGTCGCACGCCGGTCACCCGTTCGACGTCGTCCCGCAGGTCGCCGACGACGCGCACCACACCGGGCCGGTCGGCGCCGCTCACGACGATCGGCGCCGCGGCTCCGCCCGTCACGAGCGGGAACGCGCCCGGCCGCGGCGTGGTGACCACATAGGACTCCCCGGCGGCGGGCGGGGCCGCGAGCGCGGGCACCGGCGACACGACGGCCGCCGCGAGGAGCGGGATGGCGAGCAGGGCTGCGGACCGGCGCATGTCGATCTCCGTACTGACGCAGGGCGGAGCCGAAAGTTTCGGAACACTTCCGTAACCCGAACACCGTAACCACAGACGCGTCCGAAACGCCAGAGTCCTTGTGCGCCAAGGAGAATCGAAACTTTCGGAGCTACCTCCTGCGTGCCTTCAGCACGATGTCGTTGACGTGCATGGCCTCCGGCGGCATGTGCACCCTCGGTCTGGTCTCGTGCGTGTCGATCGTCCACTCGTCCTCGTCGAGCAGCGCGGCGACGTCGTCGGGGAAGTAGAAGTCGTGGCGGTCGAAGTCGGGGTTGCGCTCGTGCTCGTGCCCGGTGAGCTCGTGGTGGGCGTACAGCAGCGTGCCGCCGGGCGCGACCGCCGCGAGCATGTTCCGCACCGCGCGGTCCCCGGGTGCGCGCTGCGCCGAGAAGTACAGCGCCACCACGAGGTCGAAGGCGCCCGCGGGCAGCGCCGACGTGGCCAGGTCGGCGTGCACCCAGCTCACCTTCGCCTCACCCGCCGCGGCCGCCGCGCGGGCCAGGGCGACCTCGGAGATGTCCACGGCGGTCACGAGCCAGCCCCGCGAGGCGAGCCACAGCGCGTCGGCGCCCTCGCCGCAGCCGAGGTCGAGCGCCTGCCCCGGCGGCAGGTCGGCGACCTCCGTGACCAGCACGCCGTTGGGCGCGCCGCTCCACAGCTGGTCCTTCTCGCGGTACAGGTCGTCCCAGAACTGTTGATCCATACCCGCAGCGTCACCCCGGCCGGCCGGTGCTGACAACTTTTGTTGCCGAAACCGCAAACGGAGCGGGAGGATGGACGGGTGGCCAGCACCCGCAAGATCGACCGCACGGCAACGGAATCGGTCTGCCCTGCGTTCCGCGACGAGCACGGGGTGTGGCACGTGCGCGACCTCGCGGGCGGGCGGGCGCTCCTGCGTGACACGGCGACCGTGCAGGCCGGGCTGGGCGTGGAGACGGTGGAGAAGCTGCCGTCGAGTTTCCGCCGCCCGGTGCTGTACTGGGACGGGCCGGAGCACCGCGAGTACCGCAGGCAGACCGCGCGGTTCTTCACCCCGAAACGGGTGGACGAGGAGTACCGCGACCTCATGCACCGCGTCGCCGACCGGGAGATCGCCGTGCTGCGCGCCGCGGGGTGGGCGGACCTGTCGGAGCTGAGCTTCCGGCTCGCCGTCGACGTGGCGAAGCAGGTCGTCGGTCTGACCGAGAGCAGGCCGGGCACGGCGCGGCGGCTCGGCCGGTTCTTCCCGGAGAAGCTCGGCAAACCGGGCTTCACGAGTGTCCACGGCGTGTACTGGGCCGCGCGGATCCTGTACCTGTGGCTGGCGATCCACGTGCACGACGTGCGGCCCGCCGTGCGGGCGCGGAAACGGCGGCGCCAGGACGACCTGATCTCGCACCTCGTGGACGAGGGCGCGGGTGCGGGGGAGATCCTGTCCGAGTGCATCACGGTCGCGGCGGCGGGCATGGTCACCACGCGCGAGTTCATCTGCGCGGCCGCGTGGCACCTGTTCTCCGACGACGAGCTGCTGGCGGCGTACCGCGCCGGTGACGAGCCGGCCCGGTACGCGATCCTGCACGAGCTGGCCCGGCTCGAACCGCCGCTCGCGGTGCTGAAGCGGCGCACCACCGCGCCCGTGACGCTGCCCGACGGCACGGTCATCGGCGAGGGTGAGCAGGTGGACGTGTCGATCGCGGCCGCCAACCTCGACTCGGCCGACGGTGCGGGCCTGACGTTCGGTGACGGACCCCACAAGTGCCCGGGTTCGTACCTCGCGGTGCGGGAGACCGACATCTTCCTGACCAAGCTGGTGGCGCTGGACGGCGTGCGGCTGGCCAGGCAGCCGAGGGTGGCGTTCAACGACGCTTTCGGCAGCTACTCCCTGCACGACATGATCGTGTCGGTGGGTGAACGTACTGTGGAGGCATGATCCACGGCGCCCTGTTCGACTTCTCCGGCACCCTGTTCCGCTTCGAGCCCGGCCCCGGCTGGCCGTCCACCACGTTCGACGAGTCCATGCGCGAGCGGCTCACCACCGTGCTGACCTCGCCGACCCGGTCGGCCGACCACCTGCCGCCGGACCTGGCGGACGCGTGGGCGCGCCGCGACCTCGACCCCGAGGTGCACCGGACCGTGTACCTGGCGTCGCTGGCGTCGACGGGGTTCGCGCTGTCGGAGGAGGAGACGGAGCTGGTGTACCGGAGCCTCACCGCGCCGGACGCGTGGCAGCCGTACCCGGACACGGCGGACGTGCTGCGCGGGCTCGCCGCGGCGGGTGTGCCGGTGGCCGTGGTGAGCAACATCGCGTGGGACATCCGGCCCATGTTCCGCAAGCTCGGCGTCGAGGACCTGGTCACGGAGTTCGTGCTGTCCTATGTGGAGGGCGTGGTGAAGCCGGACCCGAAGATCTTCACGATCGCGTGTCAGCGGATCGGGGTAGCCCCGGAACAGGCCGTGATGGTCGGCGACAGCCCGGAGGCGGACGGCGGCGCGTCGGCCATCGGCTGCCGGACCGTCATCGTCGACCCCGCCCCGACCGCGACCCGCCGGTCGGCGCTGCGCGAGGCGGTGGCGGAGGTGTTGCCCGCGGCGTGACGGGTACCCGCCGCGGATGACGACGTACACGCACACAGCGGATGCCGACATCGCGGCGGATGTCCTCTTCCACTACCTCGCGGACCCGACGAACCTGCCGAGGTACTTCCCGGAGATGCGCGCGGCCGAGCCCGAGGGCGGCGACAAGGTCCACGTGGAGGCGGAGGTGCACGGCGACCGCGTCTCGGGCGAGGCGTGGGTCCGCCCGAACGAGGCGGAACGCAAACTCGAGTGGGGCGCCGAGGGCCCGGACGACTACCACGGCGAGCTGACGGTGGAGGAGGTCGCGCCGGGCAGGAGCCGGATCACCGTCAGCCTGCACAGCGTCCGGGTCGCCGAGGGTGACGAGGTGCAGCAGGGCCTGGAACACACGGTCGCCGCGTTGACGCAGGCCGTCGCGGCGGACGACCAGGCCGACGAGCACCGGCGGCAGGGCGAACCTAGCTGACGGCCTTGACGTGCTCGGCCGCCTTCCGCGCGATGTCGATGCGCGACCGCACACCCAGCTTCGCGAGGATGTGCGACACGTGCGTCCCCACCGTCCGGGGCGACAGCACCAGTTGCTCGGCGATCTGCCGGTTGGACAGCCCTTCGGCCACCATGGCGGCGATCTTCGTCTCGGTGGGCGTGAGGGCGTTCCAGCCGGCCTGCGCCTGCCGGTGCTTCGCGCGCGGCCCCCGCCGGATGCCGAAGCTGCGCAGGTGAGCCCGGAGGTGGGCGAGGTCCCAGTTGGCGCCGAGCTTGTCGTACAGTTCGTCCGCGCGGGTGAACGCCCGCCTGGCGGCGTCCTTCTCGTCGCGCCCGGCGAACCCGATCGCGGCTGCTTCCAGTGCCTTGGCGCGCAGCAGCGGACGCCCGGCGTCCCGGTACCGATCGGCGGCGTGCTGCAGGAGGAACGGGTCGCGCTCCAGCAGCCCACGGCAGTAAGCGGCGGTCCCGAGCCGGTGCGGCACCGAGGACCGCCGCGCCAACGTGGCCGCCTGAGCAGCGACATCCGCCGCGGCGCGCGTGTCCCCGGTCGCGGCGGCGAGCCGCGCCGCCTCGGGAAGCAGATCCTCGACTTCGTCAAGCTCTTCGGCATCACCCCCGATCCGCGCCGTCAACACGGCAAGCGCTTCTTCGGGCCGGTCGGCGACCTCGTGGTCCAGACTCCAGGCCAACGTCAAGGACGAGACGACCCGGTTCCCGATCTGCTCCGCACTCGGTGCCGCCGCCTCGAGGTGCTGCCGAGCGGTAGCGGCATCCCCCCGATGGAACGCGATGACCGCCGCGATACCGCGGTCGCAGCAGGTGGCACCGGGATCCTTGAACTCATCAGGCAACGACTCGATCTCCGCGAGTGCGTCGTCCCAACGACCGCCCTCGAACTGCAACTCGGCGAGCGCGGTCTGCGCCTGCGCGAGACGGACGAGGCTGCCGATGTGATCGGCGAGTTGACGCACCCGGGTCGCAGCGCTCAGAGCCTCGTCGTAGCGGTCGAGATCGCCGAGCGCGACGGCCTTGTTGATCTGCAGGAGCAGCCGGAGATCGTTGAGGGCGGGTTCGTCCTCGATCACGGTGAGAGCGCGGTCGAACAGCGGCAGCGCGGCGGCGACCTCGCCCCGCATCATCGACACCACGATGAGGACGTGCAGGGCCCACCCGATGGACCAGGTGTCCCCGGCCTCTTCCGCGGTGGCGAGTGCTTTGGTGGCGACGCTGCCCGCGACAGACACCTCACCGAGGTCCCGGTGCGCCCGCGCCGTCAGCACCAGCAGGCGGGCCCGCTGCTGTGCCGAGATCTCGGCGAGGCTGTGTGCCTGTTCCAGTACTTCCAGCGACTCGTCGGAGCGACCGAGCATCGCGCGGCACTGCGACATCGTCCAGTGGAGGTCGACGAGCAGGTCGGGGTCGGTGACGACCCGCATGGCCCGGGAGGCGATCCGCACCGCCTCGTCGCACTCGCCCTCGCGGTACAGGGCCTCGGCGAGGCGGCACACCAACTTGGCACCGCGCGTGGTTTCGGGGGTCGTCCGCGTCGACGCCTGGCGGAGCAACTCGATCGCGGTCTTGGGTGCCTGGGCGACGAGCGATGGTGCCGCGTCGACGGTCCAGTTCAGCAGTGACTCGTCGAGCGGGTCCGGGCTGGGCGCGCTGATCGCCTGGAGGAGCTGCCGAGCGACACGCGGAGTCGGCACACCGGCCTCGGCGAGGGCTCTGGCCGCGTCGCGGTGCCATGCTGGGCGCAGCGGGGTCGCGATGTCGTCGTACAAGGCCTGGCGGATCAGCGGGTGCCGGAACGCCAGTTTGTCGCCGACGTCCCGCAGGACCCCCGCGGTCCTGGCCTCGTCGATGGCGGGGACCAGCTCCGCGACTCGGCGTCCGAGCACGAGCGCGAGGTCTCCGACGAGGAAGTCGACACCGAGGAGTGCGGCGGCCTGCAGTGTTCTCCTCGTGTCCTGGGGGAGGAAGTCGAGCCGGTCGGTGATGGCGGCGACGAGCGAGCCGGGCACCGGGCCGCTGGTCACGTCGACGGCACCGGTCTCGGTGACCGTCAGGCGCTCGGCGCGGAACAGCGCGTCCATCAACTCGGTGAGGTACAACGGGTTACCCGAGGCTTCCGCGGCGAGCCGGAGCAGGTTCTCGCCCGGTGTGCCCGCCGAGATCTGTGCGATGAGATCAGCCACCGCGTCTTCTGGCAGCCCATCGAGCCGGAGCGTGCGATCCGGTCCGACCACACGCCGGACGGCGAGCAGTTCGTCGCGCTGGGGGACGGGCCGGACGATGCCGATGAGCAGCAACGACTTCCGGTCGACCGCGCGCGCGAGCCACTCCCACACGCTGATGGTGAAGCGGTCGGCCCACTGCAGGTCGTCGACCACCAGGACCGTCGGAGTGGCGCTGCACAGTTCGTTCATGAGTGCCAGCATCTGCTCGGCCGCGGCCATGGCCGGATCCGCGGCGCCGGCGAGTTCGCCACGCAGTAAACGCTGGACGGTGTCGAGGCGCCGCTCGGTGGCCTCCTTGACCAGCAAGGCGTCCACGAGCGGCTGGAGGGGGAGTGCCTGCCCGAGTTCGTCGCATTCGGCCCAGTAGGCGGAGTACCCACGGTCCTCGGCGGCGGCGGTGGCCGCCCGCGCGAGGGAGGACTTGCCGATGCCGGGCTCACCCTCGATCAGGATCGCGTGACCGCTTCCTGTCGCGAGATCGTCGAGCCACCCGATGAGCCGGGTCAGCTCGGCCTCACGGCCGACGAGTGCGTGGGCATCACTCGGCATGCCTCGACAGTATTGCTTGTCGACGCAGGGAACAACGGTCGGCGAGCAGGTTACGCCAACCGGTGTCGTGCTCATTCTGTTGCTCTTCTGTTAACCGTCAGTTATTGGCGTAATTATGGCGCATTTCCGTGTCGTCTGAGACTATAAATTGAGTCGTATAGTTTGGGCCCAAACCTTACCCTCATCCATGTGATTGCGCGGGGTCGTAAGCCGACCACCGCGCCATCCCCATCTGTTTGCCGATGTTCGGGATCAGCAAAATGGAGGTCGAGATGAGAATGGTGCGGATGGTCGTGGCCGCCGCGGCGGCGTTGGTGATGTTGGTCGCGGTGGGTGGCACCGCGGCCGGTGATCCTCCGGCTATGACCCACAACGTCATCGTCCTGGAGATGACCCACAATTGACAAGAGGTTCCGGGGCAATTGTCAGGCCTTCTTCGCAGTATGAGCCGTTGCGAGGCCCCTGTCCGAGGGCGCTGCCGTGGTGTTCCCAGCATCACGGTGGCGCCCAGCGGCTCTGTGTACCGCTCGGTCCTGCAATGCGTAGCCCAGATTGACGAGCCGCCCACCGAGGCGGCATTCGTCGGCTACCGCAATCTGTTCTCTTCGCCGGGCGTCGGTGTCGAGCATGCGTAGTACGAACCTGGCTATCTGGTTGTTGACGCTGGACAATTCAGCGACGAGGACCAGTTCATCATGCCATTCGTCCGCGGCCACCGGTGTCACCCCACGATTTATTGTCATCTCGTTTTCCGTATATTGACAGTCTGCTCCGGGCGAGGTGCGGAGACATCGGTCAAGTGACGGATGTGCGAGGGCAGTTGCCGGGATGTCGTTCGACCATGTGGGTGATGAAACGGCGGGATCGCGCCGAAGTCCCGTGCATTTGCACCTCATCACGATCATGTCATGGCCTACGCTCCGTCACCGATTCGTGGGCATGGCTTCCCGAACGGCGCAAAGGCCGACGCCTACGAACGCGCCGGCCTCCGTGTCGGGCAGGGTGAGAGGTGGGCACCTACCGTCCGTGGCCACGCCCCAGCGGCCCTGCACCTTGGGCGCACCGCTCTTCCGCCACCATCCGCCTGTCGCGCCCCGGCTTGCTCGAACGCGAGGGGTGGCAACTCCCGTCGCGTGATGTGGCAATTGCCAACCTGCCGACGGTCTTGCCGCGCTCGGGCTCGAGCAGCCCGGCGGATCGCCGTTGTTTGCCGGGATGGTGACGCAAGCTCGACACCGCGCTCACCGAGACGGGCGTAGCGCCCGGGAGGGCTCCCGGGCGGCCGGCCTTAGCGTCGTCCGCATGAACCCGAAGGTCCTCGCGCTGATCGTCGTCGTGGTGGTTCTCGTGGTCGCGTTCGTGGTGTGGCTCGTCGTCCGGTCGCTGGGCAGGCAGGCCGGGGTCCGGCGTGCCGACTTCGAGCGGCTGCGCGGCGAACGCGACCTGCTCGCCCGCGCCATCGCGGAGATCGACGAGAAGACCGACACCTACCGCGACATCGACTCGGTGCTCGCCACCGACGTGCGCGCGATCATCCGGAAGCTGACCGCCGACCGATTGGACCTGAGCCGATGAGGACCCGACCCGCCTTCCTGCTCGCCTCGGCCGTGCTCCTCACGGCCTGCTCGATCGGCAACCCGACGTCCAGCGAGGTGTCGCTGCAGTACGGCGCGGGCCCGTTCGACTCGCGCAAGTTCGTGGAGTGCGAGACCGAGCGCGACGTCAGCGACGTCAACGACGACCACTACTACTACCCGAGCGGGCAGCGCGACTTCACGTTCGGCGACGGGGACGGCATCGACTCCGCGCCGCTCACGTCGACGACGCAGGACTCGCAGGAGATCAAGGTGACCGGCACGGTCAAGTTCACCCTGAACACCGACTGCTCGCCGTTCACCGACCCGACGGGCAAGGAGTGGCCGGGCGGGAAGCTGCAGATGTTCCACGAGCTGATCGCCTACAAGTACGACGCCGCCCCGACCGACGGTGGCGAGCAGATGAAGCCCGGCTGGTCGGCGCTGCTGCGCAACTACGTCGGCGCGGCGCTGGACCGGGCGACCGACAACGAGGCGCTGAAGTACCCGTGGCAGAAGCTCTACACGGACGCGCCGACGAAGGCGCAGTGGGAGAAGGACGTCCTCGCGCAGCTGCCGAAGGTGCTCACGACGCTCACCCAGGGCGTGGACCTGATCACGATCAACTCGGTGCTGCTGCAGAAGCCCGGCATCCAGCCGCAGCTGGTGGCCGGCCTCACCGACAAGCAGGCGGCCGAGCTGCGCAGCCAGGCCGCGGAGGTGGACAAGGAGGCCGCGGCGAAGTTCCCCGGCGGCATGCCCGCCTACCAGGCCTACCAGCAACAGCAGGCGGTCAACGAGGCGATCAAGTCCGGCAAGGTGCAGGTGCTGCCGGTGCCACAGGGCTCGCCGGTCATCGTGCAGCCGGCGAAGTAGCGGTGTGCGTGTACCTGCCGGGGAGCAGGTCCCGGTCCATGTGACTACTGTGGCGCTCGTGGAAGATCGAGTGCTGGGCCGCACCGGCCGTCAGGTGTCCGTCGTCGGGCTCGGGTGCTGGCAGCTGGGGGCCGACTGGGGCCGGGTCGACGACGCCGACGCGATGGCCGTGCTGCACGCGGCGGTCGACGGCGGTGTCACGTTCCTCGACACGGCCGACGTGTACGGCGACGGGCGCAGCGAGCAGCTCATCGCGGCGTTCCTCGCCGAACGCGACGCCGACGTCACGGTGGCGACCAAGTGCGGTCGCCGTGCCGACCCGCACGTGCCCGCGTCGTTCACGCCGGAGAACCTGCGTGCCTGGACCGACCGCAGCCGCGCCAACCTGCGCACCGACCGGCTCGACCTGGTGCAGCTCCACTGCCCGCCCACCCCCGTCTTCTCCGCCGACGAGGTCTTCGACGCGCTCGACGCGCTGGTGGCGGAGGGCAACCTCGCCGCGTACGGCGTGTCGGTCGAGACCTGCGACGAGGCGCTCACCGCCATCGCGCGGCCGAACGTGGCGAGCGTGCAGATCATCCTGAACGCGTTCCGCCGCAAGCCGCTCGAGCGCGTGCTGCCCGCGGCGCGCGAGGCGGGTGTCGGGATCATCGCGCGGGTGCCGCTCGCGAGCGGCCTGCTGTCCGGCAAGTACGACGAGCACACCACGTTCGCGGCCGACGACCACCGCAACTACAACCGCCACGGTGAGGCGTTCGACGTCGGCGAGACGTTCTCCGGCGTGCCGTACGAGGTGGGCGTCCAGGCTGCGCGGGAACTGGCGGCGGTCGCCGAGGACCTCGGGGTGAGCACGGCCGCCCTCGCGCTGCGGTGGGTGATCGACCAGCCCGGCGTCAGCGTCGTCATCCCGGGTGCCCGCAACGCGGAACAGGCCAACGCCAACGCGGCCGCCGCGCAGCTCCCACCACTCACCCCGGACACGTTGCTGGCGATCGAACAGATCTACGACGACCACATCCGCGCCCACGTCCACACCCGCTGGTGACTCGCGAGTCGCGCTCTCGAACACACCGAGTTGCCGGTTTCGTGCCGACGCCGGGCCGGGCGACATGCACGAAACCGGCAACTCGCTATGCGTGCGAGCGTGACTCGCGAGGTCAGTGGGCCAGGGTCAGGATGGCCTGGAGTTCGCGGTAGGCCGGTTTGGGGGCGAAGTTCTCGTCGAGGAGGTTCGCCGCGCCCTCGCCCTCGAAGAAGCCGGGGACCCACGAGTACTTGTCGGTGAAGCCCCACACGGTGAACGAGTTGCAGCGGCGGGCGAGCAGGCAGCCCTGCAGCAGCACGCTGTAGCCCTGTGCCTGCGCCTGCAGCTTCACGTTGTCGGCCGGCATGATCATGCGCACGTCGACCTCGGTGATCGCGGTCTCCAGGCCCAGCTTCTCGAACCGGCCGAGGTTCGCCGCCACCTCGGACGCGCTGTGGAAGCCGTACTGCACGCCGTAGTGGCCCTGCGCGCCGAAGCCGTGCACCGGAACCCGTTGCCGCAGCAGGTCTTTCACCAGCGCCAGGTACGCGTCGCTCTTCGCGCTGATGCCCTCGACGTTGTAGTCGTTGAGGAACAGCTTCGCCTTCGGGTCGGCCTGGTGCGCCCACCGGAACGCGTCGGCGATGTAGCCCGGCCCCAGCTCACGCAGCCAGATCGTGTCGCGCAGCTGACCGTTGTCGTCGATGACCTCGTTCGCCACGTCCCACTGGTAGATGCGCCCCCGGAAGTGGGTGACCTCGTCGATGATGTGCCTGCGCAGGATCGACCGCAGCTCGGTCGCGTCGATGTCGCCCGACTCGACGCCCTGCGTGAGCCACGCGGGCAGCTGGTTGTGCCACACCAGCGTGTGCCCGCGGACCTGCTGCCCGTTGCGCTTCGCGGCGGCCATCAGCTCGTCGGCGGCGCTGAAGTCGAGGTCGCCCCGCGTCGGTTCGACGACCTCCCACTTCATCACGTTCTCGGCCGTGATCGAGTTGAACTCGGCGCCGACGCGGTCGCGGTAGGTCGCGTCCGCGGTGTACGCGGCGTGGTCGACGGCGGTGCCGATCAGCAGCTGCCTGCCCGCCAGCTCGCGCAGTGGCCGGTCGGGGGAGAGGGACCCGGCCGCCGGAGCGGGTGAGCCGGCGGCCGGGAGTACGGAGTAGAGCGATGCCGCGGCGAGGAGACCTGCCGCGGCGACACGGGACACCTTCATGCGGCGCTCCTCGACGACGATGGCGAGTTCGAAAGTTTCGGCAAATTGTCGGTATCGCGAGGAGAAACGTTAAGGCGCTACTGGGTTTCCGTCAAGCAGGCAGCGGATTTCCGTTGTGGGATCACCGAAAGTTTCGGTGACGCCACGCTGATGGGGCAACGGGAGATCGTCTTCGCCGGTCCGTCCTTTTCGGACGGCGGGCCGAACCGGTCACCCGCGACGTGCACCTGGTGCCGCGGGCGTCGACGGCGCCTCGCTGAGCGGCTCGCGCGCGTCCACCACGTACAGCCCCGACACCAGGCCCGACAGCCCGCGGTGTGACCGCGGCCGCCACGCGAGGAGCCCGCACACGAGCAGCATCAGCCCGGACCACGCACTCGCGTCGTCGCCGAGTCCGGAAAGGACGAAGTAGCCGCACGTGCCGCCCGCGAGCGCGGGCAGCACCCGGATCCCGGCCCGTCCGCCGTCGGCACGCACCCGCTTGAGCCGCACCGCACGCTGCCCGAGCGTGGCGCCGGCGCGGCCGAGCGAAGGCAGGACGAGCAGCGCCACGGCGGGCACCCACGGGTTGATCACGTGGCTGTCGACGCCCGCGACGAGATCGGCGGCGACGGCCAGCACCCCGCCGAGGAGCGTCACCGCGACCAGGTCGACGAGCATGCCGAGCCACCGGCGCCCGGTGGTCACCGGCCGCGGCGCTTCGGCGGGGAGGTCGGTGCGCCCGTACATCTTCCGCAGCAGCGGCGCGAACAGCAGCCCGACGGCGGTGCCGAGGGTGTTGGCGAGGAGGTCGTCCACGTCGAAGAGCCGGTACGGGCACGGGAAGAGGAACCAGTTGCCGGTCAGCTGGGTGAACTCGATCAGCAACGACACGCAGAACCCGGCGCCGACCACCGCGGCCACGGGCAGCCGCCGGTGCCGCAGGAAGGCGCCGAGCGGCACGAACAGGGCGACGTTGAACACGACCTGCTGCACGGCGGGGTTGGTGACCACGCCCCGCCAGCCGGGCGTGACCCGGTCCTTCGCGATGTCGGCGAGGAACTGCAGGGGCCTCAGCTGGGGGTGGGCGAACTGCGTGTGGCCCGCGCACCAGGCGTCGTCGATCTGCGGCACGGGCGCGAGCGTGTACGCGACGAGCGCGAGCCCGTAGACGAGGAACGCGAACGCGAGGATGCCGGGCCCGAGCCCCACCTCGCCGCGCTTGCGGTAGCTGCGGAACACGAACGGCACCAACAGCACGAGCGCGATCGCCACGCCGAAGAAGACGGCGAGCACAGCAGGAATCACCCGGGAGGACACGCGGTGCAAGCTAACCCGCGCGGCGCTCCGACGTCGCCTCTCTCACCTGATCGTGTGCCTACCCGCGTGCGCCCTGCAGCCACCCGCCGATCAGCGACGCCCAGTCGGTCACGCAGGCGTCCTCGTGGTTCACGGTCCACCGGGCGGTCACCGCGGCAGGCCGGATCAGCCCGCCACGCGGGTGCGCCGTCACCAGCACGCACAGGTCGCGCGGCCCGGCGACGAAGGTCAGCGTGATCCTCTCGAACCGGTCCGCGCACCACGACGGCGGCGTGAACACGAGGACCTGCTGGAAGTCGAACTCCTGCGGCAGCGACGGGAGGCGGCCCGGGTGCACGGTGACGGACCGGAAGTGGGCGCCGAGCACACCGAACGCGTCCAGCACCCGGCTCTGCGACGGCAGGGGCTGGACCAGCAACCGGTCGAGGTCACCGGTGTCCTGTCCGTCGTGGACGACCACCTCGGTGCGCACGCCGACGACGAACGGGAGCACGGCGTCGCCGACCGCGGTGACCGGGGTCTCCACCGGCAGGGCGAACCGGAACGCGAGGTCGAGCCGCTGTTGCGGGGCGAGCAGGACGTCCCGCCGCAGGTCGGTGTGCCACAGCTGGGCCGACCACGGCACCATCCGCCGTTCGAGCACGGGCACGAACTCGCTCTGCACGACGAGCCCGACGGTCACCCGGGAGAGCGCCGCCTCCTTCCGGTCGGCCACGACCGACACCCGGCCGGTGACCCCGTCGCCGGGGTGGACGACCGCCGTGTCGAGCACGGTCTCGACCGACGGCCGTCCACCGGCGAGCGCCGAACGCACACGGTCGAACAACCGGACCCCCCATCCCCACGACACCGCCATGACAACGGAGCACCGGACCGCTGCGTTCCCGGCGCTACGCGAGCATCCCGCGCAGGTGCTTGATCACCTCGGCGGGCGCCTCCTCCGCCATGTAGTGCCCGCACGTCACCGTCACGTGGGTGAGCTCCGGGGCCCACGCCCGCCACACCGCGGCCGCGTCGTAGCCGAGCGCCGCGCCCCAGTCCTGCTGGAGCACCGTCACCGGCATCCGCAACGTCGCCCCGGCCGCCCGTGCCGCCTCGTCGTCGGCGACGTCGACGGTGGCCGACGCCCGGTAGTCCGCCACGATCGACGGCACCGCCGCGCGGCTCGCGCGCAGGTACTCGGCCCGGACGTCCGGCGGGATGGCGGCCGGGTCGCGGGCCCACAGGTCGAGGAAGTGCCCGAAGAACGCGTCCGGCGCGGCGGCGATCATGGCCTCCGGCAGCCCGGGCGGCTGCGCCATCAGGTACAGGTGGAACGCGACCGACGCCGTCACAC
Source organism: Actinophytocola sp. KF-1 (assembly GCF_054661535.1). Classification (NCBI taxonomy): domain Bacteria; kingdom Bacillati; phylum Actinomycetota; class Actinomycetes; order Pseudonocardiales; family Pseudonocardiaceae; genus Actinophytocola; species Actinophytocola sp. KF-1. The sequence continues at coordinate 294,930 of NZ_BAAFVK010000009.1, read as the reverse complement.
CGTGCAGCACGTCCCACATGTCCAGCGTGGGCAGCACGTCCAGTGACGCGAGCCGGGTGACCGCCTCCGGGTGGTCCAGCCCGGCGCGGATGGCGACCAGCGCACCCCGGTCGTGCCCGGCCAGCGCGAACCGGTCGTGCCCGAGCGCGCGGGCCACGGCGACGACGTCGGCCGCCATCGCCGTCTTCGCGTAGGTGCGGCCCGTGTCCGCCGGTTTGTCGCTGTCGCCGTAGCCCCGCAGGTCGGGGCAGATGACCGTGTGGTCGCTCGCGAGGTCGGCGGCCACGTGCCGCCACATGAGGTGGGTCTGGGGGAAGCCGTGCAGCAACACGATCGGGTCGCCGGAGCCGCCGACGGCCACGTTGAGTGACACGCCGTCGGTCGCAGGCACACGCTGGTAGTCGAATCCTGGGATCTGCATGCCGCCAGCATGGGAGCGGCGAATCAGCGGCCGGTCAGCACGGACCGAGCGGGTTAGGCTGCCACCGGTGATCACGTTCCGGGTGCTCGGACCGCTCACGGCCGACGACCAGCGGGGCCCGGTCGACCTGAAGGGACCGCGGCACCGCGCCGTGCTCGCGCGGCTGCTCGTCGCGCGCGGTCGCGTCGTGCCGGTGGACACCCTCGTCGCCGACCTGTGGGAGGACCCGCCCGACGGCGCGGTCGGCGCGGTGCAGACGTTCGTCGGCGCGCTCCGCAAGGCCCTCGAACCGGACCGGCCGCCCCGTGCACCGGCGCGGCTGCTGGTGACCGAGGGCTCCGGGTACGCCCTGCGCGCCGAGGCCGTGGACGCGTGGCGGTTCGAGGAGGCCGTGGCCGGGACAGCGGAGGAGATCGCCGAGGGGCTCGCGCTGTGGCGCGGCCCCGCCTACGCGGAGTTCGCCGACCAGCCGTGGGCACGCGGCGAGATCGCCCGGCTCGACGAGCTGCGCCTGCTCGCCGTCGAACGCCGCGCGGCAGCGTTGCTGGACGACGGTCGCGCCGCCGACGTGGTGCCCGACCTCGAGGCGCACGTCGACGGGCACCCGTGGCGCGAGGAGGGCTGGCGGCTGCTCGCCCTCGCCCGCTACCGCACCGGCAGGCAGGGCGACGCGCTCGACACACTGCGCCGCGCCCGCCGGGTCCTGGCCGACGAGCTGGGCATCGACCCCGGTCCGGCCCTGCGCGCACTGGAGGCCGACATCCTCGCGCAGGTGCCGGTCGACGAGCCGGGAACACCCGCCCTCGTCGGCCGGTCCGAGGAACTGGCCCGGCTCGCCGCCACCCGTGCACCGCTCGCGCTGATCGCGGGCGAGGCGGGCGCCGGCAAGACCGCGCTCGCCGAGGCCCTCGCCGCGCGGCTGTCCGCACGCGGGTGGACCACGGCGTGGGGCGCCAACCCGGACGACGACGGGCTGCCCGCCGCCTGGCCGTGGACCACGATCCTCGAGGCCCTCCCCGGCGCCGCACCGGAACCCGACCCCGTCCGCGCCCGCTGGCACCGCGCCATCGCCGCGTACCTCGGCAGGCACGCGCCGCTGCTCCTGGTCCTCGACGACCTGCACTGGGCGGGCGAGGAAACGCTGGCGCTGCTGGCGTCGCTGGTGCTGGCGCCGCCGCCGCGGCGCGTGCTGATCGTTGGCACCTACCGGACCACCGACGTGCCGCCGCCGCTGCGGGACTTCCTCGGCCGCGTGGCCCGCGCCGAACCCGAACGGGTGTACCTGACGGGCTTGCCGACCCCCGCCATCCCCGACCTGGTCCGCGCCACCACGGGCCGGGAGATCGACGCGGCCACCGCCGCGCTCATCCACCAGCGCAGCGGCGGCAACCCGTTCTTCGTCCGCGAGCTGGCCCGGCTGCTCGACACCGGCGACCTGACCGACGTGCCCGCCGGTGTCCGGGAAGTGGTGCGCCACCGGGTCGCCACCCTGCCGTCGTCCGTGCAGGACGTGCTGCGGCGCGCGTCGGTGCAGGGCATGGACGTCGCGGAGGACCTGCTGCCCGGGGACGTGCTCGACGCGCTGGAAACCGCGACACAGCGCGGTTTCCTCACCGAACAGGCGCCGGGGTGGTTCCGGTTCGCGCACGTCCTCGTGCGGGACACGCTGTACAAGGACGTGTCCCGGTCCCGCCGCGCCCGCTGGCACGCCGAGACCGCCGCCGCGCTCGAACGGGTGCGGCCCGGCGAGGTCGCGGCGCTCGCGCACCACTTCCTGCTGACGGGCAACGGATCCGCCGCCGCCCGGTACGCGCGGGCCGCCGCGGCGGAGGCGGAACGGCGGTTCGCACCGCACCAGGCCGCGCGGTGGTGGCGGGTGGCACGCGAGCACGGCGAACCCGACGACCACGTCACCGCGGGGCTCGCCCGCACGCTGGCCGTCACCGGCGACCTCGCCGGGGCCCGCGCGCTGCGCGCCGAGCTGCTGGGGTCGGCGCCCGCGCTGGTGGCGTTCGACGTGCCCGCGCTCTGGACCGAGCCCGACGACCCCGTGCTGGCACGCCGGATCGCGGCCGCAGCCGACCACGCCCTCGCCGGCGACCCGCCGCCCGCGTTGCGGAGCCGCCTGCTGGCGACCATCGCCGTCGAGCTGCGCAACACCGGCGACGAACGGGTCCGCGCGGCGGCGCGGGAGGCGGAGGAGATCGCCCGGGGGCTCGCCGACCCCGCGGTGCTGGCGTTCGCGCTCAACGCCCGGTTCCTGCAGTCGTTCGACCGTGCCGGGCTGGCGGCGGAGCGGGCGGCGATCGGCGCCGAGCTGGCGTCGATGCACGACCTGGTGCCGTTCGAGGTGCTCGGCCACCTGATCCTCGTGCAGTCCGGCGCCGCCCTCGCGGACCTGTCGTCCGCCGACCGGCACGCCGCGGCGGCGGACGACCTCGCTGCGGAGCACGACATCCCGCTGGTGGGTGTGTTCACCGACTGGTACCGGGCACTGCGCGCGTCGATCACCGGCGCGCCGGCGGAAGCGGCGTACCGGGCGGCCGCCCGGCGCCTCCACGGCACCGGGATGTCCGGTGTGGACAACGGCGTCCTGGGCCTGGCCCTGCTGTGCGACCGCCTCCAGCGCGGCCTGCCGCCGGTCGACGCGGACTTCGGCGCGCACGAACCGTGGTGCCGTCCGCTGGTGGCACCGAGCACGGCACCGGTTCCGCCCGCGCCACGCGACCTGCTGTTCGAGGTCCGCACCTGCCTGCACGCGCTGATCGCCATCGACCGCGACGACCGCGCGGCGATGACACGCCTGTACGAGGACCTCCTGCCCGCCGAGGACGAGCTGGCCGGTGCGGGCAGCGGGCTGGTGACGCTGCGCCCGGTCGCCCACTACCTGGCCGACCTGGCCGACGCGCTGGGCCGTGCCGCCGAGGGACACCGCCGGAAGGCGGCCGAGGTCGCGACCCGTGCGGGCGCGGCGCACTGGCTCAGGCGGCCTGCGCCGCCGCGAGGACGTACGACGTGAGTTCGTTCGCGATGACCGCGTAGCCCGCTGCCGACGGGTGGAACCGGTCGGCGGAGAACATGCGGTCGTCGGACGCGAACCGGGAGAACACCTCGGGGCCGACGTGCGCGACGGTCGCCCCCGCGGCGGTGGCGGCGTCGGCCTGCGCGGTGGCGTAGAGCCTGCTCGCCTGCGACACGACGTCCCGGAACGCGGGTGGCACGTGGGCGAGCACACCCATGTCCGGTGCCGTCACGACGATCACCCGCGCACCGGCCCCGGTGAGCGTGGCGACGGCGTCGCGGAGCAGCCGCGCACCGACGGCCGGTGGCGTCAGCCGGGTCAGGTCGTTGGCGCCGATCACGATCAACGCGAGGTCGGCGCCCGCCGCGACGGCGGCACGGACCTGCGGCGCGAGGTCGGCGGAACGGGCACCCGGCACGGCGTGCACGCTCAGCTCCACCCGGTGCCCGGCAGCCCGGAGCGCGCCCGCGAGGAGGTGCCCGATGCTCTGCTCGGCCCGGGTACAGCCGACGCCCGCGGCGAGCGAGTCACCGAGCACCCGGAAGCGAATCGTGGTCATCGCTCAGTTCAACGCAGGCGGGGTCGTCGTTGATCCCGTGACGACATCCGTCCGATGTCTGATGGCCCACACGCTTCAGTGGAACCACGGATGTCTCGCCGCTCCACGTCGCGAAGAGTGTCGGCATGCTCGCGACAGCGGCCCCACCGTACCGTGAATGCGTGGACGACCTGGTCGGACGCGAAACAGAACTGGCCTGCCTGCAAGCAATGGCCGACGCCGCGGCGACGGGCCAGGGCGCGGCAGCCCTCATCGAAGGCGAACCGGGCATCGGGAAGTCGGCACTGGCCCGCGCCGCCACGAACTTCGCCGCGGGCCGCGGCTGCCACGTCCTGTGGGCAGCCGCGGACGAACTCGGTCAGGCACTGCCGCTGCGCCCGCTGCTGGACGCCTGCCGGCACCTGGCCACCCCTCGCCTGACCGCGATACGAACCCTCCTGCGCGGCGAGTTCACCGGCGACCTGGACCCGGTCGCGGCCGCGTCGGAGCACCTGCTGACCCTGGTGGCGGAACTCTGCGACGCCACCCCGGTGATCCTCGTCGTCGACGACCTGCAGTGGGCGGACCAGGCCACGATCCAGGTGTGGTCCCGCCTCGCCAGAACGGCGCAGCACAAACCGCTGCTGGCGATCGGCATCACGCGCCCGACACCGGAACGCGGGGAACTCCTGCCCGTCCGCCGAGCCGCCGGCAAGGTCCTGCGCCTGGCAGGCCTGCGTGACGACGACGTCAGAGATCTTCTCGCCGGGCTGACTGGGGGTCGGCCCGGCGAGAGCCTGCGGCACGTGGCGGCCGACGCGTCGGGCAACCCGTTGTACCTGACCGAACTCGTGGCCGCCCTGTCCCGCGCCCACCGCCTGCGAGAACACGGCGGCGCCGTCGAGGTCGAGGCCGGCCCGATCCCGAAATCCCTCCTCGGGGCGGTCGCCGACCGCCTCGATTTCCTACCCCGCGACGACCGCGCCGTACTGCAGGCCGCCGCGCTGCTGGGGCTGGAGTTCCTGGTCGCCGACCTGGCGATCGTCCAGAACCGCCGCGTGCCGGACCTGGCACGCGCCATCAACCACGCCCGCACCGCGGGCGTACTGGGGGAGACCGATGGAAAGCTATCTTTTCGCCACCCACTGATCCGCGCCGCCCTCTACGACGAGATCCCACTACCCGTCCGAACCGCCTGGCACCGCGACGCGGCCCGCGCACTCGCCGAAGCCGGTGCCCCCGTCCACCGCGTCGCCAGGCAGCTGCTGCGAGCCGTCACCACACCCGGTGTCGATCCGTTCGAGACATCGATGCTCGACTGGCTGGCGGACGCCGCGGCCACCCTCGTCGCACAAACGCCTGGGGACGCGGTCGAACTGCTCCGCGAGGCGTGCCGCCAAGCTCCCGTGACGACCTCGCGGGGAGTTGTCCTCGCGGCCAAGTTGGCGGAGGCGCAGTACCGCTCCGGCGATGCGCTCAATGCGGAGCGCACGGCACGGCGCGCGTTGCCCGCCGCGTCCGACCGGGACCTGCTCGTCGAGCTGCATTGGACGATTGCCCAGAGCCGCGCTTTCGTCGGCCGGTTCGGGGCGTCGCTGGACGCGCTGGGCAGGGCGCTGAAGATTCCCGGCGTCTCACTGCGCCAACGGGCGCGGCTGCTCGTTCTCACGGCTCGGGCACACCGGAACCTCGGCAACGTGTCGGTGGCCGGTGACCTGGCGGCGGAAGCGCTGGCGACGGCGGAAGAAGCCGGTGACACGTGGGCGGTGGCCTGGTCTCTGCACGTCATGATCGTCGTGTCGGTGATGAAGGGCAACGTCGCCGCCGCGCTGCCGTTGTTCGACCGGGCGCTGGACGTGGTGGCGGACGATCCCGCGCTGACCGACCTCAGCATGCTGTTGGAGATCAACAAGGCGGTCGCCCTCGGCGACCTCGACCGTTATGACGAGGCATTCGGCACGGCGAAGCGGGTGCGGCGGATCGCAGACCGGGCAGGCAGCGTGCCACGGCTCGCGCAGGCGCGAAGCGCGATGGCGCAGTTGCTGTTCGAAGCCGGCCGGTGGGACGACGCACGGCGTGAGGCCGAGGCCTTGCCGGACGAGATGAAGGATCCCGGCGCGACCTGCTGCGATCACGGCGTCGCGGCGGTCATCGCGTTCCACCGTGGTGACACCGATTCGGCGCGGTGCCACTTGGACCGGGCGGCGCCCACCGCGGCGCACATCGGCAACCGGGTCGTCTCCGCCATGACACTGGCGCGCAGCCTCCTCCACGAGGTCGCCGACGAAGGCGATCAAGCGTTGGACGTACTCGTGTCATGTCTGGCGGAACGGCCGGAAGAACTGGACGAGGTGGAGGACCTGCTCCCGGAGGCCGCGCGGCTTGGAGCCGAGAGGGGCGCGGTGGATGTCGTCGCTGACGCCGCGGCACGAGCGGCGGGCCTCGCCGGGAGAGCGCCGGTGCCGCATCGACAGGGAAATGCGGCCTACTGTCGTGGCCTGCTCGACCGGAGCACAGCGTTGTTGTTGCTGGCCGCGGACAAGTTCGCCGAGGCCGGGCGGCCGCTGTGCGAGGCGAAGGCACTGGAGGCAGCCGCCGTGCGCTTCGCCGAGGACGGGGACCGGAGGGCGTCCCGGGCCGCGTTCACACGAGCCGACGAGATCTACGACGGGCTTGACGCCGGCTGGGACGTGGCGCGGTTGCGCGCGGCCCTGCGCAAGTACGGGATCCGCAGAGGTTCGCGTGCACGCCACCGGCAGGCCAGCACCGGGCGAGGCAGCCTCACCGACGCCGAGGAACGTGTCCGTGCGGACGGTGGAGTCGCACGTGTCGCACATCCTCGCGAAGCTCGGGATGCGGTCGCGGGTCGACATCGTGCGGGGCGGCGCCCAGCATGTGGACGGCGTTCCCCGGCGCAGCGCCGCTGATTAGGTTCGCGACCATGTTGACCACCCTGCTGACCTTCGCCGGGGTGGCGTGGCTCGCCACGCTCGTGCCCGGGCCGGACACCGTCCGGTCGTTGCGCAGCGCCACGCGACGCCAGGACACACCCGCACCGCGGGGCCGGGCAGGCGGCTACCGCGAAGGGCTGCTGGTCAACGCGCTCAACCCGAAGACCGCGCTCTTCATGTCGGCGTTGCTGCCGTAGTTCGTCACGCCGGACAGCCCGTGGTGGCTGCCCGGCGCGCTCGTCGTGATCACCGCCCTCGTCAGTTTCTCCTGGATGTCGGCCTACGCGGTCCTGTTCGCCACCTTCGGCGACGTGCTGCGGCGGCCGCGGGCCCGGCGCGCGATCGACGGCCTCATGGGCACCGTCCTCATCGGCTTCGGGGTGCTCGCCGCGTCACCGCAGCCCTAGGGGGTCCACGCCGCGCTGACCGCCCACGTCACGTCCGCGTCGTACGACGTCGGGTTGTCGTAGGTGTGCGCACCGCCGTTCGACGACACCCACACCTCCTCCGCGTAGTGGCGGACGTGCGTGCCCAGCTCGTTCAGCGACGCCAGCCGGACACCGCCGCTGCCGGGCTGCGCGCAGAACGTCGCGTCCCGGCGGAACAGGTCCGTGTTCTCGTTCGCCGACAACCGCACCCGGTACGACTGGTGCCGCAGGTAGGAGCCCGGGAAGTTGCGCGACTCCAGGGAGTAGCACGACGGGTCCGCGAGCCCCCTGCGCACGACGAACGTCGCGTCCGCCTTGGTCAGCGCGTCGCTCGCCGACGTCACGACGTCCGTGCGGGCCAGGCCGTCGCGGTGGCGCAGGTAGCGGTCGGTGAAGCCCGGCGTCGTCACCCGGAACGACCGCGCCTGGTCGCGGGGCAGGTCGGCGCCGCTGCGCCACAGCGGGATGGTCGCCGCCCACGTGGTGTCCTGCGCGAACGACGTTGCCGTGTCCCACGGGTTGGGGCCGCCGGAGCGCGCCAGGTACACGGCCTCGTTGTAGTGCCGCACGAACGCGCCCGGGTTGTTGTACGACTCGAGCGCCGCCGCGCCCCAGCCCGCCCGCGGGCAGAACGTCGCGTCACCGGCGAAGCCCGCGGAGCCGTCGGACGCGTCGAGCCGGATGCGGGACGACGCGTGCCGCAGGTACCGGCCGGGGAAGTTCCGCGACTCGAACGACACGCACGACGCGCTCGCGAGCCCCGGCCGCACCCAGTACGTCGCGTCCTGCTTCAGCACGTCGGTGCCGTTGTCGGTGTCCGTGCGGGCCAGGCTGTCCTGGTGGCGCAGGTACCGGTTCGTGTACCCGGGCGTCGTCACGCGCAGCGACGTCAGCTCGCCCTGGTTCACCGACGTGCCCGACGCCGCCGCCAGCACCCGCTGGTTCACCGCCAGGACCCGCGACGCGGTCATCTTCAGTATCCGCCGGTCGTAGGTGTAGAACCCGTTGACCTCGTTCTCCACGTCGTACGGCTCCGTGTACACCGATCCCGAGAGACCACGCGTCTGCACGAACCGCGCGACCTCCGCCGTGATCGTCACGTACCGGGTGGTCAGCGACGCCTCGTCCGGGTACAGGTCGCCGTACGCGAACCCGGCGCCCGGCTGCCACTCGTGGCCCGCGACGCGACGGCCGAGGCCACCGTACTCGCCGAGCACCGCGATCCGCGTCGCGTCCGGGGTCCTGGTGCCGCCCGACATCTGGTAGGCGTGGTCGTCGATCACGTCCCCGTTGGGCGCCATGGGGTCGGACACGCAGCAGTTCGACCCCGAGTTGTGGTTGATCAGGCGCGTCGAGTCGAGCGACCGCACCAGGTCGACGATCCGCGCGTTGTCGTACTCGCCCCAGCCCTCGTTGAACGGCACCCACTGCACGATCGACGTGATGCCCTTGAGCTGGTTGACGATCCGGGTCAGCTCCGACTCGTAGTTGGCGTGTGCGGTGGCGTTGGTGTCGTTGACCGCGTCGAGTGCCGGCATGTCCTGCCACACCATGAGACCGAGCCGGTCCGCCCAGTAGAACCACCGCGCGGGCTCCACCTTGATGTGCTTGCGGACCATGTTGAACCCGAGCGCCTTCTGCCGTTCCAGGTCGAACCGCAGCGCCTCGTCGGTCGGCGCGGTGTAGATGCCGTCCGGCCAGTAGCCCTGGTCGAGCGTGCCGAGCTGGAACACGAACTTGCCGTTCAGCAGCGGCCGCATCACGCCGCCGACCACGGCCTTGCCGAGCGACCGCATGCCGAAGTACCCGGTCACCACGTCCGTGCCCATGGTCACCCGCAGGTCGTACAGGAACGGGTCGCTCGGCGACCACAGTCGCGCGTTGGGCACCGGGATCCGCAGGTGCGCGCCGACGGTGCCGGTCGCGGACCCGACCACCGTGCCGCCGGTCAGTACTTCCGCCCGCACCTGCTGGCCCGCCGAGCCCTGCACGACCAGGTCGAGCACGCCGGCGGGCACGTCCGGGGTGGTGTCGAGCCGCGTGATGTGGTTGGCGGCGACGGGTTCCAGCCACACGGTCTGCCAGATGCCCGACGCGGCCGTGTACCAGATGCCGCTCGGGTTGCGGCGCTGCTTGCCGATGGGGAAACGCTGCCCGTCGACCGGCGAGTGCACGCCGACGATGATCTCGTTGTCCCCGGCGCGCAACGCACCGGTGATGTCGAAGGAGAACGCGTCGTAACCGCCGGTGTGGGTGCCGACCGGGGTGCCGTTCACCCACACGCGTGTCTCCCAGGTGACCGCCCCGAAGTTCAGCTTGACGCGGCGGCCGTTCCACGTGGACGGCACGGTGAACGTGCGGCGGTAGAACATGTTGTCGTGGTGCCGCTGGATACCCGAGAGCGCCGACTCGATCGGGTACGGCACGAGCACGCCCTCCGGCAGCGTCTGCCCGACGGGCGGGGTGCTGATGGACGAGGCGCCCGCGAACTCCCAGACCCCGTTCAGGTTCTGCCATTCCGCACGCACCAGCTGCGGGCGCGGGTACTCCGGCAGCGCGTTGGCAGGGGAGACCTGGCTGGTCCACGGCGTGGTCAGGGGCGGGGTCTTGGGCACCCACACGGCCGCGTCCGCGGCGGGCGCGACCGCGACGACCGTGGTGGCGGCGACCAGGAAACTCGTTGCGGTACTGAGCAAATGTCTCAATCTCATGGCTGCTCCTACTGGGGTGGGCTGTGGATGCGCGTTCGGTTCTGTCGGTGACTGCGACTAGCGTGGAAAACGGGGGACCCCTGGCCCGAGCGAACGGTCAGTTCGCTCGGGATCCACCCGAATGGGTTGTGGACAACGAAGTTCGGCCGCCGCTCAATGTCGGTCCCACCCGGTACGCTGGATCCCGGGGGGCCGGAGGCCGCCGTTGATCGTGCGACGCGGCGGTGAGCGCACCGAGAGCGCTCGCCTGCGTGCGCCAGTCGAACGGGTTGGGGCTGCCGCCCGCCCACCGCTGACCGAGACGGTTCAACGGATCCCGGTCCCGCGACCAGATCGAATCCGCCTGCCGGCGAGCGACATCGCCGTACGCGCCCGTCGCCCGCCCGAGATCGGCGAGATACCGCGAGAACACGCCCTTGAACTGCTTCTGGTTGTCGTCACAGACGGCCGTCCCGACGTCGCATGACTCGGTCAGCACACCGTCCCGGGTCAGGCCGCTGACGCCCGCGTCCGCGAGCCGCCGCGCCGCGTCGAGCAGCGCCGCGTCACCGGTGGCACGCCACGCCTCGACCATGCCGCCGATCGCGAGGCCCTGGTTGTAGGTCCACACGGTCTGCCCGTTGTTGCGGCAGTCCCGGGTGAGCCCGTCGTTCACCAGCCCGGCGGCGTTGATCAGCCCACTGCCGAGGTACCACGCCGCGGCCGTGCGCGTGCGCTGCGACCAGACCGTGTCCCCGGCCGTGCGGTTGTGCACGGCCGCCACCAACCGCAGGTACAAGCCCGCGGTGACGGCGTTCTTGTAGGTGCGTTCCCGGTCCCACCAGACCCCGCCGCCGCACGTTCCGGTGTCCCAGTACCGGTGTACATAATCCGCGATCGTGGTCGCCATGGCGAGATAGCGGGACTCGCGAGTGCGGTCGTAGGCGGCGATCCACGCGAGCCCCCACCACGCGCTGTCGTCGATGGCACGGCTGACGAAGTTGCCCTCGATCGCGTCCGTGCCGCGTTCGCCTGCCGCGAACGTGCCCTTGTTCCGGTCGAAGGTCCGCGCGATCACCCAGTCGTAGCCGCCCTGGTCGATGAGCGCGGTCAACGTGGCCGCCGAGTTCCACCAGCTGCTCGGCCACCAGCCCTGGTACGGGTCGTAGGAGTACATCAGCGCGTCGGCGGCCGCGCCCGCACGGGTCGGCGCGGGCCGGGCCCACGCCGTGCAGCTGCCGTTCTGCCCGGTCACCGCCCGACCGCACGCGCGGACCGCGCCGCCGTACAGCCGCCCGCGCGGGTCGCGGGTGGCGAACATCGTTGTCCTGGCGGCGTTCCCGGTGACCGGCGTGCGGCCGAGCGACGACCCGTCCGGCCAGGTCGCGCCCGCGTCCCACGAGCGATCCAGCCAGATCTCGTCGCCCGGTGCGCCCGCCTCGATGCTTGCCCACGCCATCGCGTTCTGGTCCACGTGAAGGCGAATCACCCGGCCGGACAACGATGTGGGTGGTACCGGCTGCACGTCACCGCTCGCCTGACCGGCATCCGTGCGGTCGCAGTGAACGTCGCACACGGTCGGGTACACCCACTCGGTGCACGTAACCGCGTTCGCATCACCGCACGCACGGATCATCCCGCGCCGGTGGTGCCGCGGGTCGCCGATGTTGTACATCAGCGTGCGGGTGCCGGTCCACGTCGCGGGTATCGTTGCCTTACCAAGCAATCCGTCCCACGTGCGCCCGCCGTCCCACGACCGGTCGAGCCACACCGAGTCCCCAGTGAGGCCGTTGTCGATGCTCCCCCAGACCATACCGTCCACATCGGACACGTGCAGCACCAGCCTGCGCCCGTTGACGTTCCGCTCCGGCACCGGGAAGGTCTCCTGCCCGGCCCGTGACGGGTCGAGCGTGTCGCACGCGAGAAAGCACACGACCGCCGCCGCCTGTGCGGGCGGCACCACGAGCAGACCGGCCGCGAGCACCGCGGCCATCACCAGCGCCCTCACCACAGCCGCCACACGTGGTCGGCGGTCCCGTTGTCGGCGAACTGGACCACCTGCGCCGAGTCCGCGTGGGACATCACGTCGACCCCGAGCACCTTGCCGGAGTTGGCGTTCTGGATTCGCCACAGCCCGTCGAAGTCGGCACGCAACCGCCACAGGTGGTCGCGGGTCCCGTTGTCGCTGAACTGCACGACGAGCGCCGAGTCGGCCGTCGACATGCGGTCGACCGCCAGCACCTTGCCCGAGTGCGCGTTGCGGATGCGGAACCAGCCGTCGGCGTCGGGCAGGAACCGCCACAGGTGGTCGGCCGTGCCGGTGTCGGCGAACTGCACGACCCGTGCGGAGTCCGCGGTGGACATGTCGTCGACCGCCAGGACCTTGGTGGAGTTGAGGTTCTGGATCCGCACGTCGCCGTCGGGAACGATCCGCCACAGGTGGTCGGCGGTGCCGTTGTCGTCGTACTGCACGACGTGCGCGGAGTCGGCGGTGGACATGCGGTCGACGCCGAGCACCCGGCCCGAGTTGCCGTTGCGGAGGCGGAACCAGCCGTCCCCGTTGTCGAGCAGGTCCCACACGTGGTCGGCCGTGCCGTTGTCGGTGAACTGGACGACGTGCGCCGAGTTCGCGGTCGACATGCCGTCGACGCCGAGCACCTTGCCGGAATGCACGCTCGCGACCTTGACCCGGCCGTTGCCGAGGTCGACGAGCCGCCAGAGGTGGTCCGCGGTGCCGTTGTCGGCGAACTGGACGACGTGGGCGGAGTCGGCCGTGGACATGCCGTCGATGGCGAGGACCTTGCCGCTGTTCTTGTTCTGGATGCGGCACGCCGGGCCCGGCGTGCCCCACGTACGCGTGCCGCCGGTGCGCGGGAAGGAGGTGATGCGTAGCCGTGCCGCGCCCATCGGGATCAGCGTGACCCGTTCGACGGGGGTCGTGGTGGCGACCGGGCTGCCCTGCAGCGTGCCGATCACGTTCTCGGGGTCGGCGGTCCAGTCCGGGATCCGCTGCGCGGAGACGGTGATCCGGACCGGCGCGCCGTCGACGGTGAACGGGTCGGTGACGTTCCCGCCGGTGGCCACGGACGGGGCCGGGTCGGCGGTGAGGCCGTAGTTCCACGCGGTGGGGGAGGTGACCTCGAGTTCGGGCCACGCGTCGGTGCCGGCGTACCGGCGCCACTGTTCGTCGAACCGCAGCGAGTAGGTCAGCGGGCCGCGGTCCACCGACACCGCGCCGCTCGGCCAGGTGCGGGTGCGGACGGTCATCGGCAGCGTGAGCACGACGGTGTCGCCGTTCTGCCACGTCCGGTTGACGGTGGTGAAGCCGCGGGTGGTGGTGACCGCGGTGCCGTTGACGGTGAGCCGCGGACTCGCGCACCACCCCGGGATGCGCACGGCGAGCGGGAACGTGGCCGTGCGGTCGAGCGAGAGGCGGAAGGTGATGGTGTCGGAGAACGGGTAGGTGGTGTCCTCGGTGATGGTGACGCGGGCGCCTGCGACGGAGGTGGTGACGGTCGACGGGCCGTAGAGGGCCGCGGCGAGCCCGCCGTCCGTGGTGGCGAGCCACATCTCCTCGACGAAGTACGGCCAGCCCTGGCCGTAGTTGTGCGGGCAGCAGCGGTAGTCGTGCACGGCGGGCTTGTAGGCCTGCATGGCGAAGCCGTTCTGGAACTGCCGCCGCGTCTTGGCGATGTTGTCGAGCCGGACCACGTTCGCGCTGGTGACGTAGTGGGTGACCCGCCCAAGCGGGTCGAGGCTCGCGGGAAGGAGGTTGAAGGCGAGGTCCTCGGTGCGGTCGGCCCACACCGGGTCGCCGGTGAGCCGGACGAGCAGTTCGTGGCTCGCCATGAACTCGACGATCCCGCAGGTCTCGAAGCCCTGGCGGGGGTCGCCGAAGCCGGGACGGGCGTTCTCGTCACCGGCGAACCCGCCACCGGGGAACTGGCCGTAGGTGCCGAGGACGGTGTCGTAGTTGCGGTAGGTGGCGTCGCGGTGCGCCGTGTCGCCGGAGAGCTGCCAGTACTGGGCCGGCTCGCGGAAGCCCTGCGCGATGTTGACGTTGTGCAGGCTGGCGACGCCACCGGTCCAGTTCGCGGACAGCCGGTGGATGCGGTGCACGAGGTCCAGCAACGAGGCGTCGCCGGTCCGGTCGTACAACCACATGACCACGTCGATCGTGTCGCCCCAGCGGGTGTTGCCCCAGCCGTCGGTGAACACGCCGTCCGGCTGCCGGGCGGTGAACTGGAAGAAGCGCGTCAGAAGGGAGTCGATGCGGGTGTCGCCGTGGTACTCGGCCCACGACCGCAGCGCGTGCAGCAGCGGCATGTGCGGCCACAGGTCGGCGTGCCCGTTGAGGCTGGTCCGCAGGCGGGCGGGGCCGAAGAAGCCGTCGGAGGAGGTGGTCGCGAGGACGGCCTCGACCCAGCGTTCGGTGTCGGCGAGGACCCGGGCGTCACCGGTGACGTAGCCGAGGTCGCCGTAGCCGCGCAGCCAGTACGGCAGTTCCTCCCAGCCGTCGCGGTCGGGGTGGACCCAACCGGAGGTGTCGAAGCGGAGGAAGTCGGAGACCTCCTGGTAGCGGCCGCAGAGGCCGGTGAGCTGGCGGTCGAGCTGTGTGGCGAGCCAGCCGCGCGGGCGGACCGCGCCGGGCGGGAGCCGCAGGAAGGCCGGTCTTCGCGGCGCGGCCGCCGCCGTCGCGGTACGGGGGAGCAGGGACGCGCCGACGGCGAGCGCGCCGCCGATCAGCACGGTACGTCGTTGTACTCGCATGGTGGAGCTCCAGGGTGCAGGGGGACCTGGTGCCGTATTCGGTTATGGGGTGGTGCTTTCCCTGACCTCCAAGACGAACGGGATCGCGATGTCCTGGGGCGGGAAGTGCTCGCCGCCGGCGGCGCGGCGGTGGACGAGGTCGACGGCCGCCTTCGCGAGTGCCGCCTTGTCCGGTGCGATGGTGGTGAGCGCGGGCACGCTGTAGGCGCTGTGCTCCGTGTTGTCGAACCCGACGACGGCGACGTCGTGCGGCACGCGCAGCCCACGGTCGTGCGCGGCGCGGATGGCGCCGAGCGCGAGCATGTCGTTGAAGCAGAACACGGCGTCCGGTGGCTCGTGCCGGTCGAGCAGGGCCGCCATGGCTTGCGCCCCGTCCTGGTGGTGGTAGCGCAACGCGGTCGCGACGATCTCGGGCAGCCCGGCCTCGGCGATGGCCTGCCGGTAGCCGGCGAGCCGCTGGGTGGCGGTTCCGCGGGTGGGGTGCTGGCCGATGACGGCGATGCGGGTGCGGCCGAGGTCGATGAGGTGGCGGACGGCCGTGCGGGCGGCGGTGACGTTGTCGATGCCGACGTGGTCGAGGGGGAGCGGCAGGGGGTGCTCTCCGAGGAGCACGACGGGCACGCCGGGAGCGGCGAGGTCGTCGGGCTCGACGGCCTGCGGGCTGACGATCGCCCCGTCGACCATGTGCGGCCCGAGGTCGGCGATGACCTTGCGCTCACGGGCCCGGTCGCCCTGGGTCTGCTCGATCAGCACACTCCAGTCGTGCTCGGCGGCCGCCGCGATGATCCCGCCCGCCAGCTCGCCGAAGTAGGGGATCGACAGCTCGGGCACCACGAGCGCGATGAACCCGGTGCGCCCACGGCGCAGGTTGCGAGCCCCGATGTTGGGCCGGTACCCGGTGGCGACCAGGGCGTCCTCGACGCGCCGCCGGTTCTCCGGCTTCACGAAGGCGTACCCGTTGACCACGTTCGACACCGTCTTGACGGACACCCCGGCGAGCACCGCGACGTCCTTCAAGGTGGCCATGGATGACTTTTACAACGTTGTGCCAACGATGTAAAGGCGTTTGGCGGCCGTTCACCCGGGTAGCCCTGCAACTCACCAGCACCGACTGAGGAGGCGAGAAAGGTGGCGAACACCCCGGTCGAGGACACCCTGTGGGACGAGTTCCACCGGGTGGTGAACATGTCGTCGCGTGAGCTGAGCGAGTGGCTGCGCACGAGGTCGGCGGCCGATCAGACCGAGGAGCTCCCCGACCAGGCAGGCACGGAGACGGGCCAGCACGTCCTCGCGATCCTGGGCAAACGCAAAACGGACCTGAACGACGACGACGTCCGGGTGATGCGCAAGGTGGTGGACCGGATCCACACCGAACGGCGCGACGACCTCGAACCCACCGCGGGCCAGGCCAACTGGCGCCACCGCCTGATGACCATCGGCCACGACCCGCTGAAGGCCTGACGCAAGCCCATCGCGGCGCCGCGTGCCGGGCGCCGTGGGCACGGCAGCGAACGGTCATGGTGCGACCGATGCTGATCGTGACCCTCCGGCGCCCGGCCGCGACTCAGGCGCGGGGGAAGCGCAGGCTCCGCAGGTAGTCGTAGGAGACGTGCGCCGTGCGGACCGGGTCGGGCTGCTGGTCGCGTTCGATCACGAAGTCGTGCGCGCCCAGGCTGCGCAGGTGCGACAGGATCGCCACGAAGTCGACCGTGCCCTCGCCGAGGTCGGTCTCGATGCCCTGGGTCGGCGTGCCGTCCTTGAGGTGGAACAGCGGGAACCGGTCCTGGTGGCGGTCCAGGTAGGCGACCGGGTCGGCGCCCGCGCGGAGGATCCAGTACAGGTCCATCTCGAACGACACCAGGCCGGGGTCGGTCTCCGCGAGCCAGATGTCGAACAGCACCTCGCCGGTCGACGGGTCGGTCGCGAACTCGTTGTCGTGCAGGTGGGCGTACCAGTGCAGGCCGTAGGCGCGTGCCGCCTCGCCCCACCGGTTCATCTCCTCGGCCATGCGCCGGTAGCCGTCCGCGGTCTGCTGCCCGTCCATGTAGGAGACGCCGACGTACTTCTGGCCGAGCGTCACGGCGCGTTCGAGCGTGACCTTCGCCAGGTCGCCGCGGAAGTCGTACGGGTTGTGGTGGCTGCCGATGACCTTCAGGCCGTTGTCGTCGACGATCTTCCTGAACTGCTCCGGGGTGCGGTTGCCGTAGTCGTAGGCTGGCTCGACCTCGGCATATCCCGCGTCGGCGATCATCGCGAGCGTGGCTTCCGGGTCGGCCCTGAGCATGTCGCGCACCGAGTACAGCTGGAAACCGATCTTGCCGGGCGGCACCGGACGCCCGCCGGACGCCGCCGTGGCGGTCCCGGGCAGGGCGAGCGCGGTCAGCCCGACCGCCGCCGCCGTGCCCGCGCCATGGAGAAACCGGCGCCGCGAGGACTTTCGTTCAGATTCAGCCATCTTTTGCACCTCATCGTCAAAAGTACGGGTGCGCCGACTGTAAGCCTTGCTAAGGAACTGGCACAAGAGCCGCTGGCCGCAGGTTGATCATTTCTGACCGCTGAGGGCCTTTACCGCCTCGGGCGACGCTGGTAAGGGTGGAACCACACACAGTCCGCCTCGAATGTCCTTTGTGGACGGACACGTCAATTCTCCTGCGGCGGAAGGAAGTGAGACCGGGTGAGTGACGGCAAGGAGCTGGTCCCGCTCCGCACCGGGTTCGACGTGGTGCTGCGCGGGTACCGGCGGGGTCCGGTCCGCCGGTACGTGCACGCGGTCGAGGAGGAGCTGCGGCTGCTCGCCGCCGACCGCGACGCCAACGCGGAGCTGGCGCAGGCGCTGACCGCGGAGGTCGAGCAGCTGCGCGCGCAGAACGCTTGGCAGGCAGCCAGAATCGACGAGTTGTCCCGCTCCCCGGTCGATCCCGCGGCGGTGCCGGCGCGCCTGCGCAGGATGGTCGAGCTGGCCAAGGAGGAGGCGGCCGAGATCATGGCCCGGGCCAGGGCCGCGGCGGAGAACAGCTGGGCCACGGCCGAAGAGGCGGCGGGCAGGCTGCGTGCCAAGTACGAGGAAGCGCTCAGGGAGATGGACCGCGCCCGCCGCGCGACGGAGGCCGAGCACCGCCAACTGCTGCACCAGGCGGAGGTGGACGCGGCGGTGATGACCACGGAGGCCGACCGCAGGCGCACCGAACTCGACGAGCGCGCCGCCCGCCGCAGGGAACGCGTGGAGGCCGACTTCGAGGTGGCCATGGCCCGCAGGCGCGCGGAGGCCATGCGGGAGATCGCGGAGCAGAAGGTGGCCGCACAACGAGAAGCGGAACGCCTGGTCCAGGAGGCGACGGAGGACGCGGAACGCCGCGTCGCGCTCTCGCACGAGCGGGCAAGTCGCCTGACCCGGGAAGCGGCGGAGACCTCGGACGCGCGCATCGTCGCGGCGAAGGCGGAGGCGACGCGCCGGATCCGGGCGGCAACGACGGAAGCGGACCGATTGCTGTCCGAGGCGCGAGCGAAGGTCGAACGCCTGGTCGAAGCGGCGACGGTGGAGGCCGCGAACCGGGTGACGCTGTCCCGCGAGCGGGCAAGTCAGTTGACCCGGGAAGCGGCGGAAACTTCGGAGGCCCGGATCGTGGCGGCGAAGGCGGAGGCGACACGCCGGGTCCGCGCGGCCACGTCGGAGGCGGAGCAGCTGCTGGCCGGCGCGCGGACGGAGGCGGCCCGCCTGGTCGAGGAAGCGACCGCGGACGCCGAGGGCCGGGTGGCATTGTCGCGAGAGCGGGCGAGCCGGTTGCTCTGCGAGGCGACCGAGGGCTCGGACGCCCGCATCGCCGCCGCGAAGGCCGAGGCCGCCCGCCGCGTGCGCGAGGCAACGGCCGAGGCGGAGCGACTGGTGACGGCCGCCGACGAGGCCGCGGCCAGGCGGAAGGCGGCCGCGGTCGCGGAGGCCGAACGGTTGGTCGGCGAGGCGGCCGAGGAGGCGGCCCGCCGCACGGTGGCGGCAACCGACGAGGTCCAACAGCTGGTCAGCGAGGCACGGGCGGAAGCCGCGGGGTTGGTGGAGGAGGCCGAGCGACTGCTCGTCGAAGCGGACGAGGAGGCCATCCGGCGCAGGGCGGCCGCGGCGGAGAAGGCCGACGAGCTGGTCCGCGAAGCGCAGGCCCAGGCGGCCGAGCTGGGCGAGGAGGCCGAGCGGCTGCTCGGTGAGGCGCGCGCGGAGGCTGTCCGGCTCGGTGAGGAGGCGGAGGGCCTGCTGAGCGAGGCGGCCGCGGAGGCGCACCGGCGGAAGGCGGCTGCGGCCGAGGAGGTCGAGCGGTTGCTCGATCAGGCGCGGGCGGAGGCTGCTCGGCTGGCCGAGGAGGCGGAGGGCCTGCTCGGCGAGGCGGGCGCGGAGGCGCAGTGCCGGAAGGTGGCTGCGGCTGAGGAGGCTGAGCGGCTGCTCGGGGAGGCGCGGGCGGAGGCTGCTCGGCTGGGTGAGGAGGCGGAGGGCCTGCTCGGCGAGGCGGGCGCGGAGGCGCAGCGCCGGAAGGTGGCTGCAGCTGAGGAGGCTGAGCGGCTGCTCGGTGAGGCGCGGGCGGAGGCTGCTCGGCTCGGCGAGGAGGCGGAGGGCCTGCTCGGCGAGGCGGGCGCGGAGGCGCAGCGGCGCAAGGCGGCTGCGGCCGAGGAGGCCGAAAGGCTCGTCAGCGAGGCCGCCGAAGAAGCCGAGCGGCGTGTGACGGCCGCCGACGACGACGCGCACCGGCGGGTCAGTGCCGCCGAGCAGGAGGTTGCTCGGTTGCAGGACCTGCGGGCACGGCTCGCCACCCAGCTGCGCAGCGCGCGCGAGGTGCTGGTCGGCGTCGCGCCGTTGCTGGTGGCCGGGGAGGCGGAGGTGCTCGAGGAACCCGCCGGATCCTCGTCGATACCCCAGCAGCGGTCGACCGTCTAGTCCGGTCGCGGCCGGCACGCCGCCTGGAACCGGGTACGCACCTCGGGTGGCATGTGGCCGGTCAGCGCTGTCATCGTGTGCCACAGGTCGTGTTTCTCGACCGCCAGGACCAGGTCGCTGATCATGTCCGGCTCCGTCAGCGCCGGCAGTCGCAGCACGTGGTGCTTCGCGTCGTCGGTCATCGCGGCTACCGCGGTCAGCAGGGCGGGGACGGCGTCGTCGTCGACGGCGGTGTGGAGGAGTGCGGTGAGGGACGCCTCGTCGACCTTGGCGGCGTGTTCCGCGAGCCTGCCGCGGAGGTCGTCGTCGGTGAGTCTGCCGATCAGGGCCAGGCCGGCGGACGCCAGCTCGCGGGAGCCGGTCAGGGCGTCGTGGACGACGTCGCGGAGCCGGGCGGGTGGCAGCAGCGCGACCGCCCTGGTGAGCTGCTCGCCGGACTCGGCGTAGAAGCCGATGCGCAGCAACGCCTCCGTGGACACCGTCATCGCCACGTCGTGGATGACCGGTTCGGTCGCCGCGTCCAGCAACCTGCCGAGGGTGATGTACTCGCCGCGGTCGATCAGCTCGGTCACCACGTCCAGCACGCGGTCGGCGCGGATCCGCTGGACCAGCGGCGCCGCGCGGCGCGGGTCCAGGTGCACGCACGCCTCGGCCAGGTAGGCCACCGGCATCCGGTCGGCGAGCTGCGCCGCCCGCTCCGGCGGCATCTCCCCGGCCACCCGCGCGGCCAGCAGCGGCGGGAACGCCCGCAACGCGATCCGCACGTTCACCGGCGTCGGCAACACCCGCGTGATCGCGGCGACCCGCTGGAACGCGGCCCGGTGCTCGTCGTACAGGGTCGCCACCACCCGCTCCCGCACCCGCCGGATGTCCTCGTGCGGCAGCACGGCCGCGAACGCCACCCGGTCCGTGGACGTGCCCAGGGCACGCGCCAGCTTCACCAGCTCCGCCCGGGTCGCGAGGTCGGTGCCCACGACCGTCACCGCCCCAGCAACCGGCTGACCGTGCGCCGCACCACCGGCGGCATCTGCCGCAACGCCTCGTCCGACGCGGCCGCCAGCGCACGCGCCTGCCGCGTCCGCGCCTCGACCAGCGCGGACCGCAACTCCTCCAGGGCGTCGTCCGACAACCCCTCGACCGCACGCACGTCGGCCCCCAGCCAGTGCCTCAACACCACTCGAACGTCACTGCGCATGACAGGACTTTGTCACGTACGTCCGGGGAAAGAACATGCGGTCTGCAAGTTCTGTGCGGGAATCAGGCCTGGCCGCGGGAAAGGATCGCCTTCGCTCGGCCGATCATGGCTGGGTCGACCATCTCGCCGTTGGACAGGGTCGTCACGCCGCCCTCGGCGGTCGCGGCCAGCACCTCCTCCGCCCAGGTGCGGTCCTGCTCGGAGGGGGCGAACACCTCGGCGATCACCGGGAGCTGGGCCGGGTGGATGGCGACTCGCCCGTACCAGCCCAGGGCACGGCCGCGTTCGGTGTCCGTGCGCAGGCCGGCCAGGTCCTTGATCGCCGGGTAGGCCGACAGCATCGGGGCGGGGAGGTCCGCCGCGCGCGCCGCGTAGAGGAGGCGGACCCGCGCGTGGTCCAGCACCGCGTCGCTGCGGGTGCCGAGTTCGCTCGCCAGGTCGGACTCGCCGAGGCCCAGGCGGGTCACCGCCGGGTGGGCCGCGATCGCGGACGCGTGTTCCACCCCGAACGCCGTCTCCAGCAGGGCTGTCACCGGAACGCCGGGGAGACGGCTGGTCACGCGGTCGACCTGGGCCGGGGACTCGACCTTGGGCAGCCGCACCTCGAAGCCGCTCAACCCGGCCAGCGCGGCGAGGTCGTCGGCGGCGTCCTCGTTGACCCGCACCTGGAGGAGGCAGTCGACGCGGGCCGTGGCCAGCCACGCCGCCACCGCCTCGCGGGCCCGCGCTTTCTCCTCGGCGGGCACCGCGTCCTCCAGGTCCAGGATGACCAGGTCCGCGCCGGTCGCCACCGCCTTGTCGAAGCGGTCCGGGCGGTTGCCCGGCACGTACAGGCCCGTCACCAGGGTGGTCATACGATCCCCGCCTCACGCAGAGCCGCCAGCTGTTCGCGGGTCACGCCCACCTTCGCCAGCACCTCGTCGGTGTCGGCGCCGTGCGGCCGGCCCGGCCAGCGGATCCCTCCGGGCGTCTCCGACATCCTGAACAGCACGTTCTGCATCTTCACCGGGCCCAGTTCGTCGTCGTCGACGGTCTGGACCGTGCCCAGGGCCTGGTACTGCGGGTCCGCCATCACCCCGCGCACGTCGTAGACGCGCGAGATCGCGGCCTGTGCCTTCTCGAACTCCGCGACCACCTCGTCCGTGGGACGGGCGGCGATCCACGCCGCCACCGCCGCGTCGAGCTCGTCCGCGTGCTGGGCCCGCTGGTGGCCCGTGGCGAACCACGGCTCTGCCACCACGTCCGGGCGGCCGACCAGGCGCATCACCCGCTCCGCGATCGACTGCGAGCTGGTCGACACCGCCACCCACGCGCCGTCCGCGGTCCGGTAGACGTTGCGGGGCGCGTTGTTCACCGACCGGTTGCCGGTCCTCGGCTGCACGTGCCCCAGCTGGTCGTACGCGGTGATCTGCCCGCCGAGCAGCATGAGGATCGGCTCGATGATGGCCATGTCGATCACCTGCCCGACGCCGGTGCGCAGGCCGACCATCACCGCGTACGCGGTCGCGAGCGCGGCGATGCCGTCCGCGAGGCCGAACGGCGGCAGCGTCGGCGGGCCGTCCGGTTCACCGGTGAGCGCCGCGAACCCGCTCATCGCCTCGGCGAGGCTGCCGAACCCGGGGCGCGACGAGTACGGGCCGAACTGGCCGAACGCCGTCACCCGCGCGATCACCAGCCGCGGGTTGGCCGCGTGCAGCTCGTCAGGGCCTACGCCCCAGCGTTCCAGCGTGCCGGGGCGGAAGTTCTCGATCAGCACGTCCGCCTCGGCCGCCAGAGCCAGCAGCAGCCTGGCCCCCGCCGGCTGTCCCAGGTCGAGGGTGACGGTCTTCTTGTTGCGGCCCAGCGTCTTCCACCACAGGTTGACGCCGTCCTTGGCCGGGCCGTGCCCGCGGGCCGCGTCCGGCTTGCGCGGGTGCTCGACCTTGATCACGTCCGCGCCGAAGTCGCCGAGGAACGTCGCCGCGAGCGGTCCCGCGAACAGCGTCGACACGTCCAGGACGCGGATGCCTGCCAGTGGTCCGCTCATCGCACCTCCCACGCCACCCGGAACCCGATGTTGGGCGAGCGGTCCACACCCAGGCCCGGCAGCAGGAACTTCAGGCTGAACGACGGTTCCCGCGGACCGCCGTCGACGTACCAGTCGGAGCCGGTGCACACGTGGTCGCTGCCGCCCTTCAGCATCACGAACCGGGTGATCCCGTCGCTGTGCTCGCTCTCCGTCCAGTTCCACACCAGGGGAGTGGCGCGCCGGAACTCCGGCGACCCCGCCGCGACCTGCCACTCGAACTCCGTCGGCAGCCTGCCGCCGACCCACGCCGCGTACGCCCGCGCGTCGGCGAGGCCGACCATGGTCGCCGGGGCGTCGTCCGCGCCGGGTGACCACGAGGACGGGTGACCGGTCGCGGCGAGGAACCCCGCGAACTCGGCGTTCGTCACCTCGGACGCGGCGACGGCCACGTCCGCGACAGTCACCGTCAGCACGTCCTCGCGCGGGTCGTGCAGCCGCGGCGGCAGCGGCTTCCACTCCTCCACGTACGGCGCGCCCTGGTAGGTGCCCGTCTCCCGGCGCCGGTACGTCATCGGCAGCGTGCGCGGCCCGCCTTCGACGCGGACGGTCACCCCTCGAGGCCGTCCACTGGTCGAAGGCGGGGCCACGCGCACGGCGGTCCGTGCCGGGAAGGTCGCGTCGGTCGCGCCCCGGTCGGCCGCCGCGGCGGCGAGCAGACCGGGCAGCCAGGACGGTTCCGGGCCGTCGACCGCGAGGACGGCCGCGACCCCGCGCGCGGGCACGGTCACCGGGGGCGCCGACGTGCCGTGGCCGAGACGGGCACCCGAGGTGAGGTCGAACCACGCGGTACCGCCGGTGGTCGCGGTCAGCGCCCGCCCCGTGAAGTCGGTGTGACCGCGGTTGACCAGCGTCCACACCGTCAGGCCCGAGGTGCCCGCGAACCGGGACGCGTACACGCCCGCCGCGATCGCCTCCTCCGACGCGTCGGTCAGCGGCGTCCACTCGCCGTGCACGAACAGCGCCGTGAGCGCCCGCTGCACCCGCAGCATCCGCCGCAGCGTCGCCTTGTCACGTTCGTTCCAGCCGACCCAGACGCCGAACACCGCGTCCCACACGAGCATGCCGGTGCCGTTCATGAACGCCGACTGCAGCTCGTCGCTGTGGTCGCGGTTCCAGCGCCGCGTCTGGTGGGTCATGTGCCGCCGCTCGAACCAGCGCGCCCGCTGCACGCCGGGGGCGGTGCTGTCGGCGAACCACTGCGCCCAGCTGAGCTGGTGGTCGACGATGCGGGCGTTCGGCAGCCGCGACTCGCCCTCGAGGACCTGCGGCGGGTGGTTCTCCAGCAGCGCGGACACCAGGCGCGAGTCGCCCTCCTTCATGGTGTCCAGGAACATGCCGTCGGCGCCCAGCTCCCTCGCGAGCAGGGCCAGCTCGGTCGCGTCGTCGTGCTGCGCGCGCCGCGTGCCGGTGTCCCACGGGTTGTAGTCGAGGAACACCCTGATGCCCCGCGACTGGAACGCCGCCACCACGTCCCGCAGGCCGGGCACGTCGCGGTAGAAGTCGAACTGGTTGCGGTCGTCGATGCCGATGATCGGGTAGGCGTGCCACAGCACGACCCCGTCGAAGCCGCCGTGGTCCGCGGTCCTGTCGAGGAACCCGGCCACGTCGAACCGGTTCCCGGCACGGTCGTACAGGCGCTCGTCCCACAGCCACAGCAGGGCGACGCTGTAGCAGGAGGCGGTCCAGCGGGTCGCCGCGCGCTCGTAGATCGCGCCGTCGTAGTTCAGCCGCGTGTGCGCCTCGTCGCGCCACCGGGCGAGCGCCGCGCGCCACGCGGGCCAGTCGGCGGGGTCGTCCGGGGCGGCGAAGACCTTGGCGATGTCGCCGGCCTCGGGGTCGAGCGGCTCGTCGAGCGGGAGGGTGGTCGGCAGGTCGATCGGGCGCGGCACCAGCGGGTTGAACTGGTTCGTGCTCGCCTCGTCCGGGTCGGTCCGTTCAGTCGTTCGGGTGGAAATCGTCGATCTCCTCACGGGTGGGGATGGCAGGCACGGCGCCCGCGCGGCGCACCGACAGCGCCGACGCGACGGTCGCGAACCGGACCGCGTCGTCGAGCTGCCTGCGCTCGTCCAGCGCCGCGACGAGCGCGCCGCAGAAGGTGTCGCCCGCACCGGTGGTGTCGACGACGTCGACGGCGATGCCGGGCACCTCGGTCGTGGTGTCGCTCGTGCGGACCAGCGCGCCCTTCGCGCCGAGGGTGACGACGAGCGCGGGCACCATGGTCAGGAGGTGGTCGCTGCCGCCGAGGAACGCGGCCTCGTGTTCGTTGACGACCAGCAGGTCGACGTGCGCGAGCAGCTCGTCGGGGAGCGACCGGGCGGGCGCGGCGTTCAGCACGACCCGTCCGCTCGCGATCCTCGCGGCGGCGGTGACGGTCTCGAGCGGGATCTCGAGCTGCATCAGGACGAGGTCGGCGCCCGCGATCGCGGACCGCTCCTCGGGCGTGAGATCGGTGAGCGTGGCGTTGGCGCCCGCGTTGACCACGATCGCGTTCTCGCCGGTCGGGGCGACGGTGATCATCGCGGTGCCGGTCGGCTCGGTCGACGTGCGGACCAGCGGCCGGACCCCGGAGTCGGTGAGGCTCTGCCGCAGGCGGGCGCCGTTGTCGTCGTCGCCGAACGCGCCGACGAACGTGGTCGTCGCGCCCGCGCGGGCGGCGGCGGTGGCCTGGTTGTTGCCCTTGCCGCCGGCGTGGGTGGCGAAACCGGTGGACAGCACGGTCTCACCCGGCGACGGAATCCGCTCGACCTGGCTGACCAGGTCCACATTGCCACTGCCCACGACTGTGACACTCATGCTCGCTGCGCTCCTCCGCTCAACCGCCGTCTTCCCTCCTGCGCGCGCAGATTCCTGGGCTCGTTCCTCGCGCAGGAATCTCCGTGCTCGTCGGTCCAGACGGCGGCCGCTCCGTCGTTCGCTCGCGCGACGCTCATGACTCCGACCTTACGAGCGCCAGCGTGCGGCGGGCGAGCTCGTCGAACCCGATGCCGTCGAACCCCGGGATGCTCGACGCGAGCCGGTTGCGCAGCGGGATCACCCACTCCGGCGGCAGGCCCTTCGCGCCGGTCAGCGCACCCGCGATCGACCCCGCCGTGGCACCGGTCGAGTCGGTGTCCCAGCCGCCGGTGACGGCCGTGGTGATCGTGGTGGCGTAGTCGCCGTTCCCGTGGGCCAGGGCGTAGCCCAGCGTGGCGGCGTTGTTGAGCACGTGCACCCAGTGCAGGTCGCCGTAACGCGCGTAGATCCGGTCCAGGGCCTGCTCGGTGGGCAGCGCGCCGAGTTCCCAGCCCATGGTGAGCGCCTCGGTGAACCGGGATTCCGGTGGTACGACGGACAACCCGGCCTCGACGACCGCGCGCACGGAGTCCGTGACCACCGCCGCCGAGCAGGCGGCGGCCGCGAACATCGCGCCGTACACGCCGTTGCGGCCGTGGGACAGGCGGGCGTCCGTCCACGCGAGACGCGCCGCGGTCACCGGATCACCCGGGTGGGTCCAGCCGTACACGTCGGTGCGGATCTGCGCGCCGATCCAGTCACGGAACGGGTTGCCGACCTGGCCCGCCACGTCCGGTTCGTAGCCGTCCAGGAGGTTCCGGTACGCGATCCGCTCGGCGGTGAACACGCGGCCGCCCGGCAGGTTGTCGAGCCACGACTGCGCGACGTGGTCGGTGGTGAACCCGTCGCCGTGCTCCTCCAGCAGGCCGAGGGCGATCAGCGGGTAGTTGAGGTCGTCGTCCTCGGGCATCCCGTCGATGTTCTCGAGCAGGCTGGTCGGGCGGCTGCGCCGGTTCCACGGGTACCGCTCGGCGATCTCACCGTCGAGGCCGACCTCGGTGAAGTACCGGGAGATCGGCCAGTTGCCGGTGGACTGGGCGATGGCGCGGATGCCGTCACGCGGGATCTTCTCGACGGGCTTGCCGAGCAGGCACCCGGCGGCCCGCCCGAGCCACGCGCCGTGCACGCGGTCCGCCAGGTCCTGGCCTGGCGGCGGGACGGTCACCGGTCGCGCCTGCGCGAGGATCTCGGCCAGCCCGTCGGGTTCGGCGGCTCGCAGCGCGGCGGGCGCCTCCCGGTCGTCCACCTGCGACAGCAGCTCGCGGGCGAGCGTGCGCAGCGCCGGGGGAGCGGGATCCTTCGTGGCGCCCGATCCGGGCGCGTGCAACGAGCCGCCCGCCGCCGTCCACCGGCCGGCCAGGTCGGTCACGTCGATGCCGTCGGCCCTGGCCGCCGCGAACGCGTGCGGCACCAGGTCCTCCGGCTGTGTCCACGTGAGACGCAGCATCACGCCGCCTCCGTGCCGAACAGCTTGGCCCGCTGCTCGAACCGCGCCTGGTCCTTGGCCCAGACGTCCCTGGCGACCGCGGCCATCGTCGGGCCGGTCGCCGTGACGTCCAGCCTGCTGGCCTCGCTGACCTGCGTGACCCACTCGGCCGGCACGGTCGCGCGTCCCCCGAGCGCACCCGCGATCGAGCCGCCCATCACCGCGATCGAGTCCGAGTCGCGGCCGTAGTTCACCGCGCCCAGCACGGTCTCCCGGTAGTCCCCGCCCGCGACGACGAGCATGCCGAGCGCCACCGGCAGCTCCTCGATCGACTTGGTGCGGCTGGGAATCCTGGCGTCCCGCGCGGGCTGCCGGTAGTGCGGGCCGACCGTGTCGTAGGGCTCGACCGCGGCCCGGATCGCGGCGAGCGAGGTGCGCCAGTCCGACAGCGAGCGCGCCGCCGACGTCACCGCCTCGATCGCGTCCCGCGTCCCGTCCTTCGCCACCGACAGCGCGACGTCGACCACCGACGACACCGTCGCCTCCGGCCGCATGGCCTCCGCGACGCACGCCGCGTACACGCCGGCGGCCTCGCGCCCGTAGCTGGACTGGTGCGCGCCGGCCACGTCGATCGCCTCGGCGTACGCGCCGGTCGGCGAGCCAGCGTTGGCGATCCCGATGGGCGCCGCGTACATGGCGGCGCCGCAGTTCACGATGTTGCCGACGCCGGCCTCACGCGGGTCGATGTGCCCGTAGTGCAGGCGCGCGACCAGCCACTTCTCCGCGAGGAAGATCCGCTGGAGCAGGATCGTCTCCGTCTCCAGCTCGGGGATCCAGCGGCGTTCCCCGATGAGCAGCGGCACGAGGTGGTCGGCGATGGCGTACGCGTCCAGGTGGTCGCGGACGGTGTCGTAGACCTCGACGAGTGCCGTGGTCATCAGGGTGTCGTCGGTGACGTGCCCGTCGCCCTTGTGGTACGGCGCGATCGGGCGCGCGTGCCGCCAGTCGAGGTTGAACGGCGGCACGATCCCCTCGATGAACCCGTCGTACCGCTCCTGGATGGCCTCGGGCGTGTTGCCCTCCGCCGCGCCACCGAGCGCGTCGGCCACGGCCGCCCCCGCCAACGCCCCCGTCGCCTTGTCCTCAAGCATGGAATCTCCCCTCCAGGAGGTGCCGTGAAAGGCGCTTCACCGGCATCGAGCGCCGTCGACGCGCCTTTCACGGCACGAGCGTCAGCCGAGCGACTGCCAGCCGTCCGTCAGCTGCTTCTTCAGGTCGTCGAGGCTGATCGAGTTGGCGAAGTACTGCTGCAGCGCCGGGGTCGCGTACTGGTCCTTCCACTGCGGGTAGTTCTTCGCCTTCTGGAACGGCGCGCCCTTGAGGTCCTCACCGGTCTTCAGCAGCGGCTCCCACACCGGGGTGTCCTTGGCCTGCTCGGCGACCTTGTCACGGGCCGGGGCGGACGCGGGGATCAGCCAGTCGCCCTGCGCGAGCTTCGCCTGGTTCTCCGCGTTCATGAAGTAGTCGATGAACTTCGCGGCCTGCTCGGGCGCCTTGCTCTGCGCGGACACCGACATGGTCTGCGGGTTCGCCGCCTGCGCCGGGCCCGCCGAACCGGCGAGCGGGGGCAGGACCGTCCACGTGAAGGTGTCGGGCGCCGACTCGGTGATCTGCTGGGCGAGGAAGTTGCCGCCGACGTACATGGCGTACTTGCCGTTCAGGAAGCCGGGCAGCACGTCCGTGCCGGACTGCGTCAACGTCACCGGGTCGAGCGACTTGTCCTGGTAGGCCATCGCGTGGATCTTCTGGGCCACCGCGACCTCGCCGTCACCGACGTCGATCGTGGCCGTGCCGTCGTCCTTGGTCTCGAAGAACGTGCCGTCGTAGCCCAGCGCCGTGTTCATGATCGCGGCGGTCGGCTGCTTGAGACCCCAGCCGACACCGAACTTGCCGCCCGTGGCGAGCTTCTTCGCGGCCGCCTGCAGGTCGTCCCACGACAGCTGGTCACCGGACGGCACCTCGACACCCGCTGCCTTGAACGCGTCCGTGTTCGCGAACACCACGTACGTCTGCAGCAGCGTCGGCGCGGCGACGACCTTGCCGTCCGCGGTGGTGACGGTGTCCCAGACGTCCTCGCTGACCGCGTCCTTGACGTCCTGGCTCAGGTACTCGCCGATGTCGGCCAGGTAGCCCTGCTCGGCGAAACCCATGATGTCGCTGGACTCGTCGTGGATGATGTCCGGCGCGGTGCCGCCCTGGAACTGCGTGACCAGCTGGTCGTGCACGTTGTCCCACGTGCCCTGCGTCAGCTTGATCTGGATGTCCGGGTTGTCCTTGTTCCAGGCGTCGACGATCTCCTTCGTCGCCGCGACCGTGGAGTCCTGGTAGGCCAGGCTCTGGAACGTGAGCGTGACCTGCCCTTCCGCGGACCCGCCCTCGTCGTTGCTCTCGCCGCCGTTCAGCGCACAGCCGGAGAGCAGCAAGGCCGCGGCGGCACCGATGCCGAGCAACGCCTTTCGCTTCATGGATATCTCCTTCTACTTCGTCAGCCCTTGACGGCGCCGCTCATCAGCCCGGAGGTGAGACGACGCTGGATGAACAGGAAGAACACGAGGCTCGGCACGGTCGCGAGCAGCGAGGCCGCCGCGAGCTGTCCGAGCTGGACCTGGCCCTCCGCGCCGACGAAGCGCGCGAGGGTCAGGGGCAGGGTCTGCAGGCCCGGGTCCTGGATCAGCACCAGGGCGAAGAAGAACTCGTTCCACGACGAGATGAACGTGAACAGGCTCGTCGCGACGAGGCCCGGCGCGAGCAGCGGCAGCACGATCGACCGCAGCACACGCAGCTTGCTCGCGCCGTCGATCGCGCCCGCCTCCTCCAGTTCGACGGGGATCGCGGCGACGTAGCCGCGCAGCATCCACAGCGCGAACGGCATGCACCAGACCGTGTAGACCAGGACGAGGCCGAGCGGGTTGTTGACGAGCCCGATCTGCTTGAGCACCAGGAAGACCGGGATCACGATCAGGATGAACGGGAACACCTGGGAGAGCAGGATCCAACCGGTCGCGAGGCCGCGCAGCTTGGTCTTGAACCGGGCGAGCGCGTACGCGGCGGGCAGTGACAGGACCGTGACGATCACGGTCGTCAGCACGGCCACGTACAGGCTGTTCCCGGCCGCCTGCACCAGGTTCGCCTTGCTGATGGCGTCGGAGAAGTTGCGCCACGTGAGACTGTCCGGGACGAACGACGCGTCCCCCGACTGCAGTTGCCGCGGTGTCTTCAACGACGTCGACAGCAGGAACAGCAACGGGAAGCTGAGGAAGACCACGTAGCAGAGCAGCGCGAGGTACTGCAGCGGCCGCGCGTACGACCGCGTGCGGTTCACGGGCGCCACGACCGCCGTCTTCTCCTGCGCGGGCCTGGTGAGTGTCTGCGTCATGACTCCCGGCTCCTTGCCTGGCCGCGCAGGTAGAAGAAGAGGAACGCGGCGATGACGACGACCATGACGTTGCCGAGCGCGGCCGCGTACCCGAAGTTGCCGTACCGGAACGCCTCGTTGTAGGCGAACAGCATCGGCAGCATCGTCTTGCCGCCCGGCCCGCCCGCGGTGAGCACGAAGACCAGTGCGAACGAGTTGAAGTTCCAGATGAGGTCGAGCGAGGTGATCGCGGCGATCACCGGCCGCAACGCGGGCAGCGTGACGTGCCAGAACCGCTGCCACGTGCCGGCGCCGTCGATGGCGGCGGCCTCGTGCAGGTCGCCGGACACGTTCTGCAGACCCGCCAGCAACGTGATCGTGGTCTGCGGCATGCCCGCCCACACCCCGACGACGATCACCGCGGGCAGTGCCGTCGAGAAGTCGCCGAGCCAGTTGACGTCGCCGGGCAGGCCGAGCGTGCGCAGCGTTTCGTTGACCGGCCCGTACGTCGGGTTGAGCATGAGCCGCCACATGATCGCGATGACGACCGGCGGCATGGCCCACGGCACGAGCGCGAGGGTGCGGGCGAGCCAGCGCAGCCGCAGGTCGGCGTTGAGCAGCAGCGCGAGCCCCAGCGAGGCGAGGAACTGGATGATCGTGACGCTGAACGCCCAGATCAGGCCGATGCGGAAGCTGGCCCAGAACAGCTCGTTGTGCAGCAGCTTCTCGTAGTTGTCCAGGCCGTTGAAGTGCGTGACCTGGTTGAGCCCGGCCTCGGCGTCGGTGAACCCGAGCAGGATGCCCTGCACGAGCGGGTAGACGCTGATCAGCACGACGGGGATCAGCGCGGGGAGGACGAGCAGCCAGGCGTCCCGCCCGTCACCACGCCCGCGCTTGCGGCGCACGATGGTCGTCATGACGACTCCCGCACGGTCAGCGTGGGCTCGATGACGACGCTGCGCAGTGGTGCGTCGGGTTTGTCGAGACGGCGGAGCAGGAGCTTCGCCGCCGTCCGGGCCCGCTTGGTGGCACCGAGGTTCACGCTCGTGATGGCCGGGTTGGCGAGATCGGCGATGTCGGTGTCGTCCATCCCGACGATCGCGACGTCGTCGGGGATCCGCAGCCCCCGGCGCGTGGCGACGTTGAGCGCGGCGATGGCGAGGAGGTCGTTGGCGCACACGATGGCGTCGGGGGTCTCCTTGTCCAGGAGGGCGGCCGCGGCCTTGAGCCCGGCCTGGTAGGTGAAGTCGCGGGCGCTGACCTGGGGACCGGGCGCCCGGCCGAGGGCGTCGAGGGCGGTGAGGTAACCGTTCCGCCGCGCCGCACCGGGCGTGGTGTCGACGGGCCCGTTGACGAAGGCGATGTTCGTCCGCCCCTGCCCGGCGAGGTGGTTCACGGCGAGCCCCATGCCGGCAACGGAGTCGGCACGGACGTTGTCCAGTTCGACACCGGGCGGCACGGCACCGATGATCACGATGGGGAAGCGACTCGCCTTGAGCTGCGCACCCAGTTCCTCGGGCGCGCGCAGCGGGCTGAGGATGAGCCCGTCGGCGAACCCCCGGTTCAACCCGACGAGCAGGTCGATCTGGTCCTTGGGATCCGCCCCGGTGGAGGACAGCACCAGCCGGTAGCCGGCCTTGGTCACCACCCGGGAGATCTCGTGCATCATCCCGACGTAGACGGGGTTCCCGACGTCGGCGACGGCGAGCGCGATCTGCTCGGTCTTCCCGACCTTGAGCGACCGCGCGGTCGCGTCGGGCACGTAACCCAGCTCCGCGGCAGCGGCCCGCACCCGCTCGGTCACCCGCTGTGAGGCGGGCTGCCCGTTCATGACCCGGGACACGGAAGCGATCGAAACCCCGGCCCGCTCGGCAACCAGCCAGAGCGTCGACTTCCGAGCCTCTGCCATGGGTTTCCCTCGCGTCATCGAAAGGTCTCAAATGGACTGTAAACGTTTACGAGAACGTTTACAGCCGGGACTGTACGTCCGACCGCGAAGGTTGGCAAGGCACGTTCGTA
This sequence comes from Actinophytocola sp. KF-1, assembly GCF_054661535.1. Taxonomy (NCBI): domain Bacteria; kingdom Bacillati; phylum Actinomycetota; class Actinomycetes; order Pseudonocardiales; family Pseudonocardiaceae; genus Actinophytocola; species Actinophytocola sp. KF-1. The sequence goes on along the minus strand of NZ_BAAFVK010000009.1, from coordinate 262,237 downwards.
ACGTGCGCGTCACAAGTGGACAGACAGCACACGAAAGGAAGAGCGCAGCTCACCACACAAGAACTGCCTGCCTGCCATCCCGTCGACCTGGCGAAGCCCGATCACGCCGTGTCAAGGGGGCCCGAAGCACGAACCAACCCGATGCCCAAAGCCGCCGGGCCCCCTTGACGCGGTGTGATAGCCCTCCGGGAGGTCGACGGGATGGCAGGCAGCCACGGACACCAGTCCTTGCCAACCCAGCCCCGTGCAAGACCCCCGCCATCCCGGAGACCAGCCCGTCCGGCGAGGACCCCCCGGAGGGAAAACCCAGGCAAGGTCAACCACAAAGCCCGGGCACACAGACCGCCGCAAACGCGGCTGACCTGCGAAAACCGAAAGGAACCGCGCCCCCAGTACGTACGGGCAGCCCCCACCACTCCCGGGGGCACCCCGCTGTCCAGTCTACCGGTACCCACCGACAACCCCGGGGGCACAAGGCCCACCTGTGGACAACCACCCCACCTGTGGACAACCCGGCCAACCACGGCACGCTGCTGTTGCCCACTCGCGACGCGAGTGCAAGATGGTGACATGGCTGAATGCACGCACGTCGCCGAGATCCGCGACGTGACACCGTCCTCCACGGAGGGCTGTTCCGATTGCCTGGCGGCGGGCGGCCGCTGGGTCCACCTCCGCGAGTGCCTGGTCTGCGGGCACGTCGGCTGCTGCGACTCCTCCCCGGCCAAGCACGCGAGCGCGCACTACCGCGAAACCGGACACCCCGTCATCCAGTCCTTCGAGCCGGGCGAGGACTGGCGCTGGTGCTTCGTCGACGAAGTGGCAGTGTGAGTGAACAAGCCCGTGAACAAGCCGGTGTTGCTGACCGTCGACGACGATCCCGGTGTGTCCCGCGCCGTGGCGCGTGACCTGCGCCGCCGCTACGGCGAAGGGCACCGGGTCGTGCGGGCGTCCTCGGGCAAGGAGGCCCTGGACGCGCTGAAGGAACTGAAGCTCCGCGGCGAGCAGGTGGCCGCCATGCTCGCCGACTACCGGATGCCGGAGATGAACGGCATCGAGTTCCTCGAGCAGGCCATGGACCTGTTCCCGCGTGCCCGCCGCGCGCTGCTGACCGCCTACGCCGACACCGACGCGGCCATCCAGGCGATCAACCTGGTCGACGTCGACCACTACCTGCTCAAGCCGTGGGACCCGCCGGAGGAGAAGCTCTACCCGGTGGTCGACGCGCTGATCGAGACCTGGCGCGCGTCCGGCGAGTCCGCCGTCGAGGAGATCAAGATCGTGGGTCACCGCTGGTCGGCGCCCACCTTCGCGGCCCGCGACTTCCTCGCGCGCAACGCCGTCCCGTACCGCTACTACAGCATCGACGACCCCGAGGGCCGCAGGCTGCTCGACGCGGCGGCCGCCGACCCCACCGAGATCCCCGTCGTGATCACCGCAGACGGGCGGCCGCTGCTCGCGCCGTCCGACGCGGAGATCGCCGCGGCGGTCGGGCTCACCGTCGACCCGGCCACCGACTTCTACGACCTGATCGTCGTCGGCGGCGGGCCCGCCGGGCTCGGCTCGGCGGTGTACGGCGCGTCGGAGGGGCTGCGGACGGTACTCGTCGAACGGCAGGCCGCCGGCGGCCAGGCCGGGCAGAGCTCCCGCATCGAGAACTACCTCGGCTTCCCCGACGGCGTGTCCGGCGCGCAGCTCACCGACCGGGCGCGGCGGCAGGCCGTGAAGTTCGGCGCGGAGATGCTGACCGCCCGGGACGTCGTGGCGCTGGAGGTGCAGGGTTCGGCGCGGGTCGTCCGGTTCGGCGACGGCAGCACGATCGCCGCGCACGCCGTGATCCTCGCGACCGGCGTGTCCTACCGCAGCCTCACCGCACCCGGCTGCCACGAGCTGACCGGCCGCGGCGTCTACTACGGCTCGGCCAACACCGAGGCGCCCGAGTGCGCGGGCACCGACGTCTACATCGTCGGCGGCGCCAACTCGGCCGGGCAGGCGGCGGTGTTCTTCTCGAAGCACGCGCGGTCGGTCACGCTGGTGGTGCGGGGCGAGTCGCTGCACGCCTCCATGTCGCACTACCTGATCCAGCAGCTCGAGTCGATCCCGAACGTGCACGTCAGGACGCGCACCACGGTCGGCCAGGCGTGCGGCGACGACCACCTCGAGTCGATCCGGCTCGACCACGCCGACGGCACGACCGAGTTCGTCGACACGGGCCACCTGTTCATCTTCATCGGCGCGCAGCCGCAGACGGACTGGCTCGACGGCGTCGTCCAGCGCGACGAGCGCGGGTTCGTGTGGACCGGCCCGGACCTGCTCACCGACGGGCAGCGGCCGTCGGGGTGGACACTGGACCGGGACCCCTTCTACCTGGAGTCGAGCGTGCCGGGCGTGTTCGTGGCCGGGGACGTGCGAGCCCAGTCGGTGAAGCGGGTCGCGTCGGCGGTGGGGGAGGGCGCGATGGCGGTCACCCTGGTGCACCGGTACCTGGAGGAACAGTGACGACGACCATCGAACCGGCCAGGCTCCGCGAACTGTTCCTGTTCGCGGACCTGACCGACGAGCAGCTCGCGTGGGTCGCGGCCAACAGCGACGTCGTGTCCTACCAGGCCGGCGCGGCGGTGTCGGTCGAGGGCGAGCCCGCGGAGTGCTTCTACGTGCTGCTGTCGGGCACGCTGTCCATGGTCCGGACGGTGCGCGGCGACGAGGTCGAGGTGACGCGCAGCGACCAGCCGGGCGTCTACTCCGGCGCCACCCAGTTCTACCTGGGCGACCAGGTGGACCAGAAGTACGGCGCGACGGTCCGCGCGGTCACCGACGCCGAGTTCCTCGCGCTCCCGGCGACCGACTTCGCCGCGAAGTTCCGGCAGTGGTTCCCGATGGCCGTGCACCTGCTGCAGGGCATGTTCGTCGGCATCCGCAACGCCGACGAGCTGGTCGGCCAGCGGGAGCGGCTGCTGGCGCTGGGCAAGCTGACCGCCGGCCTCACGCACGAGCTGAACAACCCGGCGGCCGCGGCCGTGCGGGCGACGGAGACGCTGCGGGAGCGGTTCGCGGGCATGCGCCACAAGCTGGGCCTGCTCGCGGACGGCCACTTCGACGGCATCCAGCTGCACCGGCTGACGAAGATCCAGGACAAGTTCATCGAGCGGATGGCGCACGCGGACGAGCTGACGCCGATGCAGGTGGCCGACCGCGAGGACGAGCTGGGTGACTGGTTCGACGAGCACGACGTGTCCGGCGGCTGGGACCTGGCCCCGGTCTTCGTGGCGGCGGGCATCACGACGTCCGACCTGGACGAGCTGTCCAATGTGGTCGATCCGGGGTTCCTGAACCCGGCGCTGCGGTGGCTGTCGTACACGGTCGAGACCGAGAACCTGCTGACCGAGGTGAAGGAGAGCACGAAGCGGATCTCCGCGCTGGTCGGCGCCGCGAAGCAGTACTCGCAGCTCGACCGCACCCCGCACCAGGAGGTCGACCTGCACGAGGGCCTGGACGCGACGCTGGTGATGCTGGCGGGCAAGATCCCGGCGGGCGTGCGGATCGTGAAGGACTACGACAAGACGCTGCCGCACGTGCCCGCGTACGCCGCGGAGCTGAACCAGGTGTGGACCAACCTGATCGACAACGCCGTCGGCGCGATCACCGGCCACGGCGACGGCACCGGCACGATCACGGTCCGCACCACCCGCGACGGCGACAACGCACTCGTGGAGGTCATCGACACCGGCCCCGGCGTCCCACCGGAACTCCGCCGCCGCGTCTTCGAACCGTTCTTCACCACGAAGGGCGTCGGCCAGGGCACGGGCCTTGGCCTCGACGTCTCGTGGCGAGTGGTGGTGAACCGCCACGGCGGCGACCTGCGGGTGGTCTCCGAACCGGGCGACACCCACTTCCAGGTCCGCCTACCGCTGCACGCACGCTGACGGCTGTGCGACAACCCGGCCCTCGCAACGCGCGCGAGGGCCGGGCCCGGCCGTTCGGGTGGGAGACTGTGCGAGGACGTGACGAATCAAGGAGTTCGGTGTGGCCGCTGACGCCCTCGAAGGACCGGTACCGGCGTCGAGCGGCCGAGGCCAGCCGATCCTCGACCTGCTGGACAAGGCCATCGACCTGCAGACACCGTTGGTGCGCAAGAACATTGCCCGGGCGCGCCAGCGCAACCCGGACGCGACACCGGCGGAGGTCGTCCGGACCCTGGAACGGATGTACGTCAGCGCCCTTGCGGGCACGGGGGCCGCGGTCGGGGGTGCCGCGGCCGCGCCCGCGATCGGTACCGGGGTCGCGGTGGCGCTGTCGGCGGGCGAGGTGTTCTCGTCGCTCGAACTGAGCACGCTGTTCGTGCTCTCGGTCGCCGAGGTCCACGGTGTTCGGCTGGACGAGATCGAACGCCGCCGGACGCTCGTCATGGGGATCATGCTCGGCCAGTCGGGCTCCGCGACCATCGGCAAGATCGCTGAACGCACCGGTCAGCACTGGGGTCGCCAGCTCGTCAGCAAGGTGCCCATGGCGACCCTGCGCCAGATCAACAAGGTCCTGGGCAAGAACTTCGTCACCAGGTACGGGACCAGGCAGGGGATCATCGTGCTCGGCCGGGTTGTCCCGTTCGGCATCGGCGCGGTGATCGGTGGTGGCGCCAACGCCACCGTCGCCGCCCTGGCGGTCCGAGCCGCACGGCGCGCGTTCGGCCCGGCGCCGCGGTCGTGGCCCGGGACAGAACCGGCGGCCGCACCTCTCCCATAGCGCGGGGAGTCCCGTCACCCGGTCAGCCAGCGGGCGAGGGTGCCCGTGTTGGTGACCAGGCGGCGCAGGTCGGTCCCGGCGTCGGCGCCGTTCTTGCATGCTCGGAGCACGTTGCTGGCCCAGCCGCCGAGGGTCTCGTTGAGCCTGCGGTACAGCTCGCCGCCGCGGCCGTGTTCGTCGAAGACGGCCAGTGCGACCTTCGCGTGGGTTTTGCGGGCCCGGGACAGTGCGGCCTCGACGTCCTCGTGTGACTCGCCGCGGTCGAGGCGGATCCGGCGGAACCGTTGGTGCGCCGCGGCTTCCAGCGCCTCGCGGCAGCTGTGCACCACGAGTTCCGCCCGGACGCCGTCGGGCAGCGCCGTGTCCTCGGCGAGTGCGCGTGCCGCGGTGAGGTGGCGGTCCACGGGGTCGGTCATGCCCGTGCTTCGTGCCCGGGCGCGCGGTCGTTATGGGACGTCCACAAGTTGTCCACTATGCGCGGCGGCCGCCTCCGCTCGGGAGACGGCCGCCGCCACCGGGGGTTACAGGGTGATCTTCCAGCCGTCGATGTAGCCGACGTCGGCGCTGGCCGCGTCGCGGACGCGGAGGTTCCAGGTGCCGTTGGCGGTCTCGCTCGACAGGTTCCTCGTGAACGTCTGGTTCACGTTGTCCGCGCTGCCACCGGAGCGGTTCAGCAGGTTGTAGACGCTGCCGTCCGGGGCGACGAGGTCGACGACCAGGTCACCGATGTAGGTGTGGACGATGTGCACCTCGATGCTGGCGCTCGACGACGCGGCACCGGAGGCGTTGGTGACCGAGATCGGGCTGGACACGGTGCTGTTGTCGTTGATCGTGTAGTTGTTCTGGTTCTCGAAGGTGCGGCCGGGCTGCGTGCCACCGCCCGGCAGGTTCGCCGCCGCCGTGGCGATGGCCGAGGCGAACGTGCTCACCTGCGCGTAGACACCCGGGTTCTCCGGGCGGGCGCAGCCGTAGCCCCAGCTGACGATGCCGACCTGGATCCACGCGTTGTTGTTGTCGCGGCGGAACATCGGGCTACCGGAGTCGCCCTGGCAGGTGTCGACGCCGCCGGAGGACCAGTTGCCCGCGCAGATCTCCTCGCTGGGCACCAGCTCGCTGTACGCGGACTGGCACTGCGAGTCGGAGATGAACGGCACCTGGGCCTTCAGCAGGTAGCGCTGCTGGCCGCCGCCCTCGGTCGCGGCGCCCCAGCCCGCGACGGTGAACGTGCCGCTGTCGTAGGCGGTGGTGGTGGCGATCGGCAGGAGGGCCTGGTTGGTGATCGGGGCGTTCAGCTTGATCAGCGCCCAGTCGTCACCGCTCGGGTTGTTGTAGCCGGGGGCGCGGTAGACGTAGGTCGAGGTGCGGGTGATCCGGTTCGGGTCCTGCAGGTCGACGGCGCCCGCGGTGACGCCGATGCTGGTGTTGTTGCCGGTGGCGCCGACGCAGTGGGCGGCGGTCAGGACCACGTCGGTCTTGTAGAGCGCGCCGCCGCAGCCCATCGACAGGCGCACCATGAACGGGAACTCGCCCTGGGCGGCGCGGGTACCGCCGACCACCATGGGCGTGAAGTCGTCACCGTCGGCGGGCGGGGGTGCCGCCACCGACTGCCCCGCGGCGGCTCCGAGAGCGGCGGCGACGCCCACCGTCACCAGCGCGGCTCTCCGCAGGACGGACAAGGTTCTTCTCACAGCAGGGTTCCTTTCGACAGTCCGCGAGCAGGGTGCGCGCGGACAGCAGGGGTGTCGAGAAAGGGTGGGAGCGCGCGCCGGCCACTGGCTGTGACCGAAGCGATCTTCCGTGTTGATTCCACCTGGTGAGAGGCCCCCGCCACAAGACTGCAAACCGGTCAACCACCGTTCGGCCGACTGGGAGCAAACCGGGATGACCCGCGGGCCCGGCGCTTCACGGCGGCCGTTCGGAGGATCGGACGACAAAGGTGCCTCCGCCTGGTAGCGCACGACAAAGACACGCGTCTCGACACCCGGCAGGCTGCGGCTTTCAAGGGGACACCTCGTGGAGGGCACACGATGAAGACCACCCGGAAGATCGTCACCGCAAGCCTGCTGGCCGTGTCCCTCACCGCGTGCGGGGGCGGCTCGGGCGGCGGCGGCAGAGCGCCGGTCGACGGCGGCACGTTCACGTTCGTGCTGGGGACCGATCCCGGCAACCTGGACCCGCACTTCACGTCCCTCGCCGCGACCACGCAGGTGGACCGCTTCCTCTACGACTCCCTCGTCAACATCGACGCGAAGGGCAACGTGGTCGCGGGGCTGGCCGAGAAGTGGGAGGCGAGCACCACGGAGGCGACCTTCACCCTCCGCGACAACGTCACCTGCGCCGACGGCACCACGCTCACCGCGACCCAGGTCGCGGCGAACATCAACTTCGTCGGTGACCCCAAGAACGCGTCCTCGCGGCTCGGGGTGTACGTCCCGGCCGGTGCGAAGGCCACCGCGGACGACGCCGCCCGCACGGTCACCGTCACCACACCCACGCCCGACGCGTTCCTCGACCGCAACGTCGGCAGCCTCCACATCGTGTGCGCCAAGGGGATGGCCGACCGCTCGGTCCTCAAGCAGGGCGCGGACGGCACCGGCATGTTCACCCTCACCGAGGCCGTCGGCGGGGACCACTACACGCTCACCCGCCGCGAGGAGTACGCCTGGGGACCCGGGGACTGGGACGCGAAGCAGCGCGGCCTCCCGGACCAGGTCGTGATCAAGATCGTCGCGAACGAGACGACCATGGCGAACCTGCTGATCTCCGGCGGCGCCAACGCGGCCCCGTTCGTCGGGCCCGAGCAGCAGCGCCTGACCGGGCAGCGGCTGTTCCAGCGGGACGTGCAGGCGCTCGTCGGCGAGCTGTGGTTCAACCAGCGGGCCGGGCTGCCGGGCGCCGACGAGAAGATCCGCACGGCACTGGTGCGGGGCGCCGACCTCGACGCGCTGACCCAGGTCGTCACCAGCGGCAACGGGAAACGCGCCACCGGGCTGGTGCCGCCCGGCATGGGCCCGTGCGACGACGACTCCGCGACCGACGCGCTGCCCGCGCACGACCCCGGCGCCGCGCAGCGGGTCCTCGGCGCCGCCAAGCCGAAGATCACGCTGTTCTACCCGACGACCATCGGCCCGACCATGCAGGCCGGGGCGGAACTGCTGCAGAAGGTGTGGGGCGAGCTGGGCGCCGAGGTGACGCTCAAGGGCGGCACCGACGCCGAGATGGGGCAGCTCGTCGCGGGCCAGCTGCAGTGGGACGCCGCGATCGTGCCGCTCAACGTGTCGCTGCCCAGCCAGACGGTGCCGTTCGTGTCCGGCCCGGCCGCACCGAACGGCACCAACTTCGCGGCCATCGACAACCCGGACTACACCGCGAAGGCCAAGGAAGCGGCCGCGGTCGTGGGCAGCGACGGCTGCGGCGCGTGGACCGAGGCGGAGAAAGCGCTGTTCGAACGGGCCGACGTGGTGCCGTTCGCCAACGCCAACCGCCCCGTGTTCGGCAAGGGCGCCGAGTTCGAGCTGACGCAGGGCAGCGTCGACCCGTCGTCGATCCGCATGGTGGGCTGATGACAGCCGCTGTCTCCCACCCGCCGGTGCACCACCCGTGGGCCCGGTTCGCGGCACGCCGGTTCGGCAGGCTGCTCGTGTCGGTGTGGGTGCTCGTCACCGCGGCGTTCGGCATGATCCACCTGATCCCCGGCGACCCGGTGCGGGCCGCGCTCGGCCCCACGGCCACGCAGCAGCTGGTCGACGCGCGGCGCGCGGCCCTCGGCCTGGACCAGCCGCTGTGGCAGCAGTACCTGGACTACCTGCGCGGCCTGTGCACCGGCGACCTCGGCGTCTCGATGACCTCCGGGCTGCCGGTGTCGGACATCCTCGGCGACCGGCTGCCCGCGACCGTCGAGCTGGCGGTCCTCGCGTTCGCGCTGGCCGTGCTGGTGTCCGTGCCGCTCGGCCTGGGGTTCGCGGTGCTGACCCGCGGCGGGCGGCGGCGCCCGCTCGAACTCGGCTTCACGTCGACGAGCGTGGTGCTCGCGGCGATCCCGGAGTTCCTGCTGGCCGTCGCGCTGGTGTGGATCTTCAGCGTGAACCTCGGGTGGGTGCCGGTGGCCGGGCGGGACGGGCCGTCGTCGTACGTGCTGCCGGTCGTCGCGCTCGCCATGGCGCCCGCGGCGGTCCTCGCGCGGATCATCCGGGTGGAGACGCTGACCGTGCTGCGCGCCGACTACGTCCGCACCGCGCGGGCGAAGCGGCTGCCCGCCAGGACCGTGTACTTCCGGCACGCGCTGCCCAACGCGCTCACCGCGGCGATCACGCTCGGCGGGCTGCTGCTCGGCGCGCTCGTCGCGGGCACCGTGCTGGTGGAGAACGTGTTCGCGTGGCCAGGCCTGGGCAGCACGATCGTGTCGTCGATCCTCGCCAAGGACTACGCGGTGGTGCAGGGCGTCGTGCTCGTCTACGGCATCGGCGTGCTGGTGGTGAACCTGGTGGTCGACGTCGCGCTCGCGCTGCTCGACCCGCGCTCGACGATCAGGGAGGGCTGACGTGCGCCGGGTGCTGCGAACCCCGCTCGGCGCGGCCGCCGCGGGCACGGTGTTCGTCGTGCTGCTGCTCGCGGTGCTCGCGCCGCTGCTGTGGACGGACGCGGCGAACGCCGTCGACACCGGGATGATCCAGCAGGGCGCGTCGGCCGGGCACTGGGCGGGGACCGACGCGCTCGGCCGGGACATCTTCTTCCGCGTGCTGGTCGCCACCCGTCTCTCTGTGCAACTCGCGCTGCTGGCGACCGCACTCGGTGTCGCGGTCGGGCTCCTGCTCGGCACCGCGCCGCTGCTGCTGGGCGCACGGGCCGGCCGGGTGGTCACGGCCGCCGTGCACATCGCGGTCGCGTTCCCTGGGCTGCTGCTCGCGCTGTTCTTCGCGGTGATCTTCGGGGTCGGCACCACCGGCGGGCTGCTGGCGATCGGGCTCGCGCTCGCGCCCGGGTTCGCGCGGCTCACGCACACGATGGTGGCCGGGGTGGCGGGCCTCGACTACGTGGCCGCCGCCCGGATCGCGGGCGTCGGCCGGGTGCGGGTGCTGTTCCGGCACGTGCTGCCCAACGTCGCCGAGCCCCTCGTCGTGAACGCGACCGTGGCCGCCGGCAACGCGCTGCTCGCGTTCGCCGGGCTCTCGTTCCTCGGGCTCGGCGTCCAGCCACCCGACTACGACTGGGGCCGCCTGCTCGGCGAGGGCCTCGGCTCGATCTACGTGCACCCGGAGGCCGCGCTCGCGCCCGGTGTCGCGGTCGTGGTGGCGGGGCTCGCGTTCAACCTGTTCGGCGAGGCGATCGCCAAGGCCGTCGGGCTCGACGGGCGGCTGGGCGCGGGCAAGGTCCCGTTCCGCCGCGCGCCGAAGGTGACCGCGGCGCCCGACGACTCGGCGATGCTCGTCGTGGACGACCTGACCGTGCGCTTCCCGGGCACCACCCCGGTGCGCGGGGTCGGTTTCACCATGCAACGCGGGGACGCGGTCGGGATCGTGGGGGAGTCGGGGTCCGGGAAGAGCCTGACCGCGCTCGCGGTGTCCCGGCTCGTGGCGGAGCCGGGGGTGGTCGAGGCGGACCGGCTGTCGTTCCTCGGCGCGGACCTGCGGGCGGGGGAACACAGAAGACTCCTGGGCACGTCCCTCGCCATGGTGTTCCAGGACCCGATGACCTCGTTCAACCCGACCATGCGCGTCGGCAGGCAGCTCGCCGAGGTCGCCCGTCACCACGAGGGCATGGACCGGCGCGCCGCCATGGCACGGGCGGTGGACCGGCTGGCCGCCGTCCGCCTCTCCGACCCGGAGCGGCGGGCACGGCAGTACCCGCACGAGTTCTCCGGCGGCATGCGGCAGCGCGCCATGATCGGCATGGGCCTGATGGGCACCCCCGCGCTGATCGTCGCGGACGAGCCGACGACCGCGCTGGACGTGACCGTGCAGCGGCAGGTGCTCGACCTGCTCGCGTCGATCCGCGCGGCCGACGACGTGGGGCTGTTGTTGATCAGCCACGACATCACGGTGGTGGAGCAGGTGTGCGACCGGGTGCTGGTGATGTACGCGGGCCGGATCGTCGAGGACCTGCCCGCCGCCGACCTGCGCACCGGCGCGCGGCACCCGTACACGAAGGCGCTGCTCGCGGCGGTCCCCGACATGTCGACGGACCGGTCGCAGCCGCTGACCGTCATCCCCGGCAGGCCCGCCGATCCCGCGCACCTGCCGCCGGGGTGCGCGTTCGCGCCCCGCTGCCCGCTGGCGGACGCCCGGTGCGCGGCGCACGATCCGGAGTTGGTGGCGCGTGCCGGCACCCGCGTCGCCTGCTGGCACGCCGACGTCCCGGCGGAGGTGAACTGATGCGGGAACTCCGCTTCGAGGACGTGTCCGTGCGGTTCGGGTCGCGCGGCCACCGGGTGACCGCGGTCGACGGCGTCGACCTCACCGTGCCCGCCGGGTCCGTGGTCGGGCTGGTCGGCGAGTCCGGCTCCGGCAAGTCCACGCTCGCGCGCGCCGCCGTCGGGCTCGTGCCGCTGTCCGCCGGGCGGGTCACGCTCGACGGGGCGCCGGTGCCGACGCGGGGCCGCAGGCCGCTGCGGATGGTGTTCCAGGACCCGTACTCGTCGCTGAACCCGCGCATGACGGTCGGCGCCACGATCGCCGAGGCCGTGCCGCGCGGCACCGACCGCAGGGCCGAGGTGGCGCGGCTGCTGGAACTCGTCGACCTGCCCGACCGCGCGCACCGCTACCCGGCCGAGCTGTCCGGCGGGCAGCGCCAGCGCGTGGCGATCGCGCGGGCGCTCGCTGGGCGGCCCGAGGTGCTGATCGCCGACGAGATCACCTCCGCGCTCGACGTGTCCATCCAGGGCGCGGTGCTCAACCTCGTCCGCGACCTGCAGCGGACCCTCGACCTCACCATCCTGTTCATCTCGCACGACCTCGCCGTCGTCCGGTACGTGAGCGACGCGATCGCCGTGATGTACCGGGGACGGATCGTCGAGCACGGGCCAGCGGACGCCGTGCTCACCGAACCCCAGGACCCCTACACCCGTGAGCTGCTCACGTCGACCGAAGGGAGACGCCGGTGACCCGCCAGCGCATCGAGGACCTGACCGCGTTCGCCGTCCCGGAGGAGCCCGCGCTGTCTCCCGACGGCACGCGCACCGCCTACGTCCTGCGCACCGCGGACGCCGACGGCGACCGCAACACCCGTGCCGTCTGGGTGACCGGCGACGGCGGCGCGCGGCGGCTCACCCGGGGCACCGCGGACAGCGCCCCCGCGTGGTCGCCGGACGGCCGGTCGCTCGCGTTCCTGCGCGCGCAGGACGGTCCCGCGCAGCTCTGGCTGCTCCCCGCCGACGGCGGTGAACCCGAGCGGCTCACCGACCTCCCGCTCGGCGCCGGCGCCCCGCACTGGAGCCCGGACGGCAGGCGGATCGCGTTCGCGGCGCCCGTCGACACCGGGGACGGCACGGAGAACGCGCCGATCGTCAGCGACCGGCTCGGCTACCAGGCCGACGGCGCCGGGTTCCTCGGCACGATCCGCAAGCACCTGCACGTCCTCGACGTCGACAGCCGCGAGACCCGGCAGGTCACCGACGGCGACTGGCACGCGGGCGAACCGGCGTGGTCGCCCGACTCGACCCGCCTCGCGTACGGCGCGGCCACGGCACCCGACGCCGACCTGCGGCCCACCGCGCCGCTGTACGTCCTCGACGTCGCCACCCCGCACACCACGCCGAAGCAGGTGGCCCTGCCCGACGGCATCGCCGCACGCGTCACGTGGGCCGACGAGGACACGTTCCTCGTCGTCGGCATGGCCGGCTCACCCGTCGGCCACGCCCGCCTGCTCAAGGTCAGCGGCGGGACGACGGTCGATCTCACAGCAGGACTCGACCGCAACGTCATGCCCGGCGGCCCCGGCTACCCGGGTGCCGTGCCCCAGCTCGGCGGCGACGGTGTCCTGTTCTGCGTGCGGGACCGCGGTTGCACGCACCTGTACACGGTGGCACTGGACGGTGGCACCCCTCGTCCCGTCGTCGCGGGGGCGGGCCGGGTCGTCGGCGGGCTGTCCGTCGCCGGGGACACCGCCGCCATCCTGCTGACCACGCCGACCTCGTTCGGTGAGATCGTCACCGTCGACCTCACCACCGGTGCCGAGACCGTCCGCACCAGCCACACGGACACCGGCGTCGAGCTGTTCGTCCGCGAGGAACGCGAGTTCACCATCTCCGACGGCACCACCGTGCAGGGCTGGCTCGTCCGTGACCCGGCCACCACCGGGCCCGGCCCGCTGCTGCTCGACATCCACGGCGGCCCGCACAACGCGTGGCACGGCGGCGCCGACGAGGTGCACGTCTACCACCAGGAACTGGCCGCGCTCGGCTGGACCGTGCTGCTGCTCAACCCGAGGGCGAGCGACGGCTACGGCGAGGAGTTCTACACCGCGGGCATCGGCGGGTGGGGCACCGCGGACGCCAAGGACTTCCTGGAGCCGCTCGACCAGCTGGTCGCCGAGGGCGTCGCCGACCCGGCGCGGCTCGCGGTCGCCGGCTACAGCTACGGCGGCTTCATGACCTGCTACCTCACCAGCCGCGACGACCGGTTCGCCGCCGCCGTCGCCGGTGGCGTGGTCGCCGACCTGACCAGCATGGCGGGCACCTCCGACGCGGGCCACGAGCTGGCCGCCTACGAGCTGGGCGCCCTGCCGCACGCCGACCGCGCCCGGTACGCCGGGATGTCGCCGCTCGCGAAGGTCGAGGACGTCCGCACGCCGACGCTGGTGATCCACGGCGCCGCGGACGTGCGGTGCCCGGTCGGGCAGGCCGAGCAGTGGCACACCGCGCTGCGCGAACAGGGCGTGCCGACCCGGCTCGTGCTCTACCCGGGCGCCTCGCACCTGTTCATCCTCGACGGCCCGCCCTCGCACCGGATCGACTTCAACCGCAGGGTCGTCGAGTGGGTCGAGCAGTACGCCGGTGACGCGGCGGGCGCGCGCAGGCCGAAGATCGACGCGGCGCACTGGCAGCGCAGGCTCGTCGCGCTCGCGAAGAAGCACCACGTGCCCGGCGCCGCGCTCGGCATCCTGCGGACCGGCCGCGACGACGAGCTGGTGCGGGCCGCGCACGGGCTGCTCAACGTCGACACCGGCGTCGAGACCACAGTGGACTCGGTGTTCCAGATCGGCTCGATCTCCAAGGTGTGGACCACGACCGTCGTCATGCAGCTCGTCGACGAGGGACTGCTCGACCTCGACGCGCCGGTGTCCGAGGTGCTGCCCGAGCTGACGCTCGCCGACCAGGCGGTGACGGAGAAGGTGACCATGCGGCACCTGCTCACGCACACCAGCGGCATCGACGGCGACGTGTTCACCGACACCGGCCGCGGCGACGACGCCATCGAGAAGTACGTCGCCGCGCTGGCGGACGTCGCGCAGAACCACCCGCTCGGCGCGACCTGGTCGTACTGCAACTCCGGGTTCACCCTCGCCGGCCGCGTGATCGAGAAGCTCACCGGCAAGACCTGGGACGCGGCCATGCGGGAGCGGCTGTTCGCACCGCTGGGCCTCACGCACACCGGCACGTTGCCGGAGGAGGCCATGCTGCACCGCACGGCCGTCGGCCACTCCGGCGAGGAGACCCCCGTCGTCGCGCCCGCGTGGGCGCTGCCGAGGTCCGCCGGACCCGCCGGGCTGATCAACGCGACCGTCCGCGACGTGCTGATGTTCGCGCGGCTGCACCTGACCGGCGGCGTCACGCCGGACGGCACCCGGTTGCTCTCCGAGGAGAGCGCGGCCGCCATGACCTCGCTGCAGGCCGAGCTGCCGGACAAGTACACCCTCGGCGACTCGTGGGGCCTCGGCTGGATCCGGATGGAGTGGGGCGGGCGGCGGCTCGTCGGCCACGACGGCAACACCATCGGCCAGTCCGCGTTCCTGCGCGTGCTGCCGGACGAGGGCCTCGCCGTCACCCTGCTCACCAACGGCGGCAACACCCGCGACTTCTACGCCGACCTGTACCGGGAGATCTTCGCGGAGCTGGCGGACGTCGACATGCCGGAGCCGCTCGCGCCGCCGTCGGCGCCGGTGACCGCCGACATCACGCCGCACCTCGGCCGGTACGAGCGGGCGAGCGTGCTGATGGAGGTGCTGCGGGGCGAGCAGGCGCCGCGCCTGCGCATCACCGCGACCGGCCCGCTGGCGGAGATCCTGCCGGCGGAGGAACGCAACCAGGAGTACGACATGGTCCCGGTCGACGACGACCTGTACCTGGTGCGGGAGAACGAGAACACGATGTGGATCCCGGTCACGTTCTACTCGCTGGACACGGGCGAGCGGTACCTCCACTTCGGTGCGCGCGCGACCCCGAAGGTCGGCTGACGTGCTCGCGGATCTCCTGGCCGATACCGAGGAACTCGTGTGCTGCGAGTCGCCGTCGACCGATCCGGCGGCACTCGCGCGCAGCGCCGACGTGGTGGCGCGGGTGGGCACGCGGCGGCTCGGGGCCGAACCCGAGCGCCTCGGCGTCCACCTGCGCTGGCGGCTCGGCGACGGCCCCGGCCGGGTGCTGCTGCTCGGCCACCACGACACGGTGTGGCCGCTGGGTTCCCTCGCCACCCATCCGTACACAGTGGACGACGGGGTCATGCGCGGGCCGGGTTGCTTCGACATGAAAGCCGGGCTGGCGCTGGCCTTCCAGGTGGCGGCGGGCCGGTCCGGCGTCACCCTGCTGGTGACCGGGGACGAGGAGATCGGGTCGCCGGGGTCGCGTGCCCTGGTCGAGGAGGAGGCCCGCGCGGCAGGCGCGGCGCTGGTGCTGGAGGCGTCGGCGCCCGGCGGTGCGCTCAAGACCGAACGCAAGGGCGTGTCCGTGTACGACGTCGAGGTGACCGGCCGCGCCGCGCACGCGGGGCTGGAACCGGAACGCGGCCACAACGCGACCGTCGAGCTGGCGCACCAGGTGCTGGCCATCGAGGCGCTCGCCGACCCCGTGCTCGGCACGACCGTGACACCCACGCTGATGTCGGCGGGCACCGCGCGGAACACCGTGTCCGCCAAGGGATCCGTGGCCGTGGACGTCCGGGTGCGGACCGCGGCGGAACAGGAGCGGGTCGACGCGGGCATGCGTGCGCTGCGCCCGGTGCTGTACGGCACCCGCGTCGACGTGCGCGGTGGTGCCAACCGGCCGCCGCTCGCCGCGTCGGCGTCGGTGGCGCTGTTCACCCGCGCGGCGCGGATCGCCGCGGAACTGGGGCATCCGCCGCTGGCGGGCGTCGCGGTCGGCGGCGGGTCGGACGGCAACCTCACCGCCGGGGTGGGCACGCCGACCCTCGACGGGCTCGGTGCGGTCGGCGGCGGCGCGCACGCCGACGACGAGCACGTGCTCGTCGCGGAACTCGAACCGAGGGCCGCGCTGCTGTCGGCGCTGCTGGCCGAACTCCTGGCCGTGACAACGAAACCGGCGTCCTCGGCTGGTTCGCCACGACCATGACGAACGACGGCGAGGTCGCGAGCATGGACGCCGTGACCGAAGTGAGCACCGCACCGGCGGACGCGGCGGCCCTGGCCGCCGGGGTGGTCGTCCGCGAGCTGACGACCATCGACGAGTTCACCGCCGTGTGCGGGTTGTTCCAGGAGATCTGGCGGCCGGACCCGGCGAGCCCGCTCGTCACCACCGAACTGCTGCGGGCGCTCACCAAGGCGGGCAACTACCTCGCGGGCGCGTTCGACGCGGGCGGGCTCGTCGGCGCGTGCGTCGGGTTCTTCGGCGCGCCGGCCGACGGCACCATGCACAGCCACATCGCCGGCGTCTCCGTGCGGGCCGAGGGGCGCAGCGTCGGGTACGCCCTCAAGCTGCACCAGCGGGCGTGGGCGCTGCGCCGCGGGGTCACCGAGATCGCGTGGACGTTCGACCCGCTGGTCGCCCGCAACGCGTGGTTCAACCTCGGCAAGCTCGGCGCGCGCGCCACCGAGTACCTGCCGAACTTCTACGGTGGCATGCACGACGTGGTGAACGGCGGCGACGACACCGACCGGCTGCTCGTCCGCTGGAACCTCCACCACCGCGGCGGGTTCACCGGTGTGCCCGGCCACGCGGTGGTGGCGCTCGGCCGCACCGCCGACGGCGCGCCCGAGACCGGTGTCACGGTGGGGGAGGCGCTGCTCGTGGCCGTGCCGCCGGACATCGCGGGCATGCGCGCGGCCGATCCCCCTCGTGCGCGGGAGTGGCGGGTCGCGGTGCGGGACGTGCTCGGCGGGCTGCTCGCCGACGGGTGGCGGATCGCCGGGTTCGACCGCGCGGGCTGGTACGTCGTGACGCGGGAGGGCCGATGAAACTCCAGGGTGTCGAGCTGCGGCGGATCGCGATGCCGCTCGTGGCGCCGTTCCGCACGTCGTTCGGCGTCGAGCACGAGCGGGACGT
Source organism: Actinophytocola sp. KF-1 (assembly GCF_054661535.1). Taxonomy (NCBI): domain Bacteria; kingdom Bacillati; phylum Actinomycetota; class Actinomycetes; order Pseudonocardiales; family Pseudonocardiaceae; genus Actinophytocola; species Actinophytocola sp. KF-1. The sequence goes on along the minus strand of NZ_BAAFVK010000009.1, from coordinate 245,070 downwards.
GCTGCTCCTGCGCGTGGTCACCGACGACGCCGAGGGCTGGGGCGAGTGCGTTGCTCTGACAGACCCGCGGTACTCGTCGGAGTACGTGGCGGCCGCCGCCGACGTGCTCCGGCGGTACCTGATCCCCACGCTGGCCGCGCTCCCGCGCCTCGACGCGCCCGCGGTCGCGCCCGCTCTGCGGCAGTTCCGGGGGCACCGGATGGCGAAGGCCGCGCTGGAGACCGCCGTGCTCGACGCCGAACTGCGTGCGCAGGGCCGGTCGTTCGCCCGCGAGCTGGGCGCGGTCCGCGACCGGGTGCCGTGCGGGGTGTCCGTCGGCATCATGTCCGATCTCGGTGCGCTGCTCGACGCGGTCGGCGGCTACCTCGACGCCGGGTACCTGCGGATCAAGCTCAAGATCCAGCCGGGCTGGGACGTCGAGCCGGTGCGCGCGGTGCGGGAGCGGTTCGGCGACGACGTGCTGCTGCAGGTCGACGCCAACACCGCGTACACCGTCGCCGACGCCCGCCACCTCGCGCGGCTCGACCTGTTCGGCCTGCTGCTGATCGAACAGCCGCTCGACGAGGAGGACGTGCTGGGGCACGCCGTACTGGCGAAGCGGCTCACCACGCCGGTCTGCCTCGACGAGTCGATCACCTCGGCGAAGGCGGCCGCCGACGCGATCACCCTCGGCGCGTGCTCGATCGTCAACGTCAAGCCCGGCCGGGTCGGCGGCTACCTGGAGGCGCGGCGCATCCACGACGTCTGCGCGGCGCACGGCGTGCCGGTGTGGTGCGGCGGGATGCTGGAGACCGGGCTGGGCCGCGCCGCGAACGTGGCGCTCGCCGCGCTCCCCGGCTTCACGCTCCCGGGTGACACGTCCGCGTCCGACCGGTACTACCGCACCGACGTCACCGACCCGTTCGTCCTCGACGACGGGCACCTGCCGGTGCCGACCGGTCCCGGCGTCGGCGTCACCCCGCACCCGGACCGGCTGGCGGCCGTGACCACGTCCACCGAGTGGCTCCCGCTGGCCGACTGAACCTAGGCTGACCTCGATGAACATGCGGCCCCGCGCCAGCCTGCGGCGCGTGCTCGACGACCTCGGCGCGACGCTCCTGGACGTCGTGCACGGCGACGTGGACCGCGTCGGCGAGCTGGGCGGCGTCGTCATCCACGACCCCGTCGACGAACCCGTCCTGCCCAGGCACGCGCTCGTGCTCGGCGTCGGCCTGCGGGACCGCGACGAGATCGTCTCGTTGCTGGACGAACTCGCCAAGCACGAGGCGGCCGGCCTGGTGCTGCGGGCACCGGTGCCGGACCTGGGCGGTGTGCTGCCGGACGTCGCCGTGCTCGCGCTCACCCGGGGCGCGTCGTGGGCGCAGCTCGCCGCGCTGCTGCGGTCGCTGCTCGCCGAGGGCGACGTCGGCGAGCTGGCGGGGGAGACGCTCGGCGGCATGCCGTCCGGCGACCTGTTCGCCCTGGCCAACGCGATCGCCGCGCTGCTGGACGGGCCGGTGACCATCGAGGACCGCAGCTCGCGGGTGCTGGCGTTCTCCGGCAGGCAGGACGAGGCGGACCAGTCGCGGGTCGAGACGGTCCTCGGCAGGCAGGTGCCCGAGCGGTACTCGCAGATCCTGACCGAGCGCGGCGTGTTCCGCGAGCTGTACCGCAGCGAGCGGCCGGTGTACATCGCGCCGTTCCTCGAGGGGCTGGTCGACGTGCCGAGGGTCGCGGTCGCGGTCCGTGCGGGCGACGAGGTCCTCGGCTCGATCTGGGCGGCCGTGCGCGGCCCGCTGGGCGACGAACGCACGCAGGCGCTGCTCGACGCGTCCCGGCTGGTGGCGCTGCACATGCTGCGCATCCGCGCCGGCGCCGACGTGGCGCGGCGGCTGCGGACCGACCTGGTCAGCACCGCGCTGGAGGGTGGGGCGGGTGCGCGCGAGGCGCTGGACCGGCTCGGGCTCGCCGACCAGCCGGTCGTGGTGCTGGCGCTCGCGCTGGTCCAGCCCGCCGACGACGCCGCGCTCGTGGCCGAGCGGCAGCGGCTCTCCGACGCGCTCGCCATGCACCTGGCGGCCGTGCACCCGCGCTGCGCGGCGGCGCTGGTCGGCGATGTCACGTACGGCCTGGTCCCGGGCCGGGACGCGGACGCGGCGGTCCGCATCGCCGGTGACTTCCTCGACCGCGTCGGCGACCGCGGGCAGGCGGTGGCCGCCGTCGGCACGGTCGCCCACGACACTGCGGGCCTCGCCGAGTCGCGGGCGAGCGCCGACCGGGCGCTGCGGGTGTTGCGGGCGGGCGGTGGCCGACGGGTGGCGCGGCTGGAGGACGTGCACACCGAGGCGCTGGTGCTGGAGCTGCGGGACCTGGTGGCGGCGCGGGGCGACCGGCCGAGCGGCCCGGTGGCGCGCCTGCTCGCCTACGACGAGGAACACGGCACGAACCTCGTCGCCACCCTGCGGGCGTGGCTGGACGCGTTCGGCGACGTGATCGCCGCGGCGGCCGCGCTGTACGTGCACCCGAACACGTTCCGGTACCGGCTGCGCAGGCTCGCGGAGGTGGGCGGGCTCGACCTGACCGACCCGGAAGCCCGGTTCGCGGCGATGCTGCAGCTGCGGGTGGTGTCCCCGGTGCGGCCCTGACGTCAGCTGGTGGCGTCGGGCAGCATGCCGGGGCAGCCGGCGGTGTAGTCCGGGTCGTACTCGAAGTGCCAGTACTCGTTGTCGTACCGGCGGCACCACCCGTACCCCTGGCCGTTCTCCGCCACCCACTCCGCGGCGGCCCACGGCTGCACGTCGACGGCGAACCCCTTGACGTGGTGGGACTTCTCGGGCGGCAGCACGTAGTCGGCGGCGAGCTCCTCGGTGCCGAACTTCTCGACGGCCTCGTCGAACTCGCGCTGCTGCTGCGCGTTGCTGCGCTTGCCGTCGTTCACGCAGACCCGCACGCCGTCCCGCTCCGCCGCGGCCCGCAGCTCCCGCCACGCAGCGAGCACGTCGGGCCGCAGACCGTCCGGTTCCTCGTCGACGTACCGCGCGTCGGCCGGGCACTCGGGCCCGGTCTCCGGCCCGGGCACGTCCTCGAGCACCGCGAGCCCCCGCCCGGCGACAATGTCCGTGGCGAGCGGCACCGCGACCACCACCGCCCCGGCCGCCGCCACCACCACCACGGCGACGAGCGCGATGATCCGCCACCTCACGACGGGCCCCCGAACCCGGTGCTCAACCCCGACGACCAGAACGCGAGCAGCACCCAGCCGACCAGCACACCCGCCCCGAACCCCTTCGCGGCGAGGCCGCCGCGGACGAGGAGCCAGACGCCGGCCGCGGCTGCCGCGTACAGGAGCGCGGGCAGCACCACCAGCATCGCCGACGCGGTCATCGGAAGCACGAGGAACGCCACCAGCCCGCCGACGAACAGGCTCGCGACACCGAACGGCACCGAGACGACCGCCGCCACGCCGACCTCGAAGGGCGTGGGCGGCGCGGGCATGGGTCTGTTCCGCACAGTCAGGTGTCCTTTCCCGGGAGATCCGAGAGGTGGACGCCTGACGGGGTGGCCACGTTGCCTGTTGCTTCCCATCGGCCCTGGTGCGGCTTGGGTGGCGGCGTCGCCTTGCAGGGCGCTAGTCGACGAGGACGCTGCGCGCCATCCCGCGCATCGGGTTACACGCGACACCATCTGGGCGAGGATCACCACGGGCGCTGCGTGCTCGGTGTGCGGAGGAGGCCGCCGCAACGCTGTCGCCCGCGGGACTCGCCGCGGGCGACAGCGTTGTGCGCCCGGGGACGCTGTGCGGGAGGCAAGTGGGTCGGGGGCGGCCTCGGCAACGGGGTGGCGTTGCGGTGGTGTGCATGCCCTGCGGGGCTGGCCGGGGTGTTCTGCGTCCGGCCTCCGGAGTGGGCGGCCCGGCGTCGCCTTGCGGGAGGCAGGTCGGCCGGGGCATGCCCTGCGGGGCTGGCCGCGTGCGCTGCGCGCCCGGCCCGCGGAGCGGGTCGCCCGCCGACGCCTTGCGGGTCGCAAACCGGCCAGGGCAGCCCCCGCAACGGGCCGCGCCACCGGGCTGCCCCAAGAACCGGCGACCCCAGGAACCGGCAGCCCCGAGAAACTAGGTCCGCAACTGCGCGATCCGGGCGTCGAGGTTGCGGAAGTGCTCCTCCATGGCGTGCTCGGCCCGCGCCACGTCCCGCTTCCGCAACGCGGTGACGATCGCCCGGTGGCGGCGTGCCGTCAGCACCGGGTTGGGATCGGTCACGCCGAGCCGGTGGTTGACCCGGTGGAACACGTCCCAGAACGCGCGCAGCAGCTGCGTCACGAGCGCGTTGTTCAACGACCGGTACAGGATCTCGTGGAACTCGCGGTCCTCCTCGGCGAACGTGTCGCCCGCCTTGGCGCGCTCGTTCATCCGCCTCGTGACCTCGTCGAGGGCGGCGAGGTCCTCCTCCGGCACGGTCGCGGCGACACGGCGGATGAGCGCGGCCTCGAGGGCCTCGCGGACCTCGAGGATCTCCTCCATGGACCGCAGGTCACGGCCGATGTCGTGCAGTGCGCGGAAGGTCAGCCCGTCGGCGAGCGGGTCGAGCGACAGCCTGCCGACATAGGTGCCGTAGCCGTGGCGGATCTCGACGATGTCGAGCGCCTGCAACGCCTTCAGCGCCTCACGGATGGAGTTGCGGCTCACCCCCAGCGCCTCGACCAGCTCGGTCTCGGTCGGCAGCGGGTCGCCCGAGCGCAGGCCGCGGGCGAGGATGAGCGCGGTGATCTCGTCGCGGATCGCCCTGCTCATCCTCGTGGCCAGTTTGGCCGGGGTGTGCTGCTCTGTCACGGGGACCTCCAACGCGCTACCTTAGAGCAGACCGGCTTCGGCGAGATGCTGCCGCACCGCCGCGCGTTCCGCGTCGTTCAACGGGATCATCGGTGCGCTGGTCGTGCCGCCGGTGATCACGCCGCGGGCCACGAGCCCCTCCTTGAACGCGCCGATGGCCGACGAGTACCGGCCCATGCCGCGCGCGTCGCCGACGTTGATGAGCCGGAACAGCCTGCGCAACCGCAGCTGCTCGGCCTTCGCCGCGGCCCAGTCGCCGCGCCGCGCCGCCTCGTACAGGCGCAGGTAGCCGTGCGGGTCGACGTTGCCGATGCCGGGCACGAGGCCGTGCGCGCCGATGAACAACCCGAGGTCGGCGAGCGTCTCCGAACCCGAGAAGCAGACCAGGTCATCGGTGCGTTCCAGCACGGCGCGCAGGCCGTCGAGGTCGCCGCTGGAGTCCTTCAGCGCGGCGAACGTGCCGTCCTCGGCCAGTTCCAGGACCACGTCGGCAGGCAGCTTGTGGCCGACCGACACCGGGATGTCGTAGGCCACGAGTGGCAGGTCGACCGCGGCGCGGATGGCGCGGAAGTGCCCCGCGAACTCGGCGGGCGCCGTCGGCGCGTAGAAGGGCGCGGTCGCCACCAGTGCGTCCGCGCCCTTCGACGCCTTCGCGTGCTCGACGACGCGCGGGGTGGTGGTGTCGATGATCCCGGCGAGCACCGGCACCTGGCCGGCCGCCACGCCAGCGACCACCTCCAGCGCGCGGTACCGCGTCTCGTCGGGCAGGTAGGCGACCTCACCGGTCGACCCGGTGACGAACAACCCGTGCACGCCCGCCTCGATGAGGAACGCGGCGAGGCGCTCCAGCGAGGGCACGTCGAGTTCGCGTTCCGGGGTCAGTGGCGTGCACACGGGTGGCACCACGCCGTGGAGCTTGGTCAAAGCGTTCTCCCTTGCGGACCGGTGTCGGCTCGGCATACCGTCCGGACGACATCCTACGTCCTATGTCCTATGTCTGGTGAGAGCAGAGAGGATCGTCGTGGAATCAGTCGTGCGGCACCGCCTCGGGCGTTTCGGGTTCGGCGCCGACTACAACCCCGAACAGTGGCCGGAGTCCGTGTGGGACGAGGACATGGCGCTCATGAAGACCGCCGGTGTCTCGATGGTCTCCGTGGGCATCTTCGGCTGGGCGGCCACCGAGCCGGCGCCGGGCGCGTACGACTTCGCGTGGCTGGACCGGGTCATGGACCTGCTGTCCGCCAACGGGATCGGCGCCTGCCTCGCCACCATGACCGCGTCGCCGCCGCCGTGGCTCGCCCACGAGCACCCGGAGACGCTGCCCCGTCGCGCGGACGGGACGGTGCTCTGGCCCGGGGCCAGGCAGCACTACTGCCCGTCCAGCCCGGTCTACCGGGAGCACGCGGCCCGGCTGGTCGAGGCGATCGCCGCCCGGTACGCGGGCCACCCGGCACTCGCCATGTGGCACGTCGGCAACGAGTACGGCTGCCACGTGCCGGAGTGCTTCTGCGACGTCTCCGCAGCGGCGTTCCGGGCCTGGCTCGCCGACCGGTACGGCACCGTGGACGCGCTCAACGACGCGTGGTCCACGACGTTCTGGTCCCAGCGCTACGGCGACTTCGCCGAGATCCAGCCGCCGCGCACGGCACCGACGTTCCTCAACCCCGCGCACGTCCTCGACTACAAGCGGTTCTCCTCGCGCGCACTGCTCGAGTGCTACCTGGCCGAGAAGGAGATCCTGCGCCGCCACACCCCGGACGTGCCCGCGACGACGAACTTCGTCGGCGCGTGGCACCGCGTCGACGTGGCGGACTGGGCGCCGCACCTGGACGTCGTGTCCTACGACTCCTACCCGGACCCGCACGACCGCGACACCGTCGTGCAGGCCGCGTTCACCTACGACCGGATGCGGGCGCTGCACGGCAGGCCGTGGCTGCTGCTGGAACAAGCGCCGAGTGCGGTGAACTGGCGGGCACGCAACGCGCCCAAGGCGCCGGGGGAGATGCGGCTGTGGAGCTACCAGGCGGTGGCGCGTGGCGCGGACGCGGTCATGTACTTCCAGTGGCGGCAGTCCCGCGGTGGCGCGGAGAAGTTCCACTCGGCGATCGTGCCGCACGCGGGTCCGGCACACCGGGTGTTCGAGGAGACCGCCGCGCTGGGCGCCGAACTGGCCCGGCTCGAGCCGGTGCTCGGGTCCGGGGTGGACGCCGACGTGGCGCTCGTGACGGACTGGTCGAGCGGCTGGGCGTTGCAGGGCGCGGCGCTGCCCGCGTCGGACCTCTCGCTCGAGGAGGTGGACCTCGCGCACTACCGTCCACTGTGGAACGCCGGGGTGGCGGTGGACGTGGTCGCGCCGACCGTCGACCTGTCGCGCTACAAGCTCGTGGTGGTGCCGAACCTGTACGCGGTGGACGCCGAGGTGGCGGAGCGGCTCGTCGAGTACGTCCGCGGGGGCGGGCACCTGCTCATGTCGTTCTTCTCCGGCATCGTCGACGGGCACGAGCGGGTGCACCTCGGCGGGTACCCCGGGCCGTTCCGCGAGCTGCTGGGGCTGACGGTCGACGAGTTCTGGCCGCTGCCCGCGGGCGGCAGCGTCGACCTCGGCTCCGGCGGCACCGGGACGCTGTGGTCGGAGTGGATCACCGTGGCGGGCGCCGAGGTGCTGGACACCTTCACCGGGGAGCTGGCCGGCCGCCCGGCGATCACCCGGCACGCGTTCGGCGACGGGGTCGCCACCTACCTGGCGACCCGGCCCGACGCGGCGGCACTGGCGTCGGTCGTGGCCCGCGTGCTCGACGACGCCGGGGTGTCCCCGGTGCTGCCCGGCGCACCGGCCGGGGTCGAGGCGGTCCGCCGCGGTGCGTGGCTGTTCCTGTTGAACCACAACGAGAACGAGGTGACCGTGCCGGTCCCGGCGGGTGCGACCGACGCGCTCACCGGCGAGCCGCTCCAGGGACAGGAGCGGCTCGCCGGGCGCGGAGTGCTGGTCGCCCGCGTCGTGTCCTGAACGGCGCCGTTCCGGACACGACGGCCCGCGCACGAGCGCAGGGCACCGCCCGCCCGGCCCGGACCCCGGCACGGGCCTGCTGCCCGGGAGGTCGGCTCCCGGGCAGCAGGCGGTTCGAGCGGCTCGTGCCGGCATCTCAGTCCAGGCCACGCATCGGCAGCTGCCGGAACGTGATCGTCTCGTAGGTGCCGGACACGCCGGTCTCGTACAGCAACCCGACGGTGGACCCGGTCAGCTGCACGAGGTCGGAGTAGGCGGCGGGCGCCTGGGACACCAGCAGCGCCTGCCGCCACGTCCTGCCGCCGTCGGAGCTGGCGCGGATCGCGAGGTTCCTGCGGGCGGCGGGCTCGGACGGGCCGGAGAACAGCAGCAGGTCGGGCCGCACCGTCTGCAGCACGCTGCCCTGCACCTTCGGCATCGTCAGGCCGGGCTGCGGCGCGTACGGCGCGGCCAGCGTCGAGCCGCCGTCGGTGCTGTACGCGTCGACCCGGTTGCCCGTGGCGCCCTGGTTGCGGCTGTTGAAGTACAGCCGCCCGTCCGGCAGCTGCGCCACCGTCGTCTCGTTCGCCGCGATGCCCGGGTCGGTGCGCTCCTCGCTGAACCCGATCCGCCACGTGCGGCCGCCGTCGTCGCTGATCAGGTCGTGGCCGCCGTAGTACTTCGCCTCGTTGCCGACGTCCGGCGAACCCGCCTGCGGCGCCGACGAGTGGTTCGCGGGCACCACCAGCCTGCCGTTGCGCAGCTCGATCGCGTGGCCCGGGCCGGTGGCGTACCAGCGCCAGTACGGCTTCTTCGCGACGTCGGTGATCTCGCGTTCCGGTGACCACGTGCGGCCGTGGTCGGCCGAGCGCTGCACGAACACGCGGCGGCTGTCCTCCGGCGACACCGTGCCGGACATGATCTCCTTCTCGCTGACCCGCCCGTTGCGCGTGGTCAGCAGCACGATCTCGCCGTTCCGGCGCACGATCGGCGCGGGGTTGCCCGCGGTCGCGTCGCCGTTGTCGGACACCACGGTCAGCGGGCCCCACGTGCAGCCGCCGTCGGCGGACCGCTTCTGCACCACGCGGATCGCGCCACTGTCACCCGCCGACTCCACGCGGCCCTCGGCGAACGCCAGCACGGTGCCGTCCTTCGCCTCGACCACGGCCGGGATGCGGAACGTGTGGTAGCCCTCGGTGCCCGAGGTGAACGGGACGGACGTGCACGTGCCGTCGGTGCCCTTGAGCTTGTCGAGCGGCAACCGCATCACCTGCCCGGCCGGCACGTCCGCGTTGGTCGTGCGGATCGCGTCCAGTTCGGCCGCGGTCAGCGCGCGGCGGTACAGGCGCGGCTCGTCGAGCGTGCCGTCGAACCGCTGCTGGTAGTCCTGCCGCTCGCCGAGGTGGATCTGCCACGCGACCCGCTCGCTGACCGACCCGGCGACGGCCGCCGCGGACGCGACCTCCGTGCCGTCCACGACCAGCCGCAGCGTGCCGTTCGCGCGCTGCAGGGCGAGGTGGTGCCACTGGTTGTCGTTGTAGGCCGACGTCGTGGTGATCTGGGTGGTGCCCTTGGCCGTGGTCATCAGGGCGACCAGGCGCTTGCTCGCGGGTTCGCCACGCAGCCACAGCTGCGGCGCGGTCGAGCCCATGCCGCCCAGCCAGGCGAGCGCGTGCGAGCCGCTGGTGGCGCCGTAGCGGAACCACGTGGTGAACGTCAGGTCGCCGTCGCCGGGCAGCTGCGCGCTGTCGTACGGGACGCGCAGGTAGTCGTCGACGCCGTCGAGGTCGATGCCGCCGCCGAACCTGCCGCCGGTGAGCGTGGCGCCGCCGAGTGCGTACGCGTCGGCCTTCGACGACGACGTGTCCGGCGTGGTCGGGCCGACGGGGGCGCGGCCGCCCAGGTGGTCCTCGGTGAAGCGGGCGAAGCGGATCTCGTCGCGGGCGTCGACCGGGCCGCCCTCGTACAGCAGGCCGATCTCGGCGTTGCGCTCACGGGTGGAGCTGATCTGCACCATGTCCGAGTAGCCGGACCAGTCGGACGTGATCCTCCTGCCCTGCTCGGCGCTCTCCCAGGTGCGGGCGCCGTCCCACGACGAGCGGATCATCATCCAGCGGCGCCGGTCGGTGTCGGACGGCGACGAGAACAGCGTGCGGTCCGGCCCGGGCCGGTCGAGGTGCAGCACCGCGCCCTGCACGGTCGGCGTCACGAGGTCCGGGATCGTGGTCCACGGTGTCGAGAAGGTGTTCCCGCCGTCGCGGCTGACCGCGTACGACCGGTTGCCGACCGCGGTGCCGCCCTGGTCGCGGGCACCGGCGTACACCGACCCGTCGGCCAGCTCGGTGACCGTGATCTCCTGCGGCTTCTGGGTGAACGTGCCGCCCTTGGGGAAGTCGATGCGGCCGGTCGCGCCGACGTGCCAGGTGCGGCCGTGGTCGTCGCTGTAGACGAGCGCGGCGTCGTTGGCGTAGGCAGCGGTGCCGTCGCTGGCCTCACCGCTGATGCCGAACACGAGCCTGCCCGCGTGGCGGCCCTTGGTGAGCTGGATGCCGTGCACCGGGCCGGTGGCCACCCACCAGTCCCACTCGGGCTTCGTGACCTGCGCGCTCACGTCCACCGGCGCCGACCAGGTGGCGCCGTCGTCGTCGCTGTACTGCAGGTGCGGGGTCCGCGCACACGGCGTGTCGCACGGGCCGGCGTCGTCGCGGCCCGCGTTGTACGTGGTGAACAGGAAGATCCGACCGGTGACGCGGTCGACGACCGGCACCGGGTTGCCGTGCGTGTCACCGGCGCCCTCGTTGACCAGCTGCAGCGGCGACCAGGTGCGGCCGCCGTCGGTGCTGCGCTTGAGGACCACGTCGATGTCGCCGGTGTCGCCGCAGTTGTCGACGCGGCCCTCGGCGAACGCGAGCAGCGTGTTCTTCTTCGACTTGACGATCGCGGGGATGCGGAAGCAGGAGTAGCCCTGCTCCTCGGCCGCCTTGAACAGCGTCTGCTGCTCGAACGCGGGTGCCGGGGCCTGGGGTTCCGCGGACACGGACTGCGTCAGGCCTGCCGCGAGGGCGACGGATAAGAGACCGGTCAGAAGTGCTTTCACTACTCAGTCCTCTACGACTCGGGGTGAATGCAGCGATAGGTGTGCCCCGCTCCGGCGGTGGCGAGCGGCGGCAGTCCGGCCGCGCACTCGTCGGTCGCCTTCCAGCAGCGGGTGCGGAAGTTGCAGCCGCTCGGCGGGTCGGTCGCCGACGGCACGGGTCCAGAAAGGACGATGGGTTCGACGGCGTGCTTGAGGCTCGGCGTCGCGGAGAACAGGGCACGCATGTACGGGTGGTGCGTCGCGGCGGGCACCGCGACCGCGGGCGCCTCCTCGACGATCCGGCCCAGGTACATCGTGACGATGCGGTCGCTCATCTTGCGGACGGTCTGGATGTCGTGCGACACGAACACCATCGCGAGCCCCAGCCGTTCGCGCAGGTCGATGAGCAGGTTGAGGATCTGCGCCCGGACGGACACGTCCAGCGCGGACGTGGGTTCGTCGGCGACGAGCAGCTTCGGCCGCAACGCGAGCGCGCGGGCGATCGCGACGCGCTGCCGCTGCCCGCCGGACAGCTGCCCCGGCACGGCGTCCGCGACGCTCTCCGGGAGGCCGACCAGCGACATCAGCTCGCGCACCCGCTCGTCGCGGTCGGTGGGCGTGCCGTCGGAGTGCACGTCGAGCGGGTCGCGGATCACCCGCGCGACCGACAGGCGCCGGTTGAGCGCGGTGGTCGGGTCCTGGAACACCATGCCGACGTCGCGCCCGAACTTCCGGGCCCGTTCGCCTGCGGACATGTCCCACAGCGACTCGCCCTCGTACCGGACCACGCCGCGGGTCGGCTTCTGCAGGCCCACGATGACCTTCGCCAGCGTGGACTTGCCGCAGCCGGACTCACCGACCACGCCGACGGTCTCGCCCGGGTCGAGGGTGAGGTGCGCGTCGGTGAGCGCGTACACGTTGTCGTGCCCGAACAACCGGCGGGCCCGGATCCGGTGCACGACGTGGACGCCATCGAGCTCAAGCAGACTCACGGGACACCACCAGTTCCTCGGCGGGGAAGTGGCACGCGGTCAGGTGGACGCCCTCGCCGACCACGGGTGGCCGTTCCGCCCGGCACACCGCTCGCACGGCGGGGCACCGGTCGGAGAACCGGCAGCCGGGCGCGAAATCGGCGGGGGAGGGGACCACGCCCTTGATCTGGGTGAGCCGGTCCGCGTTCTCCTCCAGTGACAGCACCGCGGACAGCAGGCCACGCGTGTAGTGGTGCCGCGGCGAGCCCACGACCTGCGCGATGGCCCCGGTCTCCGCGACCTGCCCGCCGTACATGACCACCACGCGGTCGGCCACTTCGGACACCAGCGCCAGGTCGTGCGACACGAGGATCAACGCGAAGCCGAGTTCCTCCTGCAGCCGCAGCAGCAGCTTCATGATCTGCGCCTGCACGGTCACGTCGAGCGCGGTGGTCGGCTCGTCCGCGACGATCAGCTTGGGGCTGCGGGACAACGCCATCGCGATCAGCACGCGTTGTCGTTGCCCGCCGGACAGTTCGTGCGGGTAGGACCGCAGCGTGCGGCCCGGGTCCAGGTTCACCAGTTCGAGCAGTTCCTCGGGCGTGCGGGTGCCGCCGCGCCGGGTGAACTGCTTGAGCTGGCCGCGGATCGTCATCGCCGGGTTCAGCGAACTCAGCGCGTCCTGGTAGATCATCGCGAGGTCGTGGCCGAGGTAGCGGCGGCGCCTGCGTGGGCTCAGCGCGAGCAGGTCCTGCCGCGCGAACCGGATCTGCCCCTGGACCCGGGCCGTGTCCGGCAGCAGGCCCATCACCGCGAGCGAGGTGATGGTCTTGCCGCAGCCGGACTCGCCGATCAGGCCCAGTACCTCGCCCGATCGCACGGAGAAGGACACGTCGTCCACCACGCGCGTGCCGTTGTGGCGGTCGGCGAACGAGATCGACAGGTGTGCCACGTCGAGCACAGCGTCCCGGTCGCGCAGGTCGCGGGCGTGGGCGGCGAGCCGCTCACCGGCCTCCCGCAGGCCCGCGATCGGCAGCACGGGCTCGGTGCGGTCCTCGGGCGGCGCCTCCGCGGCCTTCTTCGCCGCCCGGCCCGCCCTGGCACGGCGCGCGGACGGCGTGGCCCACGCGTCGGAGATGCCCTCGGACAGCACGTTCAGCGCCAGCACCGTGATCAGGATCAGCAGGCCGGGGAACAGGGTCGCCCACCAGCCGCCGGTCAGCACCAGCTCCTTGCCGTTCGCGAGGACCGCGCCCCACGACGGGTCCGGTGCCTGGATGCCGGCGCCGATGAACGACAGCGACGCCTCGAACACGATCGCGTCCGCCACCATCACCGTGCAGAACACCAGGATCGGCGCCGCGCAGTTCACGGCGACGTGCCGGGTGAGGATGAAGAACCGCTTGGCGCCGATGATCCGCTCGGCCGCCACGTAGTCCTCGCCGTACTGCGCGAGCACGTTCGCGCGCACCACCCGCGCCATCGACGGCATGTAGAGGAACGCGAGCGCGAGGATCAGCACGATCAGCCCGCGGCCGAACACCGCCACCAGCACCGCGGCCAGCGCGACGCCGGGGAACGCCATGACCACGTCGAGCACCCGCATGATCGTCTCGCCGACGCGGCGGTTCGACGTGGCCGCGAGCGCGCCGATCAGCGCACCGGCCACCAGCGCGATGGCGATCGCGCCGAGGCCGACCGCGAGCGACCAGCGGGCGCCCCAGATCAGGCGCGTGTAGATGTCGCGGCCGGACGAGTCGGTGCCGAACCAGTGCTCGCCGCCCGGCCCGGACACGTCGCTGCCCGTCAGGTACGGGTCGTGCGTGGCGACCAGCGGCGCGAACACCGCCGCCAGCGCCAGCAGCACGAGGATCCCCAGCGCGATCCACGACGTGACGCCCAGCTTCCGGAACGACGCGCCCTTGCTGAGCCGCTCGGCGAGGCCCCGGCGCATCACGAGTGGCTCCGCAGGCGCGGGTTGGCGATCACGTAGAGGATGTCGACGATCAGGTTGACCAGCACGAAGCCGATCGCGATGGTGATCACGAAGCCCTGCACCTTCGAGGTGTCGCCGTCGTTGACGGCCTGGATCATGTTCTGCCCGAGGCCCGGCAACGCGAACATCGTCTCGATGACGACCGCGCCGCCGAGCAGGTAGCCGACCCGCAGGCCCAGCACCGTGAGCGGCGTGACCAGCGCGTTCCGCAGCACGTTGCGGCCCACCACCACGATCGGCGGCAGCCCGCCGCCACGGGCGGTGCGCACGTAGTCCTTGTCCAGCTCTTCCACCATCGAGGTGCGGATCACCCTGGTGAGCTGCGCCGCGACCGGCATGGCGAGCGCGATCGCGGGCAGCGTCATCGAGTTGAGCCAGCCGGAGAACGAGTCCTGCGGGCTGACGTACCCGCTGGTGGGGAACAGGCCCTCGCCGACGGCCAGCCACTGCACGAGCAGCAGCGCGATCCAGAACGCGGGCGCCGCGACCCCGGCGAGCGACACGATGCGGATCACCTGGTCGGGCCACCGGTCCCGGAACACCGCGGACGTGATGCCCAGCAGCAGCGACACGACGATCGCGATGACCACGCCCATCAGCGTCAGCTGCACGGTGAGCGGCAGGGCGGTGGTGATGGTGTCCGCCACCGACTGCTTGGTGATGATGCTGACGCCGAAGTCGCCGTGCAGCAGGTTCCACACGAACCGTCCGTACTGGACGGGCCACGGGTCGAGGAGCCCGTTCTCCCTGCGGAACTGCTCGAGCTGCTCATCGGTGGCGTTCGCGCCGTCGAAGGCCGCGAGGGCCGGGTCGACGGGGGAGAAGCGCATCACGATGAACACGAACAACGTGACGCCCAACAGCAGCGGCACGAGCGACAGGACGCGCCCGAGCAGCATCCGCAGGATGATCAAGCTGACGCTCCCGGCTTCGCCTGGTTGAGGTTGATGCCCGGGTAGCCCTGTGCGCGCACCCCCGAGATGGCGTCCGGGTCCCACGCGGTGCCGAGCTGCGTGAACACCAGCGGGTACACCACGGCCTGGTCGGCGAGCATGTCCAGGACCTGTTTGGTGAGCCCCTCGCGCTTGCCCTCGTCGGGTTCGGCGGCGGCCTCGTCGAGCAGGGCGATCAGCTTCTCCTGGTCGGGACCGGACCACTTGGCGTACTTCGCCCCGACGCCGGCGCCCGCGTAGTAGTAGCGGACCAGCAGGTCGGGGTCGTTGCCGAACTGCTCCGCGTTCTGCGTGGTCGCGACGACCTGGAAGTCGAACCCGCCGTCGAGCTTGGAGAACAGCGCCTTGGTGTCCTGCGTGTCCAACGTGGTCGTCACGCCGATCGCGTCCCAGCCCTCCTTGATCACGTTCACGCAGTCGGCGACGAGCGTGGTGTTCGTCGTGGACAGTGTGACGGAGAGCTTCGCGATCCCGGCCTGGCGCAGCAGGTCCTTCGCCTTGTCCGGGTCGTAGCCGAGGTCGTTCGCGGCGGCCTGCGACACCGGCAGCTTCGGGTTGATGAACGAGGTGCCCGGCGAGCCCTTGCCCTTGAGGCCGACCTGGATCATCTTGTCGCGGTCCACCGCGTGGTGCAGTGCCTGCCGCACCAGCTTGTTGTCGAACGGCGCGTGCGTGGTGTTGAACATCAGCCACAGGTTGTTGCCGCCGTCGGCGAACTCGACCTTCCTGCCGTCCTTGGCCAGCTGGTCGGCGTTGGCCGCGGGGATGTTCTCCACGATCTGCGCGGCGGGCTTGGCGCCGGAGATCTTCGCGACCCGCGGCGACGCTTCGACGATCGAGTTCCACAGCATCGTCTTGTAGACCGCCGGGCGCGGACCGTTGTAGTCGGCGAACTTCTCGAAGCGCGTGTGCGACAGCGGCGCCTGCTCGACCACCTTGTAGGGCCCGGAGCCGACGACCTTGCCGGACACCGCCGCGTCCCAGCCGCCGTCGAAGACGTGCTTCGGGCAGATCTTCACGGTCTGGATGCGTTGCAGCGCATAGGGGAACGGCTGCGCGAGGACGAACTCGACGGTCTTCTCGTCGACCTTCCGCACCTCGGTGAGCCACGGCGTGAGGAACGTGCGGACGAGCACGTTCTCCTCCGGGTCCAGCGCGCGGGCGTAGGTGAACACGACGTCGTCGGCGGTGACCGGCTTGCCGTCGTGCCACGTCGCGCCGTCGCGCAGCTCGAACGTGATGGACGTGCCGGAGACGTCGCCTGGCAGTTCCTTCGCGAGCCCGGCGTACGGCTCGCGGGTGATCGGGTCACCCTCCACAAGCGACTCGTAGGTGTGCAGGATGGCCGCCATCGAGAAGGCGGAGGCCGTCTGCAGCGGATCCCACGTCTGGTTGTTGCCGTACCCGATCACCGCGGTGATCGACTCGGCGGTGTCCCCGGTCGCGTTCGTGGAGGCGGGACCGCCACACGCGGCGAGACTGGACGAGAAGGCGGCGGCGACGCCGGCGAGGCCGGTGAAGCGCAACATGTCCCGCCGGTTGAAGGGCTGACCGGACCCGGGCGGAGTTCTGGACACCGCACCTCCTGAGCACACGTACGTCATCGGACGACATAGGACATGGGATGTCCTATGAATGGGGGAACCATATGGCCGCGTCGGCGGCAGGTCAAGTGCCGGTGACACATCGTTGCCGCACAACGGAAACACGGTGTCGTCGCGCGACCCGTCCCGCACCGTGGGACGATCGTGGCCATGCCCGACGTTCTGGTGGCGGGAGGGTGGGGCCTGCTCGCGGGCGCCGCCCTGGTGGTCGGCGCGCTGATCGGCTTCCTGGTGCGCGTGCCCGCGAAGGTGCTGGCGAGCGTGATGGCGTTCGGCAGCGGCGTGCTGCTGTCCGCGGTCTCGTTCGAACTGATCGCGGAGGCCCACGAGCGGGGCGGCCTCACCCCGACGGCACTCGGCGCCGTGGTGGGTGCCGTGCTCTACACGGGCGCGAACGTGCTCCTGGCGCGGCGCGGTGCCCGGCACCGCAAGCGGTCCGGCGGCCAGCAGCCGTCGGAGTCCGACCAGTCCGGTTCGGGCACCGCCATCGCCCTCGGCGCGCTGCTGGACGGCGTCCCGGAGTCGATGGTGATCGGCACCAGCCTGCTCGGCGGCGGCGCGGTGAGCGTCGTGACGGTGGCGGCGGTGTTCATCAGCAACGTGCCGGAGGGCCTGTCGAGTGCGGCCGGCATGCGCAGGGCGGGCCGGTCGAAGGCGTACGTGTTCGGTCTGTGGACGGGGATCGCGGTCGTGAGCGGTCTGGCCGCGATGTTCGGTTACGCCGTGCTCGGCGGCGCGTCCCCGGCAGTGCTGGCGGCGGTGACCGCCCTCGCGGGCGGCGCCATCCTGGCCATGATCACCGACACGATGATCCCGGAGGCCTTCGAGGACGCCCACCTGCTGATCGGCTTGATCACGGTGGCGGGGTTCCTGGTGTCGTTCGCCCTGTCCCACGTGTGAGCCAGGCGGGCTCCCCGCGCGCCGCACGCCCGGCGAAGCGGTGAGCGGTCGTGGTCAGTCGTCCTCGTAGTCGTCGTCGCCGATGACCTGCGGCGCGGTCAGGACGTCACTGCCGAACACGTCCTCACCGTCGGTCTCGATGAGGACCTTGCGCTGGTGCTCTTCGTCCTCGTCACCCTTGCCGCGGCCCGCGCCCATCGGAGCGCCCGCCACACCGGACGTGCCACCCCGGGTGACGGCAGCGGCCGCGGCAGCCCGCCGTGCGGCGGCTTCCTCGGCGGCGAGTGCCCCCGCGGCGGGACCGGGTCCGAGGGCGGGTGCACGCCCGCCGGGGCCCGGGGTGCCGCCGGGGCCAGGATTGCCGCCGCGGGGTCCGTACCCGCTGCCCGGGCCGTAGCCGCCGCGTCCTGCCGGGCCCGCGCCGCCGACGGGGACTCCGGGGCCGTAGCCGGGCTGACCGGGGTTGGGCACGGGCTGGTACGGGTTCGGCGGGTACTGCCCGGGAGGGGTGACCGGGGGCGGGACGTAGGTGCTGGGGGTGGTCTGCTGCGGCTGGGACGGGTTGTGGACCGGCCCGCTGACCGGGCTGCCCGGCCCGGGCCCTGGACTGCCGGGGCCGCTCGGCCCGGTGTACGGCCCGCTCGGCCCGTACGGCCCGCTTGGCCCGCCGTACGGGCCGGGGTCGCCGCCGGTCCTCGGTTGGTCGCGCTCCCGCGCCTCGATGTGGTCCCCGGTGTCGGTGGGCTCGCCCGAGGTCACGGTGATGTCGTTGCCGCCCGCGTGGTTGACGGTCGTGTACTCGCCGGGCATGTTCGTCTCGTTGTACTCGCTGGCGCCGTCGTAGACGCCGTAGACGTCCATGTTGTGGTGCACCTGCGACTGGTAGGCCACGACCTGGGCCTCGTAGTCGCTGAACACGGCCGCCGGATCGGTGAGATCGATGCCGGGTGGCTCCTCCGGCACCGGGGTGACGCTGTTCGCCGCCCGGTGGAACGACCCACTCTGCCGGTCGAGCAGATCCTCGGCCCGGCTCAGCAGGTCAGCGCCGTGTTGTGCGGAATCGGCGAGCGGCTGGGCGGCCCCGAACGCACCGTCACTGGCCGACCCCTGCCAGCCGCCGCGAATCAGTTCTCCCTGCTTGTGGATCATCTTCGCGCGCTCGAGTTCCAGATCCCACTCTGCGCGGGTGGCGTCCTGTCCCTCGTCGAGCCAGGAGGTGCCGCGCCCGTTGGCGAAGTACTCGTAGATGTCGTGCGCCGACATGTCGTGCTTGACCCACTTGCCCACGGCTACGCCCCCTCCTTCATCGTCCGCAACGCGAGACCCGCGGCGAACGCCGCCATCTCACACGGGTCCTTCTTCCCGATGTTGGAGCCGCGTAGTTGAAGCGTCGATTCGAACGACATGTCGTCGGCGACCCCCACCACGACAGTGCAGTACCCGCGGCTGCGATCGTCGGGCCGGTCCCTCGCGATTGCCGGGTATCCCTCGATCTCGGGGAGTTCCTCGAAGAAGTCCCAGCCGCCCTTTTCGTTGACCTCGTATTCCGGGCTCAGACCGCGGGGATCGTCCACAACGAACACGATGTGCAGGTACGCCCGCGTGTCGTTGTTCTTCCACTCGCAGCCGACTCCGAGAGCGACGTTGTCCATCGGCCGGCCGGCCGGCGGCAGGTTGAGATCCTGCTGTGCTTGCTCGGCAGTGATCGACGCGCACGGGTCCTGTTCGTACCGCGAGGTGTCCAGCGGATCATCCACCTCTGGCGCACCGGCGAACGGCAGCTCGTCATCGTCGCCGGAGGCACCGGAAGTCGGGCCGGACGTCGCCGCTCCCGTGTCGGCCGGTCGGGGCTCGCCCTCGCTGGTGGTCGTGCAACCGGCGGCGACAACGAGACCGAGCAGGCTCGTGAGAACCAGGGAATGTCGGATGCGCATGCTGTCAAGCCCCATGTTGCGGGCCATCCGAGGCCCGCTCGATCTCGAGGACGTTGGTGTGTTCGACGCCCCGGTAGTCGGCAAGTGCGTCGTGGAACAGCTGAGCTTGCTGTTCGCAGTAGGCACGGTTGTGTTCCAGGTAGTTCTGGTACGACTCGCCGGACCGGTTCGCCGCGTTGGCGTGAAACACGCTGGCCATGTCGTCGGCCGGTGGCTTGATCCGCGCCATGCGGTTGGCGTTGTCCATCGAGGTGCGGTAGCTCTCCGCGAGGTCGAGCCAGTTGTCCCTGATCCGCACCATGTCCGCCTCGCTGAAGGCGAAACTGCCGCCGGTCACCGTGCCCTCGGTGCTGCCCGTGCCGAACATGGACAGCTGGTCTCGAATGCGGTCCTGGTGGCCCTGGCTGTCCATCCCGCGTGTTCCCCCTGCTCAACCCCTGAACGCTCGGTAGCCGAGCATACGACATCCGTGTTCGCGGTGCGGGCGGATCAGCGCGTTTCTGCCGCAGGGGGAGGGCTCGCTGGTCGATGCGGCGGCGCGGGGTGCACCGGGTCAGTCGTCCTCGTATTCGTCGTCGCCGATGACCTGGGGGGCGGTGAGCACGTCGCTGCCGAACAGGTCTTCGCCGTCGGCTTCGATGAGGACTTTTCGTTGGTGTTCTTCGTCTTCGTCGCCCTTGCCGCGGCCGGTGCCGACGGGTGCTCCGGTCATGGCGCCATGAGCGCCACCTCGCGCCGCGGCCGCCGCCGCGCGTCGTGCTGCTGCTTCCTCGGCTGCGAGTGCGCCCGCGGCGGGACCGGGGCCGAGGACTGGGCCGCGTCCGCCGGGGCCGGGACCGCCACTGCCTCCCGGGCTGCCCGGTCCGTAGCCGCCGCGTGGGCCGTAGCCGCTGCCCGGCCCGTAGCCACCACGTCCGCTTGGGCCGGGCGAGCCACTGGTGACGCCGCTGACCGGGAGGCCGGGGACGTAGCCAGGCTGGCTGGGGCCCGGTGCCGGTTGGTGGGGATCGGGCGGCAGCCAGCCCGGCGGGTTGGTCGAGGGCGGTACGTAGGTGCTGGGCGTGGTCTGCTGCGGGAGCGACGGGTCGGGAACGGGGCCACTGACCGGCGGGGGTCCACTGACCGGGGAGGCACCGGGGCCGGGGCCGCCGTACGGCCCGGCGTACCCGCCGTAGGGACCGGACTCGCCCCCTGGCCTCGGTTGTTGCTCGCGCTCCCGCGCCTCGATGTGGTCATCGGTGTCCTCGGGCGGGGTGTCATCGGCGACCACACTGATGGCGCTGCCTGCCGCGGCTACGGACGAATACCGCTCCGGGATGTTCGTCTCGTTGTAGTTGCTGGCGTCGTCGTAACCGCGGAAGACGTCGATGTTGTGGTCTGCGTCCGCCTGGTAGGCGACAATCTCCTTCTCGTAGTCCGTGAACACCACCGCCGGGTCGGTGAGGTCGATGCTCGGCGGGGCCTCCGGCACCGGCCGGACGTCGTTCTTCGCCCGGTTGAAAGAGCCGCTCTGCCGGTCCAGCAGATCCTCGGCACGAGCCAGTTCGTCGACCCTGTTCAGCGCGGACGCCGCGAGGGGCTGAGCGGCTCCGAACGCCCCATCGCTCGCGGATCCCTGCCAGGCGGACCGGATCAACTCACCCTGCCTGCGAATCAAGTCCGCCCGTTCGGCCTCGTCCTCCCACAGGATCTTGGCCGCCGCCTGCGCGTTGTCGAGCTTGTCGCTGCCGGGGCCTGTCGTCAGCGCTTGATAGATCTCGTGCGGCGTCATGCCAGTGAACCAGTTGCCCATGACTACGCGCCGTCCTTCATCGTCCGCAGCGCCATTCCGGCCACATCCGCGGCGACCTCACACGGTTCTCTCTGCCCGACATTCGCCTTGGACAGGTGCAGGGCAACACCCAGCAGCAGTTCGTCGGTCAGACCGACATCGACGACGCAGGTTCCCGCCGATCGCCGATCCTCGACGTCGCTCGCCACCGCTGGGTGGCCGTCGATGTCCGGCAACGGGGTGAGATATGCGAGGTCCCCGCGCTGATCCGCGGCGTAGACAGCACTGAGCCCCTGGTCGTTGCCGGTGAGCAACGAAATGGTCACCTGACCGCGAGTGTCGGGGTTGCGCCACTTGCAGCCCACTCCGTAGGGAATGTCGTCGGGCTCGCCGGTGGTCGGCAGGTTGAGATCCTCAGCTTGCCCGGCGGTCAGGACGGCACACGGGTCCTGCTCGAAACGATCCGTGTCCTCGTAAGGCACCGCCACCTTGGGCGCACCGTGATTCGGCACCTCGCCGTCGTCGTGTGTGGACGGTGGCGTGGAGTCCGCGGTGCTGGTCTCCGTCGTGGTGGCCGGCGCGGGTTCGCCTCGGCTCGTGGTGGTGCAGCCCGTGACGATGAGGCAGAGAATGGCGACCAACGGCGCCGAACGACGGATGCGCATGCCTCAGATCCCGGCCTGGGGACCCTGAGGGCCCTGCTTGTTGATCTCGGTGACGTTCGTGTGCTCCACGCCCAGATAGTCGTCCAGGGCGTTCTGGGCCAACTGGGCCTGCTCGGTGCAGTAGTCCCGGGCTTGCTGGAAGGACTCGATGAGGGATTTCCCCGACCGGTTGGCCGCGCTGGCGAAGGCGTCGCTGGCGAAATCCAGCCCGGGGCCTTCGACGATGGTCATCCGGCCGGCCTTGTCGATCGCCTCGTTGTAGCTGTCGGCCAGGTCGAGGTAGTTCGTCACGACCGCGCGGATCTGGTCCTCGGTGAAGGCGAAGCTGCCGGTCGCCGAGGAACTCTCGGTGCTCGTGCTGCTGAACCAGCCGGACAGCTCGGCCGAGATGGCGTGACGGTGCTGTTGCCTGTTCATCGTGCTGGTCGCTCCCCCTTGTCATCGGAGCGTTGACGGTTCGGAACGCTCCGTAGTCGAGGATACGACATGCGTGTTCGTCGCGGCGGGGGATTGCGAGCAAGGACGATGTCCTGCGGAGTGCGAATCGGTTTCACGACAAGCATTGACGACGCGTGTCGTCGTGCATAGCGTTGCGTAGCCGCCCACACCCTGGGGAGGACGCGATGAGGCGTCGTATCGCTGTTGTGGCTACCGTTTTCGCTTGTTTGGCCGCTGGTGCGGCCGTCGCGGATGGGACGCCTCACCGGCACGGGTTGCGGATCGAGACCTTGTCCGGGCCCGCGCAGTACGTCAGCGGTGGCGCTGCCCGGTTGCGGGTGGTCGTCCCCCGGTCGGCGTCGCTCGACGACATCACTGTGCGGGTGAACGGCACCGACGTGACCGACCACTTCGTGCCCGACGACCAGGTGCCGCACGCGCTCGAGGGCGTCGTGCGGGGTCTTCCTCTCGGGGAGAGCACCGTGACCGCCGCTGTGCCGCGGGATCGGGCCGGGATCAGGCTCACCAACCACCCCGTCACGGGGCCGATGTTCTCCGGGCCGCGGCAGCCCGACTTCTTCTGCTCCACCCCGGCGCACCTCGCGGGCTTCGACCTCGCAGGGCCCTTCCTCGACGACGACTGTTCCCTCGCCACGCGTGCCGGGCGCTACTACCGGAGCACCGCGAACACCTGGCGGCCCTACGACGCGTCGGCGCCACGGCCCGCGGACATGGCGACCACGCCAAGCGGCCTCGACTTCGTGATCCGCTGGGAACGCGGGACCATCAACCGCTTCATCTACACGATCGCCGTGCTTGATCCGGAGGGCACCGGGCCCGCGGCGCTGCCGCACTGGAACCGCAAGCTCATCTACTACTTCGGTGGCGGGGTGGCGATCGGGCACTACCAGGGCTCCAACAACCAGAGCGAGTCCCGCTACGTGTACGGGCTCGGCGAGGGGTACGCGATCGCCTGGTCGACCGGGACCAAGACCAACACGCACTACAACCTGGTGCTCGGCGGGGAGACCGCCATGATGGTCAAGTCCCGCTTCGTCACCGAGTACGGCGACCCCCTCTACACCGTCGGGCTCGGCGGGTCCGGGGGCGGGATCCAGCAGTACGTGTACGGGCAGAACCACCGGGGCCTGCTCGACGCCGCGATCCCGCAGTACTCCTACCCCGACATGGTCACCCAGACCATCCACGTCGGCGACTGCGAGCTGCTCGAACGCTGGATGGACCAGAAGGTCCTCGCCGACCCCACCTCCCGGTGGCGGCAGTGGACCAACCGCACCCTCATCGAGGGGCTGGCCGCCTCGGACACCGTCGCCAACCCGTACGCGCAGCTCACGCCCTGGCTCGCGACGCCGGGGTCGAGTGAGTGCGTCAACGGGTGGCGCGGGCTGTCGCCGCTGGCGCTCAACCCGAAGTACGGCACCGCGCCCGGGATCACGCCCGAGCAGCAGGCCGCCGTGGAGTGGACGCACTGGAACGACGCCGTCAACGTCTACGGCCGCGACCCCGAGACCGGCTACGCCCGGTCCACCTGGGACAACGTCGGCGTCCAGTACGGGCTGAAGGCGCTGGTCGACGGCGACCTCACGCCCGCGGAGTTCCTCGACCTCAACGCCGACGTCGGCGGGTGGAAGCAACCCGAGGACGCCGTGCGGGAGGGGTGCCCGTTCGTCACCCAGGCCTGCCCGGCCGACGTGGACGTCTGGAGCGCGCGGAACATCACCCCGAAGAACGCCGACGGGGTGCGGCCGCGCACCGAGGGCAGCGTCGCCGCCATGAAGGCCGCCTACCGGTCCGGGCTCGTGTTCGACGGGAAGATCGACATCCCGGTCATCGACTGGCGGCACTACCTCGACGCCGAGCTGGACATGCACAACGCGCGGCAGTCGTTCGCCTCGCGCCAGCGCATGCTCGACGCGAAGGGGACCGCCGCCAACCAGGTCGTCTGGTTCACCGACGCCCGCCCGGCCCGCGCGTTCGACCAGACCCCGATGGCGCTCGCCGTGATGGACGAGTGGATGGCGAACCTGCGTGCGCACCCGTCGCGCGGTGTCGCGGCCGCCAAGCCGGCCGCCGCCGTCGACAGCTGCTTCGCCACCGACGGCACCCTGCTGTACCGCGGCAAGGACGCCTGGCGCGGCATCATCGACCGCGGCCCCGCCGGCCCGTGCACGCGGCGGTTCCCGATCCACGGCACGTCCCGCACGGTCGCGGGCGGCCCGTTCGACGAGCAGCACTACAAGTGCGCGCTGCAGCCGGTGGACACGGCGATCGACCGCGGCGTGTACGGGTCGTGGCGGCCCAGCGCGGCCGAGCGCGCGCGGCTGGAGCAGATCTTCCCGACCGGGGTCTGCGACTACCGCAGGCCCGACGTGGGCAGGCCGCGTTCGCTGCGATGACCGCGGCGTGCACGCGGACCGGCACCCGCGGCGGGCACGTGCGTCGCGCTATCCCCGGTGCACCTCGAACGGACCGGACGACTGCGCGACCGGCATCAGCTCGATCGTGTTCACGTTGACGTGCGGTGGCTGCGCCGCCGCCCAGTGGACGGTCTCGGCGATGTCGTCGGCCGTGAGCGCCCGCATGCCCTCGTACACCGCGGCCGCGCGGTCCGTGTCACCGCCGAACCGGACCACCGAGAACTCCGTGCCCTCGCACATCCCCGGCTCGACGCACGTCACGCGCACGCCGGTGCCGTGCAGGTCGCTGCGCAGGTTCAGGCTGAACTGCCGCACGAACGCCTTCGTCGCGCCGTAGACGTTGCCGCCGGGGTACGGGTACGTGCCCGCCACCGAACCGAGGTTGATCACATGGCCGCGGCCGCGCGCCACCATCCCCGGCAGGACCGCGCGGGTGCAGTGCACAAGACCGCGGCAGTTGGTGTCGAGCATGTCGTCCCAGTCCGCGAGGTCGGCCCGCTGCGCCGGTTCGAGCCCTTTCGCGAGACCGGCGTTGTTGACGAGCACGTCGATCGCGGGCAGCCCGCCGACCACCGCGCGCACGGCGCCGGCGTCCCGCACGTCGAGCGCGACCGGCCGGATCCGCTCGTGCGCGGGAATCCGGTCGGCGCGGCGCGCGGCGGCGAACACGGTCGCGCCCTCGGCGGCGAACCGGCGGGCGATCGCGGCGCCGAAACCGCTGCTGGCGCCGGTCACGAACACGGCCGGGCTCATCGGACCCGCCCCAGCAGCGTCGCGAGGGCCGCGTTGAACTCGGCGGGGCGCTCCAGGTTCGGCATGTGCGCTGCTCCGTCGACCACCCGCAGCGTCGAGCCCGCGATGCGGTCGTGCAGGTACTCGGCGTCGGCGACCGGGGTGAACTCGTCGTCAGCGCCCACGACCACCAGCGTCGGCACGGTGATCTCCGCGAGTACCGGGGTGTAGTCGGGGCGCTCCGCCCGGCCCCGCAACGCGGCGGCCGCGCCTTCCGGTGGCGCCGCCAGCATCATCCGCGCCACGAACCCGGCCACGTCGGGGTTGCGCCGCGCCACCATCTTCCACCGCACCTCCTCGGCGTAGCCGGCCATGCCCTCGCGCAGCAGGCGGTCGGCCATGTCGTTGCGCACCGTGCGGCCCTCGGGCGTCTCGGCCTGCGCGAACGTGTCCGCCAGCACCAGCCCGCGGACGCGGTCCGGGAACTGCCGCACGCACTCGAGCACGATCTGCCCGCCCATCGACAGCCCGCCGAGCACGAACCGCCCGGCGCCGAGGTGGTCGGCCAGCGCGGCGACGTCCTCGGCGAACGTCGACAGCGGCGTCACGCCCGGCACGACGGTCGACTCGCCGTAGCCGCGCAGGTCGGCGGCGATCACGCGCCAGCCGAGGTCACGGGCGTACGCGAGCTGCGGCCGCCACATGGACCGGTCGAACGGGTGTCCGTGCACGAGGACCAGGACGTCGTCGCCGACGCCCTCGTCGTCGTAGCCGATGGTGATGCCGTTGACGGCAGCGGTGCTCATGGGTGCTCCTCCCTTGCCGTACCGAGGCTATTCGGTGCAAAATGTCAGTGCAATCAAAACAATGCTCTCGGTGCAATATGGGGAACCGTGGACGACTACCGCCTGATCGCCGACCGCGTCGCCGACGACATCGCCGCGGGCCGGCTGCGCGCGGGGGACCAGCTGCCGCCGCAGCGCAGGTTCGCCCGGCAGCACGGCATCGCCGCGTCGACCGCCGCGCGGGTGTACCGCGAGCTGGTGCGCCGCGGCCTCGCGGTGGGGGAGGTGGGCCGCGGCACGTTCGTCCGCGCCGGCGCGCCCGCACCCGAACCGGCGCTGGCCGAACCCGCGACCGCGCGCGTGGACCTGGAGCTGAACTTCCCGCTGCTGCCGGACCAGGCGGAACTGCTGTCGGCGAGCCTCACGCGCCTGGTCCGCCCGGACGCGCTGGCCGACACCCTGTGGCCCGTGGCCGTCGACGGCACCCCGGCAGCACGCGCGGCCGCGGTGACGCTGCTCAGCCGCACCGGCTGGACCCCGGACCCGGCCGCGATCCTGTTCACGGGCAACGGCAGGCAGGCCATCGCCGCCGCCGTCGCCGCACTGGTGCCGGTCGGCGGCCGTCTCGGCGTGGAGGCGATGACGTACCCCGTGGTGAAGGCCGTGGCCGCGCGGCTCGGGGTCACGGTGGTGCCGTTGGAGATGGACGCGGACGGCGTGCTGCCGTCGGCGGTGCGCGCGGCGAACGTCCGCGCGGTCTACGTCCAGCCGACACTGCACAACCCGCTGGGCGTCAGCATGTCCGAGACGCGCCGCGCCGAACTGGCCGACGTGCTGGCGGACCGCGCGCTGCCCGCGATCGAGGACGGCATCTACACGTTCCTGCGCGACGACCGGCCCCCGCTCGCCGCGTACGCCCCCGACCGGGTCACGCTGGTGGACAGCATGTCGAAGCGGATCGCCCCCGGGCTCTCACTCGGCTACCTGGTGCCCCCGCCCGGGGCCGTGGACGCGGTCGCGGGCGCGATCCGCTCGGGCGGGTGGGCGGCGACGAGGTTCGCGCTGGAGGCGGCGACCCGGTGCACGGCCGACGGGACCGTCGAGAAGATCGTGACCGCCAAGCGCGCCGACGCCGCCGCCCGCCAGCGCCTGGTCGCCGAACGCCTCGCGGGGTGCACCGTCCACGCCGACCCCGGCGCGTTCCACTGCTGGTGGGAGCTGCCGGAACCGTGGCGCGCGGAGACGTTCGTCGCGGCGGCCGCCCGCCTCGGCATCGCCGTCACCCCCGCCGCCGCGTTCGCGGCGGGCCAGGGCCGCGCGCCCAACGCGGTGCGGCTCGCGCTGTCCGCCCCGCCGCCCGAGGTGCTGGCGGCCACGCTGGACACGCTGGCGAAACTCGCCCGCACCCGCCCCGAGGACACCACGGTGGACTAGGAGTTCCGGCGCACGTGTCGATCCCGGGCCGGGTCGTTCGACGCGTCGGCGAGGTATGCCGACACGTGAGGAGCTGACGTCATGGCCAAGGTGGTCCTGTACATGTCGATGTCGCTGGACGGGTACATCGCGGGCCCGGACGACCGTCCCGGGCAGGAGCTCGGCCGCGGCGGCGGGCGGTTGTTCAACTGGCTCGACGACCGGATGGGCGACGGCCCCAGCGGGCAGGTGTACCGGGAGGCGCTGGCGACCGGCGCCCTGATCTCGGGGCGGCGGACCTTCGAGCTGGCCGGCCGCTGGCAGGGCGACCACCACGACGGCGTGCCGATCCACGTGCTGACCCACCACGTCGACCCCGGTGACGTGCCGCCCGGCAGCGCCCGGTTCTTCACCGACGTGGCCGAGTGCGTCGCAGGCGCGCGGGCGGCGGCCGGGGACCGCGCGGTGATGGTGCACGGCGCGGGGGCGGCGCGGTCGTTGCTGCGCGCGGGCCTGCTCGACGAGATGGAGATCCACCTCGTCCCCGTGCTGCTCGGCGCCGGGCGGCGGCTGTTCGAGGACACCGGGCACGTCGAGCTGCGGCTGGTGCGGCGGCTGGAGGACCGCGACGTGACGCACCTGCGGTTCGTCGTGGGGTGACCTACGACGGGGTGGTGCTCGTCGTGCTCGTCGTCGTCGACGGCACCGCGCCGGGTTCGACCAGCACCAGGTCGACGTCCCAGCGACCTTCGCAGTCGCCCTCGCGGACCAGGGCCTGTCCCGCCGCGTAGTCCCCGGCGGTGAAGAAGACCTCCGCCTCGAAGCCCTCGTTGTCCATGCCCGCCGGGCGGTAGCCCGCGGCGGTCACCGCGTCCTGGATCAGGACCGTGACCTCGTCGATCGGCTTGTCCGTGACCGCCTGCACGGTGACGTGCCCGTCCGTGCTGACGACGTGCGTGACCGTGCCGATCCGGTCGAACGACAGCCCGTCGGGCATGAGCGCGGTCTCGGCCGCCGGGGCGGCGGCCGGTTCGGGGCACGCCGCGGCGCCGTCCCCGGTCGAGCAGCCCGGGGTGACGAGCAGCGACGCCACCACCACGGACAGTGCGAGTCCACGTGCGACCATGGCGCAACTCTAGGCAGCGCTGGGAAAACAGGGAAAACAGCGGCCATTCGGAGGCAGACGAATCGGACTTCTCGGGTGTTACCGTGACGCGGGGTACGGCTCACCCGAGGAGGAACCGCTTTGCGCAAGAAAAGACCTGTCCCCATCGTGGCCGCGGCACTGGTGGTCCTCCTGGGTGCGGGCGTCGTCGCCGACCGGGAGTACGGCGCCGAAGCGGCACCCGTGGGCGCGCCGGCCGCCGACCCGCTCGGCGCGGAGGAGTGGATGTACCTCCAGCGCGCCAACCCCGACGGGACGATCCCGGACGCCGCGATCACCGAGGCGATCGCGCAGTCCGAGCAGATGGGCACGGCGGCCATGGGCTCGCCGGCCACCGACCAGGTGTGGCAGCAGCTGGGCCCGAGCAACATCGGCGGCCGCATCCGCGACATCGCCGCCGACCCCACCACACCGAACGTCGTCTACATCGCGACCGGCACGGGCGGGCTGTGGCGCAGTGACGACGCGGGCGCGACCTTCGCCACCGCGTGGGACGACCAGCTGCCCCAGTCGATGGGCGCGGTCGCGGTGGACTCCCGGGGCGTCGTCTGGGCTGGCACCGGCGAACCCGACCACGGCGGCGGCTCCGCCTACTACGGCAAGGGCGTCTACAAGTCCACCGACGGTGGCGAGACCTGGCAGAACGTCGGCCTCCAGTCCGGCGACACCGTCGGCCAGATCGTGATCGACCCCCGCGACGACGACCGCGTGTTCGTCGCCGTCATGGGCGCGCTGCACGACACCGAACCGACCCGCGGCCTGTTCATGACCGAGAACGGCGGCCGCACCTGGACCCGCGTCATCGTCCCGGACAGCGCCGCCACCGGCGCGATCGACGTGACGATCAACAAGTCGAACCCGGACATCATGCTCGCCACCACGTGGGACAAGATCCGGGACGAGAAGTCGCGCATCTACGGCAAGAACTCCTTCCTGTACCGCTCCACCGACGGCGGCCGCACGTGGACCAACATCCACAACCCGCCGCTCCCGCAGAGCGTCGACGTCGAGGGGCAGCCGGTCACCGCGACCTACGTCGGCCGCATGGGCGTCGACTTCTCCGACACCGACCCCAACCGCGCGTACCTCATCTCCAGCACCGCGGGCGGCAACTTCAACGGCTTCTTCACCAGCACCGACGCGGGTGCCACGTGGACGCCGGTCGGTCCGACCAGCGGTGGCACGCTGCAGAGCATCAGCGGCGGGTTCGCCTGGTGGTT
Source organism: Actinophytocola sp. KF-1 (assembly GCF_054661535.1). Taxonomy (NCBI): domain Bacteria; kingdom Bacillati; phylum Actinomycetota; class Actinomycetes; order Pseudonocardiales; family Pseudonocardiaceae; genus Actinophytocola; species Actinophytocola sp. KF-1. The sequence continues at coordinate 215,216 of NZ_BAAFVK010000009.1, read as the reverse complement.
CGGCCGCGTGTACGTCGACCCGGCGGATCCCGCACACGTGTTCGTCGCGGGCGTGAGCCTCGCGGAGAGCAAGGACGGCGGCCTCACCTGGGTCACCTCGCAGACGCCGCACGCCGACCAGCACGGCCTCGAGTGGGACCCGTTCACGCCCGGCAAGGTGTACCTGGGCAACGACGGCGGTTTCTACTGGTCCAACGAGAACGGCGCCGCACGTGGCCTGTGGGCGAAGACGCCGCACCTGGCCGTGACTCAGTTCTACGCCATGGACGTCTCCGTCCAGGACGGCGCGCGGGTCAACGCCGGCTCGCAGGACAACGGCTCGCTCAAGTCGTGGGCGAACGACAACACCGTCAACGGCGACTGGTTCGGCTTCGTCGGCGGCGACGGGATGATGAACCGCATCGACCCGACGAACGACCGCAAGTACTACGGCTGCTCGCAGAACGGCGGCTGCCGCGGCTTCGTCGACGGTGCGGGATTCGGCATGACGATCCCGGGCGCCCGCAAGAACTGGGTGGCGCCGCTCGAGTTCGCGGCCGACCCGCGGTTCCTGTTCGGCGGCAGCGAGTTCGTGAACCGGATCAACACCGACCCCGGTCAGCGGGTGTGGCAGCGGATCAGCCCGGACCTCACCGAGGGCACCGAGCCGCGGGCGCCCGGCTTCGGCACGATCACGGCGATCGGCACCACACCGGACGACCCGAACCTCGTGTACGCGGGCACGGACAGCGGACTGGTGTGGGTGAGCCGCAACGCGATGGCCGCGGCCGACCAGGTGACGTGGGAGAAGCTGCAGAGCCCGGTGTTCCCCGGCCGCTGGGTCACCCGCATCACCGTCGACCCCGACGACGCGAAGGTGGCGTGGGCGAGCTTCTCCGGCTGGCGTTCCGGTGAGTCCTACCCGCACCTGGTCATGACCTCCGACGGTGGCCGGACCTGGCGGGACATCACGGGCAAGCGGATCCCGCAGGCGCCGATCAACGACGTCATCCGGCACCCGGAGAAGAAGAACTGGCTGTTCATCGCCACCGACGTCGGCGTCTTCCGCACCACGAACCTCGGGAAGACGTGGGTCAAGGTGGGGGCGAACCTGCCGCTGGTGCCGGTCAACGACATCGACCTGCCCGCCGGCAGCGACACGCTCTACGCCGCGACCTACGGGCGGAGCATCTGGACGACCTCGCTCGCCGACGCGGGCTGACAGGCGCTCCACTGGCCCGGCACGACACCACTCGACCACCCCGGCGGACCACCACCTGGTGGACCGCCGGGGTGGTCGTGCTGTCCGCCCTGTTCCTCGCGCCGCTCGCGGTCATGGTGCTCGGCGCGCTGCAGCGCCCGCTGCAGCCGCCGCCCGACGGGCTCGACCTGTGGCCCGACCCCGTCGAGTGGACGAACTTCGCGACGGTGCCGCGGTTCATGCCGCTCGGCGAGCTGCTGCTGAACTCGGTGCTGCTGCTCGTGGTCGCGGTCCCGGTCACCGTCGTCGTCACGTCGATGGCCGGGCTCGCGATCGTCACCGCCCGCGGCGTGCCGCGGCGCCTGCTCGTCGGCGTGTCGGTGCTCATGCTGCTGGTGCCCGCCGCCGCGCTGTGGGTGCCGCGGGTCGTGCTGCTGCGCGGCATCGGCCTCGCGGACACGCCGTTCACGGTCGCGCTGCTCGCGCTCGCGGGCACGACACCGTTCCACGTGCTGCTGTTCGCGCTGGCGTACTCGCGCATCCCCGCCGCGCTGCTCGAGGCGGCCGTGCTGGAGGGCATGAGCCCGTTCGCCGTGTGGCGCCGGATCGCACTGCCGCTGGTCCGGCCGGCCGCGGTGGCGGTCGCGGCGCTGTCCGGGCTGTACTACTGGTCCACGTTCATGGATCCGCTGACCCTCGTGTCGTCCCCCGGCAACTGGCCGGTGGCGCTCGGGCTGCGGAACCTCAGTGAGATGGAGGCCCCGCTGTACCCGATCTACCTCGCCGCCGCGGTGCTCGTGACGGCGCCCGCGCTGCTCGCGTTCGGCATCGCCCAACGGTCGTTCTTCTCCTCGGTGGAGCGCTCATGAAACGGACACTGCTCGCGATCCCCGTGCTGCTGGTGCTGAGCGCGTGCTCGGACGGCGCCGGTGCCGGCGGGGCCGCAGGGGGGAACCCGGCGGCGCCGATCACCGTGCAGGTGGGGGCCGACCCGGAGGAGGCGGCCGTCTACCGGAGTCTCGTGTCCGCCTACGAGGAGTCCGGTGGCGGCGACGTCGAGCTGGTCACCGTGAGCCGCGACGACCACCTCACCCGGCTCTCCACCGCGTTCACGTCCGGGGACGCGCCGGACGTCTTCCTGATCAACTACCGCCAGTACGCGCCGTTCGTGCAACGCGGCGCCGTCGAGCCGATCGGCCCGTTGCTCATGGCGACCGGGACGAACCCGGCGCACTACTACGAGGAGCCGTTGCGGGCGTTCACCTACGACGGCGTGCTGCAGTGCATGCCGCAGAACATCTCCTCGCTCGTCGTCTACTGGAACCGCGCGCTCTTCACCGAGGCCGGTGTTCCGGCACCGAAGGCGGGCTGGTCGTGGGACGAGTTCGTGGCGACCGCCAAGGCACTGACGCGCGGCGGCGTGAAGGGCGTCGGCATCGACCCGTCGATCGTGCGCATGGCGCCGTTCATCTGGAGCAACGGCGGCACGATCGTCGATGACGAGACGTCGCCCACCCGCACGACCCTGCACGAACCCGCGGCCCGCGGCGCGCTGCGGAAGGTCCTGGACCTCGTCGCCAGTGGCGCGACCCCGGACAAGGAACAGCTCGCCGCACAGGGCGTGCCCGAGCAGTTCATGACGGGCAAGGTGGCGATGTTCCTCAGCTCCCGCGTCGAGGTGCCTGCCCTGCGGGAGCAGCGCGGGCTGGACTTCGACGTCGCCGGCCTGCCGGTGATGGGCGAGCCCGCGTCGGTGCTGCACTCGGACGCCTACTGCGTCGCGGCGGGCTCGCCGAACGCCACCGCGGCCGCCGAGTTCGTCGCCTTCGCCGTCGGGACGCAGGGGCAGACGCTGACCGCCCTCGGCGGCCGGACGGTGCCGTCGCTGCGGTCGGTCGCCACGTCGCCCGCGTTCCTGAGCCCGACCAGGGCGCCCGCGTCGTCGCAGGTGTTCCTCGACGCCATCCCGGACCTGCGGCACACGCCGGTGACGCCGTCGTGGCCGGAGGTGGAGGACGTGATCGGCACCCAGCTGGAGCGCGCGTTCCTCGACGGTGTGCCGCTCGACGAGGTGCTCGCGGAGATCCGGGAACAGGCCGATCCGTTGCTGGCCGGATGAGCCTGTCGGTCGAGGGCGCGCGGAAGGTCTACCGGGCACGCCGGGGTGCGCGGGTCGTGGCCCTGGACGGGGTCGACCTCGTCGCCAAGCCCGGCGAGCTGCTCGTCGTCGTGGGGCCGTCCGGGTCGGGGAAGTCGACGCTGCTGCGCGCGATCGCCGGCCTGGAACCCCTGGACGCGGGCCGCGTGGTCATCGACGACCGGGACGTCACCGGCGTGCCCGCGGGGCGGCGGGACGTGGCGCTGGTGTTCCAGGAGGCGGCGCTGTTCCCGCACCTCGGGGTCGCCGCGAACATCGGGATCGGGGAGCGGGCCAGGGGCACCCGGCGCGCCGACGTCGAGAGCCGGGTGCGCGAGGTGGCGCGCGTGCTGGACGTCGAGCCGCTGCTGAGCAGGATGCCGGGCGAGCTGAGCGGCGGCGAACGGCAACGGGTGGCGCTCGCCCGCGCCATGATCCGCTCGCCGCGGGTGTGCCTGCTCGACGAGCCGCTCGCGTCGGTCGACACGGAGCTGCGCCTGCGGATGCGTGGCGAGATCCGTGCCGTCCAGCGGTCGCTCGGCGTGCCGATGGTGCACGTGACCCACGACCAGGCCGAGGCGATGGCGATGGCGGACCGGGTGGCGGTCATGGCCGACGGCACCGTGCTCCAGTGCGACACCCCGGCGGCGGTGTACGCGCGCCCGGCCACGACGACGGTCGCGCGGGTGTTCGGTCCGCTGCCGATGAACCTGCTGCCCGAGGCCGGCGGCGTGGTCACCGGGGTGCGGCCGGAACGGGTGCGGGTGGCGCGCTCCGGCGATGGTCGTCCGGGGACGGTGGCCGCGGTCGAACCGGCGGGCGAGGAGTGCCTGGTCAGGGTGGGCGACCTGCTGGCGCGCGTGCCGTGGGCCGACGCCCCGCGGGTCGGCGAGCACGTGGTGGTCACGTGGCGCCCCGAGGACGAACACCACTTCGACGCGTCGACCGGTGCCCGCCGATGAGGAGGTGGCCACTGGCGGCGCCCTACCTGGCGGGCTCGGCACTCCTGGTGCTCGCGCCGCTCGGGCTGGCCGCCGCGCTGGCGTTCACCGACTACTTCGGCTTCCGGCCGCCGTCGTTCACCGGCACGGACAACCTCACCCGCCTGGCGGGCGACGAGGCGTTCTGGGACGCGGTGGGCGTGAGCGCGTTCGTGGCGGCGGTGGTCGTCCCGCTGCGGTTGCTGCTGGCGGTCGGCGCGGCGCTGCTGCTGGCCCGCCGCCGGGGCGCGAGAACGGCACTGGGCCGGGCGGCGGCGTACCTGCCGTCGGTCATCCCGGACGCGGCGTGGGCGTTGTTGTGGTTGTGGATCCTCAACCCGCTGTACGGGCCGCTGCCCGCGCTGCTCGGTGTGTTCGGGGTGCCCGACCCGGGTTTCCTGACCACGCCGTGGGGTGCGCGGTTCGGGCTGGTGCTGGTCATGGCGTTCCAGGTGGGCGAGGCGTTCGTGGTGGCACTGGCCGCCCGCCTGGCCATCCCGTCCCACCTGCACGAGGCGATCGCGGTGGAGGGCGGCTCCCCGTGGTTCGCGATGACGCGGGTGACGTTGCCGCTGATGGCGCCGATCGTGCTCGTGCTGGCGGTGCGGGACATCGTCGTCGTGGTCCAGAACGCGTTCGTCCCGGCGCTGCTGGTGACCGACGGCGGCCCGGCGAACGCCACGCTGACCGCACCGCTGCTGATCTACCGCCGCGCCTTCGAGTACGGCGAACTCGGCTACGCGAGCACGTTGTCGGTGGCCCTGCTCGTGCTGACCGCGATCGCGGCCGCCTTCCCGCTGTGGCTCGCCGCCCGCTTGGCGGCCCACCAGCGCACCCGGTCCTGACGACCTCGTCGAGGCGGGCTCGGCTGTCTTCGCGAGGTGTCCTGGGTTCAACAGCCCGCCCACCGGCAACCGGGCCGCGATCGCGGTTCTCGGAGGTTCAGCAGCAGTAGCGGTGCGCCCATTCCGGTTCGTGCCACCAGAAGTCGTCGTGCCGGTGGACCGGGGCCGGGGCGGTGGTCACCGCTGCCGGTGCCGCGACGGGCGCGGTGAACGGGGCCAGCAGGTCGTCCACCGTGTGGAGCCGGCCGCCGGTCATGACCATCCGGACCGCTGCCGCCGCGCGGATGTCGGTCAGCGGGTCACCGGCCACGAACGACAGGTCCGCCTGTGCGCCCGGGCGGATCTCGCCCAGTTCGCCTGCCAGGCCCAGCCAGCGCGCGGGGTTGCGGGTCGCGGTCGTCAGCGCCTCGTACGGGGTGAAGCCGAACCGCACCTTGGCGCGCAGGTTCGCGTGCAGTGACACCGCCGGGTTGTCCAGTGGCGCGTCGGTGCCCGCGATGACGAAACCGCCGCCCCGGTGGATGCGCAGCACCATGTCCACGTTCGCCGCCAGCAGGGCGAGGGTCGTCGCGTTCGCCGGGGTCCTGGCCGCGTCCGCCTTCGCCACGTACTGGGCGTACTCCCACGACGGGAACAGGGTCCTGGTGCGCACGTCCTCGACGAGCGAACGGTCGTTGTCGTAGATGGCCGCCGAGTTGAACAGCGTCGGGGTGATCGACATCCCGGACCGCGTGAACAGGGTGACCGCGTCCTCGTACGCGCGGCCCAGCCGCGACACCGTGTGCGAGTAGCCGAGCCGGTTGGTCGCGCCCGTGTGTTCCATGCCGTCCATGCCGATGCGCTCTGCCGGGTACAGGTAGTGCGACGACAGCGGCAGACCCGCCCGGTGCGCCGCCGCGACGACCCGCCGCTGGTAGGCGACCGGCAGGCGCACGTACGTCTTGATCATGTCGTAGCCCAGCGCCCGCGCGCGTTCCAGCTCCAGCGCCAGCTGGGCGACCGACCGGGTGGGGCGCATGAAGTTGTAGTACACGCGCGACCCGTCGACGGCCTCGCCCGTGCCGAAGTACCTCGGGCCCACGCGGGCACCGGCCGTCAGGGCCTCCCGCGTTTCCGCGTACTGGTACGCCGGGTCGCCGGGGGAGCGGGTCGTCGTGATCCCGTACGCCAGCCACAGCCTGCCCTGCCGGTCACCCCACTGCCTGCCGCGCAGGTGCCAGTGCACGTGCGCGTCGATCAGGCCCGGCATCGCCGTCAGGTCCGGGGCGTCCACCGTGGGCGGCCGGGCACCGGCGGGCAGCACGGCCTCGACCTTGCCGTCGGCCAGCACGAGGTCGGTCCGGCCGCGCAGGCGCGTCGAACTGCCGTCCCACAGCGCGCCCACGCGCACCACGTCGTGCCGCCGCACCCGGGCCGGGCGGTACCGCAGCGACAGCGGGATCTCCTTCACGCCGCGGCCGGAAAGGCCGACCGACCGGAGCGCGCCGTTGTGCAGGTACAGCAACCGGTCCGGCCCGAGCCACGACAGCGAGTCGGTGACCTCGTGCGTCACCTGCCGCGCGGGCCCGGTGAACCGGCCACGGGCGTCCACCGGCACCACCCACGCGCACGACTCGACCGTGAACGCCAGGTGCCGCCCGTCCGGCGACCAGACCGGGCCGTCGTCGCCGCGGGTCGCGATCGACGCGTGCGGCATCGGCTCGGCGTAGGTGAGCGCGCCGCTGTCGAGGTCGACCGTCAGCACCTGGCTCGTGCCCTCGCGGAACCGCCGCGAGTACGGCTTCACCGCCGCCAGCGCCAGCGTGCGGCCGTCCGGTGACCACGTCGGCCTGCCCGGCATGAACAGGGTCGGCGTCACCTGCTCGGGCGTCCCGGACGCGAGGTCCAGCACCCACACGACACCGTCCTGGTCGCAGTACGCGATCCGGCCGCCGTCGGGGGAGAAGCGCGGCGCGAGCTGGGCGCCGGACAGCCCGGTGATCCGCCGTTCCGCGCCGGACGCCAGGTCGCGCACCCACAGGTCCGCGTCACCCGCGCGGTCCGACGAGTACACGATCGAGCGACCGTCGGGGGCGAAGTCGGGGTCGGAGTTGAAGTACCCGTCGGCCACGAGCCGCGTCGGCACGGGGTCGCCGATCGTCAGCAGCCACACCGCGTTGAGCGCGCGGAACGCGACCCGCTTCCCGTCCGGCGACGCCACCGGCGAGGCGATGCCGAGTGCCCGCCGCTCCCGCGTCGAGTCCAGGTCACGCGTCGCGCGGTGGTAGTCCGGCCGGGGGACCACCGGCACCGGCGCCGTGAACGGCACGACCGTCGCCACGCCGTCGAGCGTGCGGCGCAGCACGTGGCCGCCCGCGGTGTGCACGAGTTCCGTGGCGGACAGCCACGACGGCGCGAACCCGAACACGTCCTCGCCCTGCCCGCTGAGCACCCGGTCGCCGACGACCAGCTCCGCGGTCGCGCCCGCGACGCGCACGTACGCGAGCGTGCCGTCGGGGGCGAACGACGGACCGTACAGCGTGGCCCCGGCCGGTGCCGTGACCACGCGGGACGTCGTGCCCGCGGCGAGGTCGAGCACGTCGATCGCCGTGCCGTCGACCGTGTACGCGATGCGCCGCCCGTCCGGTGACCACGCGGGCATGGCCTCCTCGGCCGCCGTGTCGGTGCGCGCGGTGATCGCGCCGGTCGCCACGTCCAGGGTGTGCACGCCGTAGCTGCCACCGCGGTCGGACGAGAACGCGATCGTCCTGCCGTCGGGCGAGAACTTCGGCTCGCGGTGGTCGAACGGCCCGCTCGTCAGCTGCCGCGACCCGGAGCCGTCGCGCCGCAGCGTGTAGAGGTGGTAGTTGCCGTCGCGGTAGGCCTGGCACACCAGCGTCCGCCCGTCCGGCGCCCAGGCCGGCTGCGTCGCGTCGACGTCGTCACCGGTCAGCCGGACCGCCGTGCCGCCGCCGATCGGCACGGTCCAGATCGCGGTCACCAGGTCGAACGCGACGTGCCTGCCGTCCGGGGACACCTGGGCGGAGATGTTGGTGCCCTGGCCGATCCCCACGACGCCACCGGTTTCCGCGCCCGCGTGGGCGGCGGAACCGGCCAGCACCGTGGCGCCGGCGAGCACACCGGCGCCACGGAGCACGTCCCTGCGTGTCACCTCGTGCATGTGCCCTCCCCGAAGAGCAGCCGATGTGCCACCGGGAATTGTTCACTGATTGGTGATCAACTGCCAGTTCTGCGCCGCGGTTCCGTTGCAGTCCCACAACTGCAGCTGCGTACCGTTGGTGGTCACGCTGTTGGGCACGTCGAGGCAGCGGCCCGACGGCGGGTTCACCAGCGCGCCGTTCGGCCGTGGCCACCACTGTTGCGCGCCGGTCCCGTTGCAGTCCCAGAGCTGGATCTTCGTGCCGTTCGCGCGCCCGCTGCCCGCGACGTCCATGCACTTGCCCAGCGCGCGGACACTGCCGTCGGACGCCAGCGTCCACTGCTGCGCGCCCGTTCCGTTGCAGTCCCACAGCTGGATCCTGGTGCCGTTGGCGGTGGCCGACTGGTTCACGTCCGCGCACTTGCCGAGTGCGGTGAGCCTGCCCGTGCGCGGCGGGTTCGGGCCCACGTCGAACGACGGCGGCGCGTCGGCCGCCGCGCTGCCCCACCCGGTGTTCGGCGTCGAGCCCAGCGTGAACGCGAGCGTGCCGCCCCCGTTGGTGAACGACTCCGGCACCCACGCGCGGTTCGACGCGGTCCCGTTGACCGACAACGACTGCACGTACTTGACCGTGTCCGACGCGCCGGGCGCGGTGATGTCGATCGTCACGCCGCCGCCCCGGCTGATCGTGATCGCCGGGAACTGCGGGCTCGCCAGCACCAGCTCCGCGCGGCCGGGCACCTGCGGGTACATGCCGATCGCGGCCCACACCGCCCACGACGCCATCTGGCCGAGGTCGTCGTTGCCGACGTACCCGTTCGGGCCCGCGTTGAAGATCGACGTGAGCGCCCGCCGGACCACGTCCTGCGTCTTGTACGGCGCGCCCGCGTACGCGTAGGCCCACGGCGTGTTGAGCGTCGGCTCGTTGCCCAGGTACGCGTACGGTTTCGTCGGGCCGGCGTTGAGCTCGGTGAAGAAGGTGTCCAATCTGGACAGCACGGCCGCGTTGCCGCCCATGGCGTCGAACAGGCCGCGGTGGTTGTGCGGCACCAGCCACGTGTAGTGGGCGGCGTTGCCCTCGACGTACTCGTTCTGCTGCGTCGGGCTGAACGCCGGGAACGACGTGTCCGTGTTGCGCGGCTGCAGGTACCGGTTGCCGGACTCGAACAGGTTGCGCCAGTTCTGCGCCCTGCGCAGGAACGCGTCCCGGTTCGCCGTGTCGCCCAGCCGCCCGGCCAGCGCGGACACGGCGAAGTCGGCGCTCGCGTACTCCAGCGTCGTGGCCGCCGAACCCCACACGCCGCCGGTGCCGACGGGGACGTAGCCGTAGGCGTCGTACTGCGCGTAACCAGGGCGTTCCCGGCCGTCCCTGCTGCCGGCGATCATGCGGGACAGCGCGCCCGATGCGTCGAAGCCGGTGGCGCCGAACGCGTACGTGCCCGACACGATGATCGGCAGCGGGTCGCCGTTCATCACGCCGGTGCCGCCGTTCGCGACGGTCCAGCGGTCGAAGTAGCCGCCCTGTGCCGCCTGGTTCACCGCCGACTGCGCGATGTCCGCCGCCTGCGCGGGCGCGAGCAGCGCGACCAGCTGCGACTGCGAGCGGTAGACGTCCCAGCCGGAGAAGTTCGCGTACTGCGCGTGGCCCGCCGCGACCGTGTGGACCTGCCGGTCGAAGCCCGTGTAGCGGCCGTCGACGTCGCTGAACACGTTGGGGTGCAACAAGGAGTGGTACAGGTTCGTGTACAGCACACGGCGCGCGTTGTCGGTGCCGCCCGCGACGGCGACGCGGCCGAGCATGTCGTTCCACGCCGCCCGGGTGCCCGTGCGGACCTGGTCGAACGTGCGCGTGCCCACCTCGGCGTTCCGGTTGGCGAGCGCGCCGTCCAGCGAGACGAACGAGATGCCGACCCGTGCCGTGACGGTCGTGCTGGTGCTCGTGTCGAACGACACGAACGCGGCCGCCGCGGCCGCGCTCACACCGCCGCCCTGGTCCGTGCTCGTGCGGGTGTCCACACCGGACTGCTGCGCGGCCGTCTTCGGGGACGGCGGCACCCGGCCCGCGCTCTTCCCGCTGACCGTGCGGCGGGACGTGTCGACCGTGCCGTCGGTGGTGACCACCCCGGCGGTGGCGAACGGCCGGTCGAACGTGACGTGGAAGTACAGCCGGTAGCGGTTGCCCGCGCCGCAGAAGCCGCCGCTGTCGGTGTAGCCGGTCAGGCTGTCGGCGCCGACCGTGATCGACCCGCTCGCCGCGTTGAACGCCTTGGCCGCGTCCACCGACAGCGACGCCCGCTGCCCGGCGGGGTAGGTGAACCGGGCGACGCCCGCGCGCTGGGTGGTGGTCAGCTCGGTGCGGACGCCGTTCCCGAAGGCCACCGAGTAGTAGCCGGGCGACGCGGACTCGTTCGCGTGCGAGAACGTCGAGTAGGAGACGGGGGTCGTGCCGACCGTCGGCATGAACGGCACGTTGCCGAAGTCGCTGCAGCCAGGGCCGGACAGGTGGGTGAGGCTGAAGCCGTAGATCCGGTTGTCGTCGTAGTGGTAGCCGCCGTGCTGGTGGGTCACCGTGTCCGGGCTCCACTGGAGCATCCCGAACGGCGCGTCGGCGCCGGGGAAGGTGTTGCCCGCGCCGCCGCCGTGCCCGAAGTCGGGACCGCCGGGCTGCGTGCCGGTGAACGGGTTGACGTACTGGGCCGGGTCGTCGATCACGACCTGGGCCGTCGGTGGCGCCGCCGCCGACGCGGGCGCCGTGGCGAGCGCCAGAGCCGTTGCGACGGCAGCGAAAACGGACATGCCGGTGCGCGACATGAGTACTCCCGCAGGGTAGGAGTGACAACGTTGTCGCCGCCTGATGCTCCCAGCGCGCGTGGTGCCACGGAAGCGGATGTCGCCCGTTTGCCCACGATCCTGTCCGGTTCTGTCATCCAGCCCGAACCTCGCGAGTCACGCTCTCACGCATGCCGAGTTGTACGTTTCGTGCACCTCGGACCTGCACGAAACGTACAACTCGATGTGCGCCAGAGCGTGACTCGCGAGGGGGGAGCGCCGGGGTTACTGGCCCAGGAGTTCGCGTTCCTGTGTGGCGCGGGCGTCGTAGGCGGCTCGTGCCGCCGCGATCGCCGACTGGTGCTCTTCCGTCCACGTGACCAGTGCCTTGATGGTCTCGTGGAGGGTGCAGCCCATGTCCGTCAGCTCGTAGTCGACGCGGGGCGGGACCACCGGGTAGACCTTGCGGTTCACGAGCCCGTCCCGTTCGAGCTGGCGCAGCGTGACCGTCAGCATGCGCTGGCTGATGCCGTCGATTTCCTTGCGCAGCTCCGAGAACCGCAGCGAGCGGCGTTCCAGCAACGCGATCACCAGCAGCGACCACTTGTCCGCGATGCGGTCGAGGATCTGCCGCACCTCGCAGTCGGCGCGGGAGTGCCACTGCCAGACGTCGAAGTCCTGCGTTCCCTCGCAGTAACCGGGTTCTTCCGAAGTGCCTTCTTCCACAGTTCCCCATGGTGACTCAGGATGAGGTTCATAACAAGAGAGAACCCAGTTCTGTTTGGTAACCAAGGAGCGTGAAGTGGAGAAGATGAACGGCCGCGCACGGGCCGTGCTGTTCGTGCTGTGCGGCTCGATCTTCCTGGAGGGCGTCGACGTGTCCATGCTGGGCATGGCGCTGCCCGCGATCAGGGCGGACCTCGGCATGTCGACCGCGGAACTGCAGTGGGTGGTGTCCGCCTACGTGCTGAGCTACGGCGGGTTCATGCTGCTGGGTGGACGGGCCGCCGACCTGCTGGGCCGCCGCCGGATGTTCGTGTTCTGGCTCGCGGTGTTCCTGGCCTTCTCCGGGCTGGGCGGGCTCGCGGGCGACGGCTGGGTGCTGATCGTCTCGCGGTTCGTCACCGGGGTCGCCGCCGCGTTCATGACGCCCGCCGGGCTGTCGCTGATCACGACCAGCTTCCCGGAGGGACCGCTGCGCAACCGCGCGGTGCTCTGGTACGCGGCCGCCGGGGCGGGCGGGTTCTCGCTCGGCCTCGTCGTCGGCGGGCTGCTCACCGGGCTCGGCTGGCGGTGGGTGTTCTTCGCGCCGGTGCTGCTCGCGGCCGTCATCCTCGTCGTCGCGGTGCGGCTCGTGCCCGCCGACGTCCCCGCCGACGGGCCACGACGGTTCGACGTCGTCGGCGCGCTGACCCTGACGACCGGCATGGTCGCGCTCGTCTACACGGTGGTGCGGCTGCCGGAGGTGCCCGCCGTGGTCAGCGTCGTGACCGGCGCGGTGGCGGTCGCCCTGCTGGGCACGTTCGTCGCGGTCGAGCGGCGGGCGCCCGCGCCGCTGGTGCGGCTGGGCATCCTGCGGAACGTGGCGCTGGTGCGGGCCAACCTCGCGACCGTGCTGTTCGCGGGCGCGTTCGTCAGCTTCCAGTTCATCACCGTGCTGTACCTGCAGGAGGTGCGTGGCTGGTCGGCCATCGAGACCGGGCTCGCGCTGCTGGTGGTGGCGATCGACGCGGTGCTCGCGCCCACGGTCACGCCGAAGCTCGTCGACCGGTTCGGCAACCCGCCGGTGATCGCCGCCGGGGTGGCCGCCGCGGTGCTGGGGTACGCGCTGTTCCTGTCCATCCCCGCCGACGCGGGCTACTGGACGGCCATGTTCCCGACGATGGTGCTGCTGGGGATCGCGTTCACGCTCGTCTACGGCCCGCTGACGATCGTCGCGACCGACGGGGTCGCCGACGCGGAGCAGGGGCTCGCGAGCGGCCTGTGGAACACGTCGTTCCAGTTCGGCTCCGCGCTCGGGCTGGCGGTGGCGACGTCGCTGTCGGTCGCCGCGCACGGCCTGGCCGGACTGCACGACGCGCTCGCCGTGCCGGTGACCGCCGCGGCGCTCGCCTTCGCGGTGGCGGTGACCGGGTTGCGCAGGCGCCCGGCGCCGGTGCTGACGCCGGTGTGATCTTGCCGGACCCGGCCGTCGTAAGCTCGGCCGGGTCCTGCGAAGACCACGGAACGGAGCCGGTTCCATGAGCCCCAAGCCACCCACGAACGTCCGCGAGGTCGACCTCGCGAAGCCCAACGCGGCCCGGATGTACGACTACTACCTCGGCGGCTCCCACAACTTCGAGTCCGACCGGGCGCTCGCCGCGCAGGTCGAGCAGGTCGCGCCGTTCGTGAAGGACATCGCGCGGATCAACCGGGCCTGGCTGCGGCGGGTGGTGGACTTCCTGATGGCGCACGGGGTTCGCCAGTTCCTCGACCTCGGCTCCGGCATCCCGACCGTCGGGAACGTGCACGAGCAGGCGCAGCGGCAGGACCCGTCGACCCGGGTCGTGTACGTCGACTACGAGGCCGTTGCCGTGCACCACAGCTACGAGCTGCTGAAGGACAACGAGAACGCGACCGTCGTGTGGGCGGACGTCCGCAACCCGCGCACCGTGCTCGAGCACGAGGAGACCCGGCGGTTGCTCGACTTCACGCAGCCGGTCGGGTTGCTGTGCGCCGGGCTGCTGCTGTTCATCGGTGACGAGTACGACCCCGAGCGCCTGGTCGCCACCTACCGGGACGCGTGCCCGGCGGGCAGCTACCTCGCGATCTCGACCATGAGCCAGGACGAGGCCGACCCCGGGACGCGGGAACGGCTCGCCGGCCTGCTCAAGCTCTACGAGATGGCCGACGAACGCGTCTACCCGCGGGACAAGGCGACCATCGCGTCCTGGTTCGCGGGGACCGAGCTGGTCGATCCCGGGCTCGTGCTCCTGCACCGGTGGCGGCCCGACCGGTCGTCCGACGGCAGCCTCGCGTGGCCGCAGCACGAGGAGTCCGCTGCCCGCCTGCTCGGCTACGGCGCGGTCGGCCGGGTCACCGGCTGAGCGGCGTCAGCCCACGTCGAGGCGGTCGGCGATGCCCGCCGCGGTGAACGCGGCCACCAGCTCGTCGCGGCCCTCCGTGAAGTGGCCCCAGCTGTCGCAGTGCGCGGGGACGACCCGGCGGGCGCCGAGGATCCGCGCGGCCTCGGCGGCCCCGGCCCCGTCGAGGGTGAGCAGCGCGCCGTCGAAGAGCGGAGTGCGGGCCGCGCCCGCGAACAGGACCGCGGTGTCCACCGGGCCGACGCGCTCGGCGACGGCGCGGACGACGTCGAGGGACGCGTTGTCGCCGCTGACGTAGACGGTGGGCAGGTCGGCGGCGCTCAGGACGAAGCCGACGACCTCGCCGGTGACGGGTTCGCAGCCCTCGGGCCCGTGCTGCGCCGGGGTGGCGGTCACGGTCACCGCACCACCGCCGGGGCGGGTCAGGTCGACGCTCTCCCACGGGGCGAGCCCCTGGGCGGTGCCGCCGAGCCGCTGCGCGCCGCTGCCGGTGGTGAGGACGAGCGGGACGTCGGCGAGCAGCGCCCGGCCCGCGGTGTCGAGGTTGTCCGGGTGCTGGTCGTGGGACAGCAGCACCGCGTCGACGGCGCCGAGGTCGGCCGGGCCGGCGAGGGCGGGGGCCGTCTTGGTCAGGACCCGGCCGGGGCCGATCGGGTAGTCGCCGGGGGCGTCGAAGGTGGGGTCGGTCAGCAGCCGCAGACCGCCGTACTCGATGACGGTGGTCGGTCCACCGACGACGCGCACGGGGATCTGCTCGGTGGACTGGATGTCGGTCATCCTGGATACCTCACGGATGTGGGTTGAGTTTGCCGTGAGCAACGCTAGGCCGTTCTCACGGATAAATGCAAGGCGTACCATGAGGAGCGTGATGGAGGTCGCCGAGGCAGCACGCGTGGCGCTGCCGCCCGCGCCGGGCGCCGGCGAGCACGTCGCACTGGACTTCGCCAACAGCGCCATCGCCCTGCCCGGCGGGCAGTACCTCGACCTGCTCGGCGACCCCGCGGCCGCGAACCGGTGGCTGGCCGGGCACGAACTCGCCCCCGAGGACGCCGGGTTGCGGGAGGTGTGCGCCGCGCAGCTCCGCGCGCTCCGGGAACAGGTGCGGGCCCTGCTGGCCGCCCGGATCGACGGGCACCCCGCGCCTGCCGCCGCCCTGCGGGCCGTCAACGACGCCATGACCCGCGTGCCCAGCGCCGCGCTGCTGCGCTGGGACGACACCCACGGCTTCCGCCGCGCGCCCGAGCACCCGGCGACCCAGATCCTCGACCACGCACTCGCGGTCCTCGCCGGGGACGCCGCCGACCTGCTCACCGGCGCCGACGCCGACCGGCTGGCGGCGTGCGGCTCCCCGCCGTGCAACCGCTACCTGCTGCGCACGCACGGGCGTCGGCAGTGGTGTTCCGTGCGCTGCGGCGACCGCGTGCGCGCCGCCCGCGCGTACGCGCGCCGGTCCGGCCGCGGCTGAAACACCGGGTTCTTTCAGGCCTGTCACACGATTCCCTCAGGTTCGACGCGGAGGATCTCCCTTGTCGGGAGGTCGGGGAACCGGGGGAGGACGGATGCGGCGGGGAGTGCTGCGGCTCAGCGGGGGGATTCTGCTGGCCGGGGTGCTCCTCGCCGCACTGTTGTCCCCGGTCGTGCTCGGCGGTGGGCTGGTGGCGGCCAGGGTGGCGGGGCGCGCGGCCCGGATCACGCCCGCGTCGCTCGCCGGGCGGGTGCCGCTCGTGACCACCGTGACCGACCGGAACGGCGCGGTCGTCGCCACGATCTTCGACCAGTACCGGTTGCCGCTGGCCGCGCAGCAGGTGCCGGACACGCTCAAGGCCGCGATCCTGTCGGTCGAGGACCGGCACTTCTACACCGAGCACGGGATCGACCCGGCCGCCGTGCTCCGCGCGCTGCTCAACGACGTCCGCGGCGGGCCCACCGAGGGTGGGTCGACCATCACCCAGCAGCTGGTCAAGAACTACCTGATCAACGTCGTCGACCGGGACGATCCCGCCGCACAGCGAGCGGATCGCGCCGACACCCTCACCCGGAAGATCCGGGAGGCCCGGTCGGCGGTCGAACTGGACCGCGGCACGAGCAAGGACGACATCCTCACGTCGTACCTGAATGTCGTCGAGTTCACCGGGCGCGTGTACGGCGCCGCGGCGGCCGCGCGGGCGTACTTCGGGGTGCCGGTGGCGGAGCTGACCGTGCCGCAGGCCGCGTTGCTCGCCGGGATGGTCAACAACCCGACGCTGTTCGACCCGTACGCACACCCGGACGCCGCGGTGCGGCGGCGGAATCAGGTGCTGGACGCGATGGTCGCGACGAGGTCCATCGGCCGGGCCGCGGCCGAGGCCGCCAAGAGCGCGCCGTTGGGTGTGCTGCCGGACGGGCCTGCCGTGCCGGCCGGCACGTGTGCCGGTGCCGCGCCGGACGCCGGGTTCCTGTGCCAGTACGCGCTGAGCTACCTCGCGTCGGCGGGGTTGTCCGCCGACGACCTCGCGACCGGCGGCTACACGGTGCGCACCACGATGGACCCGGCGGTCAGCGCGGCGGCGAAGTCGGCGGTCGAGGCGAACGTGCCCACGACGCAGGACGGGGTCGCGAACACGATGGCCGTCATCGCGCCCGGCGGTGACCGGCACGAGGTGCTCGCCATGGTCGCCAACCGCGACCTCGGCACGGACGCCGCGGCCGGGGAGACGTCGGGGAACATCGTGGCCGACGTCAGCGACCCGTTCGGGGCGGGCTCGGTGTTCAAGATCTTCACGGCGGCCGCCGCGATGGCGAGCGGGGCCGCGGGGCTGGACACCCCGTTGCCCAACCCGCCGAGCGGCTGCTTCGCGTCGGCGGGCGGGCAGTGCTACACCGTGCACAACGACGGGCACTACCCGGACCCGATCACGCTCGCCGACGGGCTCGCGACGTCACCCAACACCGCGTTCGTCGGGCTGGAGACGAAGGTCGGGATGCCCGCCGTGCTCGACATGGCGTCCCGGCTGGGGCTGCGGGAGACGTTGCGGGCCAACGACGCGGGCGGCGCGCCCGACACGTCGGACGACCCGCAGCGGGACGAGCCGCAGTCGGAGTACTTCCTGGACAAGCCGTCGTTCACGCTCGGCAACAGCCCGGTGAGCCCGCTCGAACTGGCGAACGTGCCCGCGACGTTGATGAGCGGTGGGGTGTGGTGCCCGCCGGACCCGGTGCTGTCGGTGACCGACCGGTTCGGGCATGCCGTGCCGGTGCGTGGCGACGGGTGCTCGCAGGTCGTGCCCGCCGGGCTCGCGGACACGGTGATGGCGGGGTTGTCGCGGGACACGACGTCGGGGACGTCGGCCGCCGCTGCCCGGGTCGCCGGGTGGGACCGGCCGGGGATCGGGAAGACGGGGACCACGCAGAACAGCGAGTCGGTCGCCTTCGTCGGTGGGGCTGACGGGTATGCGGTGTCGTCGCTGGTGTTCGCGGACGGGCCGCGGCCGGGGGAGTTGTGTCCTGGGCCGCCGGTTCACGTGGGGGACTGCGGGAGCGGCGCCTTCGGGGGGACTGTCGCTGCTCCGCCCTACTTCTCTGCCATGTCGGCGATTCTTGCCGGGCGTGGGGATCAGGCTGTGCCTGCCGCTGACCCTCGGTACGGCGGGTGAGGTTCTGCCTTGATCGTTTCGTGTTGGTGAGTTCCCTCCGGGGGTCTCGCCGGACCGGCTGGTCTCCGGGATGACAGGGGTCTTGCACGGGGCTGGGATGGCAGGCAGCAGTCCTTGGTGGTGGGCTGCCTGCCGCCTCCCTCCCCTTGTCCTGAACGCGCCGTTCAGGACGGTGCCACCCTCGTATGCCCAGTCCGCTTCGGCCGTTTGGCGGTAGTTGAGTTGCAAGCTCGCGCCTACTTTGGTCGATATTGCAACTCCATTTGCAGAATGAGGACCTGTGGCTGTCGACAGTGGGAACAACCAGTCCGTCGAGCGGGCCGCGCAGTTGTTGCGGGCTCTCGCCGACGCCGGGCACACACGTGTCCGGGCCTCCGACCTCGCCGCCGCCGCTGGGCTGGGGTTGTCCACCGCCACGCGGTTGCTCGCCACGCTCGAGTCGCTCGCCTTCGTGGAGCGGGATCCCGTCACCGCGCTCTACCGGCTCGGGCCGCTCGCCCTGCGCGTCGGGGGTGCGGCCGCCAACCAGCAACCTGTGCACCGCGAGGCTCGGCAGGTGGCCCAGAACCTCGCCGCCCGGCTCGGGCTCGGGGTGAACGTGGCCCGCAGGCACGGGGACCGGCTCGTCTACCTGATCAACGCCGAGGGGGAGCTGGCGCCGCGGTCGTTCACCTTGCTCGGGCAGACCAACCCGCTGCACGCCACCGGGCTCGGGAAGTGCCTGCTGCTCGGCTGCGGCAGCGACGAGCGGCGCTCCATCCTGACCGAGCTGACCGCGTTCACCGCCAAGACCGTCACCGATCTCGGTGCGCTCGAGGCTGAGCTGGACACCGTCCGGGCTCGTGGGTACGCCATGGAGGTGGAGGAGCTGGCACTGGGCCGCGCCTGCGTGGCCGCGCCCATCCGGGACCGCGACGGGGCCGTCGTCGCCGCCATCTCCGTCTCCGGGTCCCTGTCCGCGCTCGACCTCGGCAACCGGCGGGAGTCCTTGGCCCAGGTGGTCATCGAGGCCGCCGACACCGTCAGCACCGCGCTCGGCTACACCGCCACCGCGCTCACCACCAACTGAATCCCCGCCCGTCTGCACCGGACAAAGGAGTCCCGATGAGACGTGTCATCCTCGCCTGCCTGGCGTTGCTGCTGGCGCTGCCCGCCACGGCCGCCGCCGAGCAGGTGCCCTATCGCGTGGACGCCTCCAACCAGGCCGGGTGGTGGCGGCCGCTCGACGAGCTGAACGGCTCCCTCTACGTCGCCTACAACGCCTGGGGCGGGCCCGGCCCCGCCAACGGCGGCGCCACCGACACCCACACCGTCTACATCGGACGCAAGGCGCCGGACGGGTCCTGGACCCGCGGCTGCCTCGAGGCCGCCGACGGCACCTGCGCCGTCTACCCCGACGACATCGGTCACAAGCAGCCCTCCATCGCGGTCGACGGGGACGGGTACATCCACGCGTTCGTCGCCATGCACAACGACAACTGGATCTACTACCGGTCGTCCGCCCCCGGCGACGTCACCACCATGGTCAACCGGTCCGTCGACATGCCGGACCAGGGCGACCAGTACACCTACCCGAACCTCACCCGCGTCGACAACGGCGACGTCTACCTGATCATCCGCGCCTACCCCGAGGGCCGGCTCTACCGGTGGGACGACGCGGCCGACCGGTGGACCCGCGTCGCCGTGTTCGCCCGCTCGGCCGGCTACGTCGCCTACCCGGACGACATCGCCGGGGACGGGAGCGGCAACCTGCACATCTCGTGGGAATGGGCCTACGGCGGCACGAACGCCCTGCGGCACCTCGGTTCCTACCTGCGCTACGACATCGCGGCCGGGCGGTTCCACAACGCCGCCGGCACCGTCGTCGCCGCGCCGGCCACCGTCACCAGCCCCGTCGTGTACCAGCCGGTCGAGGGCGCCGAGGACCAGACCGACCGGGACGACACCACCGGGCCGCCCGGGGTGCAGAGCGCGAAGTTCGCGCTGTCCGGCGGGAAACCCGTGGTCGCCTACCGGTACCGGACCGTCCACGGTGGACGCTGGCACGTGCGGATCGCCCAGTGGGACGGCACCGCGTGGCAGCGGAGGACCGTGTACGCGGGCGCCTACGACACCCACGCCGCCATCGACGTGACCGCGTGGGGCACCGGCCTGCGCGTCTACTACGCGAAGAAGGCCACCGCCTCCGGGGACCAGGCGTTCGCCGCCAGTCCTTCGGGGAGCACCTGGGTGGAGACCGCGTTGCTGCCCGGTGTGCACGTGCAGCGCCTCGCCGTGATCCGGCGCGCGGGCACCGACCACCTGTACCTCACCGCACCCACCGACCACCAGCTCCACGTCCTCGCCGCACCCTGGTAACGGAGGTCCCCATGCGCAGGAGCGCCCTGCTCACCGCCCTCGCACTCACCCTCACCTCGGTCGCGGGCCCGGTCGCCACCGTCCCCGCGGCGGCCGACCCGCCCACGTCCGGCTACACGCTCGTGTTCAGCGACGAGTTCGACGGCACCGCGCCCGACACGTCCGTGTGGAACCACCGCACCGACGTCAAGGCGGGCAGCGCGCAGCGGCCGGAGAACGTGACCGTCGGCGGCGGGCTCATGACCATCAACCTGAAGGCCGAGTCCCCGCAGTACCTCGGCAAGGACTGGAGCGGCGGCGGGCTCGTCAGCAAGCGTGCCCTGCGGTACGGCTACTACGAGACCCGCGCCAAGCTGCCGTCCGCCGGTGGGTGGCACACGTCGTTCTGGATGATGGCCGGTGACGGCAGCACCACGTTCGGCGCCGACCGCCGCACCGAGATCGACGTCCTGGAGAACGACTCCGTCAACCAGCGCACCATCCACAGCGGGGTGCACACGTGGAACGGCACCGGCGACGGCGGCTACCACCCCGGCACCACGTACGACTCGGGGCTGGACCTGCGGCAGTGGCACACCTACGGCGCCGACTGGTCCGAGACGTCCGTGAAGTTCTACGTGGACGGACAGCTGCGCTACACCGCCCCGTACACGCCGGACCAGTGGACCCACGACCACCTCAACATCTGGCTCACCAGCATCGCCTACCCGGTGACGGCGAACGGGCCGTCGACCGCGCAGTTCGACTACGTGCGGTACTGGCAGAAGGACTACTACCTCGACAACGACGGCCCCGCGGCCTACGGGTACAGCGAGTCCGGTGGCTGGCACGACTCGACCCTCGACGGCTGGAACCACACCTCGCCCAGCCGCTACGCCACCTGCCACACCGCGGGCAGCACGGCGACGTGGCGGCCCACGCTGCGTGCCCAGGGCAGCTACCAGGTGTACGTGTGGAAGATCGTCCACTCGGGGAGCGACCCGAACGCCCGCTACGACGTCGGCCACAGCGGTGGCACCGCGACGAGGCAGGTGGACGGCACCGCCGGGACCAGCGGGTGGGTGTCGCTCGGCACGTACTCCTTCGCCGCGGGGGAGGGCGGCTACGTGAAGCTGACCGCGGGCGGCACCGGCTGTGCCCGGGCGGACGCGGTGAAGTTCATCCGGGTCTGAATTCGCCGGGGCGGGAGCGTCCTCCGTTTGGTGGCCGCTCTCGCCCCGAAACCCGGTAGCCTCCCGTTGAGTGAGGACGGTCGGAACCGACGAACTTGATGCGCGGCGTGACATACGCGGCGCTCGTGCCGTCGTGCTCGGTTTCCTCGGTGCGCTCCTGGCGGGCCGGGCAGTGGACGCCGTCGACCACGGTGAGTTCTGGTACGTGCTGTTCGTGGTGGCGTTGTTCGTGCTGCCCATGTGGTTCGCGAGCGGGGTGGCCCGCCCGCTGTGGACCAGGCTGCGCTGGTGGCTGCTCGGCGCGCAGGCCGTGCTGACGTACGTGCCGTTCGTCCTGTTCGGCAACGGCTGGGTCGGCGGTATCTCCGGGCTGCTCGCCGGGTTGGTGCTGCTCACCGTGTCGGCGCCGGCGTCGTGGGTGGCGTTCGTCGTGCTGATGGGCGTCGAGGGCGTGCTCTGGCTGGGCGTGGTCGGGCCGCCGTACGCGCCGGTCGTGCACGCGGCGGTGTGGCTGCTGATCGCGTTCGCGGACAACGGGCTGGCGCTGTTCGGGCTGACCTGGGTGGCCGAGCTGGTCCGGCAGGTGGCGTCGACCCGCGACGAACTGGCCGTCGCCGCGATCACCCGGCAGCGGCTGGCGGTCGCCGAACGGCTGCAGTCGATGATCGGGGACCGGGTGCGGACCGTCACGGCCAGGGCCACGGCGGCACGGGACGCGCTCGGGGACTGCCCGGACGTGGCACGTGCCGAGATCGCCGCGGCCGGGGTCACCGCCCGCGAGATGCTGGCCGAGGCACGCGCCATCGCCGCGGACCCGGACGAGCGGATCACCACCACCCCGGAGCCGGGCGTCCGGCTGGCGCCGAAGGTCGCGACCGTGGTGCTGCTGGTCGTGCTGGTGCTGTTCGCCGCGCAGAACCTCGCCAACGTCGTGCTGTCCGGGGTCGAGTACCCGACCTCCGCCGTCGTGGTCGCCCTGGTCGCCGGCGTCGCCATCCCGGTGCTGCAGCTGCGGCACTCCGGGCTGCGCGGCAGGCCGAGGGCGTGGCCGTGGACGTTCGCGGCACAGGCCGTGCTGACCTACGTCCAGTTCCTGTTCGTCGGGTCGGTCGGGCTGGCGTTCGCCGGGTTCCTGGCCGGGTCGGCGCTGCTGCTGTTCCGCGGGCGGTCGCGGCTGGTGTGGTTCGGGGTGATCGTCGCCAGCGTGCCCGCGCTCGTGCTGCTGGCGTCGGGGGAGCCGTGGACGGCGGCCCTGGCGCGGTGGACGGGGTACGCGACGGCGACCGCCGTGGCCTTCGGGCTGCTGGTGTACGGGTTGGCGCGGCTGACGAACCTCGCCGTGCGGCTGGTCGCGCTGCGTGAGGAGCTGGCGGAGCTGGCCGCGGTGCGGGAGCGGCTGCGGCTCGCGCGGGACACCCACGACCTGCTCGGGCTCGGGCTGTCCGCGATGGCGCTGAAGACCGACCTGATCGCGGCGCTGATCGGCCGGGACGACGACCGCGTCCGGCACGAGCTGGACGAGCTGCTGTGGCTGTGCCACAAGGCGGGCAACGACGCCCGGCTCGTCGCGGCGGAGAGCCTGCGGCTGTCGTTCGCCAGCGAGCTGGGCCTGGCCTTCGACATCCTGACGTCGTCGGGCATCTCGGTGCGGCTGCCGGACCGGCCGCCGCCCACCCAGCAGGAGATCGACCGCGAGGTCGACGTGGTGCTGGCGACCGTCGTGCGGGAGGCGGTCACGAACATCCTCCGGCACAGCGAGGCCGAGCACTGCACGATCGCGCTCGCGGTCGACGACGACGTGCTGCGGCTGCGCATCGGCAACGACGGGGTGCTCGAGGAGGACGGGTGCCCCGGCAAGGGACTGTCCAACCTGCGTGCCCGCGTCGAGGTCGTCGAGGGCCGGTTCACCGCGCGGCGCACCCCGCGGGAGTTCGAGGTCGTCGCCGAGCTGCCGTACCGGCGCTAGTGTCCGGGTCGGGACGCTAGAGCCAGCGGGCCCGCAGGTCCGGCCGCAGCCAGGCGGCGGGGGAGGCGATGGACAGCCCGCCGTCGACGGGCAGCACCGCGCCGGTGACGAACCCGGCGCCCGCGAGGAAGACGACGGCGGCGGCCACCTCGTCGGGCCTGCCGACGCGGCGCAGCGGGTACCCCTCGGCGACGCCGGGCAGGCCGGCGTTGCCGATCATGCCCGGTGCGACGGCGTTCACCCGTATCCCCGCGGGCCCGTACTCGAGGGCGAGCTGCCGGACGAGGCCCTCCAGTCCCGCCTTGGCCGCGGCGTACCCGGGCAGCCCGGGCGCGGCGAGCGTGGCGTTCACGGAGGAGACGGCCACGATCGCCCCGCCCGCCGGGAGCCGCCTCAGCGCGGCGCGCGCCACGAAGAACGCGGCGTCCAGAGTGGACCCGATGGCGGCACGCCACTGCTCGTCGGTGGTGTCGGCGGCCGCCGCGACGGGCTGGGCGGCAGCCGCGAGCACGACGGTGTCCAGGCGTCCGAGCAGGTGGTGCGCGGACTCGACGGCCACGGTCGCGGCGGCCGGGTCGGCACAGTCGGCGGCGATGGTCTCCGCGAAGGCGGGGTCCTCGTGGCGCTCGAGCGAGACACCCACGACGCGGTCCCCGCGCACGGTGAACGCCCGCCCGATCGCGAGGCCGATGTCGGAACTGCTACCGATGACGAGCACGCCCTGGCCGGTCATCGGGCGCTGCCTTCGGTGAGGTGGTTTGCGGTGGGGTGGTTTGCGGTGGGGTGGTTTCCGGTGGGGTGGTTTGCGGTGGGGTGGCTTGCGGTCGGGTGGTTTCCGGTGGGGTGGCTTGCGGTCGGGTGGTTTCCGGTGGGGTGGCTTGCGGTGGGGTGGCTTGCGGTCGGGTGGTTTCCGGTGGGGTGGTTTCCGGTGGGGTGGTTTCCGGTGGGGTGGTTTCCGGTGGGGTGGTTTCCGGTGGGGTGGTTTCCGGTGGGGTGGTTTCCGGTGGGGTGGTTTCCGGTGGGGTGGTTTCCGGTCGGGTGGTTTCCGGTCGGGTGGTTTCCGGTCGGGCGGTTTCCGGTCGGGCGGCCTCCGGACGGGCGGCCTCCGGACGGGCGGCCTCCGGACGGGCGGCCTCCGGACGGGCGGCCTCCGGCCCCCGGAATCCAGCGTAGGCCCGGGCACCGACAGTCTTGGGCGCGCTGTGCGGGTTGTCCACAGGGTGGCGTGGCTTGACGAGGTCCTTCGCGGCGGGGAGCGTTCCGGAGAGGCCCTTCGGAACGCTGAAGGTGACGAAGGGGTTCTTCACACGACCGGACCCTCTCCGCGCGCGCCGGGATTGTCGGTGCCCCGTGGGACGATGGAAACCGGGGGCCGGAGGCCGCGCCCCTCATCGGGTCGTGCCCGGGGCCGGTGGCAGGGAGAGGTCCGCCAGCACGGCGTCCAGCTCGGCCAACGTCGCCCGCCCGGGTGTTCCCGCGGGCGACCGGACGGTCGCGTGTGCGATGACCCCGCGGCGCACGAGCACCTCCTTGTGGATGGCCCACGCGACCCCCTGTTGCAACCCGCACAGGATCAGTGGCAGCAGCCTGGTGAACGCCGCCCGTGCGTCGCGTGCGCGCCAGTTCGCCAGCACCGGTGCGAGGAGGTCCGGGAACTCGCACGCCGGCATCGTGCCGACCGCGCCGCCCGCGTACTCCGCCAGGCAGAACTGCGCGTTCTGCCCGCCCAGCACCGCGAACTCCGGATCCGCCACCGCGTCCACCACGGCCGCGACCTTCGGCGCGGTCGGCGGCGCCTCCACCTTCACCGACGTCACGCCCGGCAGTTTCGCCAGCTCCACGATCAGCGGCACCGGCATCGACACCCCCGTTGCGCCGGGCGCGTCCTGCACCATCACCGGAAGGCCCGCCGCCGCGACCGACGCGTAGAAGTCCACCAGCTGCGCGGGGCCCGGCTTCACCATGAACGGTGGCAGCACCATCAGCGCCGACGCGTCCGCGAACGCGTCGACCTGCTCCAGGGCGGT
The DNA here is from genome assembly GCF_054661535.1 of Actinophytocola sp. KF-1. Lineage (NCBI taxonomy): Bacteria > Bacillati > Actinomycetota > Actinomycetes > Pseudonocardiales > Pseudonocardiaceae > Actinophytocola > Actinophytocola sp. KF-1. The sequence goes on along the minus strand of NZ_BAAFVK010000009.1, from coordinate 189,928 downwards.
GACGGTCGACGTCGCGGCGACCCCGGCCACGACCGGCACGGCGCCGGCGACCACCGACGTCACCTCGCGGAGGATCACCGCCCGTTCCGCCGCGGTGAGCGCGAAGTTCTCGCTCGCCATGCCGAACACCGCCACACCGTCCACTCCGGACGCGAGCTGGAACTCCACCAGCCCGCGCAGGCTGGGCAGGTCGAGCGACCCGTCGGGCAGGAACGGCGTGGCGAGGATCGGGACGAGACCGTGCACGGTGTGCGGCACTGGGCGTGACTCCTTCAGACAGCGAGACGGGCCACCGCGTCGGCGTCGACCTCGACGCCGAGCCCGGGGCCTGCCGGGAGGGACATGGTGTGCGCGCCGACCGAGACCGGGGCGCGGAGGATCCTCGTGCCGACCTCGTACGACGTCGGCTGGTACTCGAACGACGGCAGGTCCTCGACCGCGGCCGACACCGCGAGGCCCGCGGCCAGCGCGACGCCGAGGCCGACCGAGTGGTGCGGCGCCACCGGCACGTGCCGGGCCGCGCACACCTCGGTGATCGCCATCGCCTCCGTGATGCCGGTGCGGGCCACGTCGGGTTGCGCGATCCGCAGCGCCCGCCGCGTGATCCAGTCGTCGAACTCGTAGCGCGTCCGCAACGCCTCGCCGACCGCGATCGGCACCGCCGACCGCGCGACCAGCTCCGCGTGCCCGGCCACATCCTCCGGCGCCAGCGGCGCCTCCAGGAACCACGCGTCCCGCGCCGCCAGCCCGGCCGCGAGCCGCAGCGCGTCGGTCACCGAGTACGCCCAGTGCGCGTCGACCGCGATCCGCAGCGACGGGGCCGCGGCCCGCACCGCGTCCACGGTCGCCAGGTCGGCGTCGACCCCGTTGCCCAGGTGCAGCTTCACCCGTCGCGCGCCGCGGGCCGCCCACTCCTCGGCGAGTGCCGCGCGCTCCGCGTCGGCCGGGCGGGGCAGGCCCGACACGTACACGGGGATCTCCGACCGGAACGCGCCGCCGAGCAGGTCGGCCACGCCGCGGCCGGTCACCCGGCCCGCCAGGTCCCACAGCGCGATGTCCACCGCCGCCAGCGCGTCCGCCTGGTGGCCGACCAGGTGACCGCGTTCCCGCATCAGGTCACGCAGCCGCGACCACGCCGGGCGCGGCGCGGTCGCCGGCATGCCGGCGAGCACCGGCGCGAGGAGCAGGTCGACGATCGCCGCCGGCACCTCGGGCGCGACCGGCGCGAGTGCCTCGCCCCAGCCGACCGTCCCGTCCTCCGCCGTGATGCGGACGAGCAGCGTCTCGTAGCGGTCCGAGTAGATGCTCCGCCACGGCGGCCGGACGGCGTAGCCCGTGCTCGGGGACGAACCGTCCGCGAGCGCGCCCAGATAGGCGCTGTCCGCCCGCAGTTTCAGAATGTAGGTATCGACACCCACTATCTGCATATCGATCCCAACATGTGCTTGACGACCGTCAACATGTGCGCAAGAGTCGCACATGTTGCGAGACGGTTCAATCAAGGGAGTGCGCAACGTGGCCGCCGAAGCAGGCACCAACCAGAGCGTCGAACGTGCCGCCACCGTGCTGGGCGCGTTCCTGGAAGGACGCGCCGAACTGCGGGTCTCGGACGTGGCCAAGCACTCCGGGCTCGGCCAGTCGACCGCGTCCCGGCTCCTCGCGACGCTGGAGCAGATCGCCTACGTCGAGCGCGACCCGGTCAGCGGCCTCTATCGCCTCGGCCCCGCGCTGATCACGCTCGCAGGCGTCGCCGTCAACCAGCACCCGGTGCACCGCGAGGCCCGGCAGCGCGCGCAGGACCTGGCGCACGACCTCGGGTTGGGCGCCAACGTGGCGGAACGCCGCGGCGACACCATGTTCTACCTGTGCAACTTCGAGGGGAAGCTCGCGCCGAAGTCGTTCGTCCTCATGGGACAGCGCAACCCCTTGCACGCCACCGGCATCGGCAAGTGCCTGCTGCTCGGCGTGCCCGACCGCAGGGCACTGCTCGGCGACGACCTGCGCCGCTACACCCCGAACACCCCGGCCACGCACGAGGAGCTGGACCGGATCGTCGAGCAGGTCCGCACGCAGGGCTACGCCACCGAGGTCGAGGAACTGGCGCTGGGCAGGGCGTGCATCGCCGCGCCCATCCTGGACCGCACCGGTGAGGTGGTCGCGGGCATCTCGATCTCCGGGCCCCTGTCCGCCATGGACCTGGAGCGCCGCGAGGAGGAGCTGGCCCGCCGCGTGATCGAGGTGGCCGACTCCATCAGCATCGGCCTCGGCTACCTGGGCCCGGTGCACACCCCGGCGAGCCGGTCATGACCACCGCGGTCCGCAAGGGCACCCCGGCGAAGGGGCTGTCCGGCGGCGCGTTCGCGATCCTGCTGGTGCTGCCCGGGCTCGCGCTGCTCGTCGCGGTCGTCCTCTACCCGCTGATCTCCTCGCTGGTCACGGCGTTCTTCGAGCAGAGCCTCGTCGCACCGGGCCGCCGGTTCGTCGGGCCGGCGAACATCCAGGCGGTGCTCGGCGCCGACTTCCTCCCGCTGCTGCGGCAGACGCTCGTGTTCACGGTCGGCACCACGCTCGTCCCGTTCGTGATCGGGTTCGCGCTCGCGCTGGCGCTCAACACGCGGATCGCGGCGCGGGGCTTCCTGCGCGGCGCGTTCCTGCTGCCGTGGCTCGTGCCCGCCGTCGTCACGTCCTTCCTCTGGATGTGGATCTTCAACGCCAACTACGGCGTCGCGAACGGCGTCCTCGAGGCGCTCGGGATCATCGACGAGCCCGAGGCGTGGCTCTCCAGCCCCGGCACCGCGATGGCCGCGGTGATCATCGCCAAGACGTGGGCCAGCTTCCCCTGGATGATGGTCATGCTGCTCGCGGGCCTGCAGACCGTGCCACCCGAGCTGCACGAGGCCGCCCAGGTCGACGGCGCGGGCACCGTCCGCCGGTTCCGGTCGGTCACCGTGCCGCACCTGCGCGGGATCATCGGCCTGGTGCTGCTGCTGGAGCTGATCTGGAACTTCCAGCACTTCGACACGATCTACGTGATGACCGGCGGTGGCCCGGCCGGGACGACGGAGACGTTCGCCGTCGCCGTGTACGACACCTTCTACAAAGGACACGACCTCGGCAGGGCAGGCGCCATCGGTCTGCTGTGGATGGTGCTGCTGCTGGTGCTCGTCGTCGGCTACCTCCGCGTGGTGGACCGGGAGGAGAAGGCGTGACGACCACCGTGGACGCGCCCGTGCGCGCGCAGGAGAACACCGCGCCGCGGCCCCGCCGCCGCTCACCACTGGACCGCGAACGGCCCGCCGTGCGGATCGCCGCGTGGGTGACGATCGTCGTGTTCGGCGCGTTCGCCCTGCTGCCGGTGTACTGGATGCTGGCGACCGCGCTCACCCCGGACGGCCAGGTGTTCGCCTACCCGCCGTCGTTCTTCCCGGCCGACGTCACCTTCGAGCACTTCGCCGCGCTCGCCGGGAACCCGCAGCTGTTCGACTACCTCGTCAACAGCGCGATCGTCTCGCTGGTCACCGCGGTGCTGTCGGTGGTCGTCTCGGCCTACATGGCGTACTCGTTCTCCAAGTACCGCTACCGCGGCCGCCGCTCGCTGATGTACCTCGTGCTGTCGTCGCAGATGTTCCCGCAGGCGCTGCTGCTGGTGACGCTGTACGCGGTGTTCGACGCCTACGACCTGCTCAACACCTACACCGCGCTGGTGCTGTCGTTCACCACGTTCACGCTCCCGCTGTGCGTGTGGATGCTGAAGGGCTTCTTCGACACCATCCCCGACTCGCTGATCGAGGCCGCCCGCATCGACGGCGCGTCCCAGCCGCGCATCATCCACTCGGTGATCGTGCCGCTGTCCGGGCCGGGCCTGGTGGCCGCCGGGCTGTTCGCGTTCGTCCGCGGCTGGAACGACTTCATCTTCGCCCTCACCCTGGCGGGACCGGACAAGCAGACCCTGCCACCCGGGCTCGCCAACACCTACCTCGGCGAGGCGCAGACGGCGTGGCCGGAGCTCATGGCCGCCTCCCTCGTCGTGTCACTGCCCGTCGTGATCGCGTTCATCGCCCTGCAGCGCTTCCTGGTCGGCGGCATCACCGCCGGCGCCGTCAAGGGCTGACTCCCCGTCCTTCTTTCTTCCTCCGGAGGTCACCGATGACTACCGCCTACAGCCGTCGCCGCATGCTCCAGTTCCTCGGCGCGGCCGGGCTCGGCGCGGCGGGGCTCGCCGCGTGCGCGCCCGCGCCCGAGGAGACCGCGCCGCTCGCCACCGACGACCCGAAGGCCAACGTGAAGACGTTCTCGTTCGCGTCGTGGACGTTGAACGAGGAGGCGGGCAAGCCGGTCGTGCAGGGCCTCCTCGACACGATCACGAAGAAGGACGGGCTGACCGTCAACCCGGTGTCCTACCCGTACAACGAGTACCTCAACCAGCTGACGCTGCAGGTGCGCGGCGACAAGCTGGTCGGCGCGGCGCAGCTCGACATCGCGTGGCTCGGTGCGCTCGCGGCGCTCGGCAAGCTGCGCGACCTCGGCGACGCGGCGAAGGACGGCGGCTACACCGACACCGCGCTGAAGTCCGGCCAGTACGAGGGAAAGCAGCTCGGCCTGCCGTGGACCACCGGCGCCATCGGCCTGGTGACCAACAAGGAACTCCTCGCCAGGAAGGGCATCACGACGTTCCCGGAGACGGTCGAGGACTTCGAGGCGGCGCTCGTCGAGCTGAAGGGCATCGGCGGCGGCGTCGTGCCCTACGCGGCGTCCACGAAGGTGGCGCAGCTCAAGGACATCCTCTTCTGGATGAAGACGTTCGGCTGCACGCTGCTCGACGGCGACAAGGTCACGATCGGCGACGAGGCGTCGGTCGACGCGATCACCTGGTACAAGAAGCTGTACGACCAGAAGCTCATCGCCCCGGACGTCGATCGCTTCGACGCCCGCGCGCTGTTCAGCCAGGGCCGCGCCGCGATCTACGACGACGCCATCGTCGGCAAGGGCGCCGTGCTCAAGGACTCGCCGGACAAGGCACTGGCCGACAAGCTCGACCCCGTCGCCCGTCCCGTGCTCAAGGCAGGCGACGACCCGCAGGCGCAGCTGTGGGGCCACGTGATCGTCGTCGTCGAGGGCGAGGCCGCGAACACGGCGTCGTCGTTCGCGAAGTGGATGACCTCCGACCCGGCGGCCACCGACGAGTTCTTCGCGAAGCTCGCGCTGCCGCCGACCACGGAGCGGGGCCTCGCCTCGGACGCGGTCGCGAACGACCCGTTCACCACGGCGTTCAGCGAGCGGATCACGAAGACCGCGTCGCAGAACCCGTTCTGGCGCTTCCCGGAGTACGCGCAGATGGAGACGGTGATCGCCGAGCAGGTACAGGCCGTGCTGATCGGCAGCGCGACCCCGGCCGACGCGATGAAGACCGCGGGGGAGCAGGTCCAGGCACTGGTGAAGTAGGGCGGTTCCCGCCGCGTCAGTTGGACCTGTCCAACTGACGCGGCACCCCGGTCACCGCGCGGCCGGGCGAACGGTGCTGGCCGCACCGGGTACGCGACGACCCGGCGGACGGTGGGCACGTCCCCGGCGGTGGTGACGGTGCGCGAGCTTATTGCTTCGCTGTGTGGGCGTGGGCGACACTGTCGCCCGCACTCGTGCTGGTGCGATCGCAGACCGTCAGGGTGGGGAACCCGCCCGGAACAGGAGCGCACATGCCCGCTGTCCGCATACGTCGAGCCGCCGCCGTGGGTGTCGCCGCCGCGGCCCTGACCGCGGTCACCGCGTTCGGGGCCGGAGCCGCCTCGGCCGACTCCACCGGCGTCGCCGCACCCGCGACCGTCACGGCGTGCGCGCCCGGCATGGTGCCCCTGACCAACCAGAACACCTGGGTCAGGTACGGGCCCGGGTTCGAGTTCGTCACGAAGTACACCCTCCAGGCCGGTTCCGGGTTCCGCATCCTCGCCGGTCCGTCCTCAGGGGACGGTCTCATGTGGTGGTACGGGAACGGCAACGGCAAGGACTACGGCTGGGTTCCCGACCAGAACCTGACCTGCCACTGAGCCGTCGGGGCGTCCGCAAGACCGTCAGGTCGGCTCGACGGGCAGCCACAGCTCACAGGTGGCACTGCTGAAGTCCTCGGCGCGTTCGAGGACCGTGACGATCGACGGGCCGGGGCGCAGCCGCCACGGGTTGGCCGGGAACCAGTCCGTGGCGGTCGCCGCCCACGTGTTCTGCAGTGCCTGTGGATGGGGCCCGGCGGTGCGGAAGACCGCCCACCTGCCGGCCGGTACCTCGATGGCGTCGAGGTCGTCGGGGACCGGGGTGTCCCGGGAGATGGCGACGCCGTGCAGGTAGGTCAGTTCGCTGCCCTCGGCGCTGTCGGGGTCGACGTCGTCGCAGACCTGCAGCAGGCCTGCCGGTTCGGTGTCGCCCAGGGCCTTGAGCCGGGCGTGTTCCGCCGCGGGCAGGGCGGCGATGTGCTGCTGGATGTGCGGGTTGACGCCGCGGTGGATGAGCGGCACGCGGGCCGCGTGGCCGGCGAGCCGGAACGCGGGGCGGTCGACGATGCGGGTGTCCATGGGGGTGCTCCCTTCGACGGTCAGGCGGAACCTGAGCAGTGGTTGTGCGCGAAGGGGGCCGCCGTCGCGGCGGACGTCGCGCGGGCCGGCGCCGTGCACGGCCCGGAAGGCGCGGCCGAACGCCTCCGTCGACCCGTAGCCGTGCCGGACGGCGATGCTCAGCAGGTCGTCCTCGCCGCGGACGAGGTCGGCCGCGGCGACGGTCATGCGACGCCTGCGCACGTACTCCGACAGCGGCATGCCCGCCAACGTCGAGAACATCCGGCGCAGGTGGTACTCGGTCGTGCCGAGCGCGCCTGCCAGCCCGTCGACGTCGAACTCCTCGCCGAGGTGTTCCTCGACGAGCTCGACGAGCCGGTTGAGTGCCGAGATCACACGACCTCCCTTCGCCATCGACCCTGCCGGACGCCACCCCGGCCGCGCCCGATCGTTGCGGTCCGATCCGATCATTCGAGCACGCGGCCCGAAGAGCGGCACCACCGCACGCATGGACGTGGCTCGCCGCCTCTGCTACACGTGGACGGGTCGCTACATGGGGGGTGGCCGATGTCAGCAGCGGAGCGCAGGCACGTCGGATCGTCGGCGCCGCGGCGGGAGGACGCGCGGCTCATCACCGGGCGGGGGCGGTTCGTCGGCGGGGTGCGGCCGCCGGGCTCGGCGCACGCCGTGGTGCTGCGCAGCGACGTGCCCCACGGACGTGTGCGTGGTTACGACCTCGAGAAGGTGCGTGCCGCTGCCGGCGTCGTGGACGTCATCACCCTCGACGACGCGCGCGGCATGGCGCTGCCGTGCGCCGGCCTCGGACCCGATCGGCCGACCTGCTACCCGGTGCTGGACGACACGGTGCGCTACGTCGGGCAGCCGACCGCGGTGGTGGTCGCCGAGACCGAGGCGGCCGCGCACGCCGCCGCCGCCCTGCTCGACGTCGACATCGAGCCCTTGCCCGCGGTGGTGGGCCTCGACACGGCGATGGCACCGGAGGCCACCCTGCTCTACCCCGAGTGGGGGACCAACGTGGGCACCGACTTCCCGCTCGGTGACGTCTCGGCGGCGACCGCGACCGCCGACCATGTCGTGGCGATGACGTTCCGGCTCGCGCGGGTCGCGCCACGGCCGATCGAGCCGCGTGGCGTGGTCGCCGACTACGACGGCGAGACACTGACCGTCCGGACGGGCACCCAGGCACCGCACTACGCGCGTGACCACCTGGCCGCGGCGCTCGGGCTGCCGGTCAACGCGGTGCGGGTACACGGGTGTGACATCGGCGGCGGGTTCGGGGCCAAGGAACACGTCTACCCGGACGAGGTGCTGATCTGCCTGGCCGCGGTCCGGCTGCGCAGGCCCGTCCGCTGGGACGAGGCACCCGGCGACCACCTGCTCGCCACGTTGCACGCACGCGACGCCGTCCACCGCGGCCGCCTCGCGCTGGACGCGGACGGCCGGTTCGTCGCGCTCCACTGCGACATCGTCGGCGACCTCGGGGCCCACGCGTCGAACGCCGGTCCCGGCCCGCTCGCGGTGTCGGCGTTGATGTCGGCAGGCCCGTACCGGTTCGACGCGGTGGGCGCGCGCGTGCGCGGCGTGGTCACCACCACCGCCCCGACCGGGTCGTACCGGGGTTTCGGCCAGCCGGAGGTCACCTGGACGCGCGAACGGCTCATCGACGAGGCCGCCCGCCTGCTCGGCGTGGACCCGGTCGACCTGCGGCTGCGCAACATGCTCGACCCGCACGAGGCGCCGGTCATGGCGGCCATGGGACAGACGTACGACTCCGGTGACTACGCCGCCGTCCTGCGGACGCTGCGCGACCAGGTGCGGAGCGAGCACGCCGACGACGGGCGCCGGCGTGGCGTCGGGTTCTCCTGCCACGTCGAGATGACCGGGGTGGGGCCGTCCGCGCTGATGAAGGACGACGGCTACATGGCGGGCGGCTTCGAGAACGCGGTCGTGCGCATGGAACCGGACGCCTCCGTCGTCGTCCACACCGGACTGACCGGGATGGGGCAGGGCATCGAGACCACGCTCGCCCAGCTGGCCGCGGACGAGCTGGGGGTGCCGCTGGACCGCGTCCGGATCGTGCTGGGGGACACCGAGGGCACCCCGTACTCGCCGATCGGCTCGATCGCCAGCCGATCCCTCGCGGTCGGCGGTGGGGCGCTCGTCCACGCCGCGACCGCCGTGCGCGACAAGCTGTTCGCGATCGCCGCGCACCGCCTCGAGGTCGCGGCCGGCGACCTGGAGATCGCGGACGGCACCGTCCGGGTCCAGGGCGTGCCGGGCGCCTCGGTCGATCTCGCCGACCTCGCGACGTCGGCGTGGCGTGGCTGGGACCTGCCGGCCGGGGTGCCGCCGGGCCTGGAGGAGCAGGCCACCTACGACCCGCCCGCCTACGTGTACTCCGCCGGCGCGCACGCCGCGGCCGTGGCGGTCGACCCGGCGACCGGCGCCGTCGAGATCGAGGGGTACTGGGTGGTCAACGACTCCGGCGTCCTGGTCAACCCGGCCATCGTGGACGGGCAGATCCGCGGGGGAGTGGTGCAGGGCATCGGCATGGCGCTCCACGAGCAGGTCGGCTACGCACCGGACGGCCGGCCCGTCGCCGGGTACCACCTGCCCACCGCCCGGGAGGCGCCGAACATCGGCGTCGTCCACCGGCAGACGCCGTCCCCCGTGACACCGGGCGGGACGAAGGGGGCCGGCGAGTCCGGGACCATCAGCGCACCCGCCGCCGTGGGCAACGCGATCGCCGCCGCCCTGCCCGAGATCGCCGACCGCGTCACCGCCACCCCGCTCACACCGCAGGTCCTGCGCCGGGCACTGGCCGGCCGCTGAGGGGTCAGGCGCCCGTGACGCCGTCGATGCCCTCCCGCAGGAAGTCGGCGTGGCCGTTGTGCCGGGCGTACTCGTGGATCAGGTGCAGCATCACCAGGCGCAGCGACACGTCGGCGTCCCAGCGCGGGTTGTACGCGGTGACGTCCAGCGACTCGGCCTCCCGCTCGATCCGCCGGGAGTGCTCGACCTCGGCCTCCCACGCGGCGAACGCCTCGGCACGCGTGCTGCCCGACGCGTCGTACGCGACCTGGTAGTCGCCGTCGGGCGACCACACCAGCGGCAGGTCCTCGCCGTTGATCACCTTGCGGAACCACGTGCGCTCGACCTCCGCCATGTGCCGCACCAGGCCCAGAAGGGTCAAAGTGGACGGTGGCATGGACCGCTTCCGCAGGTCCTCATCGGACAGATCGGCGCACTTCATCGCCAGTGTGGCGCGGTGGAAGTCGAGGAAGGCGCGGAGCGTCTCGCGCTCGCCGCCGGTCAACGGTGGTTCGGGACGGGTCACGTGCGGACATGCTACGGGGGCCGGTGCGCGCACCGGCCCCCGCATCACCATCCCCTGGTCATCCCGCGGGTGTGAACTCCACCCAGTTCAGGTTGACCAACCCTGTGGCAGGCCCGCCCGTGACGGAGCGGAACACGAGGTAGAGCCGGTGCCCGCCCGCCGGTTGCGACACCGGAACGGACTGGCTCGCCCACGCGTTGTTCCCGCTCGTCGCGGCCAGCGTCGCCGTGGTGACCAGCGGCCCGGCCGGCGAGTCGAGCCGCAGCTCCACCGCCGCCCTCGGCTGGCCGGCCGTCGCGGCCGACCCACCCGAGTACCGGAACGTCACCGCCGTCGCGTCGCCCAGGTTGATCGGGTCGAACGCGATGAGGTCACCGTTGTCGATGGAGCCGAGCTGCTGCCCGCCGCCCGTGTCGGAGGTGTTCGCGATCTCGACGCCCTGCCGCACCTGGGCGAACTCCGCCTGCTGGCGCGGCGTCTGGATCACCGTCTGCCCGATCGTCGTCAGCGGCGGCTGGCCGCCACCACCGAGGTCGGAGTACTGCGCGCTGATCCCGCCGTACAGGTAACCGCCCGCGTGGTCGGCGCCGTCCTCCGGGCTCGGCAGCACACCGGTGCAGCCCGTCGTCGACGCGTCACCGTGGCCGTGGCTGTCGTGCCCGAGCACGAACGTCACGGTCACCCGCGAGCAGTCGATCGTGCCGTCCTCGGGGTCGGTGACCGTCACCTCGAACGGGACGTCGTCGCCCCAGTCGAAGAACGATCCCGCCACCGGCGACGTCACCGTGACCGTCGGCGCCGTGTTGCCGACCGTGATCACCCTGGTCAGCACCGCGGTCTTGCCGGAGGAGTCCGTCACCGTCAGCTTCGCGGTGTAGGTCCCGTTGGTCGTGTACGTGTGGGACGTGACCGGGTCCGCCGAGTCGACGGTCCCGTCGTTGGTGAAGTCCCACGCGTACGAGATCGACTCACCGGGGTCCGGGTCGCTGCTGCCCGAGGCGTCGAACGACACGGTCAGCGGCGCCTGGCCCGACGTCGGCGAGGCGTTCAGGACCGCGACCGGCGACCGCGTGCCCTTCACGTACCGGATCACCGACAGCTGCGCGTCCGGGTTGGGGCGGAAGAACCCGTCGCCGTACTCCAGCACGTACAGGCTGCCGTCCGGCCCGAACTCCATCTCCATCGGGTTGTCGAACACGAACCCGGGCAGGAACTGCTCGACACCGGTCAGGTTGCCCTTGCCGTCGGTGCGCATCATGAACAGCTTGTCCCGCGTGAACTCCCCGAACACCACCGAGTCGTGGTAGTACTCCGGGAACTTCGTCTCCGACGCGTTCTCGCTGTCGTAGGAGTAGATGGGACCACCGTGCGGCCCGACACCACCGGTGCCGATGACCGGCCACTTGAAGTCGCACGCCGTCGGCGGGTTGTCCAGATAGGACCCGGCGCACGGCGTCCGCGCCTCGTAGGTGTACCAGAACTGCGCCTGCTGCACCGGTGGCAGCACCCGCAGGCCCGTGTTGTGCCGCGAGTCGTTCACCGGCGCGCCGCAGTTGAACGCCGACCCCGACGTCTTCGTGTCGAAGTCGTAGTCGAAGTACGGCAGGCTCGGCGAGACGCACAGGGGCCAGCCCCAGTTGCCCGCCTTGTTCGTGCTGAACCAGCGGCCCGTGCCCTCCGGTCCCCGGGTGGGGTTCGAGGTGCGCGAGTCGGGGGAGTAGTCCGCCACGTACACCCGGCCGGCGGGGTCCACGTCGAACCGGAACGGGTTGCGCAGGCCCATCAGGAAGATCTCGGGACGGGTCTTGTTCTCGTAGTCGGTGGACTCCGGGAACAGGTTGCCGCTCGGGATCGTGTAGGTCCCGTTGGCCCGCACCTTGATCCGCAGCAGCTTGCCCCGCAGGTCGTTGGTGTTGGCCGACGAACGGCGCGCGTCCAGCCCCGGTGCCGCGTTCGGGCCGTCGTTGATCGGCGTGAAGCCGTCCGACCCGCCCGCGTTGGTGTCGTCACCGGTGATCAGGAACAGGTTGCCCTTGCCGTCGAACTTGACCTTGCCCGCGACGTGGCAGCAGATGCCGCGGTCGACGGGCACGCGCAGGATCTGCTGTTCGGTGGCCATGTCCAGCCGCGGGTTCTCCCCGTCGACGAACTTCACCCGCGACAGCTGGTTGTAGCCCTTGAACTTCTCCCACACCGTCGGGTCCGTGCTGGACAGCGGCGCGTCGCCCTCGTTGACGCCCGGCGTCGACGGGTCGTCGACCGGGGTGTTCAACCTGGGCGAGTAGTAGATGTAGACCCACTTGTTGGTCGCGAACTCCGGGTCGATCGCGAGGGTCTGCAGACCGTCCTCGTCGTGGCTGTAGACGGGGATGGTGTTGATGACCGGGCTCGCGCCGGAGGCGGGGTCGTACAGCCGGACCTCGCCGCCGCGGGTGTTGTGCAGCACCCGCCCGTCCGGCAGGACGGCCAGCGACATCGGCTCGCCGGGCTCGTCGTTGAGCGTGACCTTCTCGTAGTTGCCGAGCACGGTCGCGCCGCAGTCGCCCTCGACGACACCGGCGGCCCACTGGATGCCGCCCAGCAGGTGCTTGCGCACGCCCGCGTTGCGGTAGGACTCGATCGAGTGGCCGAGGCCGGTGTACCAGCTCCGGCCGCCGACGTGGTCCTGGCACCAGGCGACCGGGTGGTCGAAGCCCATGGCACCACCGGTGAACGACTTCTCGTCGGCCGTGGCGAGCACGTGCTGCTTGCCACGCACGTTGGCCGCGAAGTTGTACCACTCCTCGGTCAGCGTGAGCGTCCTCGGCACGGTCTCGGTGGACGGGTGCGCCCGGTCGGCGACGGCCACGGTGCCGCGGCCGGTGCTCGCGACGCCGGACACCCTGGTGCCGACGAGGTTCTGGTAGAACGCCCAGTCCGGCTCGGTCTCGGCGGCCGCGTGGACGCCGACGTAGCCGCCGCCCGCGCGGATGTAGCCCTCGAACGCGCTCTCCTGTGCGGAGTTCAGCACGTTGCCGGTGGTGTTGAGGAACACGACCGCGCGGAACCGCGCCAGGTTGGCCTCGGTGAACGCGCCGGCGTCCTGGGTCGCCGTGACCTGGAAACCGTTGGCGGCGGCCAGGGTCCTGATGGTCTCGACACCGTCCTTGATGGACGGACGCCGTTCGCCGTCGGTCTTCGTGAAGACCAGCACCCGGTAGCTCTCGGGTGCGCGGGCGTCGGAGCGGAGCGCGGCCGGGCCGTTCTCGGCACCGGTCGAGGTGGGGACGTCCCCGGTCGCGGGCGCCGCCGCGACCGGGGTGGCGCCGGGCACGGCGAGTGCCGCGGCGGCGACGAAGCTGGTCGCACCGGCGAGCCACCGGCGTCTTCGGGAAACTGCCATGGTTCCCTCCAGGCGTCTACTCGGGATCAGTGCTTCTTGTAGATCGTCAGCTCGGACATGTTGGTGTAGCTCAGGTCGGCGAAGCTCAGGGACTGGCCGGGGTTGGCGGCGCCGCCGGGCGCGGTGTCCTGCTCCCAGTTGGCGTGGTGGAAGTCCTGCTCGCCGATGGTCTGGAAGAACTGCTGGAAGTTGATGTCACCCTCGCCGAGCGGCACCATGTCGTACCCGTTGCCGACGGCCGGGTTCTTGTTGCCGTCCTTGGCGTGGAACAGCGGGAACCGGGTGGTGCGCGGCGCGACGGTCAGGATCGGGTCGAACAGGTCCGTCTTCTGGTTGCCGCGCGGGTCGGTGTAGGTCTGGTGCTTGAACCGGGCGACGTAGGCCCAGAACACGTCCATCTCGAAGAACACGTACCGCGGGTCGGTCTTCTCGAAGAAGTACTCCAGGCGGCGGACACCCGACGAACGCGTCGGCCTGCCGTTGGCGTCGAGCGGGCCGGAGTCCAGCAGGAAGCTGTAGGCGACGTCGTGGTTGTGCGTGTAGAGGCGCAGACCGCGGGCGCGGGCCCGCTCACCCAGCTCGTTCCACGTGTCGGCGGCGGCGTCCCAGTCCGCCTTGTACGCGCTGCTCGTCGGGTCGCTGCCGGTGCCGATGTTGCGCATGCCCAGCTCTTCGGCGATGTCCATCTGCTGCTCGAACGTGGCCGGGTTGATCTGGGTGTGCGTGCCGTTGGCGACCAGGCCGTTGTCGTCGAGGATCTTGCGGATCTCGCGCGGCGTGATCTGGCGGCCGAGGATCGAGGTGTGCTGGTTGTACCCGGCGAACTCGATCTCGGAGTAGCCGATCTCGGCGAGCCGGGCGAGCACGCGCTCGAAGCCGTACGGGATGCCGCTGTCGTCGGGGGCAGCGGAGATCCGGTCGCGGACGCTGTAGAGGATGATGCCCCGGTTGCGGCTCGGGATGAGCGGCTCGACGTGCAGTCCCTTGCGGTGCCCGTTCTTGTGGCCCTCGTCGGCGAGGGCGGGGGTGCCGGTCGCGAGGACCGGCAGCCCGGCGGCACCCAGGACCGCGGCCGCGCCGGCCGAGGCCTTGAACACGTCACGCCGGGTGAACCGGGACGTACGTCTGTCGTGCTTGTCGCTCATGGGGAGGATCACCTTTCTGCGGGCAGGGCTCAGCCAGGGCAAAGGGAGGAAGGGGGCGCTGAGCCCGCGTGAACGGACGTCCTGTGGAGACCGGTGTGTGAGCTGCTTGTGACAGCTGCGTGAAGACTTCGGCGTGAAGTATCGCACGCTTTCTGCGAATACGTGCATACTTTCGTTGATCAACAGCAAAAGTACCTTGCTTGATCAAACAAGAACACGTTCTTGTGTTGCGGCGGCCTCCGGCGGAAGCTGGACGCATGGACCTCGTCGTGCTGGAAGAGATCAAGCGCCTCAAGTACCGCTACCTCCGCTGCGTCGACACCAAGGACTGGGAGGGGCTCGCCGACACGCTGTGCGTGGACGCCACCGCGGACTACGGAACCCCGGTCCGCGGCGGCCCGCTGCACTTCGACGGCAGGGCGCCGCTCGTCGCGTTCCTCCGCGAGAACCTCGGCGCGGGCATGGTCACCACGCATTTCGCCACCCATCCGGAGATCGCGGTCGACGGCGGGGAGGCGACCGGGCGGTGGGCGTTCCAGGACACCGTGATCGCCGTGGCGCACCGCGTGGTGATCACGGGCGCCGCGTTCTACGAGGACCGGTACCGCCTTGACGACGACGGCCGCTGGCGCATCGCGCACACCGGCTACGAGCGGACCTACGAGGCGGTGTTCTCCCTCGACGACATGCCGAGCTTCCGGCTGACCGCCAATCGCTGGCCGGTGGAACAGGTTGCAACCTGAGAAGGTTGACGATTGAACGACCGCTCCGGCCGGTAGTCGATCGACCACCGCCGGTGGCAGTTTCGCGCCCTCCGGGCGTGGTAGCCCTGCCGGGACGACCCGCGAACCGAGGAGGGGCGATGCCGGAGCCGGACCTGGACGAGGTGGACCGCAAGATCAAGGAAGCCAAGGAGTACGCCCGCGAGGTGAGGCAACCGGAGACGGAGACCGACGAAACCGCACCTCCGGAGCCGCTCCACGAGCACACCGAGGAAGGCTTCACGCCGTCCTGATCGCCGGGTATTTGGCTACCCGTCGGACTATTGCGTCCGTTTGACGTAACTTTGCATGTCCTCGACCGACTTTCGTTGACCGTCTACAAAAGTGGTCCTACGGTTCGTAACGCGGCTGTGACCCCCTGCATCCAGCCCTTCGGGAGAAGACATGCGCCGGTCCATCGGTGGGCTTTTTGCTGCCCTCGTCACCTTCACCAGTCTCGCGGTCCTGCCCGGCTCCGCGTCGGCGGCCGCCGTGCCGCCCCAGGAGCCCGGCGTCACGCTCCGGGTCTACGACCTCCAGACAGAACTGTCCAAGCTCTGCACGCTGAAAGCGGGGCAGACGCCCAACGTCGACAAGCTCATGCCGACCATCAACTGGAGCGGCACCGAGTTCGGCGTCGCGGACTTCTTCCAGTCCGAGGTCATCGGCAACATCAACATCGCCACCGCCGGCACGTACGCCTTCCGCATCACCAGCGACGACGGGTCGCGCCTGCGCATCGACGGCTCGACCGTCGTCAACCACGACGGGCTGCACGCGCCGACGTCCGCCGAGGGCTCGGTCGCCCTCACCACCGGCTACCACGCCCTGCGCATCGACCACTTCGACAACGCGGGCGGCCAGCAGATCACCCTCGAGTGGCGCCCACCGGGCGCGTCCGCGTACACGGTCGTGCCGAACAGCGTCCTGTCCACCGACGCGGGCGTCGTGCGGGTGACCGCGCCGGGCCGCAAGGAGTGCGAGGCAGGCGGCGACTCACCAGGTGACGGGCTCCCGCTGACCGGCGTGCACCCCGGCTACACGCTCACCAACCTGCGGCCCGCCGGGTTCGAGCCGCAGGTGTCGGCCATGGACTGGCTGCCGGACGGCCGCCTCGCCATCGCGACCTGGGGTGGCTCGGACAACGAGCTCGGCGAGGTCTACCTGCTGAGCGGCGTCACCGGCAACACCGACCCGTCCCGCGTCACCCGCCAGCGCATCGCGTCCGGGCTCAAGGAGCCGATGGGCATCAAGTACGTCGACGGCAAGCTGTACGTCTCGGAAAAAGACGGACTCACCGAGCTGAACGACACCAACGGCGACGGGGTCACCGACAACTACCGCACGATCGCGACCTGGCCGTTCGGCGGCAACTTCCACGAGTTCGCGTTCGGGCTGCTGTACCGGGACGGCTTCTTCTACCTGAACCTGTCGGTCGCCATCAACCTCGGCGGCGCCACCACCGACCCGCAGCCGGCGCCCAACCGCGGCACCACCATCAAGGTCAACAAGGCCACCGGTGCGGTGTCCTATGTGGCCGGCGGGCTGCGCACGCCGCACGGCATCGGCTGGGGGCCCGACGGTGACGTGTTCGTCACCGACAACCAGGGCGGCTGGCTGCCGTCGTCGAAGCTGCTGCACATCAAGCAGGACCGGTTCTTCAACCACTACATGAACCCCGACGGCCCGTTCGACGACCGGCCGGTCACCCAGCCGGTGCTGTGGTTGCCGCAGAACGAGATCGCGAACTCGCCGAGCAACCCCGTGCAGCTCACCACCGGTCCGTTCGCCGGTCAGCTCGTGTTCGGGGACGTCACCTACGGCGGCCTGCAGCGCGGGTACCTGGAGAAGGTCAACGGCGAGTACCAGGGCGCGGTCTTCCGCATGACGCAGGGGCTCGAGGCCGGGGTGAGCCGGATCAGCCTCGGTCCCGACGGCGCCATCTACACCGGTGGGATCGGCGCGGGCGGCAACTGGGGCCAGCCCGGCAAGCTGTCGTACGGGCTGCAGAAGCTCACGCCGAACGGCACCACCGCGTTCGACATCCTCGCCATGCGCGCGGTCGACGGCGGTTTCGAGCTGGAGTACACGCAACCGCTGTCCGCCGCGACGGTCCAGGACCTGGTGGCGAAGTACCAGGTGCGGCAGTGGCGGTACGTGCCGACCGCGGCCTACGGCGGGCCGAAGGTCGACGAGCGGACCCTCACCGTCACCTCGGCGACCCCGTCCGCGGACCGCAGGAAGGTGACGCTGAAGATCTCCGGGCTGCTGGCGGGGCACGTGGTGCACGTGCGGTCGCCCCGGCCGTTCGCGGCCGAGTCCGGCGCGTCGCTGTGGAGCACCGAGGCCTGGTACACGCTGAACGCGCTGGCGGGCACGGCCGGGCGGGCCACCGACTACGAGGCCGAGACCGCGGGCCTGTCCGGTGGCGCGTCCGTGAACACCGACCACACCGGCTACTCCGGCACCGGTTTCGTCGACGGGTACTGGAACGCGGGCGCCACCACGTCGTTCGCCGTCAGCGCCGCGGCGGCGGGCACGCACACGCTCGCGCTGCGGTACTCCAACGGCCCGAACCCGTTCGCGGGCACCAAGACCGTGAGCCTGTACGTCAACGGCGCCAAGGTGAAGCAGGTGCCGCTGGCGAGCACGGGCAACTGGGACACGTGGGCCACCCACACGGAGCCGGTGACGCTGAACGCGGGCACCAACACGGTGGTCTACCGCTACGACACGGGCGACAGTGGCAACGTGAACCTCGACAAGCTCACCGTCGCGCCCGGGCAGCGGATCGTGCTGTTCGACGGCACGAACCTGAACGCGTGGGAGGCCCGCGCCGGCGGCGCGGCGACGTGGCCGGTCTCGGGCGGCTCGATGGAGTCGCTCGGCGGCGACATCCGCACCCGCCAGAAGTTCGGCGACTTCCGCCTGCACGTCGAGTGGTACGAGCCGCAGTACCCGCCGGAGGTGACCGGGCAGGCGCGCGGCAACAGCGGCGTGTTCCTGCAGGAACGGTACGAGGTGCAGGTGCTGGAGTCGTTCGGCAAGCCGCCGGCGATCAACGAGGCGGGCTCGATCTACAACAAGCGCGCCCCGAGCACCAACGCCGCGACCGCGTCCGGCACGTGGCAGACCTACGACATCACGTTCCGCGCCGCCCGGTTCGACAGCGCGGGCACCAAGGTCGCGAACGCCCGGGTCACGGTCGTGTGGAACGGCGTGCTGGTGCACAACGACGTGGAGGTCGACGGCGGTACCGGCGACAGCCTCCCGGAGGACGCGACCCCACAGTCGATCCGCCTGCAGGACCACGGCGACGCGGGCGCCAACCCCCGCTTCCGCAACATCTGGATCGAGCCGCTGTCGTAGCGCCTCGACCTCGGCCGCGGGCCGCTGTCCTGAACGGCGCGTTCATGTCGCCCGGTGACCTGAACGCGCCGTTCAGGACATGCCGGGTGTCCTGGACGCGCCTGTCCGGGCACCACGCCGGAACAACGTCGGATTGATCACGGAAGGCGGCCGCCACACACCGGCGGCCTGCTCGTAGGCGTGGGCGTAGCCGACCAGTTCCGGCTCACTCCACGCCGATCCGAGCAGGGCGATGGCGAACGGCCGCCGATTCGCGGCCAGGTAACCGGCCGGCACACTGACCGACGGGTACCCGGACTTCGCGCCGATGCTCGCGCCGCCCGCCCCCGCGAACAGCAGCGCCGTGACGTCGTGGCCGGCCATGATCCCGTCGAGCCGATCGCGGCTCTCGACCAGGTCCCGCGCCCGGTCGGCGTCGTGCCGCGCGGTGTCGGCACTGCCGGGGGACAGGTCCATCGCCTGCGCCGCCAGCGCACGGGCCTGCCCGAACTTCAACGCGACGCCGGCGTGTGCCTCGTTGTGGGCGATCACGTCGGCCAGCGTGCGGACCGGCGCGCCGGCGGGCAGGCGCGCGAGGTACGCGTTCAGGTCGCGCTTGAACTCGTAGTTCAGCACGGTCGAGTCGAAGCCCTCGTCGGTGTCGAGGTCGACCTCGACCAGCGTGGCGCCCTGCTCCCGCAGCACGGCCACCGCGGCGTCCCACAGCACGCGGCTGTCCGTCGTGCCGGGCGGGACCTGGTCGCGCACCACCCCGATCCTGGCGCCCCGCAGGGCATCGGCGCGGAGGTCACGGGTGAAGTCGTGGTCCGCGAGGGGGTTGGCGGCCGTCGCGGCGTCCTCGGGGTCGACGCCGGTCAGCGCGGTGAGCAGGCGGGCCGCGTCGGCGACGGTCCTCGTCATCGGCCCGGCCGTGTCCTGGCCGGCGGCGATCGGCACGACCCCGGTGCGGCTGACGAGCCCGACCGTCGGCTTGATGCCCACGACCGAGTTCGACGCGGCGGGGGACAGGATCGAGCCGGACGTCTCCGTGCCGACCGTGAGCGGCGCGTACCCCATGGCGGCGGCCACGGCGGAGCCGGAGCTGGAGCCGCTCGGCGACTCGGCGGTGTCGTACGGGTTGAGCACCTGGCCGCCGAGCGAGCTGTACCCACCGGGCATGCCGTCGGCCAGGAAGTTCGCGAACTCGGTCAGGTTGGTCTTGCCCAGCACCACCGCGCCCGCCGCCCGCAGGCCGGTGACCAGCGTGGCGTCGGCCGCCGGGTACGACGCCGCCAGCGCCACCGAGCCCGCGGTGGTCGGCATGCCCGCGACGTCGACGTTGTCCTTGAGCAGCACGGGAACGCCGAGCAGCGGCCGGTCCCGCACACCGCGGGCGCGGGCCTCGTCGGCGGCCCGCGCCTCGTCCGCGGCGGCCGGGTTCAGCGCGCGGATCGCGCCCACGGCGCCGTCCAGCGCGGCGATGCGGTCGGTGCAGGCCCGGACGAGGTCCGCGCTCGTGACGTGCCCGTCGGCGAGCAGCCGCAGCAGCCGGGCGACGGTCACGGTCTCGAGGTCGATGGCGTGGGTGGTCGGCACCCCGACGAGGGTGGCCAAGTTCCCGCCGCGTGACAAGGAGGTTGTAACAACGGGCGGGGCCGGTGCGATGATCTGAGTGACCCTGCGGTGCTGGCGGACCCCCGACCTGGCAGCACCGCAGGGTTTTCCCATGTCCGGGCCCGTTCAGCGGCCCGGCAGCGTCAGGTGCGCGACCCCGGTCTCCACGTGGTCGAGCGCGGCGCCCGCCCGGTGCAGCACGGCCAGCATCGGGGCGTTGTCGTGCTCGGTGACCGCGACTGTCGGCCGCCCGTCCGGCGCGGTCGCCAGCAGCCTGCGCAGCAGCACCGAGCCGATGCCCCTGCGCTGCCACGCGTCCTCGACGAGCAGCGCGACCTCCGAGTCGTCGCCGTCGTGCATCAGGTTGCCCATCGCGACGAGGTCGCCGTCCGGGTGGGCGACGACCAGGGTGCGGCCGTGCCTGCGGTTCACCATCCTCGTCAGGTCGGCGGCGGTGGGCCGGGCGCCGCCGCCGAGGTACCGCAGCCGCCGCGACCGCCTGCTGCACCGGAAGTGCATGGCCAGCAACGCGGGCACGTCGTCGGCGGACGCCTGGCGCACGGTCAGCTCCTCGCCCGACGCGAGCAGCAGCGCGGAGTGCTGCGCCCGCAGCCAGCGCGCGAACTCGCCGTCCAGGTCGAGCAGGGCGTGCACGCGCGCGTACTCGGCCGGGGTGAACGCCGGGCCCGGCCGCGTCACCGTCAGCACGCCGCCCTCCGGGTCGCGCAACCGCATGGTCGCGCCGTCCGGCCCGTCCGTGGGTTCGCCGTCGGGGTCCCAGCGCAGCGCGCACTCGCCGACGAGCGTGCGGACGGACCGGGCGAGGTCGACGCCGTCGGTGACGTCCTCGGTGATCATCGTGAGGATCCGGGTGGGGATGTCGACCAGGTCGTGGGTGTCGGCCGCGGTCACGGTGACGTCCCGCCCGCCGCCGAGCCCGACCGCGCCGGCGATCTCGGCCGCCGGCGCCGGGGACTCGACGAGGAACTCGTCGACCACGCCGTCCGGTACCGGGTGTACCTGCACGGACAGGATGTTCACGTCCCGGCTCGCCAGCCCGGCCGCGAGACCGGCGAGACTGCCCGGGGTGTCGCGGACCGTGGCGCGCACCCGCCAGGTGGTGGTGTCCGACCTGGGCTCCGGCTCCGGCTCCGGTGCGCGGGCTGGGCGCGGGCGGTGCCGGACCCGGTGGTGCACCACGGCGCACACCAGGAGCAGCACGGCCAGCGCGGTGAGCACGACGACGCCGCGGGAGACGTGTGCGACCGAGTTGGCGAACAGGTCGGCCGCCGCGACGGCGAGGAAGAGGGCGGCGAGCTCGACGAGCTCGTGCGTCCAGGAGCTGGGTCTGGCACTCATGCCGTCCAGGTTCGCCGCCGCCCTTTGCCCGGGCGGGGCGTGGCCGTGACGGTTCCGTTACACGACCTCGTCGGCCGCCGCGGGAGCCGCTCCCGCGGGGTGGTCATCGCGCCCCCAGCAGCACCGCGACGGCCACCAGCACCGGCACCGACAGGACCGTCGACAGCAGCACCACGTCCCGCGCCAGGCGGGTGCCGCGGTCGTAGGCGGTCGCGTACACGAACACGTTCTGCGCGGTCGGCAGCGCCGACGTGATCACCACCGCCATCAGCGCCGTGCCCTCCAGCCCCGCCACCCACCGCCCCAGCACGTACGCCAGCACCGGTTGCGTGACCGTCTTCAACACCACCGCCAGCCACACCGGCCCGGCGCCGTCGCCCGTCGCCGGGCGGGGCGCGCCGTGCAGGCTCATGCCGTACGCCAGCAGCGCCGCGGGCACGGCGAGCGCCGCAAGCAGTTCGATCGGCTGCCACACCAGCGGCGGCAGCCGCACGCCGAGCGCCGCCACCAGCAGGCCCAGCGCGCAGCCGATCACCACCGGCGTGCGCAGGGGCTGGGTCAGCAGCCGCAGCCGGGACGGGGACGCCGCCCGCGAGCCCGCGAGCACCGTGAGCCCGACCGGTGCCAGCACCAGCACCTGGAACAGCAGGACCGGGGCCACGTACGAGGCGTCACCGAGGACGTGGACCGCGATCGGCACACCCAGGTTGCCCGCGTTCACGTAGGACGACGCGAGGCCGCCGGTGGCCAGCTCGGCCGGCCTGCTGCGCCACCGCTGGCGTGCGATCAGCGCGTACAGGAGCCCGCACAGCACGGCGCTGCCCGCGGTCGCGACCAGCGCGGGCGAGACCAGCACCCCCGCGTCGGCCTCGGCGAGCGTGATCAGCAGCAGCGCGGGCGTGGCGACGAAGTACGACAGCCGCGACAGCACCTCGGACGCGCCGTCGCCGAGCACCCGCACCCGCCCGGCGAGCCAGCCGACCGCGATGACCGCCACCAGGGCCCCGAAGCCGGCGAGGACGGAACTCACGCCTTGACGGTCACCTTGTCCACGGTCCACGCGCGGGCCTGCTCGCTCAGCGTGATGCCCAGCCCCGGCCTGCCCGACAGGTGCATGCGGCCCCCGCTGATCTCGAGGCGCTCGTTGAACAACGGGTACAGCCAGTCGAAGTGCTCCACCCACGGCTCGGCCGGGTACGCGGCGGCCAGGTGCACGTGGATCTCCATCGCGAAGTGCGGCGCCAGGCCCACGCGGGCGTGGTCGGCCAGCGTCGCGAGCTTGAGGAACTGGGTGATGCCGCCGATGCGCGGCGCGTCCGGCTGCAGGATGTCGGCCGCGCGGTGGCGCAGCAGCTCGTCGTGCTCTGCCACGCTCGTCAGCATCTCACCCGTCGCCACGGCCGTCGTGAGCGCGCGGGCCAGTTCGGCGTGGCCCTCCGCGTCGTAGGCGTCGAGGGGCTCCTCGATCCACACCAGGTCGAACTCCTCGAGCGCCGTGCTCACGCGCATGGCCGTGGGCCGGTCCCACTGCTGGTTCGCGTCCACCATCAGCGGCACGTCCGGGCCGATGTGCTCGCGGACCGCGGCGACGCGCCGCAGGTCCGCGCGCCAGTCCGGCTGCCCGACCTTGATCTTGATGCCGCCGACGCCCGACGCGAGCGTGCGGGTCGCGTTGTCCTTGACCTGCTCGATCGTCTCGTGGAGGAAGCCGCCGGAGGTGTTGTAGCAGCGCACCGAGTCGCGGTGGGCGCCTAGCAGCTTCGCGAGCGGCAGGCCCGCGCGCTTGGCCTTCAGGTCCCACAGCGCCACGTCGATCGCGGCCAGCGCCTGCGTCGACGCACCGCTGCGGCCCACCGACGCGCCGGCCCACACGAGCTTCGTCCACAACCTGCCGATGTCGCTCGGGTCCTCGCCGAGCAGGTCCGGCGCCACCTCGCGGGCGTGCGCGAACTGGGCCGGGCCGCCCGCGCGCTTCGAGTAGCTGAACCCGACGCCCTGGTGGCCCTCCTCCGTGCCGATCTCGGCGACGAGGAACGCGACCTCGGTCATCGGCCGCTGCCTGCCGGTCAGCACCTTCGCGTCGCTGATGCCGGTCGGCAGGGGCAGGGTGACCGAGGAGAGCGTCACCGAGGAGATCCGGTCGAGAACAGCGGCGGGGGTCATGCCAACTATGCAATAACGTCGCGTGATGCCTGTCCAACGCTTGTTGCGCATGGCTCGATACCTGAACGGCATCGATGCAGGAAAGGTATAGGACCATGCCTCAAGGGTTTTGGACACGCATCGACACCGAAAATTACGCTCCCCGAATCCGGTGTCCCGAGTCGGGCTTCTCGAAGGAGAGAACATGAAGACCAGCGTCGGCAGGGTGGCGGTGACCGGTGTCGGGCTGGCGCTCGCGCTCACCGCCTGCGGCGGCAACCTCGGCGGTGGTTCCGGGGACGGCTCGGCGTACCCCGGCGGCGACCCGGTGACCATCTACGTCGGCCAGGACCCCGGCGGCAGCACCGACCTCATCGCGCGTGCGCTCGCCGACACGGTCGCCGACGACCTCGGCGTGGCCGTCACCGTCGAGAACAAGCCCGGCGCGAACGGTGCGCTCGCGGCCAAGGAGCTGGCGGGCAGGAAGGCCGACGGCCACACGCTCATGATCTACAACGGCAGCCTCGCCTACATCACGCCGCTCGCCGTCGGCGAGGGCGAGGCCCCGGACATCGCCGACTACGAGATCGTCACCGGCATCTCCCAGGACGACTACGTGCTGGTCACCGCGCCGTCCTCCGGCATGAGGACGGTCGAGGACCTCAAGGGCAAGACCATCAAGTACGGCACCACCGGCGTCGGCACCGGCAGCCAGCTGGCGCAGGCGCTGCTGTTCGCGCAGGCCGGCATCACGGCCACCGCCGTGCCCTTCGACGGCGGCTCCCCGACGCTGACCGCGGTGCTCGGCGGCCAGGTCGACGTCGGCGCGATCCAGCTCGGCGAGGCGGTCGAGCAGATCGAGGCCGGTGCGCTGACGCCGATCGTCACGTTCGCGGAGCAGCGCCCGGCGTACCTGCCCGACACCCCGACCGCGGTCGAGGAGGGCTACGACGTGCCGGTGCAGCAGTCCCGTGCCGTGTTCGCGCCGAAGGGCACTCCGAAGGAGGTGCTCGACCGGCTGAACGACGCGTTCACGAAGGCGTTCGGCACCGACGCGTACAAGAAGTTCAACCAGGACAACCAGCTGACGCCGAACGAGGTCGGTGGCGACGAGTTGCGCGGGCAGTGGACCGGCAACCTCGACAAGTACACGGCGGTGGTCGAGGAGCACGGCATCGACCTCGGCGCCGAGCAGTGACCGGGCGGGACACCCACGGGCACCCGCTCGACGAGGCGATCCACGAGGTCGAGGAGATCGAGCACGAGAACCGGCCGCCCGCGGCCGGCGTGCTCGGCAACGCCGTGACCGCCCTCGTGGTCACCGGTCTGGGCGTCGCCGCCCTGATCGGGTCGCTGGCCATGGGCGCGGGCTCCGCGAGCAGGCCGGGGCCCGGCACGTGGCCGCTGCTCGTGAGCGCCGTGCTCACCGTGCTCGGGCTCGTCCTGCTCGCCACCGTCCGCCGGAGCCACGACGCGGAGCGGTTCACCCCGGCCGCGTGGCTCGTGCTGGCCGGCCTCGCGACGATGGTCGTGTTCGTCGCGGTCATCGAGGTGATCGGGTTCGAGATCCCGGCCGCGCTGCTGTGCTTCGTGTGGCTGCGGTTCCTCGGCCGGGAGAGCCTGCGCGCCGCCATCCTCACGTCGCTCGGCGTGGTGGTCGCGTTCTACCTCGTGTTCGTGGCCGCGCTGGCCGTGCCGATCCCGCACCTGTTCTAGGAGCACGATGGACCTGTCCCCGGTGATCGACGGCTTCGGCGTCGTCCTCGAGCCGGCGAACCTGCTCCACTGCCTCATCGGCGTCGTCATCGGCATGCTGATCGGCGTGCTGCCCGGCCTCGGCCCGGCCGCCACCATCGCGATCCTGCTGCCGGTCACGTTCGGCATCGAGCCGGTGACCGCGATCATCATGCTGGCCGGCATCTTCTACGGCGCCCAGTACGGCGGCACGATCACCTCCGTCCTCTTGCGACTGCCCGGTGAGGCGTCGTCCGTGGTGACCGTGTTCGACGGCCACGAACTGGCGCGCCAGGGGAGAGCGGGCACCGCGCTGGGCATCGCCGCCATCGGCTCGTTCGTCGGCGGCACCGTGTCGATCATCGCCTTGTCGCTGCTCGCGCCCGTGGTCGCCGGGTTCGCGCTGGACTTCGGGCCGCCCGAGTACACCGCGCTCGCGCTGCTGGGCATCCTGCTGGTCTCGACGGTCAGCAGCGGGCACCGGGTCAAGGCGCTCGTCGCCGCGTGCGTCGGCCTGCTGCTCGCCACCGTCGGCCGCGACGGGTTCACCTCGGCCGAGCGGTTCACGTTCGACAACCTCTCGCTGGCCGACGGGATCGACTTCGTCCCGATCGCGATGGGCCTGTTCGGGCTCGGCGAGATCCTCTACAACCTGGAGGAACGCCACCGCGCCGCGCAGGCACCCGCCAAGGTCGCCAACGCGTGGCCGTCCAGGAAGGACCTCGCGCAGTCCTCCGGTGCCATCGGCCGCGGCTCGGTGATCGGGTTCGTCCTCGGCATCCTCCCCGGCGGTGGCGCCGTGCTGTCCTCGCTCGCCGCGTACGCGCTGGAGAAGCGCCGCGCCAAGGACCCGTCCCGGTTCGGCAAGGGCGCGGTCGAGGGCGTCGCCGCGCCGGAGACCGCGAACAACGCGGCCGCCACGTCGTCGTTCATCCCGCTGCTGACGCTCGGCATCCCGGCCAACGCCACCATGGCGGTCATCTTCGGCGCGCTGCTGATCCAGGGCGTGAGCCCCGGCCCGCAGCTCGTGTCGCAGGAGCCGGAGCTGTTCTGGGGCGTCGTCAACTCCATGTACCTCGGCAACATCCTGTTGCTGATCATGAGCATCCCGCTGGTCGGGCTGTTCGTGCGGATCCTCAAGGTCCGCGCGACCGTGCTCGCCCCGATCACCGTGCTGATCACGCTGGTCGGCGTGTACACGGTCGGCAACGACGTGTTCGACATCGTGCTGGTGATCGTGTTCGGCGCGGTCGGCTACCTGATGAAGAAGCTCGGCTTCGACCCCGGGCCGCTGGTGCTCGCGTTCGTGCTCGGCTCGCTGCTGGAGGACTCGCTGCGCCGTTCACTGCTGATCTTCGACGGCGACGCGACCGGGTTCTTCACCCGGCCCATCGCCGGCACGCTCCTGGCCGCGTTCGTGGTCGTCGCCGTGCTGCCGGTCGTGCGACGGGCGTGGCGCCGCGGTGCGGAGAAGGTCCCCTCAGCGTGACAGGAGCTGCTTGAGCGGCAGCGACTCGTCCCGCAGCTCGTCGGCCGTCACGTGGTGCGGCAGGTGCAGCGCGCGGCGGACGGCGAGCACGTCACCCGGCCGCCCCAGCGAGATCACGCCGTCGATGCGGCCGTCGGTGAGCGAGAACGCCGAGAACACGCCCTCCTCGACCGACCCGCGCAGCACCAGGTCGTCCAGGTCGCGCACGTGGCCGACGGACTGCAGCTTGTGCTCGTAGTGGTCGGACCAGAACCAGTGCGGGTCGGTGTGCGGCTTCCGCTCGCCCGTCAGGTTCGCGGCGACGACCTGCCCCTGCCGCAGCGCGTTGTCGTGGTGCTCGACCCGGACCCGCCTGCCGTGGTGGAGCTGGGCGGCCACGTCGCCGAGCGCCCACACGTCCGGCGCCGAGGTGCGGCCGTACTCGTCGACGTGGATGCCGTTGCCGGTCGCGATGCCCGCCTCGGCGGCCAGCTCGACGTTCGGCAGCGCGCCGACGCCGACCAGCACGAGGTCCGCCTCGACGCGGTCGCCGAGGTTCGAGTCGAGGACCAGCCCGCCTGCCGTCGGCGTGCACGACTCGACGTACTCGCCGGTCCGCACGACCACGCCGCGGGACCGGTGGATGTCCAGCACCGCCGTGCCGATCTTCACGCCGAGCACACGGGCCAGCGGGGCCGGCTCCGGCTCGAAGATCGTGACCTGCTTGCCGAGCGCGACCGCGGACGCCGCCACCTCGCAGCCGACGAACCCGGCCCCGAGCACGACGACCCGCTCGGCCGCGGCCAGCTCGGCCCGCAGCGCGCGGGCGTCGGCCGCGGTGCGCAGGTAGTGGACCCGGTCGCCGTCGAACCCGGCGAGCCTGCGTGCCCGCATGCCGGTCGCGAGGACCAGCGCGTCGTAGCCGAGGTCGTCCCCGGTGCCGAGCCGGACCGTGCGGGCACCGGTGTCGATGGCGGTCGCCCTCGTCGACAGCCGCAGCTCCACGTCGTTCTCGGCGTACCACTCGGGCTTGCGTGCGGGCACCACGTCGCCGCCCGTGAGGACGTCCTTCGACAGCGGCGGCCGCTCGTAGGGCGCGTCCGGCTCGTCGGACACGAGCACGATCTCGCCGTCGAACCCGCGCCTGCGCAGCGCGGCGGCGGTCGCCGCGGCCGCCACCCCACCGCCGACGAGCACATATCGCATGACCGGAACCTCCCTCTCCCACCGGACAGGATGACGACCCGCACTGGACTCCCGCACGATATTCGGTCGCCGCGCGGCTGACCGTGCGGCAGCATGGGGCATCGGCGTGATTCCGGGGGAACTCTGTGGGAAGGGTCGCCGTGTCCGATCGCAAGACCGCGGTGCTGCTCGCGCTGCGCTGCTACGGGCGGGAGCTGGGCCGCCGAAAACGACTCGCGATCCCCGCGCTGCTGCTGCCCGCGCTGGGGAACACGTGCGTGCTGTACGTGGCGCCACTGGTCGTCGCGGACCTGGCCGGGAAGATCGCGGACGGCGCGCCGGTGACGGTCGCCACCGTGCTGCCGTCGGTGCTCGCGTTCGCCGCCGCGCTGCTCGCCACCGAGGTGTTCTGGCGCGTGGGCATCCACTGTCTCAACAGGACGGACGGGCGCGGGATCGAGAACCTGTACGTGCTCGGCATGAACGAGCTGCTCGCGAAGGACGCCGCGTTCTTCCACGACAACTTCGCGGGCTCGCTCACCAAGCGGGTGCTGAGCTTCGCGTCGCGGTTCGAGGAGTTCGTCGACACGATGGCGTTCTCGGTGATCGCGACGCTCGTGCCGCTGGGGTTCGCGTCGGTGGTGCTGTGGCGCTACCACCCCGTGCTGGTGTTGGTGCTGGTGCTGCTGATCGTGGTGACCGGGTGCGTGATCGCGCCGCTGGTGCGCCGCAGGCAGGCGCTCGTCGACCAGCGGGAGGCCGCGATCGCGCGGGTGGCCGGGCACGTGGCGGACAGCCTCACGAACATGGCGACCGTGCGCGCGTTCGCGGCGGAGGAGCGGGAGGCGGCCGAGCACCGCAGCCGGGTCGCCGAGCAGCGGCGGCTCGCCATCCGGTCGTGGGACTACGCGAACCTGCGGATCGACACGGTGGTCGCGCCGCTGTCGGTGCTCACCAACGTGGCCGGCCTCGTGCTGGCGATCACCCTGTCCGGCGGCGGGCTCGGCGTCGAGGCGATCATCGTGACGTTCTCGTACTTCAGCAGCGCCACGCGGATCATGTTCGAGTTCAACCAGATCTACCGGCGGATCGAGAGCTCGCTGACCGAGGCGGCGCAGTTCACCGAGCTGCTGCTCGAACCGCCGACCGTGGTGGACCCGCCGTCACCCGAGCCGCTGCGGCCCGGGCCCGCGGACATCCGGTTCGCGGACGTGCGGTTCGCCCACAAGGGCGCGCCGGTGCTGTTCGACGGGCTGGACCTGGCGGTGCCCGCCGGCACGAAGGTCGGGCTCGTCGGCCGGTCGGGTGGCGGCAAGAGCACGCTCACGCAACTGCTGCTGCGCATGATGGACGTCCAGGGCGGCACCATCTCCGTCGGCGGCCAGGACATCGCGCGGCTGCGGCAGGCGGACCTGCGGAGCCTGATCGCGTACGTGCCGCAGGAACCGGCGATGTTCCACCGCACGCTGCGGGAGAACATCGCGTTCGCCCGCCCGTCGGCGACCGACGCGGAGATCATGGCGGCGGCGCGGGCCGCGCACGTGACCGAGTTCGCGGAGACGCTGCCGTCGGGCTTCGAGACCCTGGTCGGCGAGCGGGGCGTGAAGCTGTCCGGCGGTCAGCGCCAGCGCGTGGCACTGGCGCGGGCGATCCTGCGGGACGCGCCGATCCTGCTGCTGGACGAGGCGACGAGCGCGCTGGACTCGGAGAGCGAGGTGCTGATCCAGCAGGCGCTGTGGCGGATCATGGAGGGCCGGACCGGGCTCGTGGTCGCGCACCGGCTGAGCACGGTGGCCAGGATGGACCGGCTGATCGTGATGGACCGCGGGCGGATCCTGGAACAGGGCAGCCACGAGGAACTGCTGGCCGCGGACGGCGTGTACGCGCGCCTGTGGGCACACCAGTCGGGCGGCTTCCTGGACGCGGCCGACGACGCCGAGGCCCCGGTCTCGGCCATGACCGGTGATCGGCGGCCCTAGGATGTCGGCCGTGCCCGACATCGAGTTCTCCACGCCGCCGACGCTGCCCCAGCCCAACGGGTACAGCCACGTGGTCAGCATCGGACCGGGCAGCAGGCTCGTCTGGACGTCCGGTCAGGTGCCCATCGCCGCGGACGGCACCGCCGCGCCCGCCGGGGACTGGGCGGCCCAGACACGCCAGGCGATGCGCAACGTCGGCGCTGCCCTCGCCGCCGCGGGCGCCACGTGGGCGGACGTCGTCAAGCTCACCTTCTACGTCGTCGACACCTCGGACCTGGCGGCGGTGCGGGCGGTGCGGGACGAGTTCGTCGACGTCGACCGCCCGCCGACCAGCTCGCTCGTCCAGGTGGCGGGCCTGTTCCGGCCGGACCTGCTGATCGAGGTCGAGGCGGTGGCCGCGATCGCCGACCGGTGACCGTCCGTCAGGGCTCCTTGCGGGCGCGGCTCGGGGCGACGCGTGGCGGTTCGTTCGGCATCTTCGGGTAGACCGGGGGCCACGGGGCGTCCATGAGACCCGCGGCCATGTCGCGTTCGGACATCGCCAGGAGCGGGTCCAGCGACTGCGGTGTCATGGCCGACCACGGGTCGCCGTGTTCCGCCACCCGGGCGGGCACGGTCGCCATCGTCAGCTCGCGCGGCTCGATCGCCGTCAGCTCGTCCCACGTGAACGGCGCCGACACCTGCGCGTGCGGGTTGGCGCGCACCGACCACGCGCCGAACACCGTCTTGTGCGGGGCGTTCTGGTTGAAGTCGATGAACACGCGGCTGCCGCGTTCCTCCTTCCACCACGCGGCGGTCATCAGGTCGGGGCGGCGGCGTTCCAGCTCACGGGCCACCGCGACGGCCGCGGCCCGCACCTGGTAGCCGTCCCAGCGCGGTTCGAGGCGGACGTAGACGTGGATGCCGCGGTTGCCGGTGGTCTTCGGGTGGCTCGCGACGCCTGCCTCGTCGAGCAGCGCCTTCGTCTCCGCCGCGGCCTCCCGGATCATCGGGAACGTGACGCCGGGGCTCGGGTCGAGGTCGATGCGCAGCTCGTCCGCGTGCTCGGGGTCGGCGGCGGTGTTCGGCCACACGTGGAACCCGAGGCAGCCCATGTTCACCGCCCACAGGACGTGGGCGAGGTCGACCGCCACGAGCGCGTCGGAGACCGTGCCGTTCGGTGTGGACACGCGGGTGGTCGTGAGCCACGGGTCGGCCTTCGTCGGGGTCACCCGCTTCTGGAAGAACGACGAGCTGCCGACCCCGTTCGGGAACCGCTGCAGCATGACCGGCCGCCCGCCCATGGCCGCCATCAGCGGTTCGGCCACCGCCAGGTAGTACCGGGCGAGGTCGAGCTTCGTCTCCCCGCGCTCCGGGAAGAACACCTTGCCCGGGTTGGTGATCCGCACGTCGTGGCCCGCGACCGCCAGGACCTCGACGTCACCGCCTGCCACGGCTCACCCTCCGCAGCGGGTTGGCGTCGACCAGGTCGTCGGGCGCGGACAGCCGCCACGCCTCGTAGACCAGCTCGGTCAGCTCGTCCCCGTCGATGCCCTGCAGGTACACCACCACCCAGCCGAACCCGCCCGCCGTGAACTGCACCTCGAACACGTCCGGCCGCTCCGCGACCAGCGCCTCCTGCTCCGACAGCGTCTGCTTCAGCCCGACCGTCTTCGTGCGCGGCCAGTAGTAGCCGAACCGCTTGCCGCGCACGCTGAAGGACGTGTAGTCGCGGGCCTGCGCCCGCTCGACGTCGGCGAGCCGGTCCACCATCCGCAGGAACTGACTGTCTGGAACTGCCACGGGGACATTCTGGCGCACACCCCCGACAAAAAGGTGCCGCCGAGCGAGCGCGCCCGATCTCCTCCCACGGCTCGGGGTGCCGCCGGGTTGCACCGGTGGTGAGAAT
Organism: Actinophytocola sp. KF-1; assembly: GCF_054661535.1. Taxonomy (NCBI): domain Bacteria; kingdom Bacillati; phylum Actinomycetota; class Actinomycetes; order Pseudonocardiales; family Pseudonocardiaceae; genus Actinophytocola; species Actinophytocola sp. KF-1. Next base: position 158,026 of record NZ_BAAFVK010000009.1, on the reverse strand, counting down.
GACTGTGAGGTGACCCACCTCCGGGTAAGGACGCCCCGGTCGTCCGCGCTGAGAGGGGTAGGGCCAGAGAAAGGGAAGGTGACCGATGACGACCGAACGCGCCATTCTCGCCGGTGGGTGCTTCTGGGGCATGGAGGACCTGTTCCGGCAGCAGCCCGGGGTGGTCGCCACCCGCGTGGGCTACACCGGCGGCGAGGTCCTCAACCCGACCTACCGCAACCACCGGGGCCACGCGGAGGCCATCGAGGTGGTCTACGACCCGGAGAAGACGACCTACCGTGCGCTGCTGGAGTTCTTCTTCCAGATGCACGACCCGACCACCAAGAACCGCCAGGGCAACGACATCGGCGACAGCTACCGCTCGGCGATCTTCTACCTGGACGACGAGCAGAAACGCGTCGCGGAGGCGACGATCGCGGAGGTCGACGCGTCCGGCAAGTGGCCGGGCAAGGTCGTGACCGAGGTGACGGCGGCCGACACCTTCTGGGACGCCGAGGAGGAGCACCAGGACTACCTGGTCAAGCACCCGGGTGGCTACACCTGCCACTACGTGCGCCCGGACTGGACACTGTCGGAGAACGCCACGGCGTGACTCGCGGGTTTCGGCGGGCCGGGCGCTGCGCGCCCGGCCCGCCGCCGTGCGGGGCTGACTCGGCCGGGACCTAGCGCCGACCGGAGAGCAGGACATCCGGGCCGGCGCGAAGCGCCCGGCCCGGCGAAGCGGGCAAGGCCCACGCCGCGAGAGGCGCGTTGCCAGCACTCAACGCCGCGAACGTGCCTTCTGCGGCACACCCCAATGCCACGAACGCGCCACCCGTCGCGGGGAAGCCGGGCGCTGCGCGCCCAGCCCGCGAAGCGGGCAAGCTGACGCCGCGAAAGGTGCGTTGCTAGCACCGGCGATGCCGCGATAGGTGCGTTACCGGCGCTCAATGCCGCGAACGCGCCTTTCGCAGTACCCGCCGATGCCGCGAACGCGCCTTTCACGGCCCAATCGCCACCCGGGAAGCCGGGCGCTGCGCGCCCGGCCCGCGAAGCGGGCAAGCTGACGCCGCGAAAGGTGCGTTGCCAGCACCAGTGATGCCGCGATAGGTGCGTTACCGGCGCTCAATGCCGCGAACGCGCCTTTCGCAGTACCCGCCGATGCCGCGAACGCGCCTTTCACGGCCCAATCGCCACCCGGGAAGCCGGGCGCTGCGCGCCCGGCCCGCGAAGCGGGCAAGCTGACGCCGCGAAAGGTGCGTTGCTAG
>NZ_BAAFVK010000009.1:0-156686 GCF_054661535.1 Actinophytocola sp. KF-1 | reverse complement strand
CCGATGCCGCGAACGCGCCTTTCACGGCCCAATCGCCACCCGGGAAGCCGGGCGCTGCGCGCCCGGCCCGCGAAGCGGGCAAGCTGACGCCGCGAAAGGTGCGTTGCCAGCACCAGTGATGCCGCGAAGGGCGCGTTACCGGCGCTCAATGCCGCGAACGCGCCTTTCGCAGTACCCGCCGATGCCGCGAACGCGCCTTTCACGGCCCAACCGCCACCCGGGAAGCCGGGCGCTGCGCGCCCGGCCCGCGAAGCGGGCTTCGCCCGCCCAAGCCGAGCGCAGCTCACCAAGGACCTGCCTGCCTGCCATCCCGTCGACCTGGCGAAGCCCGATCGCACCGGGTCAAGGGGGCCCGAAGCACGAACCAGCCCGATGCCCAAGCCGCCGGGCCCCCTTGACGCGGTGTGATAGCCCTCCGGGAGGTCGACGGGATGGCAGGCAGACAACGGACACCAGTCCTTGCCAAACCAGCCCCGTGCCCGACCCCCTGCCATCCCGGAGACCAGCCCGTCCGGCGAGGACCCCCCGGAGGGAAAAACCCACAACAAGGCCAACCACAAAACCCGGGACACAAACCGCTGACCTGCGAAAACCGAAAGAAAGCCGCAGCCCCAGTACATACGGGCAGCCCCCACCACTCCCGGGGGCACCCCGCTGTCCAGTCTACCGGCACCCACCGACAACCCGCGGGCCACAAGACCCACCTGTGGATAACCACAGCACCTGTGGACAGACCGCCCTACCCGCCCTGCCGGAACTTGTCCAGCACACGCCGATCCCGCTTGGTGGGCCGCCCCGCGCCACGATCACGCCGGGCGACGGGCACCAACGCCTCCGGCGGCGGCTTGGGGGTCTTGTCGATGAAACACATCGCCGCCTCCGGTGCGCCGACCCGTTTCTGGATCACCCGGGTCACCTCGACCACCTTGGTGATCCCGTGCGCACGCAACCGCACCTCGTCGCCGGCTGACACGCTGGTCGCGGCCTTGGCCGGCCGGTCGTTCACGCGCACGTGCCCGCCGCGGCAGGCGGCGGCCGCGTCCGAGCGGGTCTTCGTCAGCCGGACCGCCCACAGCCAGCGGTCCACTCGGGTGGACTCCACAGTCGTACATGATGACCGACCGCGTTCACCGGCCGTACACCTCGGGTGAGGAGACTGCCGCCATGTCACGGTTCCCCGCCATCGCCGCCGCCGCGCTCGCCGCGTTGCTCACCGTCCCGGCGACCGCATCGGCGGCGCCCCTCGACCGCCTCCACGCGCAGGCCGAGACCGCCCCGAACTTCGACGACGAGGTGGGGGGTGACGCCGACGCCGACGACCCCGCCATCTGGATCGACCACGAGCGACCGCAGGACAGCGTGGTGATCGGCACCCTCAAGAACGGCGGCCTCACGGTCGTCGACCTGCGTGGCAGGGAACTCCAGCACATCGCCACGGCACCCGGTGGCCGCTTCAACAACGTCGACGTCGTCGGCCGGTACGCCGTCGTCAGCGACCGCGGGCTCGACCACCTCCGCGTGTACGAGGTCGACCGCACGCTCGCCGACGTCACCACCTCCCACCCGCCGCTCGTCTTCAGCGCCGGCGCGGCCGAGGTCGAGGAGCAGCGCACCGCCTACGGCCTCACCACCTGGGCGGGTCCCGGCGGCACCCCGTGGGTGGTCGCCAGCAGACGGCACGAGACGAGCCTCGGCCTGTTCCGCCTCGTCCGGGCCGCGGACGGCGTCACCTACCGCAGGACGGCGCTGATCGACCTGCCGGGCACCTTCCGCGTCGGCGGCGGCACCTGGACGCCGTGCGCCGAGCCGGGGGAGCGGCCGCAGGTCGAGGGCATGGTCGTGGACCGCGTCGACGACGTCCTGTACGCGGCGCAGGAGGACGTCGGCATCTGGCGGATCCCCTTGTCCACCACGGGGTTCGGCACACCGGTGCTCGTCGACCGGGTGCGGAGCTTCGGGCAGCCCGCGCGCTACGACGAGGAGACCGAGGAGTGCGTGCCGACCGCACCGGCGCCCCCGCAAGCCGGCACGCACCTCACGGCCGACGCCGAGGGCCTGACGATCGCCTACCCGCGGCACGGCGGCCCGCGTGTCCTGCTCGCCTCCAGCCAGGGCGACAGCAGGTTCGCGCGTTACCGCATCACCCGGGACGGCCTGCGTCACGTCAGCGGGTTCGAGATCACCGACGGCCCGTCGATCGACGGCGTGCAGCACAGCGACGGCGCCGCCGTGACGACCACGCCGCTCGGCCGCCGGTACCCCAACGGGTTGCTGGTCGTGCACGACGGCGAGAACACCCCCGCCGAGGGCCGTACGAACACCAACTTCAAGCTCCTCGACGCCGGGCCGGCACTGAACTGGTGAGTCCCCCAACCGCGCGGGCGCGTGCTCCGAACACGGAGTGGAAACGGTGTCGTCGGTTCCGATGGTCCTTGCCGGACCAGGTCGGTAGCATCGCGCGCGCAGGTCGGGGAGACTTGGGGATTCAGCCGTGCTTCAGGGGATTGCCCGGCGTTTGTTCGGCACGCGGGGCCGCGTGCGTGACTCGGCGAGCTTCGGGGCCGCGTCGCTCGGGGTGCTGCTCATCGCAGGCGCCGTGCTCGGCACCGGCGTCGCGCGCACGGCGGTCGACGTGTCCGACGGGCTGACGTGGCTGCCGGACGACCCGCGTGGCGAGGTGGTCCAGGTGAACCCGGCCTCGGGCCGCCCGGAGGTCCGCCTGCGGGTCGCCGGTGGCGGCGCGCGGCTGGAGATCACGCAGAAGGACGGCGTGCTGGTCGTGCTCGACCGGCGCACCGGGCAGCTCACCGTGATCGACCTCGCGACGCTGCTCGCGAGCGGGCGGCGCCAGGTCCCGCCGGGGCAGGCCGGCAAGGTGCTCGTCGCGCAGGGCCGCGTCTACGTCGTGGACCGTGCGGCGGGCACGATCAGCAACGCCGATCCGGTGACGCTCGCCGACGTCGGCGAGCCGTGGCGGGCCGGGCGGCCGCTCGCGGACGTCGTGGTCGACGACGCCGCTGTCGTGTGGGCCGTCGACCACGACGGGCACCTGCACGCGCTCGAGTGGTCCGACGACGACCGGGCGTTCCGCGAGAAGTCCGACGAGACCGTGCGTGGCGCGGGCCCCGCGACCGTGCTCGTCCCGCACCGCTCCGGGGTCACGCTCTTCGGGCTCGACGACGGCGTCGTCGTCCAGGTCGGCACCGGGCAGGACGTCAGCGGCGCGACACCGCGCCTGCCGGGCGAGGTGCTCGCCGCCCAGAACAGCCCGTCCGGGCTCGTGCCCGCGGCCGTGCCGGACCAGGGCGCGGTCGTGCTCGTCACCGGCGAACGCGTGGTGCGGGTCGACGCGACCGCGCTCGGCTGCGCGCGGCCCGGCAGGCCGGTCGTGTTCCGCGACCGCGTGTACGTGCCGTGCCTCGGCGCCGGGAAGGTCGTCGTGCTGGACCGCGGCGGCAAGCGCGGCGCCAGGGACATCCCCGCCCCGGGTGGCGGCGACCCGCAGCTGGTGTTCGACGACGGGCGGCTGTTCATCAGCGGCCCGGGCGCCGAGCGCGGCGTGGTCGTCGACGCGGACGGCGCCACGAAGCCGGTCACCATCCGCAGCCCCGAACTGCCCGTCGTGAACCCGGACCGGCCGCCGATCCCGGAGGTGCCGTCGCCGCCGCGGCCGAGCCCGCGACCGGAGGAGCCGGCCCGGCCCGGGCGCGGTGACCAGCCCCGGCCGCCGAGCGCACCGGGCCCGGGCAGCACCACCGGCCCGTCCCAGCCGGGTGGCGGCGGGGGCGGCACGCCGAGCGCCCCGCCCGGGGTCACGGTCATGCTCGCCGAGCGCACCGCCACCGAACTGACCGCCACCGTCAGCTGGGGCACGCCGGCCGGCAACGGCTCCGCGATCACGTCGTACGCGGTCGTCGCGAGCGGCGACTTCACGGGCGGCAGCCAGTCGGCGCAGACCACCGACACGAGCGTGCGGCTCACGTTCCCCTGCGCGGGCACCACGTTCTGCGACAACGGCAGGCTCGACGTCGCCGTCACCGCGGCCAACCGGTCCGGGCGCGGCGCCGCCGGCACCGCCTCGTGGAACGTGCCGCCGCCGCAGCAACAGCCGCCTGCCCCGACCACCCAGCCGCCCGCCCCGACCACAACCACGAACCCGCCCGCACCACCCCCGGTAACCACGACGAACCCGCCCGCGCCGCCGCCCACGACGACGACACAGGAACCGCCACCGCCGCCATCGCCGTCGCTGCCGTCCGCGGGCGCGTCGATCATCGGCGGCGTCCTGGCCGGCGGGCGGCTGGACTACACCAGGACGATGGCGCTGAACCCGCCGAGTGACTGGGCGAACCACGACGGCCGCTGCGAGCTGGTCAACACGACGCAGGGCTACACGACCGCGATCGCCTGCTCGGCGACCGCCGCGGAGATCGCCGTGGAGGAGGGCAGCAACCGGCTCGTCGTGCGCGCGCACGCGAGCGACGGCCGGTCGGTGGACTCGGCGCCGAAGTCGGTGGCCGGGCCGCGCGAACCCACGTGCGGCAAGTACGCCTGCTTCAGCACCGGGAAGATCCTCGAGCTGTCGCCCGTCGAGCGGCCCGTCCGGTTCGGGCAGGCGGGCGCCGGACTCGGCCTGCTGGTCATCGCGGTGCTGCTGTACGCCAGGAGGAACGACTCATGACCGTGGTGACCGGCCAGGGCGTCGGCGAGCACGAGATCGCCAAGTTCGCGGTCCTGCACGGCCAGGTGGCGGACGCCGTGGAGACCGCGGTGCGCGGCAAGCGGGACGTGGTCGACCTGGTGCTGGTGGCGTTGTTCGCGGGCGGGCACGTGCTGCTCGAAGACGTGCCGGGCACCGGGAAGACCACGCTCGCCCGTGCCGTCGCCGGTGCGCTCGGCGGACTGTCGCGCCGGGTGCAGTTCACGCCCGACCTGCTGCCGTCGGACGTCACCGGCACGTCCGTGTACGACCCGCGCAGCGGCCAGGTCAGCTTCCGGCCCGGCCCGGTGTTCGCGAACGTCGTGCTGGCCGACGAGATCAACCGTGCCGCCGCGAAGACCCAGTCGGCGCTGCTCGAGGTGATGGAGGAACGCACCGTCACCGTGGACGGGGTCGCGCACGCCGTGCCGGAGCCGTTCCTCGTGGTGGCCACGCAGAACCCGATCGACCTCGACGGCACCTACCGCCTGCCGGAGGCGCAGCTGGACCGGTTCATGCTGCGCACCTCGATCGGCTACCCGGACCCCGCGCACGAGCTGGACGTGCTGCGGCCCGGCAGCAGCGCGGGCCGGGTCGCGCAGGTGCCGACCGTGACCAACCCGCAGACCGTCGCGGGCTACGGCAGGTTGCTCGCCGACCTGCACGTCGCGGAGCCGATCCTCGGCTACATCAGCGAACTGGGCACCGCGACGCGCACGGACCCCGCGCTGCGCCTGGGCGCCAGCACCCGCGGCCTGCGGGCGATGGTGCGGTGCGCGCAGGTGTACGCGGCCGCGCAGGGCAGGCACTTCGTGGTGCCGAGCGACATCCAGCGGCTCGCCGCGCCCGTGCTGGCGCACCGGCTGGTGCTCACCAGGGAGGCGCTGCTGGCGGGCACGACCACCGAGGACGTGCTGGCGGCGGTCGTCGAGCGCGTGCCGGTGCCGCGGCCGTCATGAGCGGGCGGGTGCGCCTCACCTGGCGTGGCGGCGGGGCACTGGTGCTCGGGCTGCTGCTCGCCGGGCTCGGGCTGTGGTGGCGGTATCCGGGCGTGGCCGGGCTCGGGCTCGCGCTCACCGTGCTGGTGGCCGCCGCGGTGGTGTCGGTGGTCGTGCCCGCACCGGTGCGGGCGGCGCGGTCCGTGCGGCCGAGGACCGTGCACCGGCTCGACGCGTGCACCGGGACCCTCGAACTGACCAGCACGGCGCGGCGGCTGCCGGTGCGGCTGGACGCCGTCGAGCCGGTCGGTGGCGAACGGGTGCCGGTGGCCGTGCCTGCGCTCGCCGCGGGGGAGAGCGGCACGGTCGAGTACCCGATCCCGACCGCGCGGCGCGGGGTCCTGCCGGTCGGGCCGCTCGAACTGCGCAGGCACGGGCTGGCCGGGCTCACCGAGTCCCGTGCCGTGCTCGGCGGCACCGTCGACGTCCGGGTCGTGCCGCGCGTGCTGCCGGTGCGGGGGCTGCCGTCCGGGGTGCGGCGCGGGCAGGTCGGCGCCGACGAACGGGTCGAGCGCGGCGGCACCGACCTGGTCGGCCTGCGCGAGTACGTCCCGGGCGACGACCTGCGCAGGTTGCACTGGGCCACCAGCGCGCGCACCGGCACGCTCATGATCCGCGAGGACGCCGACCCGGCGCGCCCGCACCTCGCCGTGCTGCTCGACGACCGGGTGGCGAGCCACCCGGACGCCGACGGGTTCGAGGACGCGGTCGAGGTGGCGGCGTCGCTGCTCGGCACCGCGGCCGGGGCGGGGCACCCGGCGCGGCTGCTGGCCGCCTCCGGTGCGGTCGACCTGGAGGTGGAGGGGGACACCGACCACGTGCTCGCCGCGCTCGCGGACATCGCGCCGGCGGACGGCACCGGCGCGTTGTCGGTGCCCGCGCGGGACCTCGACGTGGTGGCGGTGGTCTCCGGACCGGGCGCGGAGCAGGCGCCGCTGCTGCTCGAGGCGGGACGGGCGTCGGCCGGGGTGGTCCTGGTGGTGGACCGGTCCGCCGAGGCGCCGTCGGTCGCCGCCGTCGGGACGGTGCTGGTGCTGACCGGGCCGCGCGCCGAGGACGTGCTGTCGCTGTGGGACACGGTGGTGGTGCGGTGACGGCCGGGGCGAGGACGCGCTTTCCCTGTGCGACAGGGCGGTGGCCGCGGTGATCGCTCGTGCCGGGTGGTCCGCCGTCGTGCTCGGGGTCGGGGCCGTGCAGTTGGCCGCGGGCTGGGCTGGGGTGGTCGCGGCCATCGTGTTCGTCGCCGCCGTCGTGGGCACCTTCGGCGTCGTGCTCGGGGCGCGTGCCCTGGGGGTGCCCGCCGGGCTCACCGTGCTCGTGGTGCTGACCGCGGCCGTCGTCGGCGCCTACTACGCGGCTCCCGCGCCCGGGCCGCTCGACGCCGTGCTCGACTCGGTGCCCCGCCTGCTCACCGCGCCCCGGCCCGCGCCGCCGACCGCCGGCCTGCTCGTGCCGGGTGTGCTGCTCGTCGTCGCCGTCGCGCTCGTCAGCGCCATGACCCTCGCCCGCGCGGCGCTGGTCGTGCCCGCCGTGGGTGGCGCCGTCCTGTACGTCGCCGCCGCGCTCCTCACCGCCGGGCAGGCCGACCCGCACGGGCTCGGCGCGGTCGCCCTCCTCGCCGTGATCGCCGTCGGGTGGGTCGTGGTCGACCGCCCCGCCGCGCTGTCCGCCGCGCTCGTCGTCGGGCTGGCCGCCGTCGCCGCGGTGGCGACGCTCCTGCCCGCCCGCGCGCCCTTCGAGCCGAGAACTCTCGTCACACCACCGGTGAGCGACCTGCCCGTGTCGAGCCCGCTGCCGCGGCTCGCGTCCTGGGCGGCGCGGGGCGACACCGAGCTCTTCCGCGTGCGCGGCGCGGAGACGCCGACCCGGCTCGTCGCGCTGACCGACTACACCGGCGCCACCTGGCAGGCGTCCTCCCTGTACGGGCCGCTCGGCACGGTCGCCCCGCCGCTGCTGCCCGACGGCGCCCGCCGTGCCCAGACCGAGGTCGAGGTCACCATCGGCGACCTGGCGGTCCCGTGGCTGCCCACCACCGGCAGGCCGGTCGCCACCAGCGCCGACGACGCGGTCGTCGACCCGGACTCCGGGTCGATGGTCCTGCCCTCGGGGGCGGGCAGGGGCTTCACCTACACCGTGACGTCCACAGTGGACGCCCCGGCGGACGGGGACCTCCTCGCGGCCGGCGTGCCGGACGCCGCGACCGCGCGCCGCTACCTCGCGCTGCCCGGCCTGCCGTACTCGCTCGCCGAGTACGCGCGGCGGGCCGTCGCCGACGCGCGCACCCCGTTCGAGAAGGCGGTCGCGATCGAGGAGGTCGTGCGCGCAGGCCGGCACCCGGACGCGGAGGCGCCGGTCGGGTCGTCGTACGCGCGGCTCGAGACGTTCCTGTTCGGCGCGCCGGGCACGTCCGGGGCGGCGGCGGGGACGGCGGAGCAGTTCGCGTCGGCCTTCGCGGTGCTCGCGCGTGCCGTCGGGTTGCCGACGCGGCTCGTGGTCGGCTTCCACCCGGTGGCACCCGGGCCCGACGGGGTGTCGGTGGTCCGGGCGCGGGACGCGACCGCGTGGCCCGAGGTGTACTTCTCGGGCTGGGGCTGGGTGCCGTTCGACCCGGTCTCCGGCACCGACGACGGTCCCGGCACCGCGTCCCGGCGCGAGGTGATCAACCGCCTCGCGACGCCTGCCTCCACACCGTCCACACCGGACACCACCGGACCGCCGCTGCCGACCGCGGACGAGCCCGACGCCGCGGCGGCGGCACCGGAACCCGTCCGCCGGCCGTGGTTCCTGCTCGTGGCCGGGGTGCCGATCCTCGTCGTGGCGTTCCTGGGGACGTTGCGCGCCGGGCGGCGGTTCCGGCTGCGGCGGGCGGGTGCCGCGGGGGCGTGGGCGTACGTGCTGGACACTCTGCTCCTGGCCGGGCGGACACCCGCGCGGCACCGGCCGGCGCCGGAGATCGCCGCGGACCTCGCCGTCCCGGGCGCCGACGGGCTCGCGGCGCTGGCCGACCGCGCCGCGTTCGCGCCGGAGCGGCCGCCGGGACCGGCGGCGTGGCCGCTGGCGCGGCAGGTGCGTGCCGAGCTGCGCCGCCGGATTCCCTGGTACCGCAGGGTGTTCTGGGCCGTGGACCCCCGGCCGTTGTGGCGGCGCTAGCGGTCGGTGCAGCGCCGCTCCGACACGCCCCGGTCGGTGGCCGGGTCGTCCAGGCCGATGGCGAGGACCACGAAGCAGTAGCGGTCCGCGGCCGGGTCGAGCCCCTCGACGGTGTGGGTCGTCGTGCCGGACGGCAGCTGCACGAGCGCCTGCCCTTGTTCTCCGGTCGCGTCCACGACCACGAACTCCGCACCCCCGTCGGTCGGGTCGGTCCACGTGAGCGTGACGCTGTCGCCCCGGTCCGCCAGCGGCCGCAGCACCGGGGCGAACGCCGGGTCGCTGCCGGTCACCGGGGCGCTCGCCGTCGGCGGAGTCGTCGGGGTGGTCGTCGGGGTGGTCGTTGTGGTGGTCGTTGTGGTGGTCGCCGTGGTGGCGGGCGTCGTGGTGGTCGCCGGTGGCCGGGCACCCGTCTCGTCGCGTCCACTGAGGACGGTCGCGGCCACGCCGGCCGTCACGCCCGCGACCACCGCCGCGATCCCGAGCACCAGGCCCGTCCTGCCCTTCCGCCGCGGCGCGGGCTCGTCCGCCGGCGCGGACGGCGCGACGGCGGGCGGCGGCACGACGGCGGGCGGCGCGTCGGGGAGCCGCACGGTCAGCCCGGCCAGCTCGCTGCCCGGGCCCGCCACCGTGAGGTCGCGCGACGTCGGGTCCTCGTCGTCGGGCGGGATCTCCGGCAGCGGCGCCGCCGGCCGGGGCCCGAAGTCGGGCAGTTCGGCGACCGGCACCGACGGCGTCCAGCCCCGCGTCCCGGTCTCGACCGCCGACAGCGCCGCCCGCAGTGCCGCCGCGTCCGGGAAACGGTCCTCGCGGCGCTTGCTCAGGCAGCGCGTCAGGATCGCGGCCAGCTCGGGCGGGACGTCGGCGCGGCGCAGCGGCCGCGGGTCGGCCGTCCGCACGCGGGCCAGGTACGACAGCATCGTGTCGTCGTCCGTCGCGAACGGCGGGGCGCCGTCGAGCAGCGTGAACAGCGTGGACCCGAGCGACCACAGGTCGTCGGCGGGGGACGGCTCCGCGCCGTCGAGCATCTGCGGCGCCGCGTGCCAGTAGCTCACCAGCTGCAGCGACGAGGTCATCGCCCCGTCGGCCATGCGCGCGATGCCGAAGTCGGCGAGCACGTAGGAGGTCGGCAGCACGAGGATGTTCTGCGGCTTCACGTCGCGGTGCAGGTAGCCCTGCGCGTGGGCGAACGCGAGCGCGTCGGCGACCGCGATCCCGGCCGCGACCACGTCGCCGGCCGGCAGCGGCCCGTGTGCCCGCAGCCGGTCCTGCAGCGAGCCCCGGTCGTGGTACTCCATCACGATGCAGGGCCGCCCGTCCGGCGTCGTGCCGGTGTCGATGACCGTGACGATGTGCGGGTGCTGGCGGCCGAGCCGCACGGTGATCTCCAGCTCGCGCCGGAACCGCGCGAGCCGCGCCGGGTCCTCGACGTTGATCACCTTGACGGCGACGAACCGGTCCAGCCCGTCCTGCCGGGCGCGGTAGACGGTGCCCTCGCCGCCCTCGGCGACGAGCCGGAAGTCGCTGTACCCCGGCAGCCGGGGGCCGGGGGTGGTCGGATCGCCGGGTTTCGGCGCCCAGGCACGGAGTTCGGCGTCCGGGTCGGTCACCTGCGCAGTCTAGTGTCGCGAGGGCTGTGGTGGCGTGACAGCATGTCGTTCCGTGCTTCCTGATCTTTCCGCCGACCTCTGCGCTCGGCTGCGTGACGCGTTCCTGACGGCCGGGTACACCGCGGACGGGGTCGTCGTGGCCCTCGGCCCGCAGGCGCACGCCGCGCTCGGCCGGGGCGAGCCGGAGCCCGCGCGGCGGGCGAGCCGGGACGCGGGCGACCTCGGCACCCTCATCCGCCTGTTCCTGCTCGGCGACGCCGAGCCCGAGCAGGCGATCCGGTCCGCCCTGGGCCCGGTCGACCTGGCCGACGCGGTCGCGAACGAGGTGCTCACGGCGGACGGGCGGGCCGGGCTGGACATCCGGCCGTACGAGCAGAACTGGTGGGTGGTCGCGGACCTCGACGCCGACCAGCGCGGCGGGGCCGTGCGGGAGGACCACGTGCTCGGCGTCGGGCACGCGTCGATCAGCCTCGCCCGCGCCACCGCCCGCAGGCCCGTCGGCACGCTGCTCGACGTGGGCACCGGGTGCGGCGTCCAGGCGCTGCACGCGAGCACCCACGCGGAACGGATCACCGCCACCGACCTGTCCGGCCGGGCGCTCGCGCTGGCCCGCGGCACGTTCCTGCTCAACGAGCTGGACGTGGAGCTGCTGGCCGGGCCGTGGTTCGACCCGGTGGCGGGCAGGCGGTTCGACCAGGTCGTGTGCAACCCGCCGTTCGTCGTCGGGCCCGCGCGCGTGGACTACACCTACCGCGACTCCGGTCTCGCGGGCGACGGCGCCAGCGAACTGGTCGTGCGGACCATGCCCGCGCTGCTCGCGGAGGGCGGCGTCGGGCAGCTGCTCGCGTCGTGGCTGCACCGCGCGGGCCAGGACTGGGCGGAGCGGGTCACGTCGTGGCTGCCGCCGGGCGTGGACGCGTGGTTCGTGCAGCGGGACGTCGCCGACCCGGGGCTGTACGTCGGCACGTGGCTGCGGGACGCGGGCATCGACCCGCGGTCGGCGGAGGGCAGGGAGAAGGCGTCCGCGTGGCTGGACTGGTTCGCGGACAACGACGTCGAGGGCGTCGGCTTCGGGTACGTGACGCTGCGCCGCGCGGACGTCGCCGACCCCGAGGTCGTGTGCGAGGACCTGCGGCACCACTACGACGACCCGCTCGGCCCGGAGTCGGCGCGGTGGCTGGACAACGTGGCGTGGCTGCGCGCGCACGGCGACGCGCTCGCGGAGACGCGGTTCACCGTGCCGCCGACGGTCGTGCTGGAGGAGGTCTCGTCCCCGGGGGACGAGGGCTGGGAACCGGTCGTGCGGCGGCTGCACCGGATGGACGGGCCGGGCTGGCAGCACGAGATCGACGAGCCGACCGCGAAGCTCCTCGCGGGGTGCCGCGGTGCGCTGCCGTTGTCGGATCTGCTGGCACTGCTGGAGATCGCCTACGACGGCATCGACACCGGGGCGGCACTGCCGATCGTCCGCGACCTCGTCCGCCACGGGATGCTCGTGCCCGCGTAGCCGCCGGGCTTGCCATAGTCAGGTGATCTGTATATAAAGATCACCATGCCCAATGCTCCGTTGCGGGAGCCGACCTTCCTGATCCTCACGGCGCTCGCGGCCCGGCCCCAGCACGGGTACGGGATCCTGCGCGACGTCGAGGAGATCTCGGAAGGACGCGTGTCCCTGCAGGCAGGCACCCTCTACGCCGCGCTGGACCGGCTCAGCTCCGACGGGTGGGTGGACGTCGACCGCGAGGAGGTCGTGGACGGCCGCCTCCGCCGCTACTACCGGCTGACCGAACCGGGCGCGGCACGGCTCGCCGCCGAGGTGGAACGGCTGCAGGCGCACACGCGTGCCGCGCGGCAACGCCTGCGTGCGCGGCTGTCCGGAGGCACCGCATGAACCTGGCCGACCGGTACCGCAGGCTCCTGCGGTGGTACCCGCGTGACCACCGGGAGCGGCACGGCGAGGAGATGCTGGGGGTGCTCCTCGCCGGGGCGGGGGAGCGGACGCGCCCGACCCGCGCGGAAACCGCCGACCTGCTGCGGGGCGCGCTGCGCCTGCACGCCAGGCGGGTGGCGGGCGCGGGCGTCGACCACCGGGACGTGTTCGCGATCGTCAGCCTGCTCGGGCCGCTCATGATGCTGGCGGGCGCCGCGCCGGTGCTGGACCGGCTGGCCGCGTGGGTGCGCGTGGGCTCGCGGACGATGGCGAGCCCGGACGCACCGTTCTGGGCCGTCTGGTTCGTGGTGGCGGTGCTGACCCTGTTCCGCATGCGGCGCTCGGCGGCGGTGGGCGCGTGGATCGGGTCGTTCGGCCTGCTGCCCGGTCCCCTCCTCGGGCGGGCCTCGTTCTACGACGAGGTGCTCGTCAACGCGGGCTGGCTGCTGCTGGGCGTGCTGGTCGCGGCGGCGTTGACGTTCTCGCCGGGTCCGGACCGCGGCGGGGAACTGGTGCCGGGCAGGCGTGTCGTGCTGCTCGCCGCGGCGGTCGCGGTGGGCGTCGTGCTGGTGGTGGGGTCGCTCGGCACCTACAACGTGCTCCACCACGGGACCGGTGGCGTCCGGATGGTGATCTGGTGTGTCGCGCTGGCGGTGCTGGTCGCCGGCGCTCTCGTCGCCGCGGGCCCGCGGACCCGGGAAGGGCGCCGGGCCGCGCTGGTGCTCGCCGTGCCCGTCGTGGTGACGCTGCTGATGCTGGTGATGCCGAGGAGCGCGGACTTCGTGGTGGGCGCGGTGGTGTGCTACGGCGTGCCGGTCGTCGTGCTCGTGGTGCTGGGCGGTCTGCCCCGGCGGACTGGAGGGATGGCGTGAGCGAACCGAAGGACCTGGCCGGCCGGTACCGCGGGCTGCTGGGGTGGTACCCGCGTGATCACCGGGAGCGGCACGGCGAGGAGATGCTGGGGGTGCTCCTCGCCGGGGCGGGCGACCGGACCCGGCCCAGTCGCGGGGAAACCGCCGACCTGCTGCTGGGTGCGCTGCGCCTGCACGCCAGGCGCGTGGTCGGCGCGGACGGCGGCATCGACCACCGGGACGTGCTGGCGATCGTCAGCCTGCTCGGGCCGGTCATGATGCTGGCCGGTGCCGCGGCGGTCGTGGACAAGGCCGCCACCGTGGTGCAGCTCGGCATGTGGGCGGCGTGGATCCACGACTTCACGCCTGCGCCGGTGTGGGCCACCTGGTTCGTGGTGGCGCTGCTGAGCCTGTTCCGCATGCGCCGCACCGCGGCCGTCGGCGCGTGGCTCGGCACGGCCGGGTTCCTGGTCGTGCCGTGGATCGACGACTTCTACTACATCTTCTACCTGGACACCGTCATCGCCGACGTGGGGTGGCTGCTGCTCGGCGCGGTGGTCGCCGCCGCGTTGACGTGGTCGCCGGGGCCCGCCCGCGGGTGGGAACTCGTGAGCGGCAGGCGGGTCGCCGTGCTCGCGGTGGCCGTCGTGGCGAGTGTCGTGCTGGTGATGAAGTCGCTCGACACGTGGGCGGTGCTGCGCTTCCCCGCCGTGATGGGGATGGAGGGGTACTGGCTGGAGCGGGTCGTGCCGTGGTTCCTCGCGTCGGCGGTGCTGGCCGTCGGCGCGTACGCGGCGGCCGGCGTCCGGACCCGCGAGGGCAGGCGGGCGGCACTGGTGCTCTGCGTGCCCGCGATGGCCTGCACGCTCATGTTCCTCCTGCCGCACGACGTGGGACACAAGGTGGCGCTGGCGGTGGGCGCCGGGGTGCCGCTGGCGCTGCTCGTGGTGTTCGCCGGCCTGCCACGGCGGCGTGCGCGGCTCACGGGAGGAACCGCGTGAACCTGACCGGCCGGCGCGGCTGATCAGCCAGGTCGGTGACCGCACGGTGCCGTCGGCGGGCACGGTGTGGTCGCGGGCAGTGCACCGCGCACCCGCGCGGGGAGCAGCGGGCCCGGGTCGGACGTGAAGGTGACCTGCCCGTCGCGCCGCAGGTGCAGGTAGCGGGCCTCGGTGGTGGTGTGGAAGGCCACCGGCTCCCGGCCTTCCGGGCGGATCGCGAACTGCCCCCTGGTGTGCGCGCCGTGGCAGATCCGGGCGACCGCGCTCGCGTCCGCGGGTTGCTCGCCGAGCGTGACCAGCCCGTCGGACAACGCCACCGGGTCGTCGTTCGCCACCGCGGCGGCCGTGTCCAGCGCGTCGGCGCGCACGCTCACCGACTCGATCCGGCCCGGCGGCGCGGCCCCGGCGAGCGCGGTCACCTCGTCGACCACCTCGTGCACCGGCACGGCGCGGAGCACGACCCGGTCGCCGTCCAGCACGGCGAGCACACCCCGGCCGCCGGCCACCGCGGCGCGGGCCCGGACGAGCCGCCCGGTCATCACGCGGGCGTCCACCGCCCACGTGCACCGGCGCAGCAGAGCCAGGTCCGCGGCGAGGGCGGCGCTCGGGCCGTGCCAGTCGGCGAGCCCGGCGGCGCGCAGCGCGTCGAACGCGGCGGTGACGGTGGCCCGGCGTTCCTCGTGGGTCCGGCCGGTGCTGGGGATGTCGAGCACCGGCGGCAACGGGCCGAGGCCGAGCCGGTCCCAGCACACCTCGAACTCCACAGTGGACAGTTCGGTCACGGCTGCCCGCCCGGCACCGGGATGGCGGCGAGGTGCACGCGGGACGCGGACTCCAGCAGGTACAGCTGCCGGTCCGCCTCGTCCTCCGCGGCCCGGCGGCGCAGCACCCGCTCGTCGACGTCGGTCTGGACGTCGAACAGGTACGCGATGCGGCCGTCGGCGCGGTCGACGCCGTCGCGGGGCGGCGCGGCACGGGGCATCGCGTACCTGGCGCGTTTCACCGCCTCGAGCTGCGCCCCGAGCTGCGTGGCGGCCACCATCGCGGACACCGCCGTGGTCCCGGCCGTGCCGAGCCACCTCCCGCCGAGCCGGGTGACGACCGCGCGCAGCCGCGTCTCGCTCGCCACGAGCTCGCGGCCCAGCGCGCGCAGCGCGTCCTGCGCCGCCACCAGGGTCCGCGTGCCGCCGTCCCGCGCGGCCCAGGCGATCTTCTCCTCGAGCGGGTACCCCTCGTACCGGTGGTAGCCGACGCCGGTCCCGGGCGCGGTCCCGGTCGTGCCCGGCGACCGCCCGCCCGTGCCCGCGACGGCGCGCAGCTCCTCGACGTACTGGCGTGCCCGCCCGAGGTACGAGCCGTCGCCGTCGGTGAGCCGCCGGTTCAGCGCGGCGGCGAAGTCCGCGCTCGCGGGGTCGCCGAGCGCGGGTTCGGTGACCATCCTGGCGGCGAGCTCGCGCAGCCGTGCCGCCATCCGGTCCGCCTCCCCGGCGAACGCGGCGCCGATCTCCTGCGCGTTCTCGCGGTGCGTGCGCAACGTGTCCTCCACCCGGCACACGATGCCGCCGCGAGGTGAGACAAGGCTGGGAGGAATCTTGTATCCGCAGGTCAGCGCGCGAGCTTGCGCTGCACGGCGGTCATCTCCCTGGTGCGGCGCTGCGCGCGGTACAGGTCGAGCGCCTGCCGCCAGGCCGTGGCCGCGCCGGCCGGGCTGCCCGTGGCGTCGAGGACGTCACCGAGGTTGTCGAGCGTGTTCGCCTCCTCGTAGGCGTTCCCGATCCGGCGGAACACGGCCAGCGCGGCCCGGTAGTGGCCCGCGGCCTCGCCGAACCGGCCCGCCTGCCGCGCGACGAAGCCGAGGCTGTCGAGCGCGCAGCTCTCGCCGTCGTGGTCGCCGTGCGCGCGGTGCATGGCGACCGCCTGCTCGCAGTGCGCGCGTGCGCGGTCGAACTCGCCGAGGTGCGCGTGGTACCAGCCGACGGTGTTGAGCGCGTTCGCCACCCGTGCGGGCAGCGCGAGCTCCCGGTACAGCCGCAGCACGTGTTCCGCGTGCTCGAGCGCCTTGCGGTGGTCGCCGTGCCGCGCCCACGTCCACGCGTACACGTCGTGCGCCCGCGCCCGCTCCATGCGGTCGTCGGTCGCGGCGAGCGCCTGGTCCAGGTGCGACAGCGCGGCGGCGTGCTGCTCGGCCCGCGCGAACGCCTGCCCGAGCCTGCGGTGCGCGCGGGCCCGGATCGTGCGCTCACCGAGCCGTTCCGCCGCGGCGAGCCCGATCCGCCACGTGGCGACGTGGTGCAGCAGGTGCCCGGACCGCCACAGGTACCCGTCGAGCACCCACGCGAACTGCCACGCCGGGGTGTGCCAGCCGCGCGCGGCGACGGCCTCCTGCACGGCGAGGAGCACGGCCAGCTCACGGTCGAACCACTCCTTCGCGCTGGCCCGGCCCTCGGGCCGGTCGACCGGTTCGGCGCCCGGGTCCGGCTCGGGTTCCAGCGGCTGGTGGTGCGGGTTCAGCTCGCGGTCGGCGTGGTGGGCGGTCGCCAGGTACAGGCCGGCGAGCCTGCGCAGCGCGCCGGGCGGCGCGGACTCGGCGGCGTGGAGCCGGGTCAGGTCGTGCATGCGGTACCGGCCGGGCACGTGCCTGCGCACCAGGTGCGCGCGTTCCAGCTCCCGCAGGGCCGCGGCGGTGGGCGCCTCCGCGAGTGCCGCCAGCGCGGCGGTGCCGATGTCCGGACCGGGCACCGCGCCGAGCAGCCCGTACAGCCGGGCCGCGGCCGGGGAGAGCGCGCGGCTGGACGTGGTGAGCACGGCCCGCAGGTCCGCCGTCAGCTCACCGGTGGCGAGCGCGTCGAGCCGGGTCGCCGCGTCCCGCAGCTCGTCCGCGAGCACCGCGAGCGGGAAGGCCGGGTGGGCGGCGGCCCGCGCGCCGACGACGCTGAGCGCGAGCGGCAGCCCGGCGCACGCCGCGAGCAGCCCCGCGACGGGGCCGGGTTCGGCGGCGACCCGGTCCGCGCCGACGTGCCCGGCGAGCACGTCCCTCGCCTCCGACTCGGTCAGCACGTCCAGCTCGACGGTCGTCGCGCCGTGCGCCGCGGCGAGTCCGGTCAGCCGGTTGCGGCCGGTGACCAGCACCGCGCACGTGCCGGTGCCGGGCAGCAGCGGCAGCACCTGCGCGCTGTCGCGGGCGTCGTCGAGGACGATCAGCATCCGCCTGCCCGCGAGCAGGCTGCGGTACCGCGCGGCCATCGCGTCCTCGCCCGCGGGCAGCGCGCCGGGTTCGACACCGAGCGCGTCGAGCAACGCGGCCAGCGCCGTGGCGGGGGCGACCGGCTCGCCCGCGGGCGCGAACCCGCGCAGGTCGACGTACAGCTGGCCGTGGGGGAAGCGGTCGGCGTTGCGGTGCGCCCAGGTCAGCGCCAGCCACGTCTTGCCGACCCCGCCCGCGCCGGTGACCGCGACGACGTGCGCCAGGCTGTCGGCGGCGAGCGCCTTGTCCAGCTGCGCGAGGTCCGCGGCACGCCCGGTGAACAGCGGCGGCCGGGCGGGCAGCTGACGCGGCACGGGCACCGCGGCGGTGGTGGCGAGCGCGGGGTCGGCGGCCAGGATCCGCCGGTGCAGCTCCCGCAGCGGCGCACCGGGATCGACCCCCAGCTCCTCGACGAGCCGGTCGCGGGTCAGCTGGAAGCGGGCGAGCGCGTCGGCCTGCCGCCCGTCCCGGTACAGCGCGAGCATCAGCTGACAGGCGAGCCGCTCGTCCAGGGGGTGCGCCTCGGCCAGCGCGGACAGCGTCGACACCAGCTCGCCGTGCCTGCCCGCGCGCAGGCCGGCGTCGGCACGGTCCAGCTCGGCGGCGAGCCGTTCGCGGTCGAGCCCGCGCCGCACGTCGTCGAGCCACGGGGTGGCGACGCCGGGCAGCGCGTCGCCCTGCCACAGCCGCAGCGCCTCGTCCAGCAGGGGGAGCGGGTCGGTCGTGCCGCGGGCGGCGGCGACCAGCCCGCGGAAGCGGTGCAGGTCGACGGCATCGGGGTCGACGGTCAGCACGTACCCGCCGGGCCCGCGCCCGATCGCGACCCCCGGCACACCGGCGAGCGTCTGCCGCAGCCGGTGCAGGTAGCCGTGGAGGGTGTTCCGCGCGGTCTGCGGCGGGTGCTCGCCCCACACCCGGTCGATCAGCTGGTCCGCGGGCACCACCTGGTTCGCGTCGACGAGCAGGATCGCGAGCACGCTCAGCTGCCGCGCGTGACCGAGGTCGACGGGGACGCCGTCCACCCGCAGCTCGACCGCCCCCAGCAACCGGAACTCGACGGGCATTCGGCTCCTTCGTTCCGTTTCCCCCTTGGTATCCGGTGCGCCGCGGGCCTCGCAACCGGCCCGTTCCCGGGATTCAAGATTTCCACAAGAACGCCTTCACACCCGGTGAGGAGCGTGGACGCGGGCGGTGGCGTCTCTGGGGGTGGCGCCACCGCCCTGCTTCACTGGCGCGGCGGCTCGATCAGGTCCGCGGCCAGGTGCACCGCGGCGAGCGCGGCCGCGTCACCGGTGCGGTCGTAGGACTCGATCGCGGTGTCGGCGAACTTGAGGACGTGCTCGTCGCGGTGGTCGGCGGCCCGGTCCAGCAGCGTGCCCGCCGGGTCGCCGGTGTTCAGCAGCGCGGCCGGGCGGTCGGCGGGCGGGCCGGCGTAGGTGACGGTGATCGCCGCCGCTGCGGCCCACGCGGCCACCAGGCTCGCCCGCCACACCGTCTTCGGCAGCACCGGCAGGCAGTGCAGGACCGCGTTCGGCGCGGTCGCCGTGTGCACGAGCAGCACCGGCGAGTGCCGGCCGACGCGCAGGTACCGCACGGTCGCCGCGTCGACGAGGGTCGCGAGTGCCGTGGGCACGTCGTCGTCCGCGGTGGGCACCGGCATGGCGGCGACGGCGGCGGGCCACTCGGGCATCGCCGCCAGGCGGGTCAGGCGGTGGGCGATGAACCCGCTGCGGTCCGGCAGTTCCGGCAGCGCCGCCAGCGCCTCGGCGGCACCGGCCGCCGCCGCGCCCGCGCCGTCGACGGGCACCGGCCGCCACCGGCCCGCCCAGAACGCGAGCCCGTTCGCCAGCTCGTCCAGTGCCTGCGGGCTGGTGGCGGTGGTCAGGGTGCGGACCGCGTGCCCGACGCGGATGACGCCGTGCGTGGAACCGGCGGCGATGCCCGGCAGCAGCCGCGGCCACCACGTGGCGAGCACGTCCCGCCACGGCGCGGCCCGCAGCTCCGCCCGGAAGTACGCCGTCCAGTCGGGCATCCGCCGGGCGTCGCCGAGGGCGGCGCGCCAGTCGGTGATGCGCTCCGACGGCGTCGGCAGGTCGGCCAGCCTGCGCACGTAGCCGTCGAGCCACCGGTCGACGTCCACGGGCAGGCCGCGGCGCACCATCACCTCGGCCGCCATCGGGCCGTGGTTGGTCAGCCCGTGGTTGCCCTCCTCGTCGCCGCCGAACTCGGGGCCGTGGTCGTGCAGCCGTTCGTAGGCCGCCAGCAGCGTCTCGCTCATGGCGCCGACGATCGCACCGGGCCCGGCCGCTGGTCGACGATTAGGCACAGGACTAATCTCCGGGCGTGATCGAGCTGGAGTTCACCCCGGCCGACTACCGGCGGATCCGGTTCGCGTTCTCACCCGTCGCCGAGGCCGTCACGAGCCTGCGCGCGCTGTCGGCGGGCCGCCGCAACGGCGTGCACGGCCCGTGGCTCGCGACCGTCGGCGCCCGGCTCGACGACGTGGACATGGCACTGCTGACCGCCGTCGTCCGCCCCGCGGGCTACGTGCCGGACTTCCTGCTGCCCACCCCGGAAGGCCGCACCGGCGACCTCGACACCGGCCTCGCCCGGATCGCCGCCACCGACCTCGCCGTCGTGACGCACGAGCTGGCCCACCTCGCCCAGCACCCGGTCGCGCAGCAGGGGCCGGCCGCCGCGCAGCGGGCGGAGCTGATGCGGGACCTGCTCGCCGACCCCGCCCGCGCCGTCGAGCGGATCGTCACCGCGCTGCGGCGCTACTGGCACGCCGCGATCGCCCCGCACTGGCCGCGGATCCACGCCCTCCTGCGGGACGACCTCACTCACCGGCTCGACGAGCTGGCGGCGGGTGGCGTCGCGGGGCTCTTCGCCACCCTGCACCCGTCGGTCGCGATGCGCGGTGACCTGCTGACGATCGTCAAGTACTACGACGGCCGCGCACGGCTGCGGGAACGCGGGCTGCTGCTGGTGCCGTGCGCGTTCGTGTGGCCGGACGTGCTGGTGAGCACCGCCGACCCGCGGCCGAGCCTCACGTACTCGCCGCGCGGGCTCGGGCGGCTGTGGGAGTCGGCGCCGGACGTCTCCGAGTCGCCGCTCGCCGGGGTCGTCGGCCGCACCAGGGCCGCGATCCTCGCGCTGCTGGAGCTGCCGATGTCCACGACGCAGCTCGCCGCCCAGCTCGCGCTCGCCGCGCCGACGCTCAACGCGCACCTGAAGTCGTTGCAGGGCGCGGGCATCGTCACCGCGCGCCGGGACGGGCGCGCCGTGCTGTACCGGCGCACCACGCTCGGCGACCACCTCGTGAGCGGCGGCGAGCCGGGACGCTGGGCGGCGGGCGCGGTTGGCGAGCCCGCCGGTGGCCGATAGCTTGTCCGGCATGGAGCCCTCGGTGGAGAAGCCCGCGCTGTCCCGCGTGTACAACGGAGCCGTCGGCGGCGCCAGCACCACGGCCATCGACCGCGGGCTGCTGCAGCGGGTGTTCGAGCTGATGCCGGGCTACCGGTACTTCGCCATGGCGAACCTGGCCTTCGCGCGCCAGGCGGTCGCGGACTTCGTCGACGCGGGCGTCACGCAGGTCCTCGACCTCGGCTGCGGCATGCTGACCCCGCAGTCGAGCCACCTGGTCGCCCAGGCGAAGGACCCTGGCGCCCGCGTCGTGTACGTCGACATCGACCCGGTCACGGTGGAGCACGTCCGGGCGGGCATCGAGGGCACGCGGCACGTCGGCGTGTTCCAGGCGGACGTCAGCGCGGTCGACGAGGTGCTCGACCACCCGGTGACCCGCGCGGTCCTCGACCTCGACCGGCCCGTCGGCGTCCTCGCCGCCGCCGTGCTGCACTGCCTGCCCGACGACGCGGCGGTCCCGCCCGCGGAGGTGCTGCGCCGCTACCACGCCCGCCTCGCCTCCGGCAGCCGCGTCGCGGCCACCCACGCGAGCGGCGACACGCTCGACCCGTCGGTCGTCGCCGAGGCGGTCGGCCTGTTCCGGCAGGCGGGCATCACCGTGCTCAGCCGCACCGCCGACGAGTTCCGCGCGCTCTTCGGCCCGTGGCGCCTCCGCGAGCCGGGTCTGCGCCCGCTGCGGTGGACCGTCGAGTCCGGCGACGAGATCGACGCCCTCGCCTACAGCGCCGTCGCGGAGAAGTAGCCGCGGACCGCGCTGCTGTGGGCGGATCCGCTCACAGCAGCACCGGCGGCGGGCGAGGCCCGTAGCGCGGCATCGTCGGAGTCATGACGAACGACAACGGGGCACCGCTGTTCGACCACCGGCTGCGGGAGCGGTTCTTCAGCCAGCGCGTGCTGGTGCTCGACGGCGTGCTCGACGACGACAACGGGACGGTGCTCGCGACGCAGCTGCTGTCGCTCGCGAGCGAGGACCCCAAGAAGGACATCGCGCTGTGGATCCACTCGCCGGGTGGGTCGGTGCCGTCGATGCTGGCGATCCGGGACGTGATGCGGCTCGTGCCGTGTGACGTGTCGACGCTCGCGCTGGGACTCGCCTGCAGCGCGGGGCAGTTCCTGCTGTCCGCGGGCACGCCGGGCAAGCGGTTCGCGCTGCCGCACGCCAGGATCCTGATGCACCAGGGCTCGTCGGGCATCGGCGGGTCCGCGGTCGAGGTGGAGGTGCAGGCCGACGACCTGCGCCACACCAGGGACACCGTGCTCGGCCTCATCGCGGAGGACACCGGGCAGCCCGTGGACCGGATCTTCGCCGACTCGCTGCACGACCGCTGGTTCACCGCGGAGCAGGCGCGGGAGTACGGCTTCATCGACCACATCGTCGCGAGCCTCGGCCAGGTCGTGCCGGTGCGCACACACGAACTGGGGTTGTCGGCATGAGCACCTACACCATTCCCAACGTGATCTCCCGCGTCCCGGGCGGCGAGCGGATCATGGACGTCTACTCGCACCTGCTGACGTCCCGGATCGTCTACCTCGGCACGCCGATCGACTCCGGGGTGGCGAACGCGCTGATCGCGCAGCTGCTGCACCTGGAGGCGGACAACCCGGAACAGCAGATCGACCTGTACATCAACTCCGAGGGGGGTGACCCGTCGGCGGCGCTGGCCCTGTACGACACGATGCGGTACATCAAGGCGCCGGTCGCGACCACGTGCGTCGGCCAGGCGGTGGCGTCGGCGGCGGTGCTGCTGGCGGCGGGCGAGCCGGGGCGCCGTGCCGTGCTGCCGCACACGCGGGTGGTGCTGCACCAGCCCGCCGCGCAGGGCCGCGGCACCATCCCCGACCTCATCCTCCAGGCGGACGAGGTCGTGCGGGTGCGCAACCAGCTCGAGGAGATCCTGTCCGCGCACACCGGCCGCAGCACGGCCGACCTGCGCCACGACACCGACCGCGACCGCGTGTTCGACGCCGTGGACGCCGTGGCCTACGGGCTCGCCGACCACGTGCTGGACCAGCGACCCTGATCAGGCGGCGAGCAACACCGGACCGGAGGGACGTGCGGTGGCGACGCGGAGCCGCCGCACGTCGCTCGCCACACCGATCAGCAGGTCGGCGAGGTCCAGGCCCAGCGCCCCGGCCACCGCCGCGATCATCTCGCTCGACGGTTCCTTGCGGCCGCGTTCGATCTCGGACAGGTACTGCGGGGAGATGCCTGCCTTCTCGGCTGTGTCGACGAGGCGTTCGCCTTGTTGTTCGCGAGTGGTGCGCAGGCGGGGTCCCAGCACGTCCCGCCAGAGGGGATCGGGTTGCCGGCCCGGTTCTCGTTCCTGTGCACGGTCCCGGTCGGGATTCCGGTCGGGTTTCCGGTGGAAGGGGAGGATGTCCGCCATGGGGCCATCCTGACATCGGCGGGCGACGTGGGCGCAGTGGTTACGCTCCGGGCAGAACGGTTGTGGACAACCCCGCTCGCGGCGGCCGGTCTCGTCGGTGGTGACTTGTAGGCTGAGCGCCGGGGGCCGGCGGCCGTCGCTTGTGGACGGTCGCGCCGGGCTGTGGATGGTTTCGTTGCCGGGGCGCGGTGTTGTCGGTGATGGCCGCTAGGCTGGATGTCGGGGGGCCGGAGGCCGTCGCTTGTGGACAACTCGGGTCTTGGCGGCTGGTCTTGTCGGTGGTCGCCGGTACGCTGGGTTTCGGGGGGCCGGAGGCCAGGGTTGATCTTGCTGGCCTCTGGTTGGGCTGGCGTTGGCGCGGCTTGGGTTCGGGCGCTGCTCGGGTTTGGCCGCTGCTTGGGTTCGGGGTGTGTTTGCGGTGCGGCTTGGGTAGGTCCCGGGGTTCTCCGTTCCGGGGTGTTCGGTGGTGGCGGCGGATTGTGCGGGCGGCGCACTCACGCGTCAAGGGCGCCTTCGGCGTCCGGCTTCGCCGGATTGCTGCGCAACCCTTGACCCGCGAGCCTCCGCCACCCTAAGCCAGGCCCTCACGGGCAGGCTGGCGCCTGCCCGCCTCTCTGCCCGCCGCCACCACCGAACCAATACCGGGGTATCCCGTTCGTGCGGCTTCTCGACGGAGTGGGGTGGCGCCTTCGGCGCCGGGCGGCTTCGCCGCCCTCGCCACGGGAATGGGCTTTTTGTTCCGTTCGTGCGCCGACGTGAACGCACCGCATCGCCGTTGCTACTGCACGCGCACCTCTCGTGACAAATTCTTGACAGTGTCGCGTGGACGGCCTAACGGCACCGTGAACGGGCCGATCATCCTCACATCACCTCGGATGGGGGCGACTCGACATGGTGAGTTTTCGGGAGCCGGCGAGCATCAGCTACCAGCGGCGGTACGGGATCGACCCGGTGCTGGAACCCCTCGGTGCGCCGCGGGCACGAGGGGCGAACGCCTACGTCATCGCGTGCGGCATGGGCTCCAAGGTGGTGTTCATCCGCTGGTACGGCAGGGACGTGGAGGAGGCGCGGCAGACGTTCCGCGTGTGGCTCGGCCAGACCTGGCAGACACTGACCACCGACTTCACCGGGCAGGGCGTGCAGAACGGGATGGACTTCAAACCGGGACGCATCGAGTGGTTCAACATCACCGACTGACGGCTCAGCACTGGGGCACGAAGTCCACGTCCGCCGCGAACTGGCGCCACTCGTCCTCGTCGAGGGGGGTGAGGCGGCGGCACACGTCGTCGAGTGCCGTCACCGGGTCGGCGTGCCACCTGACGATGAGACCGTTGGCGCCGGTGCCGATGAGGGTGCCGTCCGGCAGGTAGCGGATCGCCTGGATGTCGCCCGGTTCGCGCAGCGCGGCCTGCACACGCTGGTCGGCGACGCTCCAGATCAGGGGGACGCCGTCCCAGCCCGCGGTCGCGAGGTGGGTGCCGTCCGGCGAGAACGACACCCGGATCGGGCGGTCCGTGTGCTCGGTGAGGGCGGGGCCTGCCTGCTTGCCCGTGTCCAGGTCCCACAACCGGACCGTGTTGTCCCAGCCCGCGGTGGCGAGCAGGTGCCCGTGCGGCTGGAAGTCGATGTCCTGCACGGTGTCGATGTGCCCGGTCATCGTGGCGCCGGACTGCTCCCCGGACGTGGTGTCCCACAACGTGATCCGGCCGTTGAGCGTACCCGCGGCGAGGCGGTCGCCGCCCGGGCTGAACGCGAGGCTCCACACCGCGCCGGTGTCGTCGCCGGTCTCCCACAGCGTGCGCTGCCGCCCGCTGTCGGCGTCCACCAGCAGCAGCGCGCTGGACTTGCCTGGACCGTCGGTGCTCACCGCCAGGGTGTCGCCGTCCGGGGACCACACGACCGCGATCGCGTCGACGTCCTCGTGCGTGACCACCTCGTCGCCGCCGACCGTGCGGATCACCAGGCCCTCCCCGCACGGCACCGCGAGCCGCTCCCCGTCCGGCGCGAACGCGAGCGGGCCGACGGCGCCCTCGGCGCACGTCATCGTCGGGCCCTTGGGCTCGCTCGTCGCCGTGTCGAAGGTGGTCACCACGCCCTCGTTGTCGCCGAACGCGACGACCGTGCCGTCCCGGCTGAGGTCGCTGAACGTGGCCCGGCCCGCCGCCGCGGGCAGCGCGGGCCGCCACAGCACGATGTTGCCGTCGCCGCTCGCGACCGCCAGCACCCGGTTGTCCGGGCTGAACGCGACGCCGAACGTGTCGTCGTCGCTCGCGCGCATGGGCTCGCCGATCTGCTCGCCCGTCGGGAGGTACCACAGGCGCACCGTGCGGTCCTCGCTCGTCGACGCCAGCACCAGGCCGCCCATGCCGAACGCCAGGTCCTGGATCGTGTTGTTGTGCCCGGACAGCGGTTCGCCGACGTGCTCACCGGTCGCGATGTCGAACCGGCCGATCGCGATCCCGTCCCGGCACGCGACCTGCTCGTGCTCCGGGTCGTACGCGAGGAACAGGCACGGACCCGCCGTCGTCATCGAGCGGACCTGTGTCTGCGTCGCCGCGTCCCACACGCGGATCGTGCCGTCCGGGCCGCTGGTGAGGACGCGCTCGCCGTCGGCGGTGAACAGGACGCTGGTCACGATGTCGTCGTGGCCGGCGAGCGGCTGCCCGAGCTGCCGTCCGCTGCCGACGTCCCACAGCCGCGGGGTCCCGTTGGACGACACGACCGTGCGGCCGTCGGGGCTGAACGCGACCGCCACCACGGGCGCGCCGTGCTCGATGCGGCGCCGCACCTGGCCGGTCTCCGCGTCCAGCAGGTAGAGCGACTCGTCGGTGCTGCCGACCGCGAGCCGCTTGCCGTCCGGCGAGAACTCGACCGCGTTGACCGCCTCGCCCGGCTCGAACAGGACCCGGCCCGCGCGCGTCGCCATGTCCCACACCCGCACCGTGCCGTCGGTCCCGCCGCTGACGAGCCGGCGGCCGTCGGGGCTGAACGCCACCGCCTGCACCGGCCCATCGTGCCCGGACAGCAGCGTGTCGAGCCGCTGGTTCTCCGTCGCCAGCAACGCTTCCCGCGCCTGCCTGGTCGGCGCCCGGCGCCACGCGGCGGCGGCGAGCAGCTGCGACTGCCTCGGCCACGTGTCCGCCGCCTGCTCGGCGAGCGTGGCGAGGCGCCGGGACTCGGCCTCGGCGAGCCGGTCGTCGGCCACCTCGGTCTGGTAGTAGGCGATGACGGACGCCACCAGCGACGCGACGAGCAGCACGGCGAGCGCGGCGATCACGGTCCGCAGCCTGCGCGTGCCGCGGCGCTGGTCCCGTTCGCTGGCACGCAGGAACTCCTGCTGCGGCGGGGTGAGCGGGTGGTGCGCGGCCCAGTCGAGCGCGGCGGCGAGCCGGGCGCCGCGGTACAGGTCACCGCGGTCGCGGCCGCTCTCCACCCAGTTCGCGGCCGACTCGTCGAGGCGCTGGCGCAGCAGGAGGTCCTGCCGTTCGGCGTCCGCCCACGCGCGCAGGCGGGGCCAGGCGGTGAGCAGCGCGTCGTGCGCGAGCCGCACCCCGTCGTCGTCCGCGGTGACCAGGCGGGCCTCGACGAGCCCGGCGACGGCCCGCGCGTCGAGTTCGCCGCGCGCCGCGGTGCGGCGGGTCAGGCCGCCGTCGGGCAGCACCCGCACGAGCCGCAGCAGCGTCGCCCGCAGCACGTCCTGGTGGTGCGGGTGGAGGCGGCCGTACAGCTGGTCCGCGGTGACGGCGACGGCCCGGTCGACGCCGCCGGTGGCCTGGTAGCCGCGCAACGTCAGCACGTTGCCCCAGCGGTTCTGCCACGTGGCGCGCAGCGCGTGCGCGAGCCGGGGCAGCGCGCCCTGGGTGAAGCCGGCACCGTCGCGGGCGCCGACGTCGCCGATCAGCCGGTCGGCGAGGCCGTCCTCCAGGACCAGCCCGGCACGCGCGGCGGGCAGCGTGATCACCTCGCGCAACGCGGCCGCGTCGAGCGGGCCGACGACGAACGGGGTGTCGAGCGCGGCCCGCAACGGTGCCAGGGCGATGCAGTCCGGCACGTAGTCGGCCCGGACCGCGACGATCACCAGCGCGGGCCACGCGCTCGCGAGCGCGGTCGCGAACGCCACCCGTTCCGGCCCGCTCGCGCCGTCGGTGAACAGCTGCTCGAACTGGTCGACGACGATCACCAGCCGCGCGCCGTCCCGCGCCGCTCGTTCCGCCGCCGCCCTGACCTGCTGCCCGAACCGCGCGGGGTCGTGCCGGACGGTGGCGGCGAGGGTACCGGGGTCGACCTGGATGACACCGGCCAGCCGGGCCGCGAGCGTGTCGACCGGCCGGTCGCCCGGGGTGAGCACGACGCGGGGCCACCGGGTGCGGCCGGCGTCGTGCGCCGCCTCGTCCAGCGCGGGCAGCAGCCCGGCGACCAGCAGCGACGACTTGCCGCTGCCGGACGCGCCGACCACGACCAGCGGGCCGCCCGCGCCGAGCTGACCGGACAGCCGCACGAGCAGGTCGCTGGTCTCGCCCTCGCGGCCGAAGAACCAGCCCGCGTCGCCGGTGCCGAAGCTGCGCAGGCCCGGGTACGGGCACACGTCGCCGGACCGGTCGGCGGGCGTGGCCGGGTCGCCGCCCCGGCGCGCGGCCGTCGCGACGATGGCCCGCATGATCACCTGCTGGCCGGGCAGTGCCGGGTCGCCGTGCGGCAGCGGGACGGCCGGGGTGGTGCGGTCCTCGGCCTGCCGCACCGCGGCCTGCGCGGCGGCCATCAGCTGGCCCGCGGTCGCGTACCGGCGCCGCGGGTCCTTGTCCATGCCGGTCGCGACGACCAGGTCCAGCGCGGGCGGGACGGCGGGCCGGTAGGCGGACGGCGCGGCGGGCACGGTGTTGAGCTGGGCGGCGAGCTTCGCGGCCGGGTCGGCCGCCGGGAACGGCACGTGCCCGGTGAGGCATTCGTAGAGGACGCAGGCGAGCGAGTACACGTCGGCGGCGCCGGTGACGTCGAGGCCGCGCAACTGTTCCGGCGCGATGTAGTCGAGCGAGCCGACGTAGCCGCCGGTCACCGTCATCCTGGTGGCCTCGGGGTCCAGCGGCCGGGCGATGCCGAAGTCGGTGAGGTAGGCGGTGTCGTCCGGCCCGACGAGGATGTTGGACGGCTTGACGTCCCGGTGCACGACACCGGCCGCGTGCGCGGTGTCCAGTGCCTGCGCGACCTGGGTGAGGAGGGCGAGCGCGCGGGGCGGGTCCATGGGCGCGCCGCCCAGGACGCGTTTGAGGTCCGCGCCCTCGACCAGCCGCATGGCCACGTAGAGCCGGGTGTCGCCGCTGTCGGTGTCCGTGCCGGTGTCGAGGACCTCGACGATGTGCGGGTCGTGGAGGCTCGCGGCGATACCGGCCTCGCGGCGCAGGCGGTCGGCGTGGTGCTGTCCCGCGGCGGCGGGCAGGACCTTGATCGCGACGGGCCGGTCGCCCTCGGTGTCGACGGCGCGGTACACCTCGCCCATGCCGCCCCTGCCGAGCAGGCCTTCGAGCCGGTACCGCCCGCCGAGCAGCGTCACGAGCGGAAGATTACTGACCGCCCACGGCCCTCCGGGCCGGAACGGTCGGATTCGACCACCGGAAGGTTCCGGGAGGGTTCCCGCGGTCCGGTCCGTAGCGTGCACGACATCGACACGTTGACACCCGAGAAGGTCGGCATGACAGAGGGCATGTACCCGCTCGGTCGCCTCACCCCCAGCCTCGTGCGGCAGGAGCCGCTGTTCGCGGGCGCGGCGGCACCGGCGGGCACGTTGTTCGTCCTCGGGGACGCGGGCGGGTACGCGGCGGCCGCGGTGGCCGGGCGGTCGCTGGTCCTCGGGCGGAACGCACCGGACGTGCACGTCGCGATCGGCGGCGCGGACGGTTACGTCAGCAGGGAACACGCGACGCTGCGCTGCGTCGCGCACGGCACCGGCACGCGCTGGGTGCTGCGCAACGGCGGCAAGCTGCCGATCCGGCTGCCCGGCACCGCGCCGCTGCTGCGCTCGCACGAGGCGCCGCTGCCCGTCGGCTACACCCCGCTCTACATCCAGGGTTCGCAGCTGCACGTGGTGGAGGTGCTGGTCAGCGCCGGGCGCAGGCACCGGGGCGGGGTGTCGCCGGAGACGAGCACCGGCAACCTGCGCCTCCCGCTCACCCGCCGCGAGTGGCTGGTGCTGGTCGCCATGTTCTCCGCCGTGCTCGCCCGCGAGGACCAGGCGCTCCCGTTGTCCTGGAACGAGACCGGCAAGCTGCTGAACACCGTGCCCGGCCAGTCCGGGTGGAACGACCGCAAGGCCGAGGCCGTCGTCGACGGGGTCCGCCACCGGTTCACCGCGGCCGGGATCGAGCGGCTGACCCGCGAGACCGCGCCCGCCGAGGCGCTGAAGGCCAACCTGCAGCGGGTGCTGGTCGACACCGGCACGCTGCTGCCGGAGGACCTGACGGTGCTCGCGACCGGCATCGACGGGTACGCGGACCGGTGACCGGTGCCCGGTGCCCGAGCATCGCGCTGATGCCCGACGGGGAGAGCAACACGCGGGCCGCGCCCGTGGGTACCACCAGGCCCTAGTGGATCATGGGCCCGGCTCGATACGGTTGCGGGCATGGCGGGACGGGTCTGGTCGTGGCTCCTCGATGTCGCACCGGTGCGGGAGGCGGTGCGGGGTCAGGTGCGGGCCGCGGTCGAACGCGTCATGGACGAGACCGAGGAAGCCCAGAACCGGCAGCGCAAACGGCACCGCGAGGCGCTCGCCCGCGCCGAACGGGAGCTGACCGACGTGCGGACGAAGCTCGCCGAGCTGACCGCCGCCAACACCGACCTGCTCGGCGCCAACGCGTCGTTGCGCGGTGCGGTCGCGGAGCTGGAGGAGGCGGCGCGGCGCGAGGTCGTCGAGCGCGAGGAGTTCGCGCAGCGGCTCGTGCGCGAACAGGAGGCGGCGGCCGAGCGGCAGTGGAACGGCGCCACCACCGACGTGTTCTGCTGCCAGTCGTGCTGGGCGTTCTGGTTCCTGTCCACCGCGCCCGACCGGACCAGCTGCACGGTCCGCGGCCCGTTCGGCAGGCACGACGCGGCGTGCGGGGTGTGCGCGGAGCCGCTGGTCGCGCTGCCCGCCGCGAAGAGCGTGGTGCTGCGCAAGAACGCGGAGGACCGGGTCTCCCGGCCCGTGCTCGACGACGAGGCGCGCTCGGACATCGCGGTGGCCAACGCCGAACTGGCCGCGGTCGCCGACGGGCTCGCCCGGTTGCCGAAGGTCCCGAGCCGCACGGCCGCGTGGGTCGCCACCGGGCTGGTCGGCCTGCCGGACCTGCCCGCGAAGGTCATCGGCGACATCGCCGCCCGCACCACCAAGCCGGTGCCGATCGACGGGATCGTCGCGGGCCTCCGGGCGTTCATCGAGGTCGGGGCGCCGAAGAAGGTCACGGCTCCCGGCAGCTGACCGGCGGGA
This sequence comes from Actinophytocola sp. KF-1, assembly GCF_054661535.1. Lineage (NCBI taxonomy): Bacteria > Bacillati > Actinomycetota > Actinomycetes > Pseudonocardiales > Pseudonocardiaceae > Actinophytocola > Actinophytocola sp. KF-1. The sequence goes on along the minus strand of NZ_BAAFVK010000009.1, from coordinate 125,937 downwards.
CCCTCGGGTCGTCACCCGACCCGTTGAAGCCGAACTCGGTCGACTCCCCGGCCGGGACCGTGACGTTGTACGACTCGTTGGTGACGATCACGTCGTTCCCGTCGCGGCTGAGCCTGCCCTGCCACAGCCCGGCGATGTCCTCGCCGTCCGGCAGCGTCCAGCGCACCTCCCAGCCGGTGAGCGCGCGGTCGCCGTCGTTGCGCACGACCACCCGCACCTGGAAGCCGCCCGGCCACGAGTCGACCACCTCGTAGGACGCGACACAGGCCTGGTCGGTGGGCGCGGAGGTGGTGGTCGTGGTGCTGGGTGCCGTCGAGGCGGTGCCACGCGGTTCCTCGCCGTCCAGCACCAGCCCGAGCACGACCCCGCCCGCCACCAGCGCTGCCGCGCCGACACCGGCGACCACGCCCCGCCGTGACACGGTCCGCCGCGGCTGGTCGAGCAGCAGCGTCGGCGTGCGCGGCGCGGGCACGCGCACCGCCTGGCCGGAGGCGGCGGCCGCGAGCGCCTCGTGCGCCACGCGCATCGTCGGCCGTTCGACGGGGTCGCGGCGCAGCAGCCACAGCAGCAGGTCGGTGAGCGGCCCGGCCCTGCGCGGCGGGACGACCGGATCGCGCGCCACCTTGTGCAGCAACGCGATCGCGTTGTCCTCCAGCCCGAACGGCGGTGTGCCCTCGATCGCCGCGTACAGCGTGGCGCCGAGCGAGAACACGTCGGACCGGGCGTCGGCCTCCGCGCCGCCCGCGACCTCGGGCGCCAGGTAGGCGGGGGTGCCCGCGAGGATGCCGGTCGCGGTCACCGACGCGAGCCCGGCCGCCCTGGACACCCCGAAGTCGGTGATCTTCGCGGTGCCGTCCGCGGTGAGCAGCACGTTGTCGGGTTTGACGTCCCGGTGCACCACACCGTTCGCGTGCGCCTCGGCCAGCGCGGCCGCCACCTGCGCGCCGATCGCGGCCACCGCACCGGGCGGCAGCCCGCCACGCGTGGCCGCGACGTCGGCGAGGCTCTCCGCGGGCAGGTACTCCATGACGAGGCACGGCATGCCGCCGTGCATGACGACGTCGTGCACCGCGATCGCGTTGGGGTGCCGCAGCCGGGCCCCGATCCGGCCCTCGCGCATGGTCCGCGCGACCGCGTCGCCCGCGGCGTCGCCGTCGAGCCGCAGCTCCTTGACCGCGACGTCCCGCTGGAGCCGCTCGTCCCGGGCGAGCCACACGACACCCATCGCCCCACGCCCGACAACGGAGACGACGCGGTAGCGGCCGGCGACCAGCTCACCCGGTTCCATCGCCGCACAACCTAGCGCGCGGCGGGTCACGCGGACAGCGGTTGTGAGCTGGTCGGTCCGGCGGACCGAGGCCGTGGGCGTGCACACGGCGCGCACAGTCGCCACCGTCGGCGCGCGTGGCTCGATCCGCGTCGGCGGCCCGTCTGAGCTGCGGGAACCAGTGCCGGTGGCGGTCCCCGGCCACTGGCCGGTAGCCGGTGGTGACACTCCGCGCCCGACTTTCGCTTGACCCAAGAGAGTTCGGGAACCGTCCCGGCGTGCCCGTCCGACTATGAGGCTGGGACCGCCGGCGCTGGGGAACGGGAGTGGTATGCACTGGTACGAGGACGAGGATTTGTGGATCGACTTCCAGTCCGTCATGTTTCCGGAACTGCCGGAGCGGGCGGCGGAGGAATCGGTCGCCGCGTCCCCGTTGCTCAAGGTCAGGCCGGGGATGCGGGTGCTGGACATGGCGTGCGGGCCCGCGGTGTACGTCGTGGCGCTGGCACGGCGGGGCGCCGAGGTGACGGGCGTCGACCTGTCGCCCGCGATGCTCGCCAGAGCGCGCGCCACGTGTGACAAGGCGGGGGTGTCGGCGTGGTTCGTGCGCGCCGACATGCGTGAGCACGTCGAGCCGGGCGCCTACGACCTGGTGCTCAGCACGCACACGTCGTTCGGGTACTTCACCGAGCCCGGCGACAACCTCACCGTGCTGAGGAACGCGTACGCGAGCCTCACGCCCGGCGGGACGTTGCTGGTGGACGTGCTGGGGAAGGAGATCGTCGCGAGCCGCGTCGGCAGGCGGGGGGCGATCGACATCGCTGACGACGTCGGCGGCGGGACGGTCTTCACCCGCGACACGATCATCGACGACTGGACCCGGTTGCGGACCGACTGGACGTTGGTGCGCGGGTCGTCCGCCCGGCACGCGTCGATCGTGTGGTCGTTGTACAGCGCTGCCGAGTTGCGGTCGTTGTTCGAGCAGGCCGGGTTCGTGGACGTGGAGTGTTTCGGCGGGTTCGACGGCTCTCCGTACGACGATCGGGCACGTCGCCTGGTGGTGCGGGGGATTCGGACTGAGTGAGGCCTGTGGATGACCCGGCTGTCGGTGGCTGATCTTGTCGGTGGTGGGCTCTACGCTGGGTTTCGGGGGGCCGGAGGCCGCGGTTGATCGTGCCGCTCGGCCGTGGGGTGCCACTCGGTGCCGGCGGGCAAGCAGGCGCGGGCCTGCGGGGTCAGTGCCACGGCTCCGCTGCCACGCGGGCCACCGCGTCCTTGTCGGCCGCCTCCTCCACCGCGAGGGCGATCCGGTGGTCCTCGATGCCCTCGGCGAGCGGGTAGGGCTCCGGCCCCTCGTCCCGCGCCCAGGCCGCCATGTCCTCCAGCAGCGTGGCGATCGCGATCTCCTCGTCGTTCCACCGCTGTCCCTGGTACGGGTTGCGGTACAGCACGTCGCCGCCGCACGTGATGTGGTCGGTGTCGAAACCGTCCAGGTCGAGGTCGTAGCCGGTCTGCCTGCGCACCAGTGGGGTGCGCACGATCGTCCGGTCCGCGGCCATGCGCACCACCTCGTCGTCGCTCAGTTCGCCGTTCGTGCCGCGCACCAGCAGCCTTCTGGTGAGGAGCTGGTTGTGCCACTGGTTGTCGGTGAAGTCGTAGACCCCGAAACCGCCGCCGGTGAACGTGATCGTGGCGATCGTCGTCGTGGTGGGGCGGATCTCCACCGGGTCGGCCCAGCCCGCGCGGGACAGGGGGTCGGCCAGTGGCGCCACCGTCCGGATGGCCCTGACCTCGACCGGGCCGCGGCCCACGCCGAGCATCGTCCGGATCAGGGACACCGCGTGGTACTGGTGCGTCGACGACACGTCCGCCCTCGTCGGCGAGCCGATCGCGCCCGACCGGACCAGCGCGAGCCGTGCGGCGTGGGCAGGCATCCGCGTGTACTGCTCCGCCACCTGCACCAGACCGCTCGCGCCGACCGCCGTCCACAGCGCCCGCAGCCCGTCCAGGTCCGGTGCGGGCGGTGTCTCCGCGAGCACCCGCACACCCCGTTCGACCAGCGACACCACCAGCGACGGCGTCACCTCCCACGGCACCGCCGTCACCACGAAGTCCGGCTTCGCCGCCGTGAGGCACTCGTCCAGCGACAGGTACACCGGCACCGGCAGGTCCTTGGGGGACCGCGACACCACGCCCGCGCAGTCGAGACCGTCGAGTGCCGTCGCCAGCCGCCAGAAGTACTCGGCACGCCACCCGGTGCCGACGATCGCGAAACGGGTCACGATCAACAGCCTGCCACGCCCCGCGCTCGCGACCTCGTTTCGGCGGGTCGACCTCGTGCCGCTGCCGGCACGAGCGGCATCGCCACAGGTACGGCGTGCCACGCTTCCTGGCCGACGACCGCCGGATCTCCAGTTCCCGCCCGCACCGGTCGCACGACGGCGGATCGCCGAGAACATCGGCATGCAGTTCATCGAGCATGCGCTCGAGCGAACGCCGCGCCGCGGCAGGCGATCACCACCTCCCGGGAAGTCCGTTGCGACAAGGGGTTGTGACTGCCCAGCGAGTGGCCGCCAGCCGCTCTCACCGGAGTTCCTCGACAGCGCCATGAGCTTGCCGACCGCTTCGTCGACCTGCTGTCGCCAACCACCCAATGCTGACCCCCAGTCACCATCTGTCGTCAGCTGATCACACCAACGGCGGCGGTGACCGTGACCGGGACGCGAGAAAATGTCACCTCTCGGACGAAGGTGCGAGCCTCCCCGCCAGTGAGAGCAGCGCGTCCGTGACGTCCTCCGCCGTGGGGGCGCGGTCCGGGTCGAGGAGGTGCTGGATGAGCACGCCCGACATGAGCGCCAGCTGCACGGAACCGATGGACCGGACGTCCGTGTCGTCCAGCTCGTCCTCCGGGACGCCGACCAGGCCCGCGGCCAGGCCGCTTCTGCCCTCGCGGAGGGCGGCGGTCATCAGCTCACGCACCCGCGGGTTGTGTTCCGCCTCGACCGCTGCCTCCACCGACGCCAGCCACAGGCGGCGGTTGGCGCCGTAGGACGCGATCGCGGTGCGCCAGAACGCCTCGTAGCGTTCCCTGGGCGTCGCGCCGGGGGACAGGGACGCGCGCACCGCGGCCTCGATCTCGCCGCCCCACTCGTCCATGGCCTGCACGAACGCCTCGATGAGCAGGGCCTCCCGGGAACCGAAGTGGTAGCCGATCGCGGCGTGGTTGACGCCCGCCGCCGAGGCGATGTCGCGGACCGTCGTGCGGGCCCAGCCCTTGTCCTTCAGGCACGCCAGTGCCCCTGCCAGCAGGTCCTCCCGGTTTCCCATGCGCGTGAGCATAGCCAGCCACGCGGTTTATCCAAATGGATTGACCAACTGGATAAGAGTCGCGTACGGTTCCGGGCATGACCAGATCAGTTCTCATCTCCGGCGCGGGCATCGCAGGGCCGTCGCTCGCGTACTGGCTCGGCAGGCTCGGCGACGACGTCACGGTGGTCGAGCAGGCACCCGGTCCGCGCACCAGCGGCTCCGCCGTCGACTTCCGCGGCGACCAGCTCGCCCTGCTGACCCGCATGGGCGTGCTCGAGCAGATCCGCGCCGCCCGGACCGGCATGGGGGACCAGGTGATCGTCGACGCGGCGGGCCGCAGGCGGTCGGCGTACCCGGCGGCGGTGTTCAGCGGCGAGCTGGAGATCGACCGCGCCGACCTCGCGCGGATCCTCCACGAGCACAGCGCCCCGCACGCCCGGTACGTGTTCGGCGACCGGATCACCGCCATGACCCAGGACGCGGACGGCGTCGACGTCACGTTCGCACGCGGCGGCAGCCGCCGGTACGACCTCGTCGTCGGCGCCGACGGGCTGCACTCGGTCGTCCGGCGGCTGACCTTCGGTGACGGGCACCGCCACCACCTCGGCTACTACGCCGCGTCGTTCGAGGTGCCCAACACGTTCGGGCTCGACCACACCGGCGTGATCCACAACGCGCCGGGCCGGTACGTCGGCGTGGCCGGCGCTCGCGACACCGCCCGCGCGATCGTGTCGCTCATGTTCGCCGCGCCCGAGCTGGAGCCGCGGCGGGGTGACCTGGACGCGCAGAAGGCGGTGCTGGCCGAGCGCTTCGCCGACGTCGGGTGGCGCACGCCGGAACTGCTGGCGGCGCTGCGCGACGTGGCCGACCTGTACTTCGCCCCGTTGAGCCAGGTGCGCCTCGACCGGTGGTCGGCGGGCCGGGTGGTCCTGCTCGGCGACGCGGCGTGGTGCGCGGGGCCGGGCGGCAACGGGACCGGGCACGCGATGCTCGGCGCGTACACCCTCGCGGGCGAGCTGGCACGTGCCGGGCACGAGACGGCGTTCGCGCGCTACGAGGAGGCCATGCGGCCGCCGGTCACCGCGTCGCAGAAGTTCGCCGCGAAGGCGGGCAAGCACCTCGTGCCCGCGACCGAGGGTGCGATCCGCAGGCGCGACCGGACGTACCGGGTGCTGTCCTCCCGGCCGATGACCGGACTGCTCACCTGGCTGTCCACCCGCACCGCCAAGACCGGTGCGCTGACCGGTTACCCGTTGCCCGCCGTCACGGCGTGAGCAGTCCATTTCGGCCGGTTCGAACCGCGCGGGGGTCGCGCACGGCACCGGCCGGGAACAGCGTCAGCGGCTCGTGGACGGCCGCGAATTCGCCGCCATTTGGCCCCTTCCACGTACTCGGACCCGAGAATAGCCTGAGGGCCGAATCACCGGGAGGTAATTGTGAGTGAGCAGGCCGTCCGCCGTTACTACGATCTCGTCGACCAGGGTGACGTCGACGGTCTCGTCGCGTTGTTCGACCCGGAGGCCGTCTACCACCGGCCCGGGTACCCGGCGTTGTGCGGCAAGGAAGAACTGCTCCGGTTCTACTCGTCCCAGCGGGTGATCAAGGAGGGGAAGCACACCGTCGGCACGCTCGTCGCGAACGGTGGGGAAATCGCCGTGCAGGGTGAATTCCACGGCACGTTGCACAGCGGTGAAACGGTCGAAACCCGTTTCGCCGACTTCTTCCACTGCAATCCCGACGGCACCTTCGCGCGCCGGGACACGTTTTTCTTCGTGCCCTTGATCTGACCTCCGCGTGCGGCCTGACGCCCGGCCCCTCGTTCGTCCGTCCGGGAGTCACCGCCCGGCCACCCGAGGCTCCACAGTAGATCGGACGTCGGCGGGCAACACAGCTCCGATCGGCCCCATCGGCACGTGCGCCGGGGTGGCCCATATGGCCGAACGTGCACCGGCTGTGTGCCGGACACGTGCGAGACTCGCCGCATGGAGCAGATGTTCACCGCGGGCACCGCAGCCGCCGTAGACCGTGCCCGTCAGCACTCGGTGGGGGACCTCCTGCACCGCACCGCCCGGCGGACGCCGGACAAGCTCGCCGTGGTCGCCGGCGACCTGCGCGCGACCTACGCCGAGTTCGACACGGCCGTGAACCGGGCGGCGGGCGCGCTCGCGGAGCGGGGGCTGGCGAAGGGTGACCGGCTGGCGCTGCTGTCGCACAACTGCTGGCAGTACGCGGTGCTGGCGTTCGCCACGGCCCGGCTCGGCGTGGTGCTGGTGCCGGTGAACTTCATGCTGACCGGTCCCGAGGTCGGCTACATCCTGGCACACTCCGGCGCGAAGGGCGTCGTCGCGGAGGACGCGCTGGTCCCGGTGGCCGAGGCGGCGATCGGCGACCGCCCCGTCGACGTCCGCGCGGTCATCCCGCTGGCCGGCGCGTCGTCCGACTGGGAGAACGTGGACGACTGGTGGCGGTCGGGTCCCGCGGACGCCCCGGACGTGCGGATCGCGGACGACGACCCGCTGCGCCTGATGTACACGTCGGGCACCGAGTCCCGCCCGAAGGGCGTGATGCTGTCGAGCCGCTCCCTGATCAGCCAGTACGTGAGCTGCGCGATCGACGGCGAGATGTCCGGCGACGACGTCGAGGCGCACGCGCTGCCGATGTACCACTGCGCCCAGCTGGACTGCTTCTTCTCGGTGGACGTGTACCTGGGCGTCACCAGCGTCATCCTGCCGGGCCCCGACCCGGCGACCCTGCTGGCGACGATCGCACGCGAGGGCGTGACGAAGCTCTTCTGCCCGCCCACGGTGTGGATCTCGCTGCTGCGCCACCCGGCCTTCGACACGACGGACCTGTCGAGCCTGCGGAAGGGCTACTACGGCGCGTCCCCGATGCCGGTGGAGGTGCTGAAGGAGTTGCGGGAGCGGCTGCCGGACGTGCGGTTGTGGAACTTCTACGGCCAGACGGAGATGGCCCCGCTGGCGACCATCCTCAAGCCGCACGAGCAGCTGTCGAGGGCGGGCAGCGCGGGCCGGGCGTCGATCAACGTGGAGACGATGCTGGTCGACGACGCGGGTGAGCCGGTGCCGCCGGGGGAGATCGGCGAGATCGTGCACCGCAGCCCCCACGCCGCCCTCGGCTACTACAACGACGAGGAGAAGACAGCGGAAGCCTTCCGCGACGGCTGGTTCCACTCGGGCGACCTGGGCGTGATGACCCCGGACGGCTACCTGTCGGTGGTGGACCGCAAGAAGGACATGATCAAGACCGGCGGCGAGAACGTGGCGAGCCGCGAGGTGGAGGAGGCGATCTACGAACTCGACGGCGTCGCGGAGGTGGCCGTCTTCGGGATCAGCCACCCGCACTGGATAGAGGCGGTGACCGCGGTGGTGGTCCCCAAACCGGGCGCCACGGTGACGGCCGACGACGTGCGCGCGCACGCGAAGGGCAGGCTGGCGGGGTACAAGCAGCCGAAGTACGTGGTGATCGCGGACGCGTTGCCGAAGAACCCGAGCGGCAAGATCCTCAAGCGGGAACTGCGGACCACACACGCGAAGCTCGCCCACTCGACGTGAGGAAGGTGGCAAGGCCCATCCGATGGGCGAGGGCGGCGAAGGCGCCAACACCCACCCGAGCGAGAGGCGGCGAAGCCGTCCGGCGCCGAAGGCGCCAAGACCCACCCGGTGGTAAGGGCGGCGAAGCCGCCCTGCGCCAAAGGCGCTAAGCCCACCCGAGCGGAGGGCGGCGAAGCCGCCCGGCGCCGAAAGGCGCCAACACCCGTCCCGTCGGGAAGCCGAACCTGCGGGATACCCCGGAAAAGGTTCGGTGGTGGTGGCGGGCAAGGAGGCGGGCAGGCGTCAGCCTGCCCGTTAGGGCCTGTCTTAGGGTGGCGGAGGCTCGCGGGTCAAGGGTTGCACAGCAATCCGGCGAAGCCGGACGCCGAAGGCGCCCTTGACGCGTGAGTGCGCCGCCCGCACAATCCGCCGCCACCACCGAACACCACGGAACGCAAACCCCGGGAACCACGGCAGCCCGCCCAAGCCGCGCCGCAACGCACCCCGGAACCCGAGCAGTGCCCGGACCCGAGCAGTGCCCGAACCCGAGCAGTGCCCGAACCCGAGCAGCGGCCGAACCCAAGCAACGCGCCCAAGCAGCGCAAACGCCAACCCAACCACAGGCCAGCAAGATCAACCCCGGCCTCCGGCCCCCGAACTCCAGCCTAGAGCCGACCACCGACAAGACCAGCCGCCAAGACCCGAGTTGTCCACAGGCGACGGCCCCCGACAGCCAGCCTACCGGCCACCACCGACAACACCGCGCCGGCAATCCACAGCCCTACCCAAGGGCAGTCACCACGTACTGCTCAGGAATGGCAAAGGCATCCACCAACGTCCGAGCATGTGGCCGCAACTCCTTGCACAACCCGTTCACCTCAGCGACCACCCGCTTGGCGACCGGCGGTGTCAGCCGCCCGTGTTCGAGGAACCACGCCCGGTCGGCCTCGATGTTGGACAGCACGTACAGATCGCACACCCGCTCGAGCAACGCCGAAGCCGGCGACGACGACGAACACCGCGAGATCCCCGCGACGAAAGCCTCCAGCACCAACCGGTCGATGTGCGCGCGCCCGGCACGCAGCACATGGTCCTGCGCATCGTTGAACACCTCGAACGGATCGGCATCCGACGACGCCGCCGCCCGCAACCGGCGTGCCAGCCCGGCCAGCACGTGCTGCTCCCGGTCCGCGAACAGCTCCCGCTGCCAGTCCCGGTCGAACAGCTCGGGACTCCCGAGCCGCCGGGCGGGCAACCGCTCCAGCACGGCCCCCATCAACTGCTCCGCCACCAACCGGGCCGTCGCGAGGGGGCTCAGGTCCGCGAAGTTGTCCCGGTAGTCCGTCAGCAACCCCTTCGCGACCAGCTGCAGCAACACGGTGTTGTCACCCTCGAACGTGGTGAACACGTCCGTGTCCGCCTTCAGCCCGGGCAGCAGGTTCTCCGCCAGGTACCCGGCGCCGCCGCACGCCTCGCGCACCGCCTGGATCGTGGCCGTCGCGTGCCACGTCGCCACCGCCTTGATGCCCGCCGCGCGGGACTCGAGCACGCGTTGCGCTCGTTCGTCGGGCACCTCGGCCGAGTGCACGTCGTGCAGCATCGCGACCAGTTCCTCCTGCGCGAAGTGCAGTGCGTACGTCGTCGCGAGCGCGGGCAGCAGCTTCCGCTGGTGCGCAAGGTAGTCGAGCAGCACGATCTCCTCGTCGCCACCCGGCCGGGCGAACTGGCGCCGGGTCTCGGCGCGCCGCACCCCGATGGTCAGCGCCCGCTGCGTGGCGCTGCCCGCGCTGCCCGCCACGCTCACCCGGCCGCGCACCAGCGCGCCCAGCATCGTGAAGAACCGGCGGCCGTCCGACTCGATCGGGCTCGAGTACGTGCCGTCGGGAGCCACGTCCGCGTACCGGTTCAGCAGCGCCTCCCTCGGCACGCGCACCCCGCTGAACCACAACCGCCCGTTGTCGACGCCGTTCAGCCCCGCCTTCGGGCCGCAGTCCTCGATCCGCACCCCCGGCACCGGCTTCCCCGCCTCGTCGCGGATCGGGACCATGAACGCGTGCACGCCGTGCGACCGGTCACCGATCACGAGCTGCGCGAACACCACGGCCATCCGCCCGTCGCGGGCCGCGTTGCCGATGTAGTCCTTGCGCGCGTCGTCGTCCGGGGTGTCGATCGTGAAACCGCCGTCGGTGAACGTGGCGGTGGTGCGCAGGTGCTGGACGTCCGAGCCGTGACCCGACTCGGTCATCGCGAAGCAGCCGGGCAGGTCCAGCGACATGATGTCGCGCAGGTACCGCTCGTGGTGGCGCCGCGTGCCGAGCATCTGCACGGCCCCGCCGAACAGTCCCCATTGGACACCGGCCTTGACCATCAGCGACAGGTCGCCGTAGCCGAGCATCTCGAACGACACCACCGAACCGCCGATGTCGCCCTCGCCGCCGTACTCCCGGTCGAACCCGAGCTTCGGGTGCCCGGTCGCGACCAGCTCACGCATCTGCTCGAGCACCTGCGCGCGGTGCGTCTCGCGGTCGAGGTCGTAGGAGTCGGCGAGCTTCGTGGCCGTCATCCGCTCCCGCAGCCGCCCGCGCAGCTCCGCCCACCGTCCATCGAGGACGGTCGTGAGGGTGCCGGGGTCCACCTGTGACGTCATGGGACATCAATACCCCAGGCAGGCGCCGTCCACACGTCAGCGCTTGAGCGCGACCAGCTCACCCTTGCCGACGGTGATGGTGGTGACCGCCAGGGCCGGGTCCGCGCGCAGCAGGTCCTCGACCGGCGCGATCTCGTCCGGGTGCGACAGCGCGTTGTCCGCCACCAGGACGCCGCCCGGCCGCAGCACCCGCACCGGGTGCGGCCACCACGACGGGTACTCGGTGCGCTCGGCGTCGAGGAACAGCAGGTCGACGGACCCGTCGGCGAGCGTGGACAGCGCAGCGCCGCCGTCCGCCAGGCGGAAGTCGACCAGGTCGGACAGGCCCGCCTCGGCCGTGGTGCGACGGGCGTCGTCCTGGGCGGCCGGATCGGTGTCGTAGGTGGTCACGGTACCGCCGGTGGCGCGGGCGGCGTCGGCGAGCCACAGCGTCGACACCCCACGCGACGTGCCGATCTCCACGATCGACCGGGCCCCGACGCTCTGCGCGAGGAACCACACGAACCGGCCCGCGTCCGGTTCCAGCACCCGCCACCGGTCGAGCCGGTTCGCCTGCCCCGCGTCGTGCTCGGCGGCCGCCGCCGTGAGCCGTTCGATGACCTTCGAGACCACACCGTCCATGACCCGATCGTGGCACGTCACCGGTGAGCACGACGACGGCGGCCGGTAGGTTGGCCGACGTGGTCCGAGCCTGCGCACTGTCCGTCGTCCTGGCGCTCGCCGGCTGCACGGCCACGGCACCCGCCGCGGGCGACCCGATCCCGCTGCCACCGCCGCACGCGCTCTGGGACTACCAGATCGGCGGTGCCTACACCCCGCCCGACGGCGTGCGGGTCGTCGCCCGCGACCACGGCGCGGAACCGGCCGGCGGGCGCTAAAACATCTGCTACGTCAACGCGTTCCAGGCCCAGCCCGGCGCCGAGGACGAGTGGGGCGACCTGCTGCTCCGCGACGCCGACGGCGCGGTCGTGTACGACGAGGACTGGGGCGAGGCGATCCTCGACACCGGCTCCGGCGACAAGCGCGACCGCATCGCCGCGACGGTCAACGCATGGGTCGACGAGTGCGCGGACAAGGGCTTCCAGGCGGTCGAACCGGACAACTACGACTCGTTCACGCGCGTGCCGGACGGTCTGCTGGACGCAGCGGACAACCAGGCGCTGATCCGGCTGCTGTCCGCGCACGCCCACGCCCGCGGCCTGGCGATCGCGCAGAAGAACACCGCCGAGCTGGCCGGCGCCCGCGAGGACAACGGGCTGGACTTCGCGGTCGTGGAGGAATGCGGTTACCACGACAGCGAATGCGGCGCCTACACCGAGGCGTTCGGCGACCACGTGGTGGTCGTCGAGTACACACAGGAGGGCCTGGACCGGGCCTGTGCCGGGTGGGCGGACGAACTGAGCATCGTGCTCCGCGACGTCGACGTGTCCACACCGGACGACGACGGGTACGTCTACGAGACCTGCGAAGCCTCGGCGGTCAGCAGGAACGCGGGCGAGGACCAGTAGTCGAACAGCGGCTCGACCTTCACGTCGTGGTACCCGCACGACTCGAGCTGCGCCACCCACGCCGACGCGGGCTGCTCCCACGTGTTGCGGGTCGCGCCCGGGGCGAGCTGGCCGGTGAGCACCGGCATGAGGAACCCCTGCGCCACCAGGTCCCGGTCGGCGTCGTACTCGGCGAGGCCCTGCTCGTAGGTGTCGGCGAGGAACGCCAGGTGCTCGTCGCTGCCGACCGGGTGGGCCGGCACGTCGAACTCCGCCAGCGCCAGCCGCGACACGTGCCCGCGCAACGCGGTCAGCACCGCCGAGCGGTCCTCGTGCGGCAGCGTGTGCAGCGCGAACGTCGACTCGGCCAGGTCGAACCGCCCGGTCAGCCCCGACACGAACGACGCGGCGTCGGTGTTGTGCGCCGTGGCGCCGGGGAGCTGCGCGACCGCCTCGGCGAGCAGCGCGGGCGACGGCTCGACCAGCGTCACCGCCACGTCCCGGCCCGCGACCGCAGGCACCACCGCCATGCCGTTGCCGCAGCCGATGTCGACCAGCGAGGTGACGCCGTGCCGGTCGTACTGGTCCGCCAGCGCCGACGAGACCGCCTGGTAGAGCCCGACGTTGCCGCCACCCGCGATGAACGCCGTGAAGGCCGCGGGCTGGTCGTAGACGTGCCCGTCGTCGTCGGCGGCCAGGTAGGTGCGCAGGGCCGCGTTCAGCAGCGGCCGCGTCACCCCGTCCTCGAGTGCCGCCCGCGCCGCGGCCACGTCCCCGTCCGTCAGCGCCCGCAGCGCCGCCACTTCATTCCCCAGCATGCGAAAAACACTACCGGTCCCACGATCTGGAAAGCCCCGCGACGACTGTCGGTGGTCTCCCGGAGGATGCGGCCATGACCACGATGCGTGTCGACCGGGTGGGGCCCGGTCCGATCCCGAGGGATGGCCTCGTCGCGCTGGCGGGGCGGGCGCTGGGCGCGGTGCCGCCGCCCGCGCAGGTGCTGGCCGGGATCCTCAGCGTGCAGGTCGGCGCCGCGCTCGCCAAGCAGCTGTTCGGTGTCGTCGGTTCCGCGGGGACGGTCGCGCTGCGGCTGTTCTTCGCCGCGCTGGTGCTGCTCGTGGTGTGGCGGCCGACCATGCGGATCGGGCGGCCGGCGTGGACCGTGGTGGCCGGGTACGGGCTCGTGCTCGGCGCCATGAACCTGTGCTTCTACCTGGCACTGGCGAAGATCCCGCTGGGCATCGCGGTCACCATCGAGTTCCTCGGCCCGCTCGCCGTGGCGATCGGCGGGTCGCGGCGCTGGCTGGACGGGCTGTGGGCGCTGCTCGCCGCGGGCGGGGTCGTGCTGCTCACCGAGGGCCGGGGCGACCTGCACATCGCGGGCATCCTGTTCGCCCTCGGCGCGGCCGTCTGCTGGGCGAGCTACATCCTGCTCGGCGCGGCGCTCGGCAGGCACTCCAGCGACGGCGGCGGGCTCGCGCTCGGCATGGCGCTGGCCGCGCTCGTCGTCGCGCCGGTCGGCATCGTCGACAGCGGCACCGCGCTGCTCGAGCCGTGGGTGCTCGCGGTGGGGCTCGGCGTCGCGCTGCTGTCGTCGGTCATCCCGTACTCGCTGGAGCTGGAGGCGCTGCGCAAGATCCCGCCGCGCGTGTTCGGGGTGCTGATGAGCCTCGAGCCCGCGGTCGCCGCGCTCGTCGGGCTGGTCGTGCTGGGGGAGGTGCTGGCCCCGGTCCAGTGGGTGGCGGTGCTCCTCGTCGTGGCCGCGTCCGTCGGCGCGACCAGGACGGTGCGGGACACCGCCACCTGACCGGTCAGACCGCGCGGGCCACGGCGATCGCCCCGGACAGGCGCTCACCGGCCTCGTAGAACATGTACTCGACACCGCCTTCGGTGCCGAACGACGGCGCGGCGCAGCGCCCGTTGTCGGGGGCGCCCGCGAGCGGCCGGTGGAACACGCCGAGGTGGTCGCGACGCGTGAAGTCGTTGCCCACCTCGGTGATCAGCAGCGTGCCGCCCGCCTCCTTGTTGCAGTGGTAGACCACGTACGTGCTGCCGTTGCGCTTGACGATGTGCGGTCCGCTGATGTTCTGCACGCCGACGTCCTGCGGCCGGATCAGCGGGGTCTGCGAGAACGTCCAGTTCCGGCCGTCGCCCGACCAGCCCCAGCCGATGGACCGCCGGTTCGTGGTGTCGTTGATCATGAAGACCATGACGTAGCGGCCGCCGACCGCGGGCAGGTCGTGGCGGAACACGCGGGCGTAGGAGGCCTCGGTGGCGCCCGCGTACAGCATGGACGTGGACAGGACCACCTTGTCGTAGGTGAAGTCGATGCCGTTCTTCGACCGGGCGAGGCGGGTCGTGGTGTTCTCGCCGTGGAAGTACAGCCACATCTCGTTCACGTCGTCGTTCCACATGACGTGCGGTGACGAGACGTGCGAGACGTTGTAGTGCGGCGCCCAGCTCCGCGTCACGATCGGGTTGCCCCGGTACTCGGTGAACCGTTCGTTCAGGTGGTCGCCGTAGGACAGGCAGATGCCGCCGGGCGCGTCGTGCGGCGCGTAGTAGAGGTAGTAGCGCCCGAGCGCGTTCGCCACCCGGCCCGCGGTGCCGCGGATGCACGGGAAGATCAGCTCGCCGGTCGGGTTGTAGGCGAGCGCGTTCTTGTCGAACGCCACCCCGAGGTACCGGTAGTCGGGGAACCCGGCGGGCGCGGCGGCCGCGGTGCCGGGGCGGGCGCCACCGAGCCCGATGCCGATACCGAGGCCGGCGGCCGCGCCGAGGACCGTTCGTCTGGTGACCATCGCAGGGGACCCTTCGTCGACGTTGACTCTGTTGCCCTGACCGTCCGTGCCGCCGGGGCCCGGCGTCAAGGCGCTGATACGTATTAGTCCTGGACCGGACGGAAATCGGACAAAGGGTTGACGACGTGGTCGCGTCGGCGGACGCTCGTGCTGATACGGATTGGCGAGGGGAGGCCGCGATGCCACCGGGCCGGCCGCCGAGGCAGGTCGACATCGCCCGCATCGCCGGGGTGTCCCAGGCGACCGTGTCGGTGGTCCTGGGCGGCAACCGGGCGGGCGTGCGGATGGCGGAGTCCACGCGCAGGCGGGTGCTGGCGGTGGCGGAGGACCTCGGTTACGTGCCGCACCCGGTGGCGACCAGGCTCGCGTCGGCGCGGACCAACATGATCGGGCTGTACACGTTCCGCACGACGTTCCCGACCGACGTGGCCGACTCGTACTACCCGATCCTCGTCGGGGTCGAGGACGCGGCGGCGGCGCTGGGCCAGGACCTGGTGCTGTTCACGGGTGCCGCGGGCCGCAGCCCCGAGGCGATCCGGCGGGTGCGGGTGGCGGACGGCTGCCTGTTCTTCGGCAGGCACGTGCCCGACGAGCCGATCGCCCGCCTGGTCGACTCCGGCTTTCCGATCGTCTACATCGGACGCCGTCCGGAACTGGGCGGCCGGATCCCGTACGTCGGCGCCGACTACGTGACCGCGTCGGCCGACCTCGTGGCGCGGCTGCGCGCGCTGGGGCACCGGCGGATCCGGTACGTGCGGGAGACCGACGACGCCCCGTCGTCGGCGGACCGCGAACGCGGGGTCCGCCAGGCCGGGGCCACGGTGACGCGACTGTCCGGCGGGCTGACGACCGGCGAGGTGCGCTCGTGGGTGGCGGACGGCGTGACCGCGGTCGTGGTGGAGGAGACCGACACGGGCGCGGCGTACACCGCGGTGCGCGGGGCGCTGGCGGCGGCCGGGCTGACGGTCCCGGACGACGTGTCGCTCGCGGTGCTCGGCCGCCCGCCCGGCAGCGCACCGGAGGTGACGGGCTTCGAGGTCCCGTACCGGGAGATGGGCGGCGCGGCGGTCCGGCTGCTGGTGGACCTCATCACCGAGCAGCCCACCACGCCGCAACGCCTGCTGCCCTGCCCACCGGTCCCTGGCGAGACGATCGGCCCGCCCGGCGAGCACTGACAGCGCTCCGGCTGGGCTCCGGAGCAAGGACCCTTCACCACGCTCGCCACCGCATGGGAAGCGCGGGTGGCCTTCGGAAACGGGGCAGGCTCACCACGGGCAATGTGCGCCCGGCCCGCGCAGGGGCAGGATCTTGAGGCTCTGTACCGGGTTGGCTGCAGGTTTGCTGGCGTTGCTTGCTTCGGATGCGTGGCGGGCGCGAACGCGGTGTGGTTCAGGTGCTGCGCGCCCGTGTCGCGGGCGGCGTTTGGGGTTCTGTGCAGCGTTGGGTGCAGGTCTGTCGGGCGTTGCGTGCCGCGGTTGCGTGGCGGGCGCGAGCACGCGGTGGTGCTGTCCGGGCGTTGGGTACCCGGCCCGCGCAGCGGGTCGCGGCTTGAGGCTCTGTACGCGGGTTGGGTGCATGCCGGGCCGCTGCCTGGCGGGTGCGAACCCAGTGTGGTTCAGGCCGGGCGCTGCGCGCCCGGCCCGCGCAGGGGCAGGATCTTGAGGCTCTGTACCTGGTTGGCTGCAGGTTTGCTGGCGTTGCTTGCTTCGGATGCGTGGCGGGCGCGAACGCGGTGTGGTTCAGGTGCTGCGCGCCCGCGTCGCGGGCGGCGTTGTGGGGTTATGTGCAGCGGTTGGGTGCAGGTCTGTCGGGCGTTGCGTGCCCGCGGTTTGCGTGGCGGGCGCGACCGCGGTGCGGACCGGGCGCGCAGCGCCCGGCCCGCATAGCGTGCCCGAAAGCAATGCCATGCGAGCCGGGGCGAATAGTCCAGCGAGGAATCCAGGCTCAGCCCTGCTCGCCGGTGCCGTGCAGGCCGAACACGTCCATGTTGCGGCCCTTGCGCTCCATGTACGTGCCGTCCGGCTCGGCGAAGCCGAACGGGCGGTACAGGTCGTGCGCGTCGAGGGTGTGCAGCATCCACCGGAAGTACGGGCCGGGACCCTCCTCGATCATGGCGTGCACGAGTGCCTTGCCGACGCCGTGCCCGCGTGCCTCCTCGACCACGAACACGTCGGCGAGGTAGGCCTGCGTCTCCCCGTCGGAGACGGCGCGTGCGTACCCGACCATGGCGCCGTCGGGCTTGCGGTACGCGGCCACGACCCGCCACGCGCCCGCCAGCTGCCGCTCGATCTTCTCGCGGTCGCGGAAGCGTCCCCAGTAGGCCTTCGTGGACAGGAACTCCCACAGGACGTCCCGGTCGACGCGGCTCCGGTCGTCGTTGATCTCGAACTCCACGGCCGCAATCTAGCGGCCCGGGCACAACCGTGGCGCGAGGCTGGCGCGGGCGGCCGGTTACCGCCCGTCGTTACGTTCGAGGCGGTTGTCAGCTCGGCGCGAGCGGGGGTGCGGTGTGACGGTCACCGGCACGGGACGGATCGATCCGGCGTACGGCTGGACGGTGTCCGATCGGGTACCCGACGAGGTGGCGGCGAGCTGCCTGTACGACTCGGCGGGCTGGCTGCGCGGGTGGGAACGCATCGGCGTCGAACAGCGCACCCGCCACGCCTACGTGTGCTCGGGGCCGGACGTGCTCCCGCTGTACGAGACCACGTTCTCCCCGTTCTGGCACGGCTACGAGCTGCAGTGCGAGCTGTCCGGCCGGTTCGGCAACCCGATCGTGTTCGCCGGCTCGCCGTACTCGATGTACGGCAAGCGCGGCCCGGTCGCCGAGCCGCTGGTCGAGGGCGCGTACGCGACCGCCATGGACTGGATCCGCGACGGCGCCGCCGACGTGCTGGTGGTGCCGAACCTGACGAGCGAGGGCGTCGACAGCTGGCTCGAGGTCGCCGGCCCGCCGGTGGGCACCATCCACCTGGAACGGACGTACGCGATCGACGTGGCCGGCACGTTCACCGACCACCTGTACCGGCTGGACAACAAGATCCGCCGGGACGTCGAGCGGCGGCTGCGCCGCGGCGCCGAACGCGGCCTGACGGTCCGGATGGTCGAGGGCGACGAGGCGCACGCGCTGGTGCCTGCCGCGTTCCCGCTCACCGTGGACACGAGCGACAAGAACGAGTGGCCCGCCCTGTTCGACGAGGCGGCACTGCACGGCATGCTCGACGTGCCCGGCGCGCTGCTGGCGGCGGCCGAGGTCAACGGCAGGCTCGCCGGCGTGTTCTTCGGGTTCCGCCGCGGTGCCGAGGTCACGTTCATGTGCGGCGGCGTGGACTACCACAGCCTCCGCGAGTACAGCACCTACATCGCGCTGATGTACCGGTCGACGCAGTGGGCGTACGAGAACGGGATGCGGCGCATCGAGTGGGGCCGCGACAACTACCGGTTCAAGGAGCGGCACGGGCTCGCCGCGACCGAGCTGTGGGCGCTGGTGTACGCGCCGCACGCACGGCCGGAGCTGGCGATGGCCGTGCGCGGCATGCACGCCGTGCTGCACGCCTACATCGAGGGCAACTGATGACCTCCGGCCGCAGCCGTGCGCTGCTGCTGCTCCTCGCGGTCATCAGCGTCAACGCCTCCTACACGGTGCTGATCCCGTTCGTGCCGGACCTGGAGGAGCGGGTCGGCGCGGGCCCGGTGACGATCGCGCTGGTGTTCGCGTTGTTCGCCGCGGCGAAGGCGTTGTTCCAGCCGGTCGGCGGGTGGTGGGTGGACCGGTGGCGGCCGCGCGCGGTGGCGTGCGTGGCGTTGAACGTGGCCGCGGCCGGCATCGTGCTGACGGCGTTCGCGACCGACGCGGTGACGTTGCTGGCCGGCCGGTTCGTGTGGGGCATCGGCGAAGGGCTGGTGACCCCGGCCCTGTACGCGGGCATGTCGGCGCTGTGCAAGCGGTACGACATCGCGGCCGGGCGGATGATGGGCAACTTCGGCTCGGCGGCCGTCGCGGGTTTCCTGCTGGGCCCGTTGATCGCCGGGGTGGCCGCGCCGTTCGGCCTGGAGACGCTGTTCGTCGTGGGCGCGGTGGTGACGTCGCTGACCGCGTTCGGGCTGCTGCACGCGATCCCGGACGCGCCGGTGGAGAAGGACGCGGCACCCGTCGAGTCCGCCGGTGGCCGCAACCGCTGGTGGGCGTGGGTGCTGGTGCTCGGCGTGCTCGACCTGTTCACGCACCTCGTGTACACGGCGCTGGAACCGTTGCTGCCGCTGTACCTCAGCGGCGCGGCGGAGGGCTCGGCCCGCGGCGCGATCTCGGTCGTGTTCGTGGTCGGGCTCGCGACGTCGGCGGTCAGCATGTGGGCGCTCGGCCGCTACACGGAGCGCTTCGGGCTGGTGCCGATGATCGGCGCGGGCCTCGCGATCCTCGGTGCGGGCCTGGCGGCGATGGCGATCAGCGCGTCGGTGGTGCCGGTGGCGGCGGCGTTCCTCGTCGTGATGGTGGGGTACGCGATCCTGTTCCTGACCGCGCGGCGCGGCATCGTGGAGCTGAAGTCCGCGGCCGACAGCCAGGGCACGGCGTTCGGGCTGTTCGGGCTGGTGTCCGACGTGGGGAACGTGGTCGGCCCGGTCGCGGGCGTGGTGCTGTACGAGCTGACCGGCCGGACGTCGTTCGTCCTGCTGGGTGCGTTCAGCGGGTTGCTGGTGGTCGTTCTGGCGTCGCAGGCGTCTCGGTGGCGCCGGCACTTCCCGACATCCGCAGCTGCGACAGCAGAAGTCCGGCCAGCACGATCAGACCACCCAGCACCGTCAGCAGCGTCAGAGGCTCCCCGAGCAGCGTGACGCCGCCCGCGACGCTCACGACCGGGTAGAGGTTCAGCAGCAGCCCCGCCTGCGGGCCGGGCACGCGGGACAGGCCGTAGTTCCACGCCAGCATCCCGATCAGGTTCGGCCCGAGGCCGTACAGGAAGAGGATCACCCACCCGGTCGCGTCGAGCGACGTGGACAGCACCCCCGCCGCGCAGATGGCGAGCAGCGGCACCGTGCCGATCCACATGGTCACCGCCGACACCCGCAGCGCCCCGTACCGCCGCACGAGCGGGCCGACGGCCACCGAGTAGGCGCCCCACATGAACGCGCCGAGCAGCACCAGCGCCGCGCCGCCGAACATGGACGCCGACACCGTCAGGCCGTTGCCGACGCTCAGGGTCACCACCCCGGCGAACGCGACCGCGAGGCCCCAGGCGAGTGGTGCGGTCAGCCTGTGCTTCAGCACCACCACCGACAGCAGCGCGATCCACAGCGGCTCGGTCGACAGCAGGATCCCCGCGAACCCGGCGTGCACGTCCCGGATCCCGAGCGTCATCGGCACGTTGTAACCGACCACCCCGACGACCCCGCACGCCGCGACCAGCCACCGCGAGCGGCGGTCCCACCGCACCTCCCCGAGGCGAAGCCACGGCAGCATCGGCAGGTAGCACAGCGAGCAGAGCGCGAACCGGATGCCGAGCACGCCGAGCGGGTCGGCGTTGAGCACGAGGTAGCGGGTGGCGACCGGCGCGAGCCCCCACAGGACGACCGACACCAGGATGGCCAGGTACGCGACACGGGACGGCACCAGGCCCACCTTACTGGCGCAGCTCGACCGCCAGGTGGTCCAGCGCGTCCCGCAGCACGTCGATCGCGGCCGCGTACTCGGTGAACGAGATGTGCTCGTCGTCGGTGTGGTCGAGCGCGGAGTCCCCGGGGCCGTACACCGCCATCGGCACGCCCCACACCGGTTCGACGATGTTCAGGTCCGCCGTGCCGGTCTTGAGCTTCAACGTGGGCCGGGCGCCCCGGGCCCGGATGCCCGCGCACAACGCGCGCACGGCCGCGCCCCGGTGGTCGACCCGCACGCCGGGCGTGCGGTCGTCGATCTTCAGCACGCCGTCGCGGGTGACCCCGCCCAGGAACTCCTCGAACGCGGGCAGGTCGAACCCGGGCGGCGTGCGCACCGAGATCACCAGCCGGGCCGACTCGATGTCGCCCGACATCTCGTTGAGGGTCGCGATCGGGCGGTCGAACGCCTTCTCGCTGGTGGTGACCGACGCGCAGTACGCCACCACGTCCTGCCAGAACCCGACCGCCGCCTCGCTGGCCTTCTCCTCGGGCGAGGCGGTGTGCACCGACGGGCGGGACACGGCGTAGCGCAGCATGACGCGGCCCTTGTAGCCGATCCCGACGCCGGCCCAGCCGTTCGGCTCGCCGACGAACGCCACGGCGGGGCGGAAGCACTCGGCGAGGTGCGTGGCGCCCTTGCCGTACGTCTCCTCCTCGACCACCCCGGCCACCACGTACTGCACGCCCTCGACGGACGCCTCCGACGCGGCGCAGATCATGGCGGCGAGCGGGCCCTTCGCGTCGACCGCGCCGCGCCCGTACAGCAGGTCGCCGTCGCGGCGGGGCGCGGGACCGCCCGGCACCGTGTCCATGTGCCCGGTCAGCAGGATCATCGGCGCGTCCGGGTCGCCGCGCCGCCCGATCGCGTTGCCCGCCTCGTCGAGGTGGGTCTCGAAGCCCCACGCCCGCATCTCCTCGACGAGGAACCGCGCGAGCGCGCCCTCGTTCCCGGACACCGACGGGATCCCGACCATCCGCGTGAGCAGGTCCTCAGCACGCCTCGACATGACGCTCCTCCACGAACCTGGTCCCGGCACCCGCACACGCCGCCAGGACGGGGGAGTGCACCCGCCCGTCGGCGAGGACGACGTTGCGCACCCCGCCCGTGCACGCCGCCGCGGCGGCACGCACCTTCACCTTCATCCGCCCGTCCGCCGCCGCGAGGTACGCGTCGAGCGAGCCGGCAGGCACCTCCGTCACGAGGCTCGCCGGGTCGTGGCGGTCGGCCAGCAGGCCCGGCACGTCCGACAGCACGACCAGCCAGTCCGCCGCCAGCGCGACCGCGAGTGCCGCCGCGAACCGGTCCGCGTCCACGTTCAGCGTCTCGCCGCCGGTGCCGAGCGCGGGCGGCGAGACCACCGGTGTGAACCCGCCGCCGAGCAGCGCCTCCAGCACGGCCGGGTCCACGGACGAGATCCGGCCGGACAGGTCGTCCCGCACCACCACCTCGACCCCGTCGACCGTGGCGCGGGCGGGTTTGTTGCGGGTCGCGGTGACCATCCCACCGTCCACACCGGACAAACCGACGGCGCGGACGCCGAGGTTCGCCAGCGCCACCACGAGGTCCGGCTTGACCCGGCCGAGGATCCCGAGCCGCAGCACGTCGAGCGCGGCCGCGTCGGTGTACCGGCTGCGCCGCCCGCCGCGCCCGGTGAGGTACCGGGGCGGGCGCCCCAGCTCGGCGCCGACCCGGTCGGCCGCCGCGCCGCCACCGTGCACGACCACGACCTCCGCACCGGCCGTGACCAGCTCGCGGATGTCGGCGCACGGGCCGGTGATGCCGTCGTCGAGCGACCCGCCGAGCTTGACGACGTACCGCTCAGACCGGGTGGAGCCCGATGAAGTCGAGCCCGCTGGTCTCGTCCCAGCCGGCCGCGATGTTGAGGCACTGGACGGCATTCCCCGCACCCCCCTTGACGAGGTTGTCGATCGCGGACACCACGACGAGGTGCTCGCCGCCCTCGTCGAGCGACAGCCCGATGTCGCAGAAGTTGGTGCCGGACAACAGCTTCGGCTCCGGCATCCGGTGCAGGGCGGACCGCTCCCGCACCAGCCGGACGAACGGCTCGTGCCGGTAGGCGTCGCGGTAGACCGCCCACACGTCCCGCTCGGTGGCCGGTTCGGTCAGCATGACGTGGCAGACGACCTGCACGCCGCGCACTGCCTCGACCGCGGTCACCGACATGTACACCGGTATCCGGCACGACTGGATGATCTCCGCCATGTGCCGGTGCCCGTGCGGTTTCGCCATCCGCAGCACGCCGCTGCGCTCCGGGTGGTGGCTGCCCTCGTCGGGCACGCGGCCCGCGCCGGACGAGCCCGTGCGAGCGTCGACCAGCACGGTGCCGGCGACCATCCCGGCCGCGGCGAGCGGGTGCAACGCCAGGATCGCCGCGTTCGCCATGCAGCCGGCGACCGCGATGTGCGTCGCGCCGCGCAGGTTCTCGCGGTTCAGCTCGGGGATGCCCGCCTGGAACCGCGCGAGCCACTCCGGGTCGGGCACGCCGCCGGGGTAGTAGCGCTCGCGCAGGTCGGTGCTCTGGATGCGGTGGTCGGCGGAGAGGTCGATCACGCGGGGCGCGAGCGCGGCCCAGCGGTCGATCTCCTTCATCGCGGCGCCGTGCGGCACGGCGAGGAACACCACGTCGGACTCGCCGACCTCGGCGTCCGGGGTGAACGTCAGGTTCGTGCGGCCGCGCAGGTTCGGGTGCGCGGTCCGCAGCGGGCGGCCCGCGTACTTGTTCGAGGTGACGTACGCCAGCTCGACCTCGGGGTGGCCGAGCAGCAGCCGCACCAGCTCACCGCCGATGTAGCCGCTGCCGCCCACGACTGTGGCTCTCATGCCGCCTCCGCCAGTTCGTACGGGCTGTTGCGGTCCACGTACGCCACCACCAGGTCGGCGACGTCCACGTCCGCGACCGCCGACAGGCCGTGGAACTCCATGGTGTGGTTGACCTCCGTGACGAGCAGCTCGCCGTCGGCGCGTTCCAGCAGGTCCACGGCGAGGATGCCGCCGCCGACCGCGGCCGCCGACCGCAGCGCGAGGTCACGCAGCTCGTCGGTCACCGTGCACACCGCGGTCGTCGCGCCGCGCGCGGTGTTGGTGATCCAGTGGTCCGAGCGCCGGTACACCGCGGCGACCACCTCGTCGCCGATGACGACCACCCGGATGTCGCGGTCCGGCTTGTCCACGTACTCCTGGACGTAGTACACGTTGTGGATCGGCGCCTTCATGGACTGCTTGTGCTCGATCAGCGTCTCGGCCGCGTCCCGGTCGTTCACCTTCGACAGCAGCCTGCCCCACGACCCGACCGCGGGTTTGAGGATCGCCGGGTAACCCACCTGCTCGATCGCCTCGAGCGCCGCGTCCGGGGTCACCGCGACCACGGTCTCGGGGTGGGGGAGACCCGCGCGCACCAGCGCGAGCGAGGTGAGGATCTTGTCGCCGCACACGTCCACCACGTGGCTCGCGTTGAACACGCGGTGGCCGGTCGCCTCGAAGATCCGCGTCGCGTAGACGCTGCGGGTGTGCGACATGATCCGGTTCAGCACACCCCGGTAACGCGGCCCGCCGTGGTCGCCGAGGCGGTGGACCAGCGTGCGGTCGTCCACCTGCGCGTACGCGAGCCCGCGCCGCTCGAGGGCGGCGAAGATCAGCCGCTCCTCGAGCCGCGTGCGGGTCGTCAGGACCGCGAGGGTCATTCCCCGAAGTCTTCCTCGATGTCGGGCGCCAGCGCGTACTCGACCGGGTCGACGCCGATGACCTCGAGCTCGGCCTGGCAGCCGGGGCACTCGACGATCGAGGTGACCCGGACGTCGTCGGCGGCCGGGACGGCCTCCGTGCAGTCGGGGCAGGTGCTCACCGCGGTTGTCATGGTTCCTCCTTCAATCCCAGATGGACGTAACCGGTGGAGTGATCGTGAGCGCGGCGGACACCACGTGCGCCGCGGAGACACCCGCCTCGGCGAGCTGCTCGGCGTGCGTGCCGGGCCTGCCGCAGAACGCGTCCGCGATCCCGACCCTGCGCACCGGCGCGGGCCGGTGCTCGGCGAGCACCTCCGCGACCGCGCCGCCGAGACCACCGAGCACCGAGTGGTCCTCCACGACCACCACGCCCGCCGTCTGCTCGGCGGCCGCGACGAGCGCGGCCACGTCGATCGGCTTGATCGTGTGCACGTTCAGCACCCGCGCCCCGATGCCGAGCGCGGCCAGCTCGGCGGCCGCGTCGAGCGCGAACCGCACCGGCAGCGCACCGGCGGCGGCGATCGTCACGTCGTCACCGGGACGCAGCTCGATCGCCGCGCCGACGGTGACCGGGACCTCGTCGGTGTAGACGGGGTCGATCGGGTTGCGGCCCAGCCGCAGGTACACCGGTCCCGGCAGGTACGCGGCCGCGTTGACGAGCCGGACGGTCTCGGCCGCGTCGGCGGGGGTCAGCACGGTCATGTTCGGCAGCGTCCGCATCGCCGCGAGGTCGGACTGCGCGTGGTGCGTCGGGCCGTAGTGCGCGGCGGAGAACCCGGCGTGCGTGGCCGCGATCCGCACCGGCAGGTCGTGGTAGGCGATGTCGAGCTTCACCTGTTCCAGCGCACGCGCCGACGCGAACGCCGCCATCGTGTTGACCCACGGCAGGATCCCGCTCTTCGCGAGCCCCGCCGCGATGGACATCAGGTTCGCCTCGGCGATGCCGACGTCGACGTACTGGTCCGGCAGCTCGGCCTGGAACTGCTTCTCCAGGCCGCCCATGTCCGAGTCCAGGCACCAGATCCGCGGGTCGTTGCGGGCCAGGTCCACGAGGGCCGCGCGGTACGCGGCCCGGTCGGACTCGGCCAGCGTGGTGGTCATGCCGCCGCTCGCAGGGCCGTGACCGCTCTCCGGTACGCCTCCGGCCCGAGCTTCGCGAAGTGGCTCTGCTTGCGGTGCTGGAGGTGCCGCACCCCGCGGCCCTTCACCGTGTCCGCGATCAGCACGCCAGGGCTGCCCGCCGCGGGCGGGGTGCGCAGCGCGGGCACCAGCTGCCCGAAGTCGTGACCGTCCACGTCGGAGGTCTGCCACCCGAACGCGCGCCACTTGTCGGCGAGCGGCTCGAGCCGCATCCGGTCCTCGGTGGACCCGCTGATCTGCAGCCGGTTCCGGTCGACGATCGCGGTCAGGTTGTCCAGCCCGAAGTGCGCGGCCGCCATCGCGGCCTCCCACACCGAGCCCTCCTGCAGCTCGCCGTCGCCCATGAGCACGAACACCCGCTTGTCCTTGCCCGCGCGCTTGGCGGCGAGCGCCAGCCCGACACCGAGCGCGAGCCCGTGCCCGAGCGAGCCGGTCGCGAACTCCACACCCGGCACGGCGGGGGTCGGGTGGGCCATCAGCCGCCCGGTCGACCGCCCGTAGGTCTCCAGCTCCGCCACCGGGAAGAACCCGCACTCGGCGAGCGTCGCGTAGAGGGCGGCCGATGCGTGCCCCTTGCTGAGGATGAAGTGGTCGCGGTCGGGCCAGTCCGGCTCCTCCGGCCGCACGTTCAGCACCTCGCGGTACAGCGCCACCAGGATGTCCACAGCGGACAGCGCGCCACCGATGTGGGTACCGACCGCACCGGCGCCCATCGCGAGCACGTGTTCCCGCACGGCCAGTGCGGTGCGGTGTAACCCGACCAGGTCGCCGACCGGCGACGCGCCTGCCAGTGCTTCGACGCTCATGCCGCCTTCGCCTCCGGGAGTCGCGGCCCGTTCGGCACCGCGTGCCACGGCGGCTCGTACGGCAGGGCACGGGCGAACTTGCCGATGCGGTCGAGGTTGTCCCACACCCGCTCGAACGCGGTCGCGTACTCGTCGAGCGCGGGGCCGGCGTCCGGGTTGAGGTGCATGCGCCGCAGGCACAGCGAGTCCTCGATGACCTGGCACGTGACCGGGTAGTCGGCGAGGTCGTAGCGCTGCGGGTTGGTGCCGGGCAGCGACCAGGGGAGGCCGTTGGGGTAGGCGCTCTTCTCCTGGAACACGGGCTGCCCGGGCAGCGGGATGATCTGGTAGTGCGTGAGCGGCACGCCCTCGGCGAGCAGCGCCCTGCGCAGCGCGGCGCGGAACCGGCCCGGCGTGACGCCGTGCAGGCCCGCGGCCTCCGGGTCGAACCGGAACCGCAGCATGTGCCACATGTGGGTGCGGTCGTCGGGCACGGTCGGCACCACGATGCCGGGCAGCTGCGCCAGCCGGTCGATGAACACCGGGGTGTTGGCGTCGCGCTTGTGCTGGTACTCCCAGAAACGCGCGAGCTGCGAGCGCGTGAAGGCGGCGAGCACGGACGACAGCTTCAGGTTCGAGCCGCGGGTGGCGGAGACGTACAGCCGTTCCTCTGTGGACAGGTCCTCGCCGAGGATGCGCAGGCTGCGGATCTGCTCGGCGACGTCCTCGCGGTCGGTGACGACCAGCCCGCCCTCACCACAGGTGGGGATGCTCTTCTCGACGTTGAGGCTGAAGACGGCCGCGTCGCCGATGGAGCCGCAGGTGCGGCCGCGGTACGTGCCGCCCTGGGCCTGGACGGCGTCCTCGACGACCAGCAGGTCGTACTTCTTCGCCAGGGCGAGGATCTCGTCCATCTCGGCGGGCAGCCCCGCGAGGTGCACCGGCACGATCGCGCGCGTCCGGTTGGTGATCTTCGCTTCGATCTGCGACACGTCGATGTTGAACGTGACCGGGTCGATGTCGACGAAGACCGGTATCGCCAGCGAGTACAGCGGCGCCATCGCGGTCGCCACGTAGCTCAGCGCGGGGACGATCACCTCGTCACCCGGCTGCAGCCCGAGCGCGGCGAGCGCCAGCTCCAGCGCGACCGTGCCGCTGTTGACCGAGACGGCGTAGCGGGTGCCGCAGAACTCGGCCCATTCCCGCTCCAGACCGTGGATCTCGGCCTCGTTCTTGGCGCCAACGGTGAACTTCCGGCTGTCGAGCACCCGCTCCACAGCTTCCCGGTCGGCGTCGGTCACCACCGGCCACTCGAGCCTGCGGTACTCCGGCCGCACCGCGGGCTTCCCGCCGAACATCGCAAGATCCGCCTTCATGACACTCCTCACCGCGCCACGAGCCCTCACGTCGTAAACAAAAGGTAGAAATCGGGGCTCTCATCGCGGTTTCCCCGCGCTCGCACCGGGGAGTTCCCAATGATCATGCGGTTCCAGCGGTGCGCCAGCGGCCAGTGACCGGCGGGCGGAAGTGCGGACCGGGGGTGAGTCCAGGTCCTGCCCCGGAATTCGTCGGTGATCGTGTGTCGGTGGGTGGGCCCGCTGTGCGGGCTGGGCGCGTAGCGCCCGGGGCGGTGCCGCGAAAGGCGCGTTCGCGGCACGGTGTGCCCGAGGAGCTGGTCGCCCGTCGGCCTTTCGGCGGGTGGACCCGCTGCGCGGGCCGGGCGCGCAGCGCCCGTGGTGGTGTCGCGAAGGGTGCTGTCGCCGCACTGTGGTCTGCCTGCGAAGCGGATCGCCTGTCGGCGGGTGATCATCGGTGGGGATGGGTTTGTGGTTGTGGCGTTCGACTCTGGAATTCCTTGGTGATCGTGTGTCGGTGGGTGGGCCCGCTGCGCGGGCCGGGCGCGCAGCGCCCGTGGTGGTGTCGCGAAGGGTGCTGTCGCGGCACCGCGGTCTGCCCGCGAAGCGGGCCCTTGTCGGCGGCCGAACGTGATCATCGGTGAGGCGGTGGACGAGAGTGCGGCGTTCAAACCGGAATGCGCCGGTGGTCGTGTGTCGGTGGGTGGGCCCGCTGTGCGGGCCGGGCGCGCAGCGCCCGAGGTGGTGTCGCGAAGGCGCTTCGCGGCATCGCGGTGTGCCCGCGGAGCGGGTCTCCTCTTTGGAGGCCGGGGCATGATCGTTGGGGTTGTGGTCGCGGCGTTCGACGCTGGCATTTCTCGGTGATCATGTGTCGGTAGGTGGGCCCGCTGCGCGGGCCAGGCGCGCAGCGCCCAGGGCGGTGCGGCGAAATGCGCTTTCGCGGCACCGCGGTGTGCCCGGGGAGCTGGTCGCCTGTCTGCCGGTCGGAGATGATCATCGGGGGGCCTGGAATTCCTTGGTGATCATGTGTCGGCGGGTGGGCCCGCTGCGCCCGAGGTGGTGCCGCGGAAGGGGCTTTCGCGGCACCGCGGTCTGCCCGCGAAGCGGGCCCTGTCGGTGGCCGGGACATGATCAACGTGGGGCGGCGTGCAGGCGTCCGTCCCGTTGCGGGCTGGTGAACCCTCAGCGACGGCCCACCGCGCGCACGGCCCGGCGAGGGGCCGAC
Source organism: Actinophytocola sp. KF-1 (assembly GCF_054661535.1). Taxonomy (NCBI): domain Bacteria; kingdom Bacillati; phylum Actinomycetota; class Actinomycetes; order Pseudonocardiales; family Pseudonocardiaceae; genus Actinophytocola; species Actinophytocola sp. KF-1. The sequence goes on along the minus strand of NZ_BAAFVK010000009.1, from coordinate 96,974 downwards.
TGTCCTGAAAGGCGACATGAAAGCGCCTTTCAGGACACCACGGGCCCGGAATGATCACGAAATGATCTTTACCGAGCCGGAAAATGCCTGCTCGGCGCACGTGGGGTAATCCAATTGCTACGGACGGTACGACAAACAGTCTATTTACACCCTCGCTACGCTCGGAGCGTTGTCCAACAACTACACATCGTGTCCAAGCGGCTAGGAGATCCTCTGCATGATCCGATCCGTTGTGATTGTCGGTGGCGGCACCGCCGGCTGGATGACGGCCAGTTATCTCAAGGCCGCCTTCACGGACCGAATCGACGTGACCCTGATCGAGTCGAAGCGGGTCAACCGCATCGGCGTCGGTGAGGCGACGTTCAGCACGTTGCGGCACTTCTTCGACTACCTGGGGCTCGACGAGCGCGAATGGCTCCCCAGGTGTGCGGGTGGCTACAAGCTCGGCATCCGCTTCCAGAACTGGAGCACCCCGGGCGGGTACTTCTACCACCCGTTCGAGCGGCTGCGGGTCGTCGACGGCTTCAGCCTGGCCGAATGGTGGCTGGCCGGTGACCGCGCCGAACCGTTCGACCAGGCCTGCTACCTCACCCACGCCCTGTGCGAGGCCAAACGCGCGCCCCGCATGCTCGACGGCAGCCTGTTCGCGTCGGGCCTGGACGGCTCGCTCGGCCGCTCCACACTGGCCGACCAGCGCGCGCAGTTCCCCTACGCCTACCACTTCGACGCCGACGAGGTCGCCCGCTACCTCGCCGAGTACGCCACCGCGCGCGGTGTCCGGCACGTCCGCGACGACGTCCAGTCGGTCGAACTGGACGAGCGCGGCTGGGTCGCACACGTCCGCACCGCCGAACACGGGGACGTCGGGGGTGACCTGTTCGTCGACTGCACCGGCTTCCGCGGGCTGCTGATCAACCAGGCGCTCGGCGGGGAGTTCGAGTCGTTCGCCGACGTGCTGCCCAACAACCGGGCGGTCGCGCTGCGGGTGCCGCGCGAGGACGCCACCGAGATGAGCCCCTACACCACGGCGACCGCCATGAGCGCCGGGTGGATGTGGACGATCCCGCTGTTCCGGCGCAACGGCAACGGGTACGTGTACTCCGACGAGTTCACCACGCCCGAGGAGGCGGAGCGGGAGCTGCGTGCCGCCGTCGCGCCGGGCCGGGACGACCTGGAGGCCAACCACATCCGGATGCGGATCGGCCGCAACAAGGAGACGTGGATCCGCAACTGCGTGGCGATCGGGCTGTCCGCCGCGTTCGTCGAGCCGCTCGAGTCGACCGGGATCTTCTTCATCCAGAACGCGATCGAGCAGCTCGTCGCGCACTTCCCGGACGAGAACTGGGAGCCCCGGCTGCGGCAGGACTACAACAACCGCATGGCGCACATGGTCGACGGCGTCAAGGAGTTCCTCGTCCTGCACTACAAGTCCGCGGCCCGCGACGACACCCCGTACTGGAAGGAAGCGAAGATCCGCGCCATGCCGGAGTCGCTCGCCGCGCGCATCGAGCTGGCCCGGTCGCACCTGCTGGACCAGGAGACCGTCTACCCGTACTTCCACGGGTTCGAGACCTACTCGTGGAACACGATGAACCTCGGGCTCGGGGTCGTGCCACCGGGACCCCGTCCCGCGCTGCGGCACATGGACCCCGCCAGGGCACACGCGGAGTTCGCGCGTGTCAAGGAAGAGGGCAGGCAGCTCGTCGCCGCGCTCCCGAGCTGCTACGAGTACCTCGCCAGCATCAACGACTGACGTGTCGGACGGGTCCGGGCCGGACGAGTTCCGGTCGTTCATGAGCACGTTCTGCACGGGTGTCACGGTCATCACGGCGGTCGGCCGCGACGGCAGGCCGCACGGGCTGACGTGCACGTCCCTCACCAGCGTCACGGTCAGCCCGCCGACGCTGATGGTGTGCCTGGACGTGCGCAGCGGCACCCTCACCGCGATCCGCGACAGCGGCCGGTTCGCGGTGAACCTGTTGCACGAGGGCGGTCGCCGGGCGGCGGAGGTGTTCTCCTCCGCCGTGCCGGACCGCTTCGAGCGGATCCCCTGGCAGTTCGGCAAGACGGGCCAGCTGTGGCTGATGGAGGACGCGTTCGCGGTGGCCGAGTGCCGGGTCGCGGAGGCCGTCGCGGTGGGTGACCACGTGGCGGTCTTCGGGGAGGTGGTCCACACCGAACAGCGGACGGAGATCCCGCTGCTGTACGGGATGCGGCGGTTCGCGAGCTGGGCGGAGGTGGCGGTCCCGTGACGGCGCAGACCACCCGCCGCCAGTCGTGGCCCGGCGTGGTCGGCGGGCTCGTGGTGCTGGTCGCCGCCGCCGCGATGTGGGGACCGGCGCTGGTCGAGGGGCACCCGGCCGACCCCGTGGCCAGGTTCCTGTTCTCGGTGGCCGTGATCCTGCTGGTGTGCCACGTGACCGGCGCGGTGCTGCGCCGGTTCGGGCAGCCGCCGGTGCTCGGCGAGGTCGTCGGCGGGCTGCTGCTCGGCCCGTCGGTGCTCGGCCTCGCGTTCCCCGCCGCGCAGGACTGGCTGTTCCCCGCGCCGGTGCTGACCGCGCTGAACCACGCCGCGCAGCTCGGGCTGATCGTGTTCATGTTCCTGCTCGGCTGCGAGCTGCGGACCGACAGGATCGGCAGCAGGCGGGTGGTCGGGGCGACCGTGCTCGGCGGCATGGGGCTGCCGTTCGCCGCCGGGGCGTGCGTCGCGCTCACGGCGCCCGCCCTCGGCGACGGCGGGACCGGGTTCGTGCTGTTCTTCGGGCTCGCGCTGTCGATCACGGCGTTGCCGGTGCTGGCGCGGATCCTCGTCGACCTGGGCCTCGCGGACACCCGGCTCGGCGCGACCGCGCTGTCGTCGGCCGCCGTCGGCGACGGGGTGGCGTGGTTCGCGCTCACCGTGATCCTCGCGGGCACCGGCCTGTCCGGCACCGGCGACGTGGCGACCACCGCCGGGCTCGCCGTCGCGCTGGTGGTGGTGACCGTCCTGTGCGTCCGGCCGGCGCTGCGCACGCTGGTGGCCCGGGCCGGGTCGCATCAGCTGCTGCTCGGCACGCTCGTGGTGGGCGCGCTCGGCTACGCGGGCGTGACGCAGCTGATCGGGCTGCACCCGGTCATCGGCGCGTTCCTGTTCGGCGTCGCCGTGCCCAGGAACGCACCCGCCGTGACGCGGATCGGGGAGCAGCTGCAGGGGTTCGCGATCGCCATCCTGCTGCCGCTGTTCTTCGCGGGCGTCGGCCTGAGCACGTCCGTCGGCCTGCTCGGCGAGTCGGTGGCGAACTGGCTGCTGTTCCTGCTGGTGCTCGCCGTCGCGACGGCGTCGAAGTTCGCGGGCGCGGGCGGCGGCGCGCGCCTCGCGGGACTGCCCGGCCGGGAGGCCGTGCGGCTGGGCACGCTCATGAACTGCCGGGGCGTGACCGAGCTGGTGGTGGCCGCGATCGGCCTGCAGTACGGGCTGGTCAACGAGCTGGGTTTCACCATCCTGGTGCTGGTCGCGGTGCTCACGACCGCGGCGACCGGCCCGCTGATGAGAGCCGTCACCGCGCGCGGCGGTGACGGCTCCCGAGGGTCACGCGGTGACCAGTGACAGCCCGTAGACGCCGAGGATCTCGTTCACCGGCTGGAACCAGGTCTGCCCGCCCGACGAGCAGTTGCCCCACCCGCCGGACGTGACGCCCTGGGCCTGCTCACCGGTGATGAACGAGCCGCCGGAGTCGCCGGGTTCCGCGCACACGCTGGTCTTCGTCATCTGGTAGACCGCGCCCTGCGCGTAGTTGACGGTCTCGTTCTTCGCGAGGACCGTGCCGCAGTGCCAGTGCGTGGTCGAACCCGAACGGCAGATCGACGACCCGACCGGCGCCTCGGCGGAGCCGCGCACGAGGCGGTCCGGCACGGTGCCCCAGCCGAGCACGACCGGCGCCTGCCACCAGCCGCCGCCGGTGCGGATGAACGAGTAGTCGTTGCCGGGGAACGAGGAACCGGCGAACGTGCCCATCCACGACCCGTCCCACCCGACGACGTTGCTGCCGACGCCGCCGCAGTGGCCCGCGCTCACGAAGCCGCCGCGCACCGAGAAGCCGATCGAGCAGCGGGTGTTCCCGTTGATGTAGTACGGGTCGCCGCCGACCGTGCCCGCAGAGAACGTCGTCGGCGCGGCCGCGACCTCCTCGACGGTCACCGGCGCCAGCTTCCGCGCCGCGGCGAGGAACGCACTCGTGTCGCCGCCCTCCCGGACGGTCACGACCAGGCCGCCCGCGCGCGGGTCGACCCGCCACGCAGCCACGTCGGCGGGAGCCTTCATCGTGTCCAGCTTCGCCTTCGCCGCGTCCAGCGCCGCGAGCGGCCGTCCGACCCGGACCACCGTCGCGCCCGTCGCGCGGACCGCGTCCTGGACCGCGGCGTCCGCGGTGGACACGCCGACGACCAGCTCGCCGGTCTTCGCGTCGAACCACGACCCGCCGTAGGACGTGCCGGCGGCGGCCTTCGCGGCCGGCTCGATCGCCATGGCCGACGCTTCCTGGTGCACGCGGGTGCGTGCCTGGTCGGCGGTCAGCCCGAGGTCGCGCTGCATGGCGGCGAGGAAGCCGTCCGCCGACGCCGCCGGGGCCGCGGTGGAGGTGCCCCCACCGGCCACGATGGCGCCCAGCGCCAACAGCGCGCCCGCCGCGGACGCGCAGATCTTCCGTGTTCTGTTCATCGTGGTGCTCTCGTTTCTCAGCAGGGTTGAGAGTTCGTGAGAGCGCTCTCACGGCTAACCGTGGTATGTGGAGCAGGGTCGCGTCAAGGTCTAGACCACACTGGGATTTCGTTCACCCGCCGAACGGGAGCGCCGAGGCGGTTCGCACATCCGATCAGTGGTTCAACCAAATTCGCACGTTCTGTTGTCGAGTCTTGACCGTACGTGTTCGGGCGTTCGACGATGGGCGTGGTCGAGGGCACTGAAGGATCGGGGCTGCGCAATGACGCGTCGGACCGTGCTGGGTGTGGTGGTCGTCCTGCTGCTCGCGGGCCTGACGGTCGTCGGGTCGTCGGCACGGCCCGGGGCGCCCCGGGCCGCGGCGCTCGAGAACGGGCTCGCGCGGACACCCGCCATGGGGTTCAACAACTGGAACGCCACCCACTGCCGCGCCGAGTTCAACGAGCAGATGGTCCGCCAGATCGCGGACATCTTCGTCGCGCGCGGCCTCAAGGACGCCGGCTACACGTACGTCAACCTCGACGACTGCTGGGCGCTGCCGCAACGCGACGCGGCGGGCAACCTCGTGCCCGACCCCGTGCGGTTCCCCAACGGGATCAAGGCGGTCGCCGACTACGTGCACGGCAAGGGCCTCAAGTTCGGCATCTACACCAGCGCGGGCACCAGGACCTGCAACGAGCTCGGCTTCCCGGGCGCGATCGGGCACGAGCAGCAGGACGCGAACCTCTTCGCGTCGTGGGGTGTCGACTACCTGAAGTACGACAACTGCGGCGACCACCTCGGCCAGTCCGCGCAGGAGCGGTACACGAGGATGCGGGACGCGCTGGCGGCCACCGGCAGGCCGATCCTGTTCTCCATCTGCGAGTGGGGCGCCAACGCGCCGTGGGACTGGGCGCAGCCCGTCGGCAACAGCTGGCGCACCACCGGCGACATCTCCGACAACTGGGCGAGCATGCTCGGCATCTTCAAGGCCAACGTGGGCCTGGCGGTCAACGCGCAGCGCGGTGCGTGGAACGACCCGGACATGCTCGAGGTCGGCAACGGCGGCATGACCGCGACCGAGTACCGCAGCCACTTCTCGTTGTGGGCCATGATGAACGCGCCGCTGCTCATCGGCTCCGACCTGCGCCGCGTCGGCCAGGAGACGTTCGACATCCTCACCAACCGCGACGTGATCGCGCTGAACCAGGACGGGCTCGGCGTGCAGGCCGAGGAGATCAGCTCCGCGAACGGCCTGCACGTGCTGACCAAGCCGCTGGACAACGGCGACGTCGCCGTGGCGCTGTTCAACGAGACCGGCGCGACCGCGACCATCTCGACCACCGCCGCCGCGGCGGGCCTCGGCAACGCCACGTCCTACCGGCTGAAGGACCTGTGGAGCAAGGCCGTCACCACCACCGGCGGGACGATCAGCGCGGCGGTGCCCGCACACGCGACGGTGGTGTACCGGGTCAGCCGCGCGGGGACGTTCACCGCGCCGCCGCCGGGCACCACGCAGGTGTCGGCGCTGCCCGCGAGCCTGTCGGCCAGCGCGTGGGGCCCGGTCGAACGGGACCGCAGCAACGGCGAACGCGCCGCGGGCGACGGGCGCACGCTGACCATCGGCGGCACCACGTACGCGCGGGGACTCGGCGTGCACGCCCGCAGCGAGGTCCGGTACTACCTCGCGGGGCGGTGCACCAGCTTCCAGGCGTGGGTCGGCCTCGACGACGAGACGGGCACGAACGGCAGCGTGTCCTTGGAGGTGTGGGGCGGCGGCGCGATGCTGGCGAGCAGTGGCGTGGTCCGCGGCAGCGACGGGCCGAAACGCGTCACCGCCAACGTCACCGGGCTGCAGTACGTCCACCTCGCGGTGCTGCCCACCGTGGACGGTCCCCGCTACGACCACGCGGACTGGGCCGACGCGACGATCACCTGTTCCTGAGTCACCCGAGGGCGGTGAGGAAGGTCTTCGTGGCCGTCACCGCGGTGGCCGACGTGCCCGCGTCCTGGACCAGGACCGCGAACGCGACGTCGTCGCGGTAGCCGGTGAACCAGCCGTGTGCGCTGCCGTCCGTCTCCGCGGTGCCGGTCTTGCCGTGGACCGCGCCGAGGCCGGCCAGGTCGGTGGCCCGGCCCGTGGTGACGACCGCGCGCATCATCGTGCGCAGTGACCCGACCACCGCGGCCGGCGGGGCGTCGTAGCCCGTCGTCACCGTCGTCGGGCTGTCCGGCCACAGGCGCGGGGTCACCGGGCGGCCCGCGGCCACCGTCGCGCTCATCAGCGCCACCCCGAACGGGCTCATCCGCACCTGGCCCTGCCCGATGCTGTTCTCCACCTGCTGCGTGGTGTCCGCCGCGGGCGGCACCGCGCCGATCTCCGTGGTGATGCCGGGGATGTCGAAGTCGGCGCCCGCGCCCAGCTGGTTCGCGGCCCGGACCAGTGCGTCCCCCGGCAGGCCGCCCGCCTGCATGGCGAACGTCGTGTTGCACGACTGCGCGAACGCCGTCCGCAGCGGCACGTCGCCGAGCGCGAAGCCGGCGTTGCGCACCGTCCGCTGACCGATCGTGGCGGAGCCGGGGCAGGGGAGGACCGTGTCGACGTCGGCGACGCCCGCCTCGACGAGCGCGGTCGCCGTGGCGATCTTGAACGTCGACCCGGGCGGGAAGAGGCCCTGCAGCGCCGAGGGTGTGCCGCCCATCGCGCTGTTCTGCGCCACGGCCAGGATGTCGCCGGTCGACGGCTGGATCGCCACCAGCGCGGCAGGCAACTGCTGACCGTCGACGGCCGCCTGCGCCGCCCGCTGGACCGGTCGGCTCACCGTCGACTTCCGCGCCGGTGTCCTCGTCCCGTGCAGCACCGCGACGTCCTTGCCCGCGGCATCGGTCAGCGCGACGTACCACCCGGCCTGCCCGGCGACCCGGCCCATGCCCGGCAGCAGCAGCGGCGCCGTCGCGGGCGCGGCGGCGGTCGTGCCGGTCTCGGTCCACGCCACCAGCGGTTTGCCGTCGCGGTCGAGCACCGCGGGCTGCCCGACCTGGTCACGCAGGGACAGCGTGTGGGCGGCCGTCAGCTCCGGGTGCACCAGCGCCGGGTCCCAGTGCACGCGCCACGTCCCGTCCTCGACCAGGCGCAGCGCGCTGTCGTAGGTCCACGTGCGGTCCGGGCCGAACGTCCACGTCACCGTGAACGCCCGCACCGGCTCCGCGTACGCGCCGGGGCTCGTGGTCACCGACGTCGGGGCGAGGGACCGCCACACCTCGGTGAGCTGCGCGGTGGCGTCGTCGGGGGCGTCGGTCAGCGCACCGGCCGCCGCCGCGTCCCCGGCCGCGAACGCCGCCAGGAACTCGTCGCCGACCTCGGTCGCGGACGGCGGCGGCGCCTCGGCGGCCTGCGCACCGCCGTCGGTGGTGCCTGCGGTGTCGTCGGGCAGCAGCTGCACGACGCCCAGCGCGGTGACCACGACGACCAGCACGGCACCCGCGGCGATGACGAGCGCGTTGCGACGAGACACGAATCCCCCCAGGATGTCGCCCCGACCCACCGGCGAGATTACCGTGACGTGTCGAGATCAGGTCGCCGGTTCCGACTGACGGTCGACAGGATCCCCGACCCCGAGGAGAGACACGTGCCGAAGACCATCACGGTGCCGGGCGCCCGGCTCACCTACGACGTCACCGGCTCCGGACCGGTGCTGTTCCTGGTCGGCACCCCGATGGACGCGTCCGGCTTCGCGCCGCTGGTGCCGCACCTGACCGACGACTTCACGGTGGTGACGTTCGACCCGCGCGGCATGGCGCGCAGCACCGCGGACGACCCGGGCAAGCAGGTGACGCCGGAGGAGACCGCCGACGACCTGGCCGCGGTGCTCGCCGAGGTCACCGACGAGCCCGCCTACGTGCTGGGCAGCAGCGGCGGCGCGATCGGCGGCCTCGCGCTCGTCCTGCGCCACCCGGACCGGGTGCGCACGCTGGTCGCGCACGAACCGCCACTGAGCCTGCTGTTGCCGGACGCCGCGGAGATCCGCGCCGCGACACACGGGATCGTCGACACCCTGCACGCGGCCGGGTGGCAGCCCGCGATGGGACAGTTCCTGGACCTGACGGGCGTGCTGACGTCGATGTCGGCGAACGACCAGCCGCCGCCGGAGCCGACCGAGGACATGGCCCGCGGCACGGCGTTCTTCATCGAGAACTACCTGCGCACGGTGTCCCTGTGGGAGCCGGACCTCGACGCGCTGCGCGCCGCGGCGCCGCGGATCGTCGTCGCCGCGGGCCGGACGTCGACCGGGCAGCTCGCGAACCGCACGGCGGTCGCGCTGGCCGAGGCGCTGGGCACGGAACTCGCGCTGTTCGCGGGCGACCACGGCGGCTTCGCGGGCGAACCGGAGACGTTCGCGGCCGAACTGCGCGCGGCGTTGGCGAGCTGACCGCCTGGGCAGGTGGCTCGGGTTCGCCGCCGCGCCCGCGGGGGGCGGTGGGTTGCTGAGTCGTGTGAGGCCGGGCAGGTCCGTTGTGTCCGGCTAGGAGGGTGGCTCAGGGTTCGCCGCCGTCCCGGCGGTGTGCGTGGGGTGGGGCGTTGGGTGGGTTGTTGAGTCGTGTGAGGTCGGGCGGGTCTGTTGGTGTCCGGTCAGGGGGTGGTTCGGGGTTCGTGGCCGCGTTGGTGGTGTGCGTGGGGTGGGGCGTTGGGTGGGTTGTTGAGTCGTGTGAGGTCGGGCAGGTCTGTTGGTGTCCGGCCAGGAGGTGGCTCAGGTTCGCCGCGGCGGCGGCGTGCTGGGGTGCCGGGGGGTGAGTCGCCGAGTCGCGTGACGCCGGGCAGCGTCCGCGACACCGGGACCTTGGTGCCGTGGCGGGACGATGGCTGAGCGTTGGGCGGCCGAGGCGGAGTGGGCAGGAGGCGGAGTGCGGCGGGTGGTTCGCTGGGTCGCGTGACGTCCGGCGATGGCCGGGGCCGCGGCGGAGTGGGTGTAGGCGGTGTGCGGCGGATGTTCGCTGGGTCGCGTGAAGTCCGCGGCGGCGAGGCCGGGACCGTGCCTGGTGTTCGCCGCCGTGCGGGAATGGTCGTCGTGCGCCCGGTAGCGGCCGCCATGTCGGGGACAGCAGGTCCGCCGGTGCCGCCGGGACGGGTTCAGCGTTCGTTGCCGGGGCGGAGTGGGGCGGTTCGCGACACGCGCCTTGCCCGGCGCGGGGTGGTGTGCGGTTCCTGCTGTTCCGGGTCGGGGAGGGCGAGCAGCGCGTCGATCACCTCGTAGGCCGTGCCCCTGGTGTGCCAGAGCACCGTCTTGGCGAGCATGATGTTCGGCTCGGTGTCGGGCAGGCGCGTTGCCGTGGCCTCGTCCTCGCCGTACAGCTCGAAGACGTCGATGACGCCGTCGTGGACGCGCACGCCGACGAGCGCCTCGATCGAGCCGTCCGCCGCCTGGTCGGTCGCGAACTCGAAATGCAGGGCGCGCATCGTCTGGAGGCGGGCGCCGATGTTGTCGGGTGCCCCGTCTCGTCCGGCCATAGCGGTGTGCCCCCACCCGGGATGCGGTCGCGCCGGGCGGGGGGCGGGGGCTTGGCCTTTCCCGACGCTGTGAAAAGACACCGTACCGGATGTGTGCACTGTATACAGCGCTCTGTGGCGGATCCGTTGCGGGAAAGCGGTCCGGAACTTTTCACCCCGGCGCCGCCTGGAATCCTTGACTCGGCAACGAATCGGCGGGAATCGGGGGTGTGATGGCGGCGGAGTTCCACCTGCTCGGGCCGATCGAGGTGCTCGTCGACGGGCAGCAGGTCGACATCGGGCACGCCAGGCAGCGGTCCGTGCTCGCCGTGCTCCTGGTGGAGGCCAACCGGTTGGTGTCGACGGGGCAGCTGGTGGCGCGCGTGTGGGGCGAGGAGCAGTCACCGAGGGCGCGCAACACGTTGTACGGCTACGTCCACCGGTTGCGCGGCGCGCTCGCCGGGGCCGCGGAACTGCGCCGCGAGCACGGTGGTTACGTGCTGGAGGTGGACCCGGCGACGGTCGACCTGCACCGCTTCCGCGCGCTGGTCGCGGAGGCCAGGGCGAGCACGGACGGCCGCGCGTTGCTGGCCGAGGCGCTCGGTCTGTGGCGGGGCGAGCCGTTCGGCGGCGCGGAGAGCCCGTGGCTGGTGGCGCAGCGGAGCAGGCTGGACCTCGACCGGCTCGACGCGCGCCTCGCCTACCACGACCTCGCCCTCCGCGAAGGGCGGCACGCCGAGCTGCTGCCGGACCTGTCGGCGCTCGCGGCCACGCATCCCATGGACGAGCGGATCGCGGGCCAGTTGATGGTGGCGCTGCACAGATCGGGCCGCTCCGCCGCGGCCTTCGAGCACTACCACGGGTTGCGCCGGCGGCTCGCGGACGAGCTGGGCGTGGACCCGGGACCGGAGCTGCGGCAGGTCTACCAGCAGCTGCTGGCCAACGAACCGCCACCGGCGGCGGACACCGGAGGAGCACCGGAAACCCCCGCGCCACCGACGACACCGGCCGCGCCGCCGACGACACCGGCCCCGCTGCCGGACACCCCGCTGCCGGACGTCCCGAGGCCGGATACCCCGAGGCCGAGGATGCGCCGCGGCGCGGTGCTCGGCGTGCTGGCCCTGGTCGTCGTCATCGCGGCGGCGATCGTCGGCGCCCGCCTGCTGCTCGGCGGTGGCGACGACCCCGGCCAGGACACCGGGCAGGACACCGGCCAGGACACCGCGGCCTCGGTGCCGCGCCCCGGCGTTCCCGCCGCGGGCGGGTACGACTTCCGGCTCGCGCACTCGAAGCTGTGCCTCGCCGAGCGGCCGGACGACGGCAGCGGGCGGGTCTACCAGGCAGGCTGCGCCACGAGCATCCCCGACCGCGCCCTGCAGCCGCTGCGGTCGGACGTCTACCGGATCGCCACGAACCACCCCGACTTCGGGCCCGGCTGCACCGGCATCCCGAAGGCCGCGATGGAACCCGGCGCGCAGGTGTTCGACGACTGGTGCGGCGGCGGCGCGGCCGAGGAGTTCCGGCTCGAACCCCTCGGGGCCGGCTACCGGATCAGGGCCGTGCACAGCGACCTGTGCCTCGGCGTGCTGAACGCCTCCGACCAGGAGTGGGCGCCGGTGTTCCAGCTGCCCTGCGACTCCACCGGGGCGGGTCAGGTCTTCGAGCTGGTGCCGAAGACCTGACCACCGGCGTCACCAGATCGCGTCCGCCCACTCCGGGTGGTCGATGAACGGGTTCCGGTTGTTCTGGTACCGCGTGTGGATCAGGTCGTTGCGCGCCTGCTCGGCCGCGTCCGGCGGGTCCTGCGCGTGCCACTCGAGCAGCACGGAGATCCGGCCCATGTACGGCGCCGAGCCGTTGTCGACCGCGTCGTTCGGTTCCAGGTCGGCGAACCCGTCGTCGCCGTCGTAGCGGACGGCCATGTAGAGGATGCCGCGGGCGATGTCGCCCTTCACGGCGTCGCGCGGTTCGAACGAGTCGCCGTCGACGCGGCTGTCCGGCGCGTTCGGCACCGGGTCGCCGCCGTTGTCGAAGTCGAGGTTGCCCCGGGTGGCGTTGACGTCCACCTCGGACGGCCGCAGGTGGTGGAGGTCGGTGCCGGGACCGGGGGTGGTGCCGAAGTCCCCGTGGCTCTTGGCCCACGTGTGCTCACGGTTCCACTGGTCGGCGCCACGACCGTTGGCGTTCTCCGGCATCGACGCGCCGCTGTAGATCATGATCACGTTCGCGGGGTTCGCCGGGTCCTCGTCGGTGACCTTCAGCGCGTCCCACACGTCGTCGTAGCTCAGGTGGGTGCCGTTCGCGATGATCTGGTGCAGCGCGGCGTGCAGTTCCGCGCCCGTCTTGCCCTCGGCGGCGTCGTAGTAGCCGGGCGGGATCTCCGCCGAGGCACCGGGGACGGCGAACGCGACCGCGCCGAGCGCGACGCCGACGGCTGCGAGCAGGGGTGTCCTACGTGTGACAGGCATTCGTTGCTCCAAGGGGGACCGGGGCACCTGTTGAAGAAACCCTGACATGTCAAGTGGTTGGTTTGACACCAACGAACGTCGGTGATCTTCCGCAGGCGTCACCTGAACGACGGTCCCTCGTTAGGGGTATGACTGTCGTCGCTGGTTGGAGGGCTGATGAACCGTCGGATGTGGCGTGCCTCCGCACGCGGGCTGGTCGCGGCCGTCGCCGCGGCACTCCTCGTCGTACCCTTCGGGCCACCCGCCGCCGCGGCGCCCACCGTGCTCGCCCCGCTCTCGTCGTCACTCTCCGCGACACTGGGCGCGGCCGCGGACGCGCTGCCCATGACCGTCCTCGTCCACGGCTCGACCCTCGCCGCCGCGGACGCCGCCGTCACCGGCGCGGGGCTGACCAGGATCACGAGCTTCCGGCGGATCGGGGTGGTCGCCGCCAGTGGCACCGCGGCGCAGGTCCGGGCGGTCCGGGCCCTGCCCGGCGTCACCTACGTCGAGGGCAACGACCCGATCCGGTTCTTCGCCACCTCCGGCACCGCGGCCACCCGCAGCCGCGTCGCCCAGCAGACGCTCGTCGGCGCGAACGGCGCGAAGCTCGACGGCACCGGCGTCTCGATCGCCGTGATCGACAGCGGCATCGACCCGACCCACCCGGCGTTCCGGGGCGCGGACGGCAAGACCCGCGTGGTCCGCAGCCTCAAGGGCGTGTGCCTCACCGAGACGACCATGAACTGCCTGGTCGACGTGCCCACGTCGATCGACACCGACCTGCTCGCGGTCGGCGGCCACGGCACGCACGTGAACGGGATCGCCGCGGGCACCCCGTACACACTGGGCAACGGCACGGTCGTCGGCGGCTCGGCCCCCGGCGCCAAGATCGTCTCGCTGTCGGTCGGCGCCGCGATCGTCATCCTCGGCGCGGACGCCGCGCTGAACTGGGTGCTGGAGAACCACAACGCGCCCTGCGGGGCCGGGGTGCCGGCCGCGACGTGCCCGCCCATCAAGGTCGTCAACAACTCCTACGGCCCCTCCGGCGGCGGCGAGTTCGACCCGAACTCGGCGACCGTGAAGATCCAGCGGCAGCTGGCGGCCGAGGGCGTGGTCACGGTGTGGGCCAACGGGAACGACGGCGGCGACGGCTCGGCGAACCTGTCCAACCCGCCCGGCACCGACCCGACGCCGGGCATCCTGTCCGTCGCCTCGTACAACGACCTGGGCACCGGCACCCGCGACGGCGCCGTGTCCGACTTCTCCTCCCGCGGCAACGCCGCCGACCAGGGCACCTGGCCGGACATCTCGGCGCCGGGCGAGAACATCCTGTCCGCGTGCAGGCTGTACCTGCCGATCTGCGCGACCGGCCTGCAGCCGGTGAACGGACCCGGCCTGCTCGACGTCGGCACGTACAACGTCATCAGCGGCACGTCGATGGCCGCTCCGCAGATCACCGGGATCGTGGCGCAGCTGTTCCAGGCCGCGCCCGGCGCGAGCCCCGGCGACATCGAGCACGCGCTGAAGTCGACGGCGTACCGGTTCGCGGCCGGCGCCGCCTACCAGCAGGCCGGGCCGTACCTGTCGAGCTACGACAAGGGCACGGGCCTCGTGGACACCGTGGCGGCGGCGACCGCGCTCGGCGCCCACCCGGCCTGAGTCACGACCGGAACGCGGCCACCGCGCGCGTGAACCACGCGGGGTCGTCCAGCCACGGGAAGTGCCCGCCGCCGGGCTGCACCACCAGCTCGGCGGCGGGGAACAGCGCGGCGTACTCCGCGGCGCGCTTCGGCGGCAGCCCGACGTCGTACTCGCCCGCGACCAGCAGGACCGGCGCGGTCAGCCCGGCGAGCGCGGCCCGGGTGGCGCCGGGGTCGAGCGCGCCCTCCGCGTAGTACCCGGCCGCGGCGTCCGCGTTGATCTCGCCGGCCGCCCTGGCGGCGAACGCCCGCCGCGCGGCGTCCCAGCGGCCGTGGGAGAACGGCGCGATCGCGGCGAAGTTCGCGTCGGTGAACTCCCCGGCCCAGATCCGTTCGAACGCCGCGAACGCGTCCGGGAACCACGGCTCGCCGCGGCGCAGCTCCGCGACCGCCCTGCGGTCGGCGTCGCCGATCTCGACGTCCACCACCCGCGGGCTGGGGCAGACGAGCACCAGCCGCCGGACGCGTTCGGGGTGGCGGGCGGCGTAGCGCACCGCGAGCGAGCCGCCCGCGGAGTGCCCGAGCAGGTCCACCCGCGCCAGGCCGAGGTGGGTGCGCAGCGCCTCCACGTCGTCGACGAGGCGGTCGCACCGGTAGGTCGCCGGGTCGTCGGGGACGGCGGAGCCGCCGGTGCCACGCAGGTCGAGGCGCAGCAGCCCGCGGTCCAGCCCGCCGAGGTCACCGAGGTACGCGGACGCCTGCATCGGCCCGCCGGGCAGGCAGACCAGCGGGTCACCCGTGCCGGAGGCGTGGCAGGCGAGCCGGGTGCCGTCCGGCGCGGAGAAGGTGATCACCGGCAGAGCATAGGCACGCCAGGTTCTCGGTGTGACCGGGTTGTCGGCGGGGGAGCAGCGGCTCCCGTCGCGCCGGTGCGCCGGATCCCGCGCGGGTCGGTGACCGCCCCGCACTGGCGGGCCTGCTCGCGGCGCTGCTGCTGGCGTGCACGCTGGTGTTCCTCGCGGGCGGCAGCGGCAACACGACCCGCACACCGGGCCCCGGCCGCGCAGTGGTTCGTGGTCGGCGGCTGGATGACGACGTTGCTCGGCTGGGCTCGTCCGCAGGACGGGAAAGGCCCGGCCGGCTGGTGCCGACCGGGCCTGGGGTGCACTCGCGTCAGTTGCCGGCCAGACGACGTCCGAGCAGCGCCTTGCCCTGCTCGGCGCCCTTGCGGCTCTCACCCTGCGCGCGGCGGAAGAAATCGGCCAGTTCGTCGTCGCCCGCCCGCTCGGCGTCCTTGATGTAGCTCTCCAACCGGAGGGCGTTGGACAGGCAGGCCTCCACGAACCAGATGATGTTGTAGTCCTTGTCCTGCGTGCCGGTCACGTTGCCGGTCTCGGCAGTGGTGGACATCGTTCCTCCTTCGAGACTCTCGGTTGCCTCTGGGAGTCGGCTACCCACTTTCCGGCCGGTGATTCCTCAGCCGGTCTCGTCGGTGCTGACGTGCGGGGCGCCGACCGGCTTGGACTCGGGGGAGCCGCGCTGCCGCAGGTAGATGCTCAGCACGGCCATCGACCCGATCGCGAGGAACTCCGACTGCCAGTTCTGCAGGGTGCGGTTCCAGAACTCGGCGCTGCCGAGGTACTCCAGCCAGGTGACCGGGTCCTCGTGCGCGGCGAGCTGGTCGGCGTTGTAGACGACCACGCCCGCGATCGACTGCGCGAGCCACGACAGGAGGAACAACCCGCCCATCACGAGCCCGAGCGAGTTGGCGAACACGCCGGTGCGCCAGCCACCCGTGCGCGCCCACTTCGGTGAGTCCTTTGTAGAGTACTCGCCGACCTGTTGCTCCTCGTCGGTCTCGCGGCCGATGCGGTCCGGCGGCTTGGACTCCGGCGACCCGCGCTGGATGAGCCACACGGTCGCCAGGAGGTACAGGAAGAACTGCAGGTACTCCGACTGCCAGTTCTCCGCGACGTCGACCGCGAAGTCGCTCGACGTCACGTACTGGCCGAGCGTGACGGTCGGCCCGCCGTCGGCGATCTGGTGGTTGTTGTAGTCCGCCTGCCCCGACAGCGCCTGGCCGACGAGGGAACCGAGGAACAACAACCCGAAGAGGATGCCGAGACCGTTGTCGCGCAGTGTCCGCTTCATCCGGTCTCCCCCTAGAGTCGCAGCAAGCCGATGACGATGAAGTACGCGAGCCCGGCGAGCACGCCGCCGAGGTAGATCACGAAGATGGGATGTCGCACGTCAACCACCCACCAGACAGTGATAGGGCGCGTCCTCGTCCGGCCGGCAGCCCGCCGCGGACACCAGCCACCCGGACTCGAACTCCGCGAGGAACAGGGAGCCTGCGTCGGTGTCCACTTTGGCCCAGTCCGACCAGGTGTCCGCGCGGGTGACGGCGCCGGTCAGCTCGTCGGCGGGCAGGCCGGTCGCGCAGTCGCCGTCCTCGGTGACCAGGGTGTCGCGGGTGCGCGGGGTCAGCAGCGCGCACGCCGTCTCGACGTCCCCGCCCTGGGCGGCGCGCAGGAACCGCGTGGCGGTGTCGGACGCCGAGGCACGCTCGTCCTGCGCCGCGCAGCCCGCCGTCGCGATAGCAAACGCCGCCGTGGCGGCGGTCAATCTCGGCCAGGCTTTCACGGAGCACGGGTTGCCAGAAGCGTTGATCTCCAAACCTCGCCCCGGCCGGGCGGGTTTCCCGGTCCCCGTGAGGGGTAGCCGACCGCCCTGAGCTGGTGAAAGGGGTGGCGATGGCAGACCGGATCGCCGACCCGTGGGGCCCGAGGACGCCCTACGGGCCGGGGGAGGAGTGGCCGGTGCGGGTCGACTCGCACCTGGCGGACGGGCTGACCGAGGACGACGTCGACGCGTGGGTGCGCACCGCAGCGGTGCTGCACTCCAACGGCGACGGCCTCGACCTCGCGGTGAAGGACGGGCGGCTCGCCGGAGTGCGCGGCCGCGCCGACGACCGGGTGAACCGCGGCCGCGTCGACGAGAAGGACCTGTACGGCTGGCAGGCGAACAACGCGCCCGACCGGCTCGCCACGCCGCTCGTGCGCGACGGTGACCGGCTGGTCGAGGCGACCTGGGACGAGGCGATGGGCCGGATCGTCGACCGCAGCCGTGCGCTGCTGGACGAGCAGGGACCGAGCGCCATCGGCTTCTACACGAGCGGCCAGCTGTTCGCGGAGGAGTACTACACGCTCGCGGCGATCGCGCGCGGCGGGATCGGCACCAACCACCTCGACGGCAACACCCGGCTGTGCACCGCGACCGCGGCGGCCGCGCTGAAGGAGTCCTTCGGCTGCGACGGCCAGCCCGCCTCCTACACCGACGTCGACCACGCCGACGTCATCGCGTTGTTCGGCCACAACATGGCCGAGACGCAGTCCGTGCTGTGGGCGCGGGTGCTCGACCGGCTCGCCGGACCGGAGCCACCCGCGGTGCTGTGCGTCGACCCGCGCGAGACCCCCGTCGCGCAGGCCGCGACCCTGCACCTCGCGCCGCTGCCGGGCACGAACCTCGCGCTGATGAACGGCATCCTCCACGAGATCGTCGCGAACGACCGGGTGGACCACGAGTTCGTCGACGAGCACACCGTCGGCTACGACGACCTCGCGAAACTCGTCGCGGAGTACCCGCCGGAGCGGGTCGCGCGGATCTGCGGGGTCACCGCCGACGAGATCCGCGCCGCCGCCCGCCTCCTCGGCGACGCGGAACGGCTGCTGTGCACGGTGCTGCAGGGCTTCTACCAGTCGCACCAGGCGACGGCGTCCGCCGTCGCGGTGAACAACCTCGTGCTGTTGCGCGGCATGCTCGGCAAGCCGGGCTGCGGGGTGCTGCAGATGAACGGTCAGCCCACCGCGGAGAACACCCGCGAGTGTGGCGCCGACGGCGACCTGACCGGGTTCCGCAACTGGGCGAACGACGCGCACGTCGCGGAGCTGGCGAAGCTGTGGAACGTCGAGCAGAGCACGATCCCGCACTACGGCCCGCCGACCCACCTCATGCAGATGCTGCGGTACGCGGAGAACGGCACGCTGCGGTTCCTGTGGATCTCCGCGACCAACCCGGCCGCCTCGTTGCCGGACCTGGCGCGGGTGCGGTCGATCCTCGACCAGGAACGGCTGTTCGTCGTGGTCCAGGACGCGTTCCGCACCGAGACCGCCGAGTTCGCCGACGTGGTGCTGCCCGCCGCGATGTGGGGCGAGAAGACCGGCACGTTCACCAACGCCGACCGCACCGTGCACCTGTCGGAGAAGGCGGTCGACCCTCCCGGGGAGGCCCGCCCCGACCTGGACATCTTCCTCGACTACGCGCGCCGCATGGGCTTCACCGACGCCGACGGCGCCGCGTTCCCGCCGTGGCACGACGCCGAGTCCGCGTTCGAGGCGTGGAAGGCCGCGTCGAAGGGCAGGCCCTGCGACTACAGCGGCCTGAGCTACGACAAGCTCCGCGCCGTCAGCGGCGTCCAGTGGCCGTGCACCGACGAGCGCCCCGACGGCACCGAACGCCTGTACGCCGACGGCCGGTTCTTCGCCCACCCCGACTACTGCGAGAGCTACGGCCGCGACCTCGTCACCGGCGCACCTGCCGAGCCGGACGCCTACCGCGCGGCGAACCCCGACGGCAAGGCCATGCTGAGGGCCGCCGAGTACCTGCCCCCGCACGAGGAACCCGACGACGAGCACCCGTTCCGGCTCGTCACCGGCCGGGTCATCCACCACTTCCACACCCGCACCAAGACCGGCCGGGTACCCGAGCTGCGGGCGGCGGCGCCGGAGGTGTGGGTGGAGATCTCCGCGGGTGACGCGGGCAGGCTCGGCATCGCCGAGGGTGACGTCGCCGAGATCCGCACCGCGCGCGGGGTCGTGCACGCCAGGGCCCGCATCGGCGGCATCCGCGACGGCGTGGTGTTCCTGCCGTTCCACTACGGCTACTGGGACACCGACGACCCGACGGGGGAGAAGGGGGAGCGGGCCGCGAACGAGCTGACCCGCACCGAATGGGACCCCGTCTCCAAACAGCCCCTGTTCAAGACCGCGGCGGCGGCCGTGACCCGCGGAGGACCACGATGAAGATCGGTCTCGCCCTGCGCGAGCTGCACCGCTCCGAAACCGCGCTGGCCCGCGACCTGCTGCGGGTGTCCGACCGGCACGCGGCCGAGGCGGAGATCCACCACGTGGCACGTGACCTGGCCCGGTGGTCGCGTGCGCACGTCGAGCGGCTCGCGGCGGCCGCCGGCGCGTACGGCGTCCGCCTCAACGCCGACGCGCCCGCGTCGTCGGGCGTGCTGGCCCCGGTGCGGCGCACGCTCAGCGAGCTGACCCGCAAGCGCGACGAGACCGGGTTGCTGCTGCTGGCGGACCTGCGCAGGCTGCACCGCAAGGCCGCGGGTGTGTCGCTGGACTGGGAACTGCTCGCGCAGGGCGCGCAGGCGGTCAAGGACACCGACCTGCTCGACCTCGCGAGCACGTGCCACCCGGAGACGCTGCGGCAGCTCACGTGGACCAACGGGATGCTCAAGCAGCTGTCGCCGCAGGTGCTCGCGAGCTGATTAGCGCCCGCCACAGCGGGTAGCCGCCCCTTTCGGCCAGGAGAGAAGGTGCGCCATGAGGATCGTGGTGACAGGGGCGAGCGGCAACGTCGGCACCGCGGTGGTGCGGGCACTCGCCGCCGACGAACGCGTCGGTGCGATCGCGGGAGTCGTGCGCCGCGAACCGGAGTGGCAGGCGCCGAAGCTGAGCTGGGTCACCGCCGACGTCGGCGAGGACGACCCGGACGCGCTCGACGCGGTGATGGCCGGTGCGGACGCGGTGATCCACCTGGCGTGGCTATTCCACCCCGCGCGCACCCCGGAGGTCACGTGGCGCACGAACGTGCTCGGCAGCGTCCGGGTGTTCGAGGCCGCCGCCCGCAACTCGGTGCCCGCGCTGGTGTACGCGTCGTCGGTCGGCGCCTACTCGCCGGGCCCGAAGGACCACCCGGTCGACGAGAGCTGGCCGACGCACAGCTGGCCGACCGGCGCCTACACGCGGGAGAAGGCGTACGTGGAGCGCGTGCTGGACGCGTTCGAGGTCCGCCACCCCGAGATGCGTGTGGTGCGGATGCGGCCCGCGTTCCTCGTGCGGCGCGAGTCGGCGAGCGAGCAGCGGCGGCTCTTCGCCGGGCCGCTGCTGCCGAAACGGGCCGTGGACCTCGTGCCCGTCGTGCCGGACATCCCGGGGCTGCGGGTGCAGGTGACGCACACCGACGACGCGGCGGACGCGTTCCGCCTGGCGGCACTGGGGGACGTGCGGGGCGCGTTCAACCTGGCGGCCGACCCCGTGGTGGACGCGCACGTGCTGGCCGAGGTGCTGGGCGCCCGTGTGGTGCGGATGCCGGTGTGGCCGGTGCGGGCCGCGGTCGTGGCGGCGTGGCGGTTGCGGCTCGCGCCCGCCGCGCCCGAGCTGTTCGACGCGGTGCTGCGGATGCCGTTGATGGACAGCACCCGCGCGCGGGAGGAACTGGGCTGGGCGCCGCGGCACGACTCCGTGTCGACGCTGGAGGAGTTCGTGGCCGGGTTCCGGGAGGGCGCCGGGATGCCGACGCCGCCGCTCGCGCCGAAGGTCCCCGGCGGCCGCCTGCACGAGCTGTTCACGGGCGCCGGCAGCAAGCCGTGAGGCTCAGCCGCGGCGGAACCGGCGGCGTGGCCTGGGTTTCGGGGTCAGCAGACCCGCCGCGGCGTCCTCGAGCAGCGCGCCGACCGTCTCGGCGGCACAGGACTTGTTGGCCCCGATCCCGCCGTTCGGGCCGCGCTTGATCCAGCCGACCACGTACGTGCCCGCCCGCACCCGGCCCGCCGTGTTCGGGATCGTGCCCGTGGCGTCGTCGAACGGCAGCCCGGGCACCGGCCTGCCCCGGTAGCCGACGGCACGCACGACCTGGCCGGTCATGATCTCCGTGCCATCGCTGACGCGCAGGCCACGCACCTCGTCGTCGCCCACGACGGCCTCGGGCGCCGAGTGGAAGCGCAGCACGATCCGCCGCCGTTCGTGCGGTGGCGGCGCCGACCAGTCGACGGCCTCTTGCCGCACGTCCCGCAGCAGCGCCGCCTTCCCGCCCGCCCCGATCGCCGCCGCGACCCGGGGGTCGTGGGTGTCGACGACCAGGTCGACGTCCGGACGGCCGGTGAGCGCGAGCAGCTCGGGGGCCGTGTACGCCGCGTCCCCGGGCCCCCTGCGCCCGAGGAGCACGACCTCGCGGACCTTGCTCGAGGTGAGCGCGGCCAGCGCGTGCGGTGCGATCGACGTGCCGGACAGCGCCGCCGGGTCGGTGGTCAGCACCCGTGCCACGTCCACGGCGACGTTGCCGTTGCCCACCACGACGACCCGTTCCGCGGACAGGTCCACGGCGTCGGCGGGCACGTCCGGGTGGCCGTTGTACCAGCCGACGACCGTCGTCGCGGCGATGGTCCGGTCCGCGCCGGGGACGCCGAGGTCGCGTGCCCCCGCGGCGCCGACCGCGTAGATCACCGCGTCGTGGCGGTCGGCCAGCTCGCCCGCGGTCACGTCCCGGCCCACCTCGACGCCGAGCCGCAGCCGCAGCCTCGGGTGCGTGTGGAACCGGGCGAAGACCTCGCCGATCCGCTTGGTCGACGGGTGGTCCGGCGCGACCCCGAACCGCACCAGACCACCCGCCACCGGCAGGCGGTCGATCAGCGTCACCGTCGCGTTGGTGTGCGACAGCAGGTCGGCCACGGCGTACATGCCTGCCGGACCGGTGCCGACGACCGCGATGTCCAGCGGTGCCAGGTCGGACGGGATGACGCGGTCGAACGTCGGCGGGCCCCACGCGTGGAAGTTCGGCGCCGGGTTCGTGGTCGCCGGGGGCTTGTCCGCGTAGTACCCGGCGTTGAGCTCCGCGTAGGGCTTGAGCGCCGCGGTCAGCGCGTCGACGGGGAAGATCGCGTCGACCGGGCAGGCGTCCGCGCAGGCGCCGCAGTCGATGCAGGTGCGCGGGTCGACGTAGAGCATGTCGGTCGTGCCGAAGTCCGGCTCGTCCGGTGCCGGGTGGATGCAGTTGACCGGGCACACGGCGACGCACGACGCGTCGCTGCAGCAGGTCTGCGTGATCGCGAACGCCATGGCGTCAGATGAGATTGGCGCGCTGGTAGAAGCGCGTCGCGGGCTTGGTGAGCATGCCGCAGGAGTCGAGGAACTCCATCAGCCCCGCGCAGCTCGACCGCAGCATGGACTTGTGGTGCTCGTTGGCCTTCGCCTCGCGCAGCGCCCGCTTCGTGTCCAGGCCCGCGTTGGCGTACACCTCGTCGCTCCACATGCTGGTGACGATGTGGTACGCGGCGATCGCGACGACCAGCGCGTTGACCTGCCTGCGCAGCCACCCCGCGCCACGCAGCCGCTCCCTGGTCTCCTCGCGGGCGAACTTCATGTGCCGCGACTCCTCGACCACGTGGATGTTGTTGATGGTGCGGACGAACGGCACCACCCGCTCGTCCCGCATCCAGTCGCGCTGCATGACGTCCAGGACCTCCTCGGCGACGAGGATCGCCGCGTACGCGGCCTCGCCGAACGCGACCGCCTTGAACACGCGGCCGAGCTCGATGACGTGCCGCTTCGGGCGGTAGGCCGGCGCGCGGAGCTTCGCGGCGCCCCGCGCGAACATGATCGAGTGGCGGCACTCGTCCGCGATCTCCGTCAGCGCCCACTGGAAGGCCGGGTCGGTCGGGTCCTTCGCGTAGAAGTCCCGCAGGATCATCTGCTGGAGGATCATCTCGAACCAGATCCCGGTGCTCGCGACCGACGCCGCCTCCTGGCGGGTGAGCTCGCGGCGCTGCTCCTCGGTCATCTCGTCCCAGTACGGGGTGCCGTAGAGCGTGCTCCACTCGGGGCTGGTGCCGTGGTAGCCGGTGTCGAGCGGTGTCTCCCAGTCGACCTCCCGCGCGGGGTCGTACGACAGCGTCTCCGCCGAGTCCAGCAACCTGCGTGCCGTCGACTGGCGGCCGGCCTGGTCGTGCGTGTCGATCGTGGTCATGGGAAGCTCCCTGATGACGCCTGTTACCTCCGTTTACTGTTACCAACAGTAACACGAACTTGTGCACCCACGCGAGACGTCCTGACCTGCGCGAACCGTTTTTGTCGGTGGTCGGGTGCATGATGCCCGCATGGCTGTCACAGGACGTTTGGAGCTGGCCGCGTTCGACGCGCCGGACATCAAGGGGCTCGCGGAGTTCTACACCGCCCTCACCGGGTGGGAGACGGTGCGCGACGTGGGCGACTGGATCACGATCCGCGCGAGCGACGGGCAGGAGATCGCCTTCCAGAAGGCGCCCGACCACGTGCCGCCGCGCTGGCCGGGGCAGGAGCTGCCGCAGCAGTTCCACCTGGACCTGTTCATCGAGGACCACGAGGCGGCGGCCAAGCGGGCCGAGGAGCTCGGCGCCACCCGGCTGGCCGACGGCGAGCACTGGATCACGCTCGCCGACCCGGCGGGGCACCCGTTCGACCTCTGCCGCAAGGAGGGGGTCGGCCCGGAGATGACGCTGTTCGCGGTGACCATCGACGCGCCGGACGCGATCGGGCTCGCCCGGTTCTACGCCGCGCTGATGGGCATGGAGGTGACGTACGAGGGGCCGGAGGGCGCCCTCATCGCCGACGGCGGGAAGAGCGTGATGTTCCAGCAGGTCGCCGAGTACACGCCGCCGCGGTGGCCGGACCCGGCCGCGCCGCAGCAGGCGCACCTCGACATCCTCGTCGACGACCTCGACGCGGGGGAGGCGCGGGCGCTGGAGCTGGGCGCGACCAGGTTACCCGGCGACGAGAAGACGTTCCGCGTGTTCGCCGACCCGGCCGGGCACCCGTTCTGCCTGACCAGCTAGTGCGGGTCGCGGGGATCGGTGATCGCAGGCCGGTCGCGGGCGAACGCCTCCGCAGGTCCGCCGGGTCCGCGAGCCGCCCCAGGCTGACACCGTCGAGGGTGACGACCCGGCGACGGTGACCGTCACGGCGCCTGCTCGACGAGCCGGGCGAGCTGGCCGGTGACGCCACCCCAGCCGTCGGCGAACCCGAGGTCGGCGTGGAGCTTCCTGCTCGCGGGATCCCCGTGCCGCACGACGACGCGGTAGTCGGTGCCGTCGGGGTGGTCGGCGAGCACGATCTCGGCGGTCATCCCGACGGGCTCGGGGTTGGTGGGCCGCCACCCGCTGTCGACGGCGTTGGTGAACACGATCCGCTCGAACGGCTCCACGAGGAGGAAGCAGGCGTCGAGGTGCGGCGCGAAGGTGGTGCCGTCGTCGCTGACCCGGGTGACGAACGCGCCGCCCTGCCGGACCTCGAGCCGCTCGACCCGGCAGTGGGCGGGGGCCGGCACCCACCACCGGGCGAGGCTGGCGGGGTCGGTCCAGGCGTCCCAGACGGTCTTGCGGGGCGCGCGGATGAGCCGCGAGATGGCGAGGTCGAGATCGGGATTCACGGGGTCTCCTCGTCGTGGGCGGTGACGAACCGCTCGAGCCGGTCGGTGCGGTCGTGCCAGATGCGGCGCTGTTCGGCGAGCCAGTCCTCGACGAGCGCGAGCCGCTCGCGGTTGAGGACGCAGGTGCGCACCCGTCCGGTTTTCTCGGTGCGGATCAGGTCGTTGGACTCGAGGACACGGACGTGCTTCATGAAGGAGGGCAGAGTCATGGGCGCGTCACGTGCCAACTCGCCGACGGTGGCCGGCCCGCGTCCGAGCCGCCGGATCACGGCACGTCTCGTGGGATCCCCGAGCGCGACGAACACCCCGTCGAGCACCGCCGAATACTGAGCCATGCGGCTAAGTATTGCGTGCCGCGACAGTTAGCGCAATGGCTAAGTGTCGGATGCGGGGTGCCGTGGTTCTGGGGTTTGGTGCGCACACCGGTGGGGATGGGCGCGGCGGTGGTGTGGGTGCCTTCCAGGTTGACGGCTCAGTCCGGGGCCGCCCCATGTCCGCCACCACCGCCGAACCTTTCCGGGGTAGCCCATGCGTTCGGCTTCTCGACGGGGTGGGTGTTCGCGCCTTCGGTGCCAGGGGCGGCTTCGCCGCCCGGCCACGGAGTGGCCTTGTCGCCTTCCGAAAGGGCGGCTTCCGCTTGGTGATGAACGGGCCCTTCATGAGCCCCAGCGCAACGAAGGGTCCTTCCTCAACCCCAGCGCAACGATCGGGTCGGGAGGTCAGCCCATCCACATGCCGCCGTTCACGTCGATCACCGTGCCGGTGATCGACGCCGCCGCGGGGGAGCAGAGCCAGCCGACCGTGCCCGCGATCTCCGCCGGGTCGGTCACGTGGCCCAGCGGGATCGACGCGCGCAGGTCCGCCATCTCCTCGTCCGTCAGCCGGTCGAGCATCGGCGTCGCCACCGGGCCCGGGGCCAGGCAGTTCACCCGCACACCGCGGCCGGCCTGGTGTTTCGCCAGGTGGCGGGTCAGGCCGATGATCCCCGCCTTGGCGACCGCGTACGCCGGGCCCGACAGTTCGTTCCCGCCGTGTCTGCCATTGACCGAGCTGAACAGGACCACCGAGCCGCCCGCCGCCATCCTGGGCAGCGCCTGGCTGGTGACCACGGCGGCCGACGTGAGGTTGTCGTTCAGCACGCGGTGCCACTCCGCCAGGTCCAGGTCCTCGATGCCGCCCTTGCCGACCGAGCCCGCGGCGTGCACGACCACGTCCAGTGACGGCACGTCCGCCAGGGCGGCGGCCACCGCCGTCGGGTCCGCGGCGTCGTGGCCCAGTGCCCGGTCCAGCACCACGACCTCGTCGCCCCTGGCGCGGAACCAGTCGGCGCACGCGCCGCCGATGCCGCCCGCGCCGCCCACCACCAGCGTTGTCGTACCCATGCCCCGCATTCTGAGCACAAACCGGCCCGGGGCGCGCCGTGTCGTGGCTCACGGTGATCACCTAGAATCCGTCGGCATGACGGCTGAGCGGGTGACACGTGGGCCCGTCGCGCCGTCCGCGGACAGCGAGGACGGCGAGACGAGCAGCGGCATCACCCGTGCGCTCAAGGTGATCTTCGCCGTCGCGGAGTCGCCGGAGCCGGACGTCGGGGTGTCGGAGCTGGCGCGCACCCTCGGCTACAGCAAGACCGTCGTGCACCGGGTGGTGCGGACGCTCGTGGCCAGCGGGTTCTTCCTGGTCGACGAGCGCACCCGCCGGTACCGGCTGGGCCCCGGCGCGGTGAGCGTCGGGCTGGCCGCGCTCGCGCGCATGGAGGTCCCGAGCATCGCGCAGCCGCACATGGAGCGGCTCGTCGCGGCCACCGCCGAGACCGCGACCCTCTCGGCCCGCTACGGCGACCAGCGGATGTACCTCGCGCAGGTGCTCTCGCCGCAGGAGATCCGCATGGCCGTGCCGCTCGGGCAGCTGTTCCCGCTGCACGTCGGCGGCTCCTCGAAGGCCATCCTCGCCTCGCTCGCGCCGGACGAACTCGCCGCGTACCTCGACCGCGCGCTCGCCGGGACCGTGTCGGTCACCAGCCGCGAGGAGCTCGAGGAGCAGCTGCGGAAGATCCGCAGGCGCGGGTACGCCGTGAGCCGCGGCGAACGGCAGGTCGACGCGGGCTCCGTCGCGGCGCCCGTGTTCGACGCGACCGGTCGTGTTTACGGAGCGTTGTCGATCTGTGGCCCGGTCGGGCGGATCAGCGACGACAAGATCGAGGAGTACGGCACCCTCGTCACCGAGGCCGCTGCCGCCGTCTCGACCGGACTGGGTTACCGGCGCACCGGCGCCTGATCGTTCACCCGCAAGGAATCCACGTCACGGCCGTGTTCCGGCCGCCGCTCACGTGTCCGGTGAGGACAGAGTGAGGACAGTTCCGACGGTCTGATGAGGACTGTCCCCGTGACACTGCGCGCTCGCCACCCTGCGCACGGTGGGTAACGAATGAGTTCATCCGCATTTTGCCGCGGCGATGCCTTGACCGTCGTTCGAACGCGCACCTAGCATACCGGCATCCGTTACGGCGTTCCGCTTAGCGATACAGGGCGAGCGTCCAAGGATCCCGTGGAGGACATTCGCATGGTGAGTGCGACGCAGGCCCCAGCCCGATCCGAGTCTCCGGCCGCCCCGCGTGCGCCGCGCAAGGAGCACGGTCCCCGCTGGTTGTTGTGGGTGACGACGCCGGTGATCTTCGTGGCGATCATCGGGCTCTGGAAGCTGTACACGGTCGTCTCCGGCGTGAGCGAGCTGATCGTGCCGCCACCCGAGCACGTGTGGACCGCGCTGGTCGAGCTGCTCGGCGACTCGATGATCTACGAGGCCATGTACGTGACGTTCTACGAGACGATCGTCGGCTTCGGGATCGCGGTGGTCGTCGGTGTCGCGCTCGGCATCCTGCTCGGCAAGATGCGTTCCCTGGAACGGGTGCTCTCGCCGTTCCTCGTGGCGACACAGGTCGTGCCGAAGGTCGCGATCGTCCCGCTCCTGTTGCTGTGGTTCGGTTTCGGCCTGTCGTCCAAGATCTTCATGGCCGCGATCATCAGCTTCTTCGTGATGATGCAGAACACGATTCTGGGCATCCGCTCGATCGAGGCGGGCCACCGCGACCTCATGCGCGTCATCCAGGCGCCGTGGTGGAAGCGCGTGCTCTCGCTCGACATCCCGTCGTCGTTGCCCGCCGTGCTCACCGGCATCGAGCTGGGCATCGTCTTCGCGATCACCGGCGCGATCGTCGGTGAGTACCTCGGTGGCGACGAGGGCCTCGGCGCCCTGGCCACCGTCATGCTCGCGGCGCTGCGGACCGACCAGCTGTTCGCCGTCGTGATCATCATGACCGTGCTCGGATTCCTGCTCTACGCCGTGGTGGCGGGCATCCGGCGGTTCGCGATCCCCTGGCACGAGTCGTCCGGGCGTGCCACCAGCCTCTAAGTCCTCTGTGGACCCACCAGAAACCGGGAGTCCGGCAACATGGATCGACGTTCTTTCCTGCGCAACAGCGGCCTCTTCGCCGTCACGACCGCCGCGGGCAGCAGCTTCCTGATGGCGTGCGCGCCGAACACCGGGAACGACTCGGCCAACCAGGCCGCGGCGGACCCGAACGCGAAGGACGCCACGTTCATCACCCCGTTCCAGCACATCATCAACTACGCCGACGTCTACGTCGCGATCCAGGAGGGCTACTTCGCCGAGGAGGGCCTGAACGTCGACGTCGTCGGCGGCAGCGGCACGGCCAGCTCCGTGTCGCAGGTCTCCGCGAACCAGGGCCTGGTCGGCAAGGCGGCCTCGATCAACACCTGCCCGCTCATCGCCGACACCGGCGCCACGATCATCACGGTGGCGCAGGGCGACCAGAAGTCCCAGTACAGCGTCGCGTCCAAACCGGACAACCCGCTGACGCACCCGGAACAGTGGCAGGGCAAGACGATCGGCGTCATCTCCAAGGGGGGATCGACCGAGCTGCTGCTCGACGCGATGTCCGTCGCGGTCGGCCTGGACCCGAAGAAGGTCAAGAAGGTCGTCACCGGCGCCGACGTCGGCTCGCTGGAGTTCCTCAACCGCGGCGAGGTCGACGGCTTCATCACCTACATCGGCTCGGAGTCCGCGTTCAAGCAGCGCAAGATCGACCTGCACTACCTGAACACCGACGAGTTCGCGAAGATGCCGGGCGACTCCTACTTCGTGAAGGTCGCCGACGTGCAGAAGGAGGCCGAGGCGATCACCGGCTTCCTGCGCGCGTCCCGCAAGGGCTACCAGTTCGTGGAGAAGCCGGAGAACCTCGAGAAGGTGCTGTCCGCCGTCGGCGCGTTCAACAAGGTCGAGGTGCAGGACGAGGAGCTGGCGAAGCTCAAGGTCGAGGCGCAGCCGGTGATCTGCAAGCCGGCGTCCGGCGACTACCTCTCCATCGACATGCCCGCGTGGGAGTCGGCGGTGGAGCTGATGCGCAAGTCCGGGATCATGAAGGACACCAAGCGCCCGATCGAGGACTTCGTCACCACCCAGTTCGTGGACCAGATCTGAGTGGGTGACGACATCAACGGCACCGACAAGGCCGACCTGCTGATCGTCGGCGCGGGCACCGCGGGCCTGCCGGCGGCCATCGAGGCCGCGCGGCAGGGGCTGCGGGTCACCGTCGTCGAGCAGGCCGACCAGGTGGGCGGCACGCTGTGGCGGTCGTGGGCGCAGCTGTCCGCGGCGGGCACCGCGCTGCAGCGCTCGCGCGGCATCGACGACAGCCCGGACCTGCACTTCGACGACGTCATGCGGATCAGCAAGAACACCGCCGACCCGGCGCTGGTGCGGCTCGCCGTCGACCACGCGGCGGGCACCGTGGACTGGCTGATGTCCGCCGGGTTCGAGATGGACCCGGCGGCGCCCGCCATCCTCTACTTCCACGAGCCCTACCGGCTGCCCCGCACCTACTGGGGCGTGCGCGGCGGGCTGTCGGTGCTGGAGGTGCTGATCCCGAGGTTCGAGCGGGCGTGCGCCGACGGGTCGGTGACGCTGCTGCTGAACACGACGGTCACCGCGCTGCGCGCCGACGGGGCGAACCGG
The DNA here is from genome assembly GCF_054661535.1 of Actinophytocola sp. KF-1. Lineage (NCBI taxonomy): Bacteria > Bacillati > Actinomycetota > Actinomycetes > Pseudonocardiales > Pseudonocardiaceae > Actinophytocola > Actinophytocola sp. KF-1. The sequence continues at coordinate 67,217 of NZ_BAAFVK010000009.1, read as the reverse complement.
GTCGCCGGGGTCACGGTGTTCGGCCCGGACGGCGCCCGCGCCGATCTCGACGCGGCCGCGGTGCTGCTGACCAGCGGCGGCTACTCGGGCAACGCGGAGCTGTTCCCGCAGCTCACCGGCGGTGCGCCGCTGGTCGGTCCGGGTGCGCCGACGTCGACCGGCACGGGCATGCTGGCCGCGCTGGACCTCGGCGCCCGCACCCGCGGCGGCGACCTGTTCCTGCCCACGTACGGCGGTGTGCTGTTGCCGGACAGCCCGTCGAAGACGGTCCCGCTCGACGACTACCCGCAGCTCACGCCGCAGTCGCGGCAGCCGTGGGAGATCCACGTCAACGAACGGGGCGAGCGGTTCGTCGCCGAGGACGCCGACAGCGTCGACGTCCGGGAGAACGCGCTGCTCGACCAGCCCGGCCTGCGGTTCTGGGTGGTCTACGACCTCGCGGTGCGGCAGAAGGCGCCCGCGTTGTTCCCGACCTGGGCCGAGGAGGACCTGGCGGAGGCGTTCGCCACGCACCCGTCGTTCGCCACCGCCGACACGATCGAGGAACTGGCGGAACGCGCCGGGATCGACCCGGCCGGGCTGCGGAAGACGGTCGACGAGTACAACGCGGCGGTCGCGTCCGGTGTGGACGGTCTCGGCCGGACGCACCTGCCGCTGCCGATCGAACAGCCGCCGTTCTACGCGGTGCGCAACCACGGCTCGACGCTGAAGAGCCCGGCCGGGCTGGTCGTCGACGCGGACCTGCGGGTCGTCGGCGGCGCCGGGCCGATCGAAAACCTGTACGCGGCGGGGGAGGTGCTCGGCGGCAGCACGCTGTCGGGCAAGTCGTTCGTCAGCGGCATGAGCGTGACGCCCGCGTTGTCGTTCGGGCGTCTGCTGGGCCGCCGGATCGCGGGGAGTGCGTGATGTGGAACCGGTCCGACGTGGACTTCATCGACAGCGCGGACGTGCCGTGGGAGCGGCCTGCCGAAGGGGAGTTCGGCTTCCTCGGCGGCGGCCGCAAGCGGGTGCTCAGCCGTGACCTGACGGACGGCGCCGAGACGGCGGTCCAGCGGGTGGTGGACCCGCAGCGCGGCGTGCTCGCCGCCGAGGCCGACATCTACGTGCTGTCCGGCGGCGGTGTGCTGAACGGCGAGCCGATCGAGGTCAACGACTACGTGCACGTCGCGGCGGGCGCCGAGCTGGACCTGGTGCCCGGCGTGCGCGGGCTGGTGCTGTACTGCGGGTTCTGGGCCCCGCCGGCCTTCGGCCCCGGCGACGGCGAGAGGAACGCCGTGACCGTCACCCACACCGAACGTCTCCAGTGGACACCGGCGACGTGGAGCGGTGAGGTCGAGCTGCGGCCGGGCGCCATGCTCAAGACACTGCGCAAGGACGACCGCGCCTACATCTACCTGGCCGCGATGATGCCGGGCTGGCGCTCGGAGTCCGAGGAGGCGCACCCGGTGTACGAGGAGTCGTACAAGATCTACGGCGACGTCCTCATGGGTGCGCGGGGCGTGATGCGGGAGGGCTCGTACTTCTTCCGCTCACCGGGCATCTTCCACGGGCCGCTCTACTCGCGCGGCGGGACGATGTCGTTCATCCGGTCCGACGCGACCACCACGACCGAGTACCGGGATCCCGCGCCGGGCGGCGCATGGGACGAGCTGGCGAGGCAGGCGTATGTCGATTGAGAGCACGACCCGGGAGAGTGCGATGACCGAGAACGTGATCGCCGGGGACGCGATCTCCGTGCGGGGCGTCGGCAAGACCTACGCCGCGAGCGCGGGTCCCGTGCAGGCGTTGCTGCCGACCGACCTCGAGGTGAAGCCGGGTGAGTTCGTCGTGCTGCTCGGCCCGTCCGGGTGCGGCAAGACGACGCTCCTGCGCATGCTCGCCGGGCTGATCTCGCCCACCGAGGGCACGATCGAGATCGGCGGCAAGCCGCTGTTCACCGGCCGCGACATGAAGCCGGCGCGCGACACCCTGGGTGAGCTGGGCTTCGTGTTCCAGGCGCCGAACCTGATGCCGTGGCGCAAGGTGTGGCGCAACATCGCGCTTCCCCTGGAGGCCAAGGGGATCGGCCGTGCCGAGCGGAAGGCGCGGGCGGAGGAGCTGGCCGGGCTCGTCGGCCTGGAGGACTTCCTCGACCACTACCCGAAGCAGCTCTCCGGTGGCATGCAGCAGCGCGTCGCGATCGCCCGCGCGCTGATCCACCGCCCGTCGATCCTGCTGATGGACGAGCCGTTCGGCGCGCTCGACGCGATGACCCGCGACTCGATGAACCTGCTGCTGCAGCGGCTGTGGCTGGAGACCGGCAAGACCATCGTGCTCGTCACGCACTCGATCTCGGAGGCGGTGTTCCTCGCCGACCGGGTCGTGCTGCTGTCGCAGCGGCCGGGGCGGGTGCAGGACATCATCGAGGTCGACTTCGACCGGCCGCGGGACCTGGCGGTGTCCGGCGACCCGCGCTTCGGCGAGATGGTCGGGCAACTGCGCAAGCAGCTCGGCGGCCACGCGTGACGGCCGTACCCCGGACCAGGGCGATGGCCGCGTTCGCGGCCCGTCTGTCCCATGCGGACCTGCCGGCGGCGGTCGCGGCGAAGGCGGGCGCGCTGCTCACCGACTTCGTCGGCGCCGCGGTCGGCGGCGCACGGACACCCGAGGTGTCCGCCATGATCGACCTGGTGCGCGCGCGGGGCGGGCGCCCGGTCGCCACCGTGTTCGGTGCCGGGTTCTCCGCCCCGGCACCGGACGCGGCCTTCTGCAACGGCGCCGCCGCGGACGTGTTCGAACACCAGGACGGCTACCGCTTCGGCGGCTTCCACCCCTCGCACACGCTGCCCGCGCTGCTCGCGGTCGCCGAGGAGACCGGCGCGGACCTGCGTGACCTGCTCACCGCGGCGGTGGTCGCGTACGAGGTCGCCGATCGCATCGGCCGGGCCACCCACCCGCGTGCCACGCAGGCCGGCTGGTTCCCGATCGCGGCGGCCTTCGGTGCGGCGGCCGGCTGCGCGAAGCTGCTGGGGCTCGCGGAGGACGGCATCGCCGACGCGATCGGCGCGGCCGCGTTCTTCGCCCCGGCCGTCCTGATCGAGTCGATCTTCGCGGGGCCGTCGGCGAAGCCCGCGTTCGCCGGGCAGCTCGCCCGCGCCGGGGTCGAGGGCGCGCAGCACGCGGCGGCCGGGCTGACCGGCTGGCGCGAGGTGGTCGAGCACCCGCGCGGCCTCGTCGCGGTGCTGGGCGGCGAACTCGTCACCGACACCACCGACGACCTCGGTCGCGAGTGGACGATCCTCGACGTGCACCAGAAGCGGTTCGCCGGGTGCAGGCACACGCACGGCGCCGGGCAGGCCGCGGTGGAGCTTGCGATCGAGCACGACCTCGACCCCGCGTCCGTTACCGATGTGGATGTCGAGACCTACGACATCGCGCTCCTGCTGGTGGACCGGCAGGTCGGCGCGGATCCGTCCACGGTGGCCTGCACGCTGAGCCTGCCGTACGTCGTGGGCGCGGCCATCGCCGACCGCGACGTGACCGGGGCCCAGTACGACGAGGCCCGCCGCACCGACCCGGCCGTGCTGCGCGTCGCGGACCTGGTGCGGTTGCGCCGGGCCGACGACCTGGAGGCGCGGTACCCCGAGTACACCGCCACCCGCGTCACGATCACCACCGCCGACGGCGCCACGTACACGAAGACCGTGGACGTCCCGGCCGGTGACAGCCGCGCCCCGCTCACCCGCGAGCAGCTCCGCGCCAAGTTCGACGGCTACGTCGGCAGCGCGTTCGGCGAGCGGATCGCGAAACAGACCGCGGACCTGCTGCTCGCCCCGCCAGAGGCCATGCCCGTGCGCGACCTGACCGCGCCGCTGGCCACGCGCCCGTGAAGGAGAATCCCGTGACCGACATCGACACCGACATCTTCACCATCACCCCGGAACCGGTCACCGCCGAGGCGTTCGCCCCGTTCGGCGAGGTCGTGTCCCTGGACGACACCCCGAAGCTGCCGATCGACCTGTACAGCGGCCTCAACGCCATCCACGGTCCGGTCGTGCTGCAGGTCGACGAGCGGCCCGAGTTCATCCTGTTCCGCGTCGGCTACCGCGGCGGCGACATCCGGTACATGGAGCGCCACCACGGCATGACCCAGACGTTCATCCCGCTGAACGGCGACCCGTTCGTCTCGGTCGTCGCCCCGCCGGACGCGCCGCTCGTGGACGGGTTCCCGGACTTCTCCTCGATCCGCGCGTTCCTCGTGCCCGGCGACGTGATCCTCAACATCCACCGCGGCACCTGGCACGAGCCGCCGTTCCCCACCAAGGACGGCCAGAAGTTCTTCATCACCTCGACCCCGGGCGTCACCGGCGGTCTGCAGTCCGCTGTGGACGGCAACGGTGAGGTGCACAAGCTCGACGTGGACAAGCGCAACCCCGTGTACCGCACCGGAAAGCGCCTGCGGGTGGCGATGCCGTGATGACGACCCCCGTCCAGGCCGGCATCGGTTCGTCCCCGCGCAAGCGGGACGGCGCGCTGCTGCTGACCGGCCGCGCGACCTTCCTCGACGACCACCGTCCCGAGGGGCTCCTGCACGCGGTCGTCGTGCGCAGCACGGTCGCGCACGGGCGGATCGTCGCCATCGACACGTCCGCCGCCGAGGCCGCGCCCGGCGTGTCGCTGGTGCTGACCGGTGCGGAGGCCGCCAAGCATGCGGGGCCGGTGCCGTACTTCATCGACCCGGCCGCGCGCGGCGGCAACCGCACCGACATCCGGTGCCTGCAGGTCGACAAGGTCGTCCACGTGGGACAGCCGGTGGCGGCCGTGGTCGCCGCGTCGCGGCACGAGGCGCAGGCCGCCGCCGACCTGGTGCGGGTCGAGTACGACGTGCTGCCGCACGTGCTCGACGCGCGGGCCGCGATGGCACCGGACGCGCCCCGGCTGTACGAGGACTGGCCCGGCAACGTGGTGGCGCACAACCGGTACGGCTCCGGCGACCCGGACGCCGCGCTCGCCGCCGCGGACGTGGTCGTCGAAGGCGAGCTGCGGATCGCCCGCACCACCACCGCGCCGATCGAGCCACGCGGGTACCTCGCGTCGTGGCAGGGTGACCAGCTCACCGTGCACGCGTCCTGCCAGAACCCGCACCAGCTGCGGTGGATGCTGTCCGTGAGCCTCGGCATCGACGAGTCCCGCATCCGGGTGATCACCGCCAAGGTCGGCGGCTCGTTCGGGCTGAAGATGCAGGGCCACCCCGAGGAAACGCTGGTCGCGCTGCTGTCCCTGCTCGCGGGTGCGCCCGTGAAGTGGGTGGAGGATCGGCGCGAGACGCTCATGGCAGGCGCCCGCGAGCAGGTCCACCGGTTCCGCGTCGGCGCGACCCGGGACGGCCGGATCACCGGGCTGGTCAACGAGATCGTCGCCGACGTCGGCGCGCTGACCGCGCAGGCGGGCTGGGCGATGCCGAACATGTCGGCCACCACGCAGCCGTCCGGGTACGCGGTCCAGAACGTGCGCGTGGACCTCGACATCGTGTGCACGAACAAGCCGCCGCTGAACGCGGCACGCGGGTTCGGCAAGGACGCGGCGCACTTCGTGATGGAGCGCGCGGTCGACCTCGTGGCCCGCGAGCTGGGCATGGACCCGGCCGAGGTGCGGCGCCGCAACTTCGTCCGCGAGTTCCCGTACCGCACGGCCACCGGCCTCAACATCGACAGCGGCGACTTCGAGGGCCTGCTCGACAAGACGCTCGACGCGGTCGGCTACGCCGGGATCCGTCGGCGGCAGGCCGACTTGCGGTCGCAGGGGAGGTACCTCGGCATCGGGCTGGGGTTCGAGCTGACCCCCGAGTCGTCGGACAGCCCCGGCACGTTCGTGTCCGGCTTCGACACCACGACCGTGCGGATGAGCGTCACCGGCATGGTCACCGTGCTCACCGGCGTCACCTCGCCGGGCGGCGGCAACGACACCGGCATCGCCCAGATCGTCGCCACCGAGCTCGGCGTGCCGATCGAGTGGGTGGAGCTGGTCCAGGGCGACACCGACCGCTGTCCCAACGGGTTCGGCAACTTCTCCGGGCGCAGCATGGTCGTCGGCGGCGGGTCCGCGGCGCTGGCCGCGCGGGACGTGCGGGCCAAGCTCCTCGCGGTCGCGGCCCGGCTGCTCGAGACCGAGTACGTCGACATCCGCGGCGGCGTCGCGTTCGGCGGCGGCCGGGAGGTGCCGGTGCCCGAGGTGGCCCGGGCGCTGCTGACCCGCGCGTTCGCGATCGGCGACATCGAGCCGGTGCTGGAGTCCACCCGGGCCTACAAGCCCGGCAACATCGACCACGTCCCGGACGAGCTGGGCCGCATCCAGCCGTACCCGACGTACTCGTCGAGCCTGCACGCGGTCGTGGTCGAGGTCGACGCGGAAACCGGCAAGGTCACGCTCGCCGACTACGTGATGGCCCACGACTGCGGCACCATGATCAACCCGCTGCTGGTCGAGGGCCAGGCGCGGGGCGCGGTGACCATGGGGTTGGGCAGCGCGCTGTCCGAGCAGCTGGTGTTCGCAGCCGACGGCAGCCTGGCGTCCAACCGGTTCAAGTCCTACCTGCTGCCCCGCGCCGGGGACGTCCCGCTGCTGCGGATGATCCACCAGGTCACGCCGAGCCCGTTCACCATGCACGGCAACAAGGGCGCCGGTGAGGCCGGCGTCGGCGGCGCGCAGGCGGCCGTCGCGAACGCGGTGGAGGACGCGCTCGCCCCGTTCGGCGTGACCGTTCGCGGCGTCCCGCTGAGCCCGCCGAACGTGCTGGCCCTGATCGACGAGGCACGCCGATGAGATACACCAGACCCTCCGATGTGGACGGTGTGACCGCGGCGCTCGCGGACGGCGACGCCGTGGTGGTCGGCGGCGGCACCATGGTCGTCCCGGACATGACGCACGGCAAGGTGCGGCCCGCGGCCGTCGTGGACCTGGCCAAGGCCGGGCTCGCGGGCATCACCCGCGGCGACGACGGCTGGGTGATCGGCGCGATGACCACCTACACCGAGCTGGAACGCTCCGACGTCCCGTTGCTGGCGACCGTCGCGCGCGGCATCACCGGCGGTCCGCAGATCCGCAACCGCGGCACCGTGGGCGGGTCGGCGAGCTACGCGAACCCGTCGTCGGACGTCCCCGCGACTCTCGTGGCGTTGAACGCCCGGCTGCGGCTCGCGAAGGCCGGGGGAGTACGTGAGGTCGCGGCCGCCGACTTCTTCCTCGGCGCGTTCCGCACCGCGCGGGAACCGGACGAGGTGCTCACCGCGATCACCGTGCCGGATCCCACCGGGGCGCTCGGCTACCTGAAGTTCAAGCTCGTCGAGGGCAGCTGGCCCATCGTCACCGCCGCCACGGTCGTCGGCCCGACGATCAAGGTTGTGCTGGGCGGCGCCGCCGCCAAGCCGGTGACCGTCGAGGTCGCGCGGGAGTCGTGGCGGGAACAGCTGCGGCCCGCCGTGGACCGGGTGCTCACCGAGCCGTGGGACGACGTGCTCGCCCCCGGCCACTACCGGGCCCGCATCGCGCCCGTGATCGCCGCCCGCTCGGTGGCCAACGCACTGGAGGAGGCGGCATGAAGCTCACCGTCAACGGGACAGAGCACGAGTTCGACGTCGACCCGCGCACCCTGCTGGTGCACGCGATCCGCGAGCAGGTCGGCCTCACCGGCACGCATGTCGGCTGCCTCACCGGCGACTGCGGCGCCTGCACGGTCGTCGTCGACGGGCAGACCACCAAGTCCTGCTCGGTGCTCGCGCTGTCGGCCGACGGGGCGGACGTCGAGACCATCGAGTCCCTCGCCGAGGGCGAGGAACTGCACCCCGTGCAGCGGGCGTTCTGGGACGAGTTCGGCTTCCAGTGCGGGTTCTGCCTGCCCGGCATGCTGCTCACCGCGAAGGAACTCGTCGAGTCCACACCGGACCCGAGCCGCGACATCACCGATGACGACATCCTGCGTGCGATCAACGGAAACCTGTGCCGCTGCACCGGCTACAACACGATCGTGGCGGCGGTGCGGAAGGCGGCAGGGAAATGAAGTTCGTCGACGACTACCTCGCCGCGGTCGAGGAAGGCCGCCGGGACGACGCGGCCCGCCACCTCGCACCGGACGCCGAACTGGTCTTCCCGGGCGGGAAGCGCTACCGGAGCCTGGACGAGCTGGCGGCCGCGAGCAAGGGCCGCTACCGCTCGGTCGGCAAGCACCGCGACCGCTACGAGACGGCCGAGGACGGCACGCTCGTCTACTCCATCGGCCGCCTGTTCGGCGAGAACAACCACGGCGTGCGGTTCGACCACGTCCGCTACGTCGACCGCTTCCGCCTGCGGGACGGGCTGATCGTCGAGCAGTGGGTGTGGAACGACCTCGCCGAGACCGGCGTGCTCGACGCCCGCACCACCGACGACCTGGCGCCGGAGTGGCGGCCATGACCGCCTACCCCCACGTGTTCTCGCCGGTCGGGATCGGCGGGCTCACCCTGCGGAACCGGGTGTTCGTCTCCGCGCACACCACGAACTTCGGCGCGGACTTCCTGCCCACCGAACGGCACGTCGCCTACCACCGGGAGCGGGCCCGCGGCGGCGCCGGGCTGATCATCACCGAGCCGCTGCGCGTGCACGAGACGAGCCTGGGCCGCGCCGGCGGCCTGGCCGCCGATCCCGCCGCGCTCCCGGTGCTCACGAAGATCACCGAAGCCGTCCGCGCCGAGGGCGCCGCGTGGGGTCCGACGAGCCGCCGGTGGTCCGCGGGCGGGCACGTCCCGCACGCCATGACCCGCCGCGACATGACCGAGGTCCGCGACGCGTACGTGCGGGCGGCGAAGCTGGCCGCCCAGGCCGGTTTCCAGGGTGTCGAGGTCCACTTCGGACACGGCCACCTGTTGCACCAGTTCATCTCACCCGCGAGCAACGACCGCGGCGACGCTTACGGTGGCAGCGAGGAGAACCGCCTCCGCTACCCCCTGGAGGTCCTCGACGCGGTGCTCGACGCGGTCGGTGACCTGGTCGTCGTCGGTGTCCGCATGTCGGCCGACGAACTCGTCGTGGGCGGCCAGGACCTGGACGCCGGGCGGCGCATCGCGCACCTGCTCGACACGACCCGCCCCATTGGGTTCCTCAACGTCTCCCTCGCCTCGTACACGGTCCCGTCGATCGGCCACCACGTCGCCGACATGAGCGAGGGCCACACGCCCTACCTCGACGACGCGCTCGCCGTGGCGAAGGAATGCGCCCGCACGCCGGTGTTCGCGGCGTGCCGGTTCCTCGACCTCGCCGACGCCGAACGGGGCCTCGCCACCGGCCTGCTCGCCGCGGTCGCCATGACGCGCGCGCACATCGCCGACCCGAACCTGCTCGCCAAGGCCGCGGCGGGCGATGAGCACCGGATCCGGCCGTGCGTGTCCTGCAACTTCTGCATCGGCGAGATCGCCGGCCACCGGCCGATGACCTGCATGGTGAACCCGCGTGTCGGGCGTGAGGCGGAGTGGCCGGAACACCCGGGCACGGCGCCGGAACCCGGGCGGGTGCTGGTCGTCGGCGGCGGCCCGGCGGGGATGGAGACCGCGCGCCTGGCCGCGGCGCGCGGGCACTCCGTGCAGGTGTGGGAGACCGGGCCCGAGCCGGGCGGTCAGCTGCGGATCGGTCGTCGCGGTGTGGGTCGTGGGGACCTCGACCGGCTTCGGGCCCACCTACAGGGGCGCCTCGCGGACCTCGGCGTCCCGGTGCGGACGAGCACACCGGCCACGGTGGCCGACGTGCTCGCCGAGCGGCCGGACACGGTCGTGCTCGCCACCGGCGCCCGCCACACCGCCCGCGAGGTGCCCGGCTGGGGCCGTGCGCTCACCGCGCACCACGTCCTGAGCGGCGCCTCCTGGACCGACCGGACACTGCTGGTGCTCGACGACGACGGCGGCTGGACCGCCGCGTCCGTCGCCGAGACCGCGGCCCGCGGCGGCGCCACCGTGCACCTGGTCACCGCGGCGGGCACCGCGCTGTGGGGCGTCACCGAGTACAGCCGCATGACCGCCGTCGAACGGCTGCGGAACCTCGGCGTCCAGCTGTGGACCTCCGCCACCGCCACCATCGACCACGGCGCCGTGCACATCTCGAGCGCGCTCGTCGACACCGTCACCACCGTGCCGGACGTGACCGACGTGGTCGCGCTCGACCCACCCGCCGCACGCGACGACCTGGCGGCCCCGCTCGCCGAGGCCGGCCTGTCCGTGCACGTCATCGGCGACGCCGTCGCCCCGAGAACCCTGCTGGACGCGATGACCGAGGCACACGTCGTCGGCCGCGCGCTGTAGAGGAGAGGACAACCCCATGGCCCGCAAGCTCGTCCTGCTGACCTACAACATCAAGCCCGGTGTCCCGCTGGAGGAGTACGCCGAGTACACGCGGACGGTCGACTACCCCGTCTTCCGGCAGCACCCGGGCATCCAGAACTACGCCAACTACGTGGTGCGGCAGAACGCGCGCGGGCAGGAGTGGTTCCGGCACTTCGACCTCATGTTCGTCGACGACCTCGACGCGTTCCACGCGGGCGGCCGGCTCCACCACGGCGACCCGGCGGTGCTGGCGCACGCGGCGACGTGGCGGGAGAAGTGGGGCCAGGACCCGGAGACGGGCTGGCGCACGGACGTGAACATCACCTATGCCGACGAGATCTGGGGTTGACCGCCGCCCGTCGCGCGGTCACCCTCGCCGTCCTGATCGGGGCGGGCTACATGTTCCCGCTCTACCTGGTCGGGGCGGTCGGCGTGGCGGTACGGGCGGACCTCGGCCTGTCGGCGACGCAGCTGGGCGCGGTCGTCTCCGTGTTCTTCGGCGTCGGCGCGGTGCTGCTGCCGGCAGGCGGCCGGATCGTCGACCGGATGGGCCCGCGCCTGTCCGCGCGGCTCGCCGTCGCGGGTGCCGCTGCCTGTCTGGCCGCGGTCGCGCTGCTCGGCGGGACCTACCCGGGGCTGCTGGTCGCGATGGCGGTCGGTGGCGTCGGGTCGACGGTCGCCGCACCGGTCGGCGGGATGATCATCGCCCGGGTCGTGCGGTCCGGGCGGCGGCCACTGGCCTTCGCGCTGGAACGCTCGTCGATCCCCGCGGCCACGCTGGTCGCCGGGATGTGCGTGCCCACGCTGGCGGCGGTCGTGCACTGGCGGGTCGTGTTCGGGATCGGCGCCGTGCTCGTGGCGCTGGTGCTCCTGCTGCCCGTCCCGGCCATGTCCGGGGCCGACCGGCGGCCCACCCAGGCGCCGCTGCGGCCGATCACGCCGTTGCTGCTGGTCACCGGGATGTTCTTCCTCGGGTCGGCGGCCGCGACCGCGCTCTCCACGTTCTTCGTCGGCCACGGCGTCGGCCTCGGGATGGCCGCGGGCACGGCCGGGGTGGCGCTGGCCGCCACGAGCGCCGTGACCATCGGTGTGCGGCTGCTGCTGGGGCTCCTCGGGGTCCGGGTGCCCGGCCGGGCCACCTCGGCCGCGCTGCTGCTGGCCGGGGCCGCCGGGTTCGCGTTGCTCGTGGTGCCCGCGGCACCAGCCGCGTGGGCGGGTGCGCTGCTCGCCGGGGGCGCGGGCTGGGGCTGGACAGGCGTGCTCGGGCTCGCCGTCGTGCAGTCCCACCCGGACGCGCCGGGCGCGTCGACGGCGCTGGTCCAGGCCGGTGGCTGCGCGGGCGGGATCGCCGGTCCGCTGCTCATGGGCGCGCTCACCGAGCGGTACGGCTACGGCGCCGGATGGCTCGCCATGGCGGTGTTCGCCGCGGTCGCGGGCCTGGTCGCGGCGGTCAACGGCGGCATCTGGCGATGGGTCTCACACACGGCACGGCCCACCGAGGTTGACCTTCATGCCGACCGCGACCTAACCTCTGAGCGGACCGGCGTTACACATAGCGGAACAAAGGGGGATTGATGCAGGACGGACCTCTCACCGGGGTGCGGGTGCTGGACGTCTCGACGATCCTCGCCGGCCCGCTGTGCTGCCGGATCCTCGGCGACCACGGCGCCGACGTGGTCAAGATCGAGCACCCGGAGGCCGGTGACGGCATGCGCGGCCACGGCGAGGCCAAGGACGGGATCCCGTTGTGGTGGAAGGAGATCTCCCGCAACAAGCGCACCGTCGGCCTGAAACTGTCCACACCCGACGGCGCGGACCTGCTGCTGCGCCTCGCGGCCACCGCCGACGTGCTCGTCGAGAACTTCCGCCCCGGCACCCTCGAGCGCTGGGGCATCGGGCCCGAGAAGCTGCACGAGGTCAACCCGGCGCTGGTGATCGTGCGGATCACCGGGTTCGGCCAGACCGGTCCGTACGCCTCGCGTGCCGGGTTCGGCACCCTCGCCGAGGCCATGAGCGGCTTCGCGCACCTCACCGGCGAGGCGGGTGGCCCGCCCACGCTGCCCGCGTTCGGGCTCGCCGACAGCATCTGCGGTGTCGCCGCGTCGTCGGCCGCGGTCATGGCGCTGTACGCCCGGGAGCGGAACGGCGGCCGCGGCGAGGTCATCGACATGAACCTCCTGGAGCCGATCATGGACGCGGTCGGCCCCGGCCCGATGGTCTACGACCAGCTCGGGATCGTGGGGGAGCGGCACGGCAACCGGTCCACCAACAACGCGCCCCGGAACACCTACCGCACCAAGGACGGCCGCTGGCTCGCCGTGTCCACGAGCGCGCAGCGGATCGCCGAGCGGGTCATGGAGCTGGTCGGGCACCCCGAGGTCATCGCCGAGCCGTGGTTCGCCACCGGGCTCGGCCGCGCCGGGCACGCCGACCTGCTCGACGAGTACGTGGGCGGCTGGATCGCCGAACGCACCGAGGCCGAGGTGACCGCCGCGTTCGCCGACGCGGGCGCCGCGATCGCCCCGGTCTACAGCGCACGCGACCTCGTCGAGGACGAGCACGTCCGCACCACCGGGATGCTGACCACCGCGGAGGACGAGGACTTCGGTCCGCTGCTGATGCACAACGTGATGTGGCGGGCCGAGCGCGCGCCCGGCCGGATCCGGTTCACCGGCCGGGCGCTGGGCGCCGACACCGACGAGGTACTGGGGGAACTGGGAGTGGACGCGGACGAGCTGGCGCGCTTGCGCGCGGAGCGGGTGGTGGCCTGATGACTACCGAAGCACTGTTGACCGCCGTCGAGAGTGGACTGACCATCCACGACCTCGGCCGTGAGCTGCGGGTCGGGATGCCGCAGTCGCCCAACCACCCGGCGTTCTGGCACGCGTTGCCCCGCCGCCACGGCGACATGGTCCGCGCCGACGGCGGGTCGGCCGCCAACGACATGATCACCATGGGCACGCACGTCGGCACCCACATCGACGCGTTCGCCCACGTCTCGCACAACGGCAAGCTCGTCGACGGCTCCGACGCGTTCGAGGCCGGGCGCGGCGGCAAGTTCGTCGAGCTGGGCGCGCACACCATCAAGCCGATGGTCCGCCGCGGCGTGCTGCTGGACGTGCCCGCCGCGCTGGGGGTGCGGGAGGGCTGCGCCGCGGGCTACGAGATCACGCCCGCCGACCTGGAGGCCGCCGAGAAGCGGCAGGACACGGCGGTGCGTCCCGGTGACGTGGTGCTGGTCCGCAGCGGCTGGGGCCGGCTGTTCGACGACCCGGACCCCTCGGTGTACCAGGGGAAGACCACCGGCGTGCCCGGTGTGTCGGAGGCGGGCGCGGTCTGGCTCGCCGACCGGGGCGCGCACGCCGTCGGCGCCGACACCATCGCCTTCGAGCGCCTCGCGCCCGGTGCTGGGCACGCGAGCCTGCCCGCGCACCGCGTGCTGCTCGTCGAACGCGGCGTCTACATCATCGAGGCGCTCGACCTGGAAGGCGTCGCCGCGGCCGGCGTGCACGAGTTCCTGTTCGTGCTGTCGCCGCTGCCCCTGTTCGGCGCGACGGGCTCCCCGGTCCGGCCGCTCGCGGTGGTGGGGGCATGACCGCGGTGCGGATCGACCGGGAGACGCCCACCCTCGCGCAGCGGCTCGCGTCCTTCGCCGCGCGGACCTACGCCGACGGGCCACCGGCCGACGTCGTCGCCAGCGTGCGGCAGCGCGTGCTCGACGTGCTCGGGCTGTGCGTGGCCGCGCAGGCGCTGCCGACCAGCCGGGCGATCCTCGCGCACGCCGCCGAGCAGGGCGGGCGGCAGCAGGCGAGCGCCATCGGGCTCGCCGAGCGCGTGCCCGCCGCGAGCGCCGCGTTCGTCAACGGCGTGCTCGCCCACTCGCTGGACTACGACGACACGCACCTCCCGTCGGTGCTGCACCCCAGCGCGAGCGTCGTCCCGGCGGCCCTGGCCGCGGCCGAGGCCGCGGGCGCCTCCGGCAGGAACACCGTGGCCGCCATCGCCGTCGGCCTCGAGATCGCGGTCCGGCTCGGCATGGCCGGCTACGACCGGGACCTCGGCAACTCCGTCTACTTCGAACACGGCCAGCACGCCACGTCCATCTGCGGCGCCATGGGCGCGGCGGCCGCCGCGGCGCTGCTGGCGGGGCTCGGCGAGGAGGGGGTGCTGCACGCGCTCGGCGTCACCGCGTCCTTCGCGTCCGGGGTGATCGAGGCCAACCGCACCGGCGGCACGGTCAAGCGGCTGCACTGCGGGTGGGCCGCCCAGTCCGCGGTCACCGCCGCCGGGCTGGTGCGCCGCGGGTTCACCGGGCCGCCGACCGTCCTCGAGGGCCGGTTCGGCTTCTTCCAGGCGTTCCTGCGCGACCAGACCGACCTCGACCAGGTCGCGGCCGGGCTGGGCGAGGAGTGGGCGGTGCCCGGGATCTTCTTCAAGCCCTACCCGGCCAACCACTTCACCCACACCGCGATCGACGCGGGCGCCGAGTTGCGTGCCCGGGGCGTGCCGGTCGACGACATCGAGGCGATCGAGCTGCGCGTGCCCACCGCGGTGATCCGCACGATCGGCCAGCCGATCGAGACCAAACGTGCCCCGGAAACGGGGTACCAGGCCCAGTTCAGCGGCCCGTACGCCGTGGTGACCGGGCTGCTCGGCGGGTCGGGCCTCGGCGCCGGGCTCGCCGACTTCACCGACGCGCTCGCCGCCGACCCGGCCCGGCGCGCCCTGATGGCGAAGGTGACCGTCGTGGGCGACGCCCGCTGCGACGCCATCTTCCCCAACCAGTTCCCCGCGATCGTCACCGTGCGCACCGCCGACGGTCGCGCGCACACGGCCGAGGCGCTCGCCAACCGGGGCGGGCCGCGGCGGCCGCTGTCCGAGGCGGAGCTGGCCAGGAAGTTCGCCGACAACGTCGCGGGCCGCCTCGCCCCCGTCACCGCGGCGACCGTGCGGGAGCTGGCGCTGAGCCTCGACTCGGTCGCCGACCTCGCCGTGCTGCTGCGCCCCCTCACCCTTCTCGAGACACCGGGAGACGACCATGACTGACCAGCTCGACCTCCTCGTCACCAACGTCAAGGTCGTCCACCACGACCGGCCCGAAGCCCAGCGCGCCGACATCGGCGTCGTCGATGGCACGATCGTGCGGGTCGCGCCCGGCATCGACCCGGCGTCCGCGAAGTCCGTCGTGGACGGTGGCGGCAAGCTCGCGTTCCCCGGTGTCGTGGACGCCCACCAGCACTGGGGCATCTACAACCCGCTGCCGGTCGACGCCGCGTCCGAGAGCCGGGCCTGCGCGCAGGGCGGTGTCACGTCCGCGCTGAACTACATGCGGACCGGCCAGTACTACCTCAACAAGGGCGGCGCGTACGCCGACGTGTTCCCCGAGGTGCTCGCGCTGACCGAGGGCAAGGCCTACGTCGACTACGCCTACCACCTCGCGCCGATGATGCGCGAGCACATCAACGAGATCCCCGCGCTGGTCGAGCAGCACGGCGTCACCTCGTTCAAGGTGTTCATGTTCTACGGGAGCCACGGCCTGCACGGCCGGTCCGCCGACCAGAACTCGTTCCTGATGATCCCCGATGGCGAGCGGTACGACTACGCGCACTTCGAGTTCGTGATGCGCGGCATCCAGGCCGCCCGCGAGCAGTTCCCCGAGCTGGCCGACGAGATCTCGCTGTCGCTGCACTGCGAGACCGCGGAGATCATGACCGCGTACACCAAGCTGGTCGAGGAGGAGGGCACGCTCACCGGCCTCGCCGCCTACAGCGCGTCCCGTCCGCAGCACTCCGAGGGCCTGGCGGTGTCGATCGCGTCCTACCTGGCGCACGAGACCGGCCTGCCGACCATCAACCTGCTGCACCTGTCGTCGGCGAAGGCCATGGACGCGGCGCTGCGGATGGCGACGGCGTTCCCGCACATCCGGTTCCGCCGCGAGGTCACCGTCGGGCACCTGCTCGCCGACATCGACACCGCGTCCGGGCTCGGCGCCAAGGTCAACCCGCCGATCCGGCCGCGGGCCGACGTCGAGGCCCTCTGGCAGCACGTGCTCGCAGGCGAGGTCGACTGGGTGGTGTCGGACCACGCGTGCTGCCGCGACGAGCAGAAGTTCGGCGACCCGCGCGACAACGTGTTCCTCGCCAAGTCCGGCTTCGGCGGCGCCGAGTACCTGCTGCCGGGGCTCGTGACCGAGGGCACCAAGCGCGGCCTGCCGCTCGGCGAGATCGCCAAGCTGACCGCGTGGCACCCGGCCACCCGGTTCGGGTTGCGGACCAAGGGCGCCATCGGCGTGGGCTTCGACGCGGACATCGCGCTGGTCGACCCGAACGTCGACTGGACCGTCCGCGCCGCCGACTCGGAGTCCACACAGGAGTACACGCCGTTCGAGGGCTTCTCGATGACCGCGGCCGTGACCGACACGTTCGTCCGCGGCCACCGGGTGCTCGAGTCCGGCAAGGTCGTCGGCGAACCGGTCGGCCGGTACCTCAAGCGGCCGACGGGGGCATGACCGGGCACATGACCGCGCGCAGCTACCTCTACGTTCCCGGCGACCAGCCGCGCCTGCTCGCGGGCGCGGCGGGCCGGGGCGCGGACACGCTGATCGCCGACCTGGAGGACGCCGTCGCCGTGCCGAACAAGGGGGCGGCGCGATCGGCGGTCGCGTCCTACCTGGACACCGCGACCGCGTGGGTGCGCGTCAACGCGGACACCCTCGCCGAGGACCTGGCGGCGATCGCGGACCGGCCGGGACTCGCCGGCGTGGTCGTGCCGAAGGCCGAGCCCGCCGTGTTGTCCGAAGTGGACGTGCTGTTAGGGTCGCGGGAGGTGCCGGTGCTGGCACTCGTGGAGACCGCGCGCGGACTGCGCCATCTGCACGCGGTGGCCGAGTCGCCTCGCGTGGTCCGCCTCGGGCTGGGGGAGGCGGACCTCGCGGGGGAGCTGCACCTGCGGCCCGGCCCCGACCGCGAGGAGCTGTGGCCGATCCGGTCGGCCGTCGTCGTCGCGTCGGCCGCGGCCGGGCTCGCACCGCCCGTCGGCCCGGTCCACACCGCGGTCCGCGACCTCGCCGACCTGCGCCGCACCACGGAACTCTTGCTGCGGCAGGGCTTCCGCGCCCGCACCGCGATCACCCCGGCCCAGCTGGCCACGATCAACGCGGTCTTCACCCCGTCCGCCGAGGAGGTCGAGCAGGCGCGCGCGACCGTGGCCCTGCTGTCCCCGGGCACGGGCGTCGCCGTGGACGCCGACGGCCGGATGGTCGACGAGGCCGTCGTCCGCTCCGCGCGCGAGGTGCTCGCCCGGTCAGCGGGTCTCCAGGAACCGTGACGGCCCGGGGCGGGTCAGCGCGGTGCGGACGCCGTGCGCCTCGCCCAGGGTCGAGCCGTGCGGGCAGCTCCGGCAACCCGCCGGGCACGCCCACCGGCCCGAGCCCCTCGGCCGACCGTCCACACAGCATGGTTCCCCCAGGCGGGATGCCGAACCGGCGGATCAGCGAGGCGGCCGGCGCGACTGGATCGGCTGCCTGGTGCGCCCGATGGCCGAGCACCTCGAGTCCGCCGGCAGCCCGACGTGGTTCGCCCGGTTCGGCGCGCAGGTCATGACCGACCCCGCGCTGCGGCCGATCATGGTCGGGGCGAGCGAGCCCAGGCCGACGGCACCCCGAGCCCGAGAACCACGTGGCGGGACGCCGCCGACGGACGCGTCGACGGACGCGTCGACGGACTCGTCGGCCTGTGGCGAGCACCGGTCACGAACCACGCCGCGCACCGCGGACCACGGTGACGAGCGTGGCCCGCCCCGCGATGAACACCGCGCTGGGGTTCGCCGCGTGAGTGCCCCCGACTCTGTGTGACGTTCGAGTACGCACAGTGCTGGGGGCTGCCGCTCACTCCTCTTTCAGCGAAAGGGCCTGGCTGGGGCAGAGGTCGACGGCCTCCCGCACGTTCGCGAGGGTGTCGCCGTCGACCTCGTCGATCATCAGCACCACCGTGCCGTCCTCGTCGCTCTGGTCGAACACGGACGGCTCGGTGAGCGCGCACTGGCCCGCGCCCACGCAGCGCGCGGTGTCCGTGACGATTCGCATGACTCCGTACCTCCAGTCACTCACGGGAACCCTGACGACCGTACGCGGTGTGACTTGACTCTCGCTCTCAAGGTGTCACGAAACTCGCCGGATTTCTGTCCACACACCGGAGAAAGGGGACCGAACATGACAACTCGGATCGTGGTTCTCGGCGCCGGCTACTCGGGGCAGGTCGCGGCGCAGGCGGCGGCGCGGGCCAAGGACGTCGCGGTGACACTCGTCAACGACCGGGACCGGTTCGTCGAGCGGGTGCGGCTGCACCAGGTCGCCGCGGGCGAGGACGTGCGGGAACGGCCGCTGTCGGAGCTGGTCGAGGGCACCGGCATCCGCCTCGTCGTCGACCGCGCCACCGCCGTCGACACCGACGGCAAGGCGGTCGTGCTGGCGGGCGGGGAGCGGGTGCCGTACGACACGCTGGTCTACGCGCTGGGCAGCCGCATGGACCTCGCGGCCGTGCCGGGTGCCGCCGAGCACGCCCACACGGTGGCCGTGGCCGAGGAGGCCGAGCGGCTGCGGGCCCGGCTGCGCGACGGGGACGTGGTCACGGTCGTCGGCGGGGGACTGACCGGCATCGAGGCCGCCACCGAGCTGGCCGAGCAGCGCCCGGACCTGAAGGTCCGCCTGGTGACCGCCGGGGTGCTCGGCGCGGCCCTGTCGGAGAAGGCACGCAGGCACCTGCGCCGCGCCTTCGCCCGGCTCGGCATCGAGGTCCGCGACGACGTGGCCGTCGCCGAGGTGCTGGCCGACGGCGTGGTCCTGGCGGGCGGCGAGCGCGTCCCGTCCGACGTGGTGGTGTGGACCACCGGCTTCACCGTGCCCGCGCTCGCGAAGGACGCCGGGTTCGCGGTGGACGCCCACGGCCGGATGATCGTCGACGAGACGCTGCGGTCGACGTCCCACCCGGACGTCTACGGCGTCGGCGACGCGGCGGCCGTGCGCAAGCCGGGCGGACAGGAGCTGCGGATGGCCTGCGCCACCGGTCTGCCCGCGGCACAGCAGGCGGTCCGCGCGCTCCTCGCGCGCCGCGACGGGCGGGCGGCGAAGCCGTTCCGGTTCCGGTACGTGAACCAGTGCATCAGCCTCGGCCGCCGGGACGGGCTCATCCAGTTCGTCGACGCCGACGACCGGCCGAAGGAGGCCGTGCTGACCGGTCGCCTCGCCGCCCTGTACAAGGAGGTCGTCGTGCGCAGCGCGGCGGCCGTCCAACGCCACCCGTCGATCCCGACGACCTTCTGACCGCCGCTGCTCACGCTAGGCTGCGGTGGCCGCCGTCGAGAGCAGGGGAGAGAGCATTGCGGGAGATCGCCGTATTCGGGGGCAGCGCTCATCCCGAGCTGGCGGCCGAGATCTGCGACCACCTCGAGGTGCCGCTGCGCCCGGTGCGGGTGAAGCGGTTCGCCAACGACTGCATCGAGGTGCAGCTCCAGGCGAACTGCCGCGAACGCGACGTGTTCCTGATCCAGCCGCTCGTCGCGCCGGTGCAGGAGAACCTCGTCGAGCTGCTGCTGATGCTCGACGCCGCGCGTGGCGCGTCGGCGGCACGCACGACGGTCGTCATGCCGCACTACGCCTACGCGCGATCGGACAAGAAGGACGCCCCCAGGATCTCCATCGGCGGCAGGCTCGTCGCGGACCTGCTCGTGGCCGCGGGCGCGAGCAGGGTGCTCGCGATGACGCTGCACTCACCGCAGGTGCACGGGTTCTTCAGCGTGCCCGTCGACCACCTGCACGCGTTGCGGGAGCTGGCCGGGTACTTCCGGCGCTACGACCTGTCGAACACGATCGTGGTGTCCCCGGACCTCGGCAACGCCAAGGAGGCCTCGCACTTCGCGCGGCTGCTCGGGGTGCCGGTCGCGGCGGGGGCCAAACAGCGGTTCACCGACGACCGGGTGGAGATCACCTCGATCATCGGTGACGTGACCGGCCGCGACGTGATCGTCCTCGACGACGAGATCGCGAAGGGCAGCACGGTCATCGAGCTGCTGTCGAAACTGCGCGAACGGGACGTCCGGTCCGTCCGGGTCGCCTGCACGCACGGTCTTTTCGCGGCCGGAGCGCTCGGCCGGATCGGTGGTCATGCGGACGTCACCGAGATCGTCTGCACCAACACCGTTCCGATCGCCGAGCGCTCCGACAAGCTGACGGTCCTCTCCGTGGCGCCCGCGCTGGCCGAGGCCATGCGCCGGATCCACAACGGCGAGTCCGTGAGCGCCTTGTTCGACGCGCCTACCGCGGCGGGTACTGCTGCTGCTGCCGGTTGACGACCGCCGTGGCGCTTTCCCCCGTGTAGGCAGGGCTTTCGGTCGGCTCCGGCACGTACGTGCCCTGTGCGCGCAACGCGGCCTCGTGCGCCTTGCGCCGCGCCTCGCGCTCGGCTGACGTGTATTCCTCGTACTCCTCGCGGTCACGGATCCTGGCCAGCGCGGACACCGCGATCCAGTGCGCGATCCCGAGCACGATCAGGATGATCCCCAGGCGCACCACGACACTCTGGAGCTGGGAGTCGTCGCCCGGCACGTCGATCGTGGAGATCAACGCCAGGACGCCCAGCGTGCCGAGGTGGAACAGCACCGACACGAGCTTCGTCAGTGACTCCGCGGGAGCGTTGGGGGTGGCCTGCTGCAGGAATCGACGGCCGTTGCGGTAGATGATCTGCCCGTCGATCAGGACCAGCACGGTGCCGATGACGAGGAACGCCACATAGCTGCTGCTGTCCATGGCTTGCACCTCTCGTTCCGGTGTACGCCCGCCGGGTACCCGCACGCAACTTGCAGGAAACCGGCTGAATGGTGCGTTTACCAGGGGATCGGCCGGGTAGCTCACGAGGTGGGGCAACACATCACAGAAAGGCGTGTCATGCTTCCTCTGATTCTGGTGCTGTTATTGGTCCTCGTCCTGTTCGGTTTCGGGTTCGCGGTGAAGGCCCTGTGGATCGTCGCGGGCGTGCTGCTCGTGCTGTGGCTCCTCGGCTTCGTCCTGCGTCGCCCGGTCGGCGGTGGTACGGGTCGCTGGTACCGCTGGTAGAGGAGGAACTCGTGTGCCGCGGTGGCGGCCGGGGCGCGTCCCCGGCCGCCACCGGCGCGTCCGGGGACGTTTGAGGACCCGCGCGCGCGGGCACCCGGTCGGGGAACCACGGCCGAGCCCGAGGAGAACAGCGATGCGCAGCGAGGACCCGGAAGCGCAGGCCACCGCACACCAGCTCGTCCACTGCGTCCTGGAGGCCGATCCCGTCGGTCTGACCGAGACACTGGAGACCGTGGCGGCGCACCCCGAGGGCGAGCTGCGCCCCTACGTGCGGGAGATCGTCGCCGAGCTGATCAACGTGGCGACCACGGCGGTGCGGCACAGCGCGGGCCCGCTGCGGGACCGCGCCGCGTTCGCGATCGACCTGCGCGACGACGACAACGACCGCGTCGGCATCGACGACCTGGAACCCCCGGTGCGCGCGACGATCAGGGCGATGCTCGCCGAGCTGAACAACAGCCCGGACGACGCGTCGTTCCAGCTGGACCTGGCCGTGCGCGGGGTCGACCACCGCACCGGTCTCGACACCGTGCGCCGCGCGCTGACGATGACCATCGGGTTGCTGCACTGGAGTGAGCAGCCGGAGCGACTGGAGGCGGCAATGGTGGAACCCACGGGCAACGAGGCGGACCTGCTCGAGCAGCAGCTGGCCCTGACCGACGACGAACCCGGCCTCGAGCCGGTGGGCGACACGACGGAGGCCGACCCGGCCGACGTCCAGGAGCAGCAGCGCGTCGTCCCCGAGAGCGAGGACGACGAACGCTGAGCACGTGACCGCGGGCCCCGCCGGACCGGTCCGGCGGGGCCCGCGGTCGTCTCACGCGCGCCAGACGGTCCCGCGCCGCTCGTGTTCGAGGACGCCCTCGACACCCACGGCCATGTCCGGGCCGAACTCGCGTTCCACGAGCCACAGCGCCTCGTCGATGCCGGAGGTGACACCGCCGGCGGTGACCACCGTGCCCGCGTCGACCACGCGGGCCTTCTTGATGATCCCGCCCTCGGCCGCGAGCCGCTCCTTGGCGAGGTTGTGGGTGGTGCACGGGCGGTTCTTCGTCAGCCCGGCCGCCGACATCAGCATCACGCCGACGCACACCCCGGCGATGATCCGCCTGCCGTCGTGCGCGTCCGCGAGCGCGCGCGGGATGACACCGCGGGCGATCTCCACGTGCGTGCCCGGCGCCGACGGGTCCCGCCAGCCGCCGCCCGGCACGACGACGATGTCCGCCTCGCGCGGCCGCCAGCGGTGCTCGACCACCATCTTCGCGCCGCGGTTCATCGTGATGACCCGCGGCTCGTCGACGGTCACGTACTTCACGTCGATCTTCGCGTCGTAGTAGACCCGCGCGATGTCGAACACCTCGGCCGGGCCGATCGAGTCGACCTCCTCGACCCCGTCGTACATCATGATCTGCACGCGTAACGTGGTCGCCCTGCTGCGCCCGGCGGCCGTCGCGGCGGCGACGGTCGACGGCCCGACGAGCCCGGCGACCGCGGCGGCGGTGGCGGCACCCATCGTGGAGCGGAGCAGTTCGCGGCGGTTCATTTCCTTACCTCGCAAGGGATCCGACGGCAGGGTCGCATCCCAAACTAACCGCGGCGCCGCCGCCCGCCCCGGAAACGTGGAAACCACACGGCCGATTGGTGAGGAGCTCCCGCCCGGGGCACTGAAAAGTTCAGGCCGGCGCCAGCACGATGTCGAAGCGGACGCGTGACCACGTCCGGTCGCCGAGGTCGCGGCCGTCCGGGGCCGGGGTGCCCGGCTCCTGCCGGACGAAGTCCCTGACGAGGGAGTCCCGCACGCCGAACACCGAGTCGCGGGTCAGGTACTCGTCGCCGCGGACGAAGACGTGCGTCACCAGCGTCCGCTTGCCCTCCGCGCGCACCAGGAAGTGCAGGTGCGCGGCACGCATGGGGGAGCGGCCCGCCGCGGCGAGCAGCGCGCCGACGGGACCGTCGTGCGGGATCGGGTACGGCGTCGGGGTGAGCGCCCAGAACCGGTAGCCGCCGTCGGCGCCGGTGTACAGGTGGCCGCGGCCCGCCGTGCGGTCGTCGTCGTACTGGACGTCGTAGAACCCGTCCTCGTCGGCTTCCCACACCTCGACGAGCGCGCCCGCCACCGGGTTCCCGTCGGTGCCGGTGACCGTGCCCTCGACCCAGCACGGCTCGCCCGCGCCGCCGCCCGCGATGTCGCCGCCAGGCGGGATCTCCGGTGAGCCCTCGACGAAGAACGGGCCGAACACGGTCGCCTCGGTGGCGTTCCCGTAGGCCTCGTTGTTGATGGCGATGGTCTGCATCGACGCGCCGAGCACGTCGGACAGGAGGATGAACTCCTGACGCCGGTCGTCGGTGATGTGGCCGGTGGCGGTGAGGAACCCGATCGCGGCCCGCCACTCGTCCTCGGTGAGCCGCACCTCGCGCAGGAACGCGTGCAGGTGCCGGGTCAGCGCCTGCAGCACGGTCCGCACCCGGGGGTCGGCCGCGCCGCCGAACGACGCGACGACCTCGTCGGTCAGCCGCTGTTCCCGCGCGTCCTGTTCCGTCATCGGCCCTCCCAGGCGGCGTGCAGCAGCGCGGTCATGTCGTCGGCCGTCACCGGTCGCGGGTTGCCCGCCGGCACCGCGGGCAGGATCACCTCGACGGCGGACGGGATGGCCGACTCGGCGAAACCGAGGTCCCGCAGTGCCTTCGGCGCGTCGAGCAGGTCCAGCAGCACCGGCAGCGACATGTCGAGCGCGTCCGCGATCCGGCGGGCCGCGTCCGGGGCGGCGGGCCCGTTGAACGCGAGCACGTGCGGCAGCACCACCGCGTGGGTCTGCGCGTGCGGCAGGCCGAACATCCCGCCGAGGACGTGGCAGATCTTGTGGTGCAGCCCGGAACCGGCGGACGCGAACGCCACCGCCGCCAGGTAGGCCGCGTACAGCGCGTGCTCGCGGCCCGCCAGGTCACCCGGATCGGCGACGACCATCGGCAGCCCGGTGCGCAGCGCGCGGATCCCCGCCAGCGCGAGCGCCTGGTCGACCGGGTCGGTGCGCGGCGCCCACATCGAGTCCACGCAGTGCGCGAGCGCGTTCACCCCGGACGCGACGCTCAGCGGCACCGGCAGCGACGTGGTCAGCTCGGCGTCGTACACGATCGCCCGCGGCAGCACCCGCGGGTCGGTGCCGGTCGTCTTGCGCGCGCCCTCGGTCAGGCCCCACACGTCCGTGGCCTCCGACCCGGCGTACGTGGTCGGGACCGCCACGACCGGCAGCCCCGTGGTGAGCGCGACCGCCTTCGCCAGCCCGGTCGCCGAGCCGCCGCCGATGCTGACCAGCGCGTCGGCCTCGTGGTCGGCCGCCGCCCGGCGGGCCCGCTCGGCGACCTCGACCGGCACGTGCATGGCGACGTCGTCGTACCGCAGCGCGACCGGCAGCCCCGCGGTGATCCGGTCGGCCGCCGCCGTCGCGGACGCCGTGGTGATCACCATGACCCTGGCCGCGCCGAGCAGCGCGACCTCCTCGGCCAGTGCGGCGGCGGCGCCACCGGAACCGAACCGCACCCGCTGAGGCCGGGTCTCGTGGACGAACCGGATGCTCATCGGCCCAGTATCGCCGTCACGGCGGCACCCGGCGCCGCTGGTGGATGCTCTCGTGCGGTGACACGTCGGCGAGCACCTCCGCCGTCCACGGTGCCGCGCGGCTCAGTCCTGCGGTGTCTCGAACCGCGCGAGCCAGGTCGTGAGCAGGGCCTCCAGCGCGGCCGCGTCCTCGGGGGACAGTCCGTCGAGCAGGCGGCGCTCGTTGCGCATGTGCTCGGTGAACGCGGTGTCGATCAGCTCCCGGCCCGCCTGCGTGAGCGCGACGACCCGGCCGCGGCCGTCGGTGGTGCTGCGCCTGCGGGTGACGAGGCCGTCGCGTTCCAGGCGGTCGATGCGTTTGGTCATGGCGCCGGTCGTGACCATCGTGAACTGGGCGAGCTCGCCCGGCGCGCGTTCGAACGGCGGGCCCGCGCGGCGCAGCGTGGCGAGCACGTCGAACTCGCCCTCGCCGAGGCCGAAGCGGCGGTAGACCACGAGGAGCTGCTCGGTGAGGTGGTTCGCGAGGCGGTGCAGGCGGCCGATCACCCCCTGCGGGCTGACGTCGAGGTCGGGGCGCTCGCGCGCCCATTCGGCCTGGATGCGGGCGACGTGGTCTCGCGACATGCACCCAGTGTAGCTTCCGAGGAAGGTATAGTAGCTTCCGTGGAAGCTAATTTGCGGTGGGTGGCGATCACGGCGATCGCGCCGGTCGCGTGGGGCTCCAACTACTACGTCACGCACGAGTTCCTGCCCGCGGACGCGCCGCTGTACGGCGGACTGCTGCGTGCGCTGCCCGCCGGCCTGGTGCTGCTCGCGGCCCGGCGGCGGCTGCCGTCGGGGTCCTGGTGGTGGCGGTCGCTGGTGCTCGGCACTCTCAACGTGGGCGCGTTCTTCGTGCTGATCTACGTGGCCGCGCAGCTGCTGCCGACGAGCGTCGCGTCGACGGTCATGGCCACGTCACCGGTCGTGATGATGCTGTTCGCGTGGCTGCTGCTGGCGGCCCCGCCGAGGTCCCGCCACCTCGCGGGCGCCGCGCTCGGCATCGCGGGCGTCGCGCTGATGCTGTTCACGGGCGCGGTCGCCACCGACCCGCGCGGCGTCCTGGCGTCGGTGGCGGCGATGGCCATGTCGTCGCTCGGGTACGTGCTGACGAAGAAGTGGAGCGCCGACGTCGACGTGCTGTCGCTGACGTCGTGGCAGCTCGTGGCGGGCGGCCTCGCGCTGCTGCCGGTCGCCGTGGTCGTCGAGGGCGCGCCGCCCGCGCTCGACGGACCGGCCGTGCTGGGCTTCCTGTACGTGGCGGTGGTCGCCACCGCGCTCGCGTTCGCCGCGTGGTTCGCGGGCCTGCGGCACCTGGACGCGGGCACGGTCGGCCTCGTCGGCCTGCTGAACCCGGTCACCGGCGTGCTGCTCGGCGTGGCGGTCGCGGGCGAGGTGCTGAGCGTGCGCCAGCTGTGCGGGCTGGCGCTCGTGCTGACCGGCATCGTGCTCGGCAGGCCGGTGCGTGCGGGTCGCGGCGTCAGGCCGGTGTCTCCGGCAGCAGCAGCCGGTCCAGCAGGTCCTGCAACGTGACCAGCCCCGCGAGCCTGCCGCCGTCCTCGACGAGCGCCAGGTGGTTGCGGGACTCGCGCATCGTGCTGAGCGCCGCGTACATCGGGGTGTCCGCGGCCAGCGTGCGGACCGGGCGCATCAGGTCCGCCGCGGTGCCGTCCCGGCGGGTGACGGCGTCGCGGACGTGCACGACACCCAGCGGCTGCCCGCCGGCGCGCACGACGAGCCGGAGGTGCCCGGTCTCGTGCGCCACGCGCGCGATGTCCGCGGGCCCGGCGTCCGGCGCCACCTCGGCCAGCTCGGTGATCGGCCGCATGATCGTCCGCAGTGGACGGACGTGCACCTCCAGTGCCGCCGCGAGGCGTTCGTGCCGTGCCGCGTCCAGTGCGCCTGCGCGGGCCGAGTGGTCGAGCAGCTGGCGCAGGTCGTCCGGGCCGCGCCCCTCCGACATCTCGTCCACCGGCGCCACCCCGAACCACCGCAGGCACCGGTTCGCCGCGCCGTTCAGCGCGACCAGCACCGGGCGGGTGAGCCACATGAAGCCGCGCATGGGGATCGCGAGCAACGTCGCGGACCGTTCCGGGTGCGCGATGGCCCACGACTTCGGCGCCATCTCGCCGACGACCAGGTGCACGAACGTGACCACGATCAGCGACAGCACGAACGCGATGACGTCCGCCGTCACCTCGGGCAGGCCCCACGCCGTGAACAGCGGCGTCATCATGTGGTGCACGGCCGGTTTCGTGATCGCGCCGAGTGCCAGCGTGCACAGGGTGATCCCCAGCTGCGACCCGGCCAGCAGCAGCGACAGGTCACGGGCGCTGGCGAGCGCCGCCCGCGCGGCGACGCTCTTCTCCGCCGCCTCCTCCAGCCGGTGCCGCCGTGCGGCGACGAGCGCGAACTCGATGGCGACGAAGAACGCGCTCAGCACGACGATCCCGGCCGAGATCGCCAGCGCGAGCCATGTGCTCAACCCGCTCATCTGGCCGCCTCCCCGAGCGTGATCGACACGGTCCCCGGCACCCGGCGGACGACCGCGTCGACGGTGATGGTGACCGTCGGCCGCGGCGTGCCGGGCGGCTTGCGCAGCGTGATCTCGACGGCGTCGCCGGGGTCGGGCAGCCGTTGCAGCTCGGCCATGACCAGCCCGGCGACCGTCTCGTAGTCGCCGTCGGGGAGGTCGTGGCCGATCAGGCGCTCCACCTCGTCGAGG
The DNA here is from genome assembly GCF_054661535.1 of Actinophytocola sp. KF-1. NCBI lineage: Bacteria > Bacillati > Actinomycetota > Actinomycetes > Pseudonocardiales > Pseudonocardiaceae > Actinophytocola > Actinophytocola sp. KF-1. The sequence continues at coordinate 39,468 of NZ_BAAFVK010000009.1, read as the reverse complement.
TGCGTCGCGCCGGGCAGCGTCCAGGTGCCGTCGCGCAGCACGGGCGCGGGCGTGCGGTCGGGGTCGTGCTCGTCGGCGATCTCACCGACGAGCTCCTCGGCGATGTCCTCGACGGTGATCACGCCCGCGAGGCCGCCGTACTCGTCGACGACGCACCCGAACTGCTCGCGCGCCTCCCGCAACCGGGCGAGGACGGCGGGCAGCGGCAGCGACCCGGGCACCAGCACGGCGGGCCGGGCCACGTCGCGGACCGGTGTGCCGAGGTCGGTGAGCGCGAGCAGGTCGCGCAGGCCGGCGATGCCGACCACGTCGTCCACGTCCGTGCCGAGGACCGGCAGCCGCGAGTGGGACGCGGCCATCACCGCGAGCGCCTCGGACACCGTCGCGTCCCCGGGCACCGTCGTCACCGACGTGCGGGGGATCATCGCGTGCTCGGCGGTCCGCTCGTGCAGGTCGAGCGTGCGGTCGAGCAGCGTGGACAGCTCGGCGGGCAGGTCACCGCTGTCCCGCGAGGCGGCGACGATGTGTTCCAGGTCGCGCGGGGTGGCGGCATGCTCGACGTCGTGCACCGGTTCGATCCGGACGGCCTTGAGCAGCAGGTTCGACGCGTGGTCGAACAGCCGGATCAGCCACCCGAACACCGACAGGTACAGCCCGGTCGACCACGCGAGCCGCCGCGCGACCGGTTCGGGCCGCGCGATGGCGAGGTTCTTCGGGAACAGCTCACCGAACACCATCTGCACGACCGTCGAGAACACCAGCGCGAAGACGGTGCCGACAGCCACCCCGACCGCCTGCGGGACACCGACCCCGCCCAGCAGGTCGCCGATCCCGGCGCCGATGAGCGGTTCGGCGACGTAGCCGACGAGCAGCCCGGTGACGGTGATGCCCAGCTGGGCACCGGAGAGCATGAAGGAGGTGCGGCGCGTGATGCCGAGCGCGCGCTCGGCCCCGGCGTCGCCGCCCGCGGCCCGGGCCTTGAGCCGCGCCCGGTCCACGGCCATGTAGCCGAACTCCTGGGCAACGAAGTAACCGGTGAGCACGGTCAGCCCGAACACGACCGCCATACCGGCGAGGATCGTGAGGATGGTGATCATGCCGGCGGATCACCGGCGGGCGGGCTCGTCAGGGCGCGGTGTCCGATGTGGACATCGGTGCTTCGGGACGGGTCCATGGTCCTCTCGTGCTCGTCGGCGCGTACACCAGGTGAACGGTGGCACGGCCGGGGAAGTTCCTCAACTCGGCAAGTCCCGCACGTCCACAACGGACATCCCGGTGGCCGGCGCCCCGCACCCGGGCGATCCCGGCCAAGCCGCGCCGCACACGCACCAGGGGATCGCCCCGACGGCACCCCGAACCCGAGCCCGCAAACGGGGCCGGCCAAGGCCGGCAAGATCAACCCCCGCCTCCGGCCCCCCGACATCCAGCCTACCGGCCGCCACCGACAAGAACCGCGTGCCGAGAGGCAGTTATCCACACCCCCGGACTGGGAACCCACCGGCAGGGGAATGAACCACGCCCCGAAAACGCTGCACGAAGCACACGAAGGAGGAACAGTGGCGACAATCGAACTGACCAAGGACAACTTCGGCGACACGGTCACCAACGAGGGCACCGTGCTGGTCGACTTCTGGGCGTCCTGGTGCGGGCCGTGCCGGATGTTCGCGCCGGTGTTCGAGGACGCCGCCGAGAAGAACCCCGACCTCACCTTCGGCAAGGTCGACACCGAGGCCGAGGTGGAGCTGGCGCAGGCGTTCGGCATCCAGTCGATCCCGACGCTGATGATCGTCCGGGACGGGGTCGTCGTGTACGCGCAGCCGGGCGCGCTGCCCGCGCCCGCGCTGGCCGAGCTGATCGGCAAGGTCCGCGACCTCGACATGGACGAGGTGCGCGAGAAGGTCCGCGCCGCCGAGGAAGGCAGCGCCTGACCGTCGCTCTCCGTGAGGTGCGTTGGTATGGCCGTGTGATCGTGGCCCCTCTGGTGGCGGATTGTCGCCGTCGGGGTCTGGCTAGAAAGCTTTCCACGTGCTTACCGGGAAGCAGCTCGTCGCGGCTGCCGCTGTCGTCGTCACCGCCTCCCTCGCCGCCGCGCCCGTCGCGGCGGCCGAGGTTCAGCTGGGGGTGGGCCACGAGACCACACCTGCCCAGCCGTACAAGGGCAACCCGGACACGTCCGACTGGCTCGGCTCCTACGTGGTCGCCGGCAAGCAGGTCTGGTGCGTGCAGTTCGCGTACCTCGCCCCGGACAGCAACGAGCAGTACCAGCCCGGCGCCGCGCTGAAGACCAAGTGGGGCACCGACCTCGCACCCGACGTCGCCGCCGACATCTCCTACCTGCTGCTGCGCTACGCCGACACCGACGACGCCGACGAGGCCGCCGCGCTCGCGCACCTCCTGCACAGCTGGACCGCGGGCCCGCAGGACCCGGGCCAGCTCGACCCGGCCAACGACTTCCGGCACATCGCCTACGACGCCCCGTTCCACCTCGCGAAGCTGCCCGCCGCCGCGCGGACGGCCGTGGACACCCTCAAGGCCGACGCCGCCGCGAACCGCGGCCCGTGGACCGCGGCCGTCGCCGCGCCGGAGGAGCCGCAGACCATCGGCGCCGTCGCCGACTGGGTGATCACCGTGAAGAACGCGGCGGGCACCGGTGTCGCGGACGTGCCCGTCACCGTCGGGGCCACCGACGCCACCTTCACCGACGCCGCGGGCAAGCAGGTCACCACCGGGACCGTCACCACGACGGCCGAGCCGCTCACGCTCGCCGTCACCCCGACCGGGCCCGCGCCCCGGCTCGACATCAGCCTCGCGAGCCCCGCCGAGGTGCCCGTGGTGCAGCAGGCCGTGCAGGTCGACACGCAGCGCATCGTCAGCACCGGCGGCGAGGAGGAGCTGACCGCCAACGCCGAGACCACCGCGACCCCGCCGCCGACGACCACCACCACGTCCACCCCGCAGCTGCCGAGCACCATCCCCGCGGGCGACTCCTCGGACATGCCCGTCGCCACGGCCTCGGTCGAGCAGCGGATGTCCGGCGGCGGCTGGATCGTGCTCGTCGCCGTGGTGATCGGCGCCGGCGTGCTCGTCCTGCACCTGGCCCGCCGCCGCGCGTCAGGCGACCACCAGCAGGGCTGACCGTGCCCGCCGAGCCCGACCCCGCCTCGCTCGACGCCGCGTCGCGCGCGGTGCTGCTCGACGACGACCTGTGGCACGGCACCCCGCCCGAACCCCGTCCCGCCTGGGCCGACCAGGGCGTCGCCGCCTGGGACGACTGGTCCCGGGACGCCGTCCGCAACCGCCCGGTCGTCATGCCGGTGGTCGTCATGGCGGCCGTCGTCGCCGCCGTCACCGCCGCGCTGACCGCCGCGCCGGGACCCGTCACCGGCACGCCCACCGCCGTCGTGACCGCGGCACCGCCCGCGCGCAAGGCCATCGTCCCCGCCGAACCACCCGCCGCCCGGCCCACCACACCGTCGTCGACGGCGCCGCCGCCCGCCCGGACGACGCCGAGACCGCAACCCCCGCCCGCGCCACCGGCCGCACAGGCCCCCGGCACCGTCCGCCTCGCCCAGGGCGGCACGGCCACACTGGTGCGCAAGGACGTGGTCGACGGGGTGCTCCCGGTGCCCGAGGGCGTGCGGGAGGCCACTTGGTGGGGCGCGGCCTTCGACGGGACGGCGGGCGCGACCGTGCTCGCCGGGCACGTGAACTGGAAGGGCGCCACCGGCCCGTTCGCCGAGCTGTGGGAGTCCCGGCTCGGCGACGTCGTCACCGTCGTCGACGCGGGCGGCGTGACGCACCGCTACCGGGTCCGCAGGCTGGTCACCGTGCACAAGGACCAGCTGCCCGCCCGCGCGCAGGAGCTGTTCGGCCAGGACGGCCCGCACCGGCTCGTGCTCGTCACGTGCGGTGGCCGCTGGGTCGGCGGCCGTGACGGCTACGAGGAGAACCGGGTCGTGATCGCCCAGCCCATCTGACGTCTGGCGGTTCCGCTGGGGCGCGTGATGGAGTACAACGTGAGAGCGCTTCCACGGCTGACAGGAAGAAAAGTATGAACCGACGGAGTTGTCAGGTGGTCACCCTCGTACTGGCCATGACCGCCATGTTCACCGGCAGTGCGGGCGCGGCCCCGCAGGGCCACCCGCCGCGGGACCTCGGCCCGAACGTCACTGTCTTCGACCCGGACATGCCGGTCGAACAGATCCAGGCCACGCTCGACGCGACCCACGCCGCCCAGGTCGACGCCGAGATGGGCACCGCGCGGCAGGCGTTCCTCTTCAAGCCGGGCACGTACGGCACCGAGGAACACCCGCTGCAGATCAAGGTCGGCTACTACACCGAGATCGCCGGGCTCGGCGCGTCGCCGACCGACGTCGTGATCAACGGCAAGGTCGAGGTCTACAACCGCTGCCTCGCCGACGGCGGCACGAGCAACTGCCTCGCGCTGGTCAACTTCTGGCGCACCCTGTCGAACCTGACCATCGACATCGACGCCGCGGGCCAGGACGGCTGCCGCGCGTCGGCCAACTTCTGGGCCGTGTCGCAGGCCGTCTCGTTGCGGCGCATGAACATCCGCGGCGGCGGGCTGTCGCTGATGGACTACTGCACGGCGGGCCCGCAGTACGCGAGCGGCGGGTTCATCGCCGACTCCCGGCTGCCCGCCACCACCAACGGGTCGCAGCAGCAGTGGCTCACCCGCAACAGCGAGGTCGAGAGCTGGTCCAACGGCGTGTGGAACCAGGTGTTCGCCGGCGTCGTGGGCGCCCCGGACGACGCCACGTTCCCGTCTCCGCCGTACACGACGCTCGACACCACCCCGGTGAGCCGCGAGAAGCCGTACCTGTACGTCGACGCGCGTGGTCACTACCAGGTCCGCGTGCCGTCGGCGCAGCGGAACACCAGGGGCATCTCGTGGGGCAGCGGCATGACGCCGGGCCGCTCGCTGCCGCTGTCGGACTTCTTCGTCGCGTCGCCGGACGACTCCGTGCGCGAGATCAACACCCAGCTGGCGCGCGGCAAGAACCTGCTGCTCACGCCGGGTGTGTACGACGTCGACCGCACGATCGCGGTGAAGCGTCCCGGCACGGTCGTGCTCGGGCTCGGCCACGCCACGCTGACCGCTGTCGACGGCGCGGTGCCGCTCGAGGTGGCGGACGTGCCGGGGGTTGTCGTCGCGGGCGTGACGATCGACGCCGGCCTCGAGGAGTCGCCGGTGCTGCTCCGGGTCGGCAAGCGGCACGGGCACGGGCATAGCGACCCGCGCAACCCGACGACGCTGTCGGACGTGTACTTCCGCGTCGGTGGCCCGCACGTCGGCAAGACCGACATCGCGCTGGAGGTCAACAGCGACGACGTGCTCATCGACCACACGTGGGTGTGGCGGGGCGACCACGGCGTCGAGGGCTTCACCGACACCGAGCGCTGGCGCACCAACACCGGCCGGTACGGCGCGGTGATCAACGGCGACGACGTGACGGCGACGGGCCTGTTCGTCGAGCACTTCCAGCGGTACAACACCGTCTGGAACGGCGAACGCGGCACGACGGTCCTCTACCAGAACGAGCTGCCGTACGACCCGCCGACGCAGGCGGACTGGATGAACGGCGACGTCGAGGGCTTCGCCGGGTACAAGGTCGGCGACCGCGTGCGCACCCACACGCTGTACGGCGCCGGTGTGTACGTGTTCAACCAGAACAACCCGGCCATTCACACCGAGAACGGCTTCGAGGTGCCGGCACGCCCGGGCGTGCGGTTGCACCACATCATGACGGTGAACCTCAGCGCGGGCGTCATCGACCACGTGGTCAACGGCGTGGGCGACGCGGCCGACACGACGAAGGTCGGCGTGCCGATCTACGTCACGGAGTACCCCTGAGCCCAGTATTTTTCGGTCTCATGGATGTGCAGACGAACGCGGCGGTGGCCGCCGTGTGCGCGCGGCTGGCGGGCAGGCTGTCCGACGACGTGCTCGACGCCGTGCGTGACCACTACTCGGTCGGTGAGACGGAGATCGCCGAGGCCGCGTTGCTGCTGGGGCTTGCCCTCGAGGGTGTCGCCATCACCCTCGAGGAGCAGGACCTGATCCGCGCCGCGCTGTACGACCCGGGCAACCCGGACCTCGACGACGTCCCGGTGACGGACGAGGTGCCGCCGCCCGCGTACCGCTTCACCGCGACGGGCCCGGCCGGCGCGCCGGACCCGTCGCGCGCGGACGAGGTGCTGGCCGCCGAGGCGTCCGCACATGGCGGCGTGCGCCTGCACCGCGTGTGGCGGATGCCGCTGGAGGGCGCCCAGGACGGCGCGACGTGGGTGTACGTGCTGGAGGTCGCCCCGGAGGCGGACGTCCTGTCGGCCCGCGGCGCGTTGGCGTCGCGGCTGTGGGTGGAGCTGGAGCAGCGGTGGCTGGTGGAGGTGGTCACCGAGGGCGCGGCCCTGCCGCCGTACCAGGCGGCCGCCTTGGCGGCGGCGGTCCAGGTGTGGCCGACGGGGTGACGCCCCTGCGGGATGGCCGTGGTGGGTGGCTCGCCCGCTCCGGTGTCCGGGCCCGCGAAGCGGGCCAAGCCCGGTTGTGCGGGCCCGCGAAGCGGGCCAAGCTCAGTGTCCCGAAGGGCGCTTTCGGGGAATGCCCGCCGGAGGGCGAGGCGCTGCCGGGTTGCGAGTGCGTCGAGCGGGCGAAGCCCGGTGTCTCGAAGGGCGCTTTCGGGGCGTTCAAGGTCTCGAAGGGCGCTTCGGAGCATGCCCGCGGGAGGATGAGGGAGCTGCGAGCCCGCGGAGCGGCGAAGCCCGGTGTCCTGAAGGCGCTTCGGGCCGCTCAAGGTCTCGATGGACGCCGCCGCCAGTGGCCGGACCGTGAAGCGGGCCTCCCTCCATGCCGCCGGAGGGCGAGGAGTTGCGCGCCGCGAGTGCGCGGAGCGGGCGAAGCCCGGTGTCTTGACGGGCGCTTTCGGGGCGTTCAAGGTCTCGAGGGACACCCCCGCCAGTGGTCGCGCCGCGAAGCGAGCCCGGCTCAACGCCTCGACGCGGGCCTCAACCCTCCACAGGAGGCGGCCCGAGCAGGGCGATCGACGCGCGTACGGCGACCTCGGTCATGTCGCTGACCCGGCGCCCGTCCTCGACCGTCGTCGCGATCAGTTCGCGGAGGCCCCCGAGCAGGATCAGCGCCAGCTGCTCCGACACGGGCTCGGCGCGCACCGACCGCCACTCGTCCGTGTCGCACAGCGTCTGGATCATCGTGACGAAGGCCGACATCACGTCGCGCTGCAGTTCCCGTGCCGCGGCGCCCAGGGACGGCACGTCCCGGATCCAGCTCACCGTGATCGCGGGCTGGGACTCCGCGCACGCGATCCACGTCGCGATGGCCTGCCGCACCTGCTTCGCCCACGGCGCGCGCGCGTCGACCGCGGCCGAGATCTCGCGGATCATCGCGGTGTTGGCGTCCGTGAGGAGCGCGACGAAGCACGCCTCCTTGCTGTCGAAGTGCTCGTAGAACGTGCGCCGGGACGTGCGCGCCCTCCGCACGATGTCGGCGACCGTCGTGTTGCGGTAGCCGTCGGCCTCGATCGACGCGGCGAGTCCGTCGAGCAGGCGCTGCCGGAAACCGCAGGCGGCGGCCGTCTGCTGGGTCGTCACCGTGGACACGCTAGTACCTCCCGTCTTGTGCTCGATGGTACGCGGGCGTACCGTCGGGTTGGTACGGCCGCGTACCACAGTGAGGTGACCCCAGTGACCCTGCCACCAGGCCCGGCCAAACCACGCTTCGTGCAGGGCGCCTACGCGCTGGCGATGCCGATGCGCGGGCTGCCCCGGCTGCGGGAGCGGTACGGGAAGGCGTTCACGGTCAACGTGCCGATCTTCGGCCGGGCCGTGGTGATCAGCGATCCCGCCGAGATCAAGCAGCTGTTCCAGACCGACACCGCCCTCGCGGACAACATCGAGCCCAACCTCGGTCGCGTGCTCGGCTCCCGGTCGATGTTCGCGCTGATGGGGGAGGAGCACCGCAGGCAGCGCAAGCTGCTCGTGCCGCCCTTCCACGGCCGCAGGCTCGCCGCCTACGAGCGGATCTTCGAGGACGAGACGGTCCGGGAGATGGCGTCGTGGCCGCGGGGCAGGCCGTTCCCGGTCCTCCCGTCGATGATGCGGATCACCCTGAACGCCATCCTGCGCACGGTGTTCGGCGCCGAGGGCAAGGAGTTCGACGAGCTGCGCGACCTGCTGCCGAGGATGGTCACGCTCGGCTCGCGGCTCGCCGCCGCGCCGATCCCGCGCTTCGGCGGCAAGTTCGGGCCGTGGGCGCGGTTCTTCGCGATGCGCCGCGAGTACGACCGCGTCATCGAACGGCTCGTGGCGAAGACCCGGCGGGCCGGTGACCTCGACGACCGCGACGACGTGCTCGCGATGATGCTGCAGAGCCGCTACGACGACGGCTCGCCCATGTCCGGCAACGAGATCGCCGACCAGCTGCTCACGCTGCTCGCCGCCGGGCACGAGACCACCGCGACGACGCTCGCGTGGACCGTGGAGCGGCTGCGCCGCCACCCCGGCGTGCTCGCCGAACTGGTCGCCGAGGCCGACGCGGGCGGCAAGCGGCTGCGCGAGGCCACGCTCGTCGAGGTGCAGCGGACCCGGCCGGTGATCGACATGGTCGGCAGGAAGGTCAAGGCCGACGCGCTCGAGCTGGGCCCCTGGGTGGTGCCGAAGGGCTACGCGATCCTGGTCAGCATCGGGCTCATTCACGACGACGACGCCGTGTTCCCGGACGCGGCGCGGTTCGACCCGCACCGGTTCCTCGGTTCGCGACCGGACCTGTACGAGTGGATCCCCTTCGGCGGCGGCACGCGGCGCTGTCTCGGCGCGGCGTTCGCCACCCTGGAGATGAACGTCGTGCTGCGCACGGTGCTGCGGGACGTCACACTCGCACCGACCACCGAACCGGCGGAGCGCTGGCACTCCCGCGGGGTCGCCAACGCGCCGGGCAAGGGCGGGCTCGCGGTCGTGCACCGCAGGACCGCCACGTCCACCACGTCCACCACGTCCACCACGTCCACCACGTCCACCACGTCCACCACGTCCACCACGTCCACTGAGGTCACGGCTGAGCCGGCAGGAGAGGGAGCGCGTTCATGAGCGAGCAGGTGGCGGCCGTCGGGCGGGGGATCTCCCTCGCCTACGAGGAGATCGGGGACGGGGAGCCGCTCGTGCTCGTCGGCGGGCTCGGCCAGCAGCTGCACAGCTGGCCGGACGCCTTCTGCGAGCAGCTCGCCGAGCGCGGCTACCGGGTCGTCCGGTTCGACAACCGCGACATCGGCCGGTCGACGCACGAGGACTTCCGGCCCGCCAAGCTGTGGGCGATGCTCGTGGGCCGGTTCCCGGCGCGGCAGTACGACCTCACCGACATGGCCGAGGACACGGTCGGGTTGTTCGACGCGCTCGGCCTTGACAGCGCGCACGTCGTCGGGGTGTCGATGGGCGGCATGATCGCCCAGACCGTCGCCGCCCGGCACCCGGAGCGGGTGCGGACGCTCACGTCGATCATGTCGAACACCGGGGCGCGCCGCAGCGGCCGTCCCGCGCTGTCCACACTGCGGCTGATGGCGGCCGCCCCGCCGAGGGCGCGGGAGGCGGCGATGGACAGCGCCGTGCGGATGTTCCGCCACATCGGCTCGCACGGCTTCCCGTTCGACGAGGACTGGGTGCGGGCACAGGCGGCCCGCGGCTGGGACCGCGACCCGTCGTCGGCGGGCACCGGCAGGCAGCTCGGCGCGATCATGAAGTCCGGGGACCGGACGCCGTCGCTGCGGTCGGTCACCGCGCCCACGCTGGTGATCCACGGCGACCGCGACCGGATGGTGCACCCGACCGGCGGCGCGGCCACGGTCCGCGCGATCCCGGGCGCACGGCTGGAGACCATCGCGGGCATGGGCCACGACCTGCCGAAGGGCGCGTGGCCGCGGCTCATCGACCTGATCGACACCCACGCACGCACGACGAGGAGCAGCGATGCCCGCGACACGACCGCGTCCTAGCATCACCGGCCGCCCGGTCATGATCACGGGCGCGGCGTCCGGCATCGGCCGCGCGCTCGCCGTCCGCCTCGCCCGCGCCGGGTCCCCGGTCGCGATCGCCGACGTGGACGAGGCCGGGCTCAAGGAGACCGCCGCCGCGCTGCCCGGCCGGGTGCTGACCCGCGTGCTCGACGTGCGCGACGCCGCCGACCAGCAGCGGTTCGCCGACGAGGTGCGGGAGTGGCTGCCCGCGCCGCTCGCCGCGGTGTTCAACAACGCCGGTGTGGCCGTGACCTCGACCGTGCTGGACGCGGTGCCCGAGGACGACCAGTGGCTGCACGACATCAACTTCCACGGTGTCGTCAACGGCACGCGCGCGTTCCTGCCGATCCTGGTCGAGCAGGACGCCGGGGTCATCGTGAACACGTCCAGCGTGTTCGGCCTGGCGGGCATGCCGTACCAGAGCGCCTACTGCGCGGCGAAGTTCGCGGTCCGCGGCTTCACCGAGTCGCTGCGGCACGAGCTGCGGGGGACCGGTGTGCGCGCGGTGACCGTGCACCCCGGCGGCATCACCACGAACATCGCCCGCAACGCGCGGGTGCGCACGGATCCGGAAGGGCTCGGGCGGACGAAGGAGCAGATGGCCGCGCAGTTCGAGGCCATCACCATGACCTCGCCGGAGAAGGCGGCCGCGATCATCCACAAGGGAGTCGAGAAGGGGAAGGCCCGCATCCTCGTCGGCCCCGACGCCTACCTGTTCGACGCGCTGACCCGCATCACGCCCACGCACTACCACTCGGTGCTCGGCGGCCTGCAGTCACGGCTGCGGGCCAGGCAGGCGGGTAAGGCATGAGCGCCGACGTGGACGTGCTCATCGTCGGCGCCGGGCTGTCGGGCATCGGCGCCGCGCACCACCTGCAGACCGCGTTCCCGGACCGCACCTACACGATCCTCGAGGCACGCGACGCGATCGGCGGCACGTGGGACCTGTTCCGGTACCCGGGCGTGCGGTCCGACTCGGACATGCACACCCTCGGCTACCGGTTCAAGCCGTGGACGCGGGCCAAGGCCATCGCGGACGGGCCGTCGATCCTGTCGTACGTCAGGGAGACGGCCGCCGAGGCGGGCATCGACCGGCACATCCGGTTCGGTCACCGCGTGGTGCGGGCGTCGTGGTCCACAGCGGACGCCCGGTGGACGGTGGAGGCGCGGCACGACGGCGAACCAGTGACGATCACCGCGCGGTTCCTGTACGTGTGCAGTGGCTACTACCACTACGACGCGGGCCACACGCCGGAGTTCCCCGGCCTGGACCGCTTCCGCGGCACGGTCGTCCACCCGCAGCAGTGGCCCGCCGACCTCGACCACAGCGGCAAGAAGGTGGTCGTGATCGGCAGCGGCGCGACCGCGGTGACGCTCGTGCCCGCGATGGCGGAGACGGCCGCGCACGTGACGATGCTGCAGCGGTCGCCGACCTACATCATGTCGCTGCCCGCCGAGGACAAGATCGCGAACACGTTGCGGCGGCTGATCGGCCCGAAGCGCGCGTACTTCGTCGCGCGCTGGAAGAACGTGCTGATGAGCACGTTCCTCTACCAGCTGTCGCGGCGCCGCCCGCACGTCGTGCGGAACCTGATCCGCGCGGCCACGATCCGGCAGCTGCCGCGGGGGTACGACGTCGACACCCACTTCAACCCCCGGTACGACCCGTGGGACCAGCGGCTCTGCCTCGTCCCGGACGGCGACCTGTTCCGCGCCATCCGCCGCGGCCGCGCATCCGTGGTGACGGACCGGATCGCGGAGTTCACCGAAACCGGGCTGCGCCTGGAGTCCGGTGACACGCTGGCCGCGGACGTGGTCGTGACGGCGACCGGGCTGCGGCTGCTCGCGTTCGGCGGCATGGAGCTGATCGTCGACGGGCGGGCCGTCGAACTGCCGAAGACCATGGCGTACAAGGGAATGATGCTGTCCGACGTGCCGAACTTCGTGTTCACGATCGGGTACACGAACGCGTCGTGGACGTTGAAGGCCGACCTCGTCGGCGAGTACGTCGTGCGGTTGCTGCGGCACATGGACGAGCACGGGTACGACGTGGCCGTGCCGGCGAACGACGACCCGTCGGTCACCGAACGGCCGCTGCTCGACTTCGACGCCGGCTACGTGCTGCGGTCGATCGACGAGTTCCCCCGCGCCGGGTCACGCGCGCCGTGGCAGCTGGGCATGAGCTACGCACACGATGTCGTGAACCTGCGCCACGGCAAGGTGAACGACGGGGTCATGCGGTTCACGCGCCGTGCGGTGCGTGCGACTGGGTGAGGCCGGGCGCACCCGGCGTGGCCTGGCTCGACGACCACGCCGGGTGCGGGCGGTGTGACTACACCAGCCAGCCGACGACGTGCGCGATGTGCGCGAGCAGCCCGGAGATGATGTCGCCGTGGCAGTACTCGGCGGCGCACACGACGGTCTGGTGGAACATGTTTTCTCCTTGGATGGGGACTCGAACGGGTCCGCCTGCGCAGGCGCGATGACCATGTCATGGCGATCTTCCGCGGAGCAAATCGTTCCCCGGCAAGGAAAACGCGGTTCGTGACGTACCGGTCCGGTGCTGATCACCGGGTCCGGTGACGTGGTACGCCGTCGTACCCGTCGATCGGCCCAACGGGGTGCTACGCAGAGTCGCGCGAAGCTGAGAACCTGTGAGTGCTCCGGGCGTTCGCGGTGGTCACGACCGCGTGCACTCCGCCGGGCGACCTCGATGGGGTGAATGCGTCAGCCGGCTTCCTTCACGAGCCACTCCTCGAACGTCGTCGGCGCGATGCGGGCGTGCTCGCCGGGCAGGAGCACCTCGCCGGCCATCTCCGTGCCGAAGACGCCCTGCCACGTCGGCACGAGCCGCACGTCGCGACCGCGGGCCTGGTGGGTGCGCCTGGCCATGTCGACGAGGTCCTGCGTGTCCGGCCCCGCGACGTCGACGTGCCGCCCGCGCGGCTCGCCGACGGCCACCTCGGCGAGGATCCCGGCGACGTCGTCGGGCGCGATGGGCCGCACGAGCAGGGGCGCGATCGTGGCGGTGCCGTCCTGTTCGGTCCAGCTCGCGACCATCTCGGCGAAGTCGTGGAACTGCGTGCAGGGGACGATCGTCCACGGCACCGGACCCGCCTCGACCAGGCGCTCCTGCTCGCGCTTGCCCGCGTAGTGCGCGTTGCCCTCGATGGCGTGGATGCCGACGATCGAGAGCAGCACGTGGTGGCGCACCCCGGCGCGCTGCTCGGCGGCGAGCAGGGTGCGCGTGGTGGTGCCGAGGTAGCCGACGGTCCCGTCCCGGTCGCCCACGGGGGCGTTGGTGGCGTCGACGACCGCGTCGACCCCGGCGAGCGCGTCGTCGAGGCCGTCACCCGTGGTCAGGTCGACGCCGTGGGACCGGCTGATCCGCACGACCTCGTGCCCGCCCCGCTCCAGCGCGGCGACGGTCCGCGCCCCGATGTTCCCGCTCGCGCCCGCGACGGCGATCCGCATTGCTCCTCCTATTTCAGACTAAATTGATCCGCAATATCTACGATACTATCGCGGTCGTGAAGCTGCCAGTGAGCACCGAGTGGGTCCTGCACTGCGCGACGACGCTCGCGCAGCTCGAGCCGGGCGCGACCGCGTCGGCGGCCCAGCTGGCGGAGTACTACGACCTGCCAGCGCCCTACCTGGCGAAACAGCTGCAGGCGCTCGTCAGGGCAGGCATCCTGACGGCGACGACCGGCCCGCGCGGTGGCTTCCGGCTGGCGCTGCCCGCCGGGGAGATCACGCTGCTGGCGGTCGTCGAGGCGGTCGACGGCGCCACGTCACCGTACGAGTGCCGCGAGATCCGCAGGCAGGGCGCGGGTGCGCTGCCGCCGGAGGACTGCCGGGACACCTGCGTGCTGGCGAGGAAGATGGCCGACGCACACGAGGCGTGGCGGGCGACCCTGGCCGCGGACACACTGGCCGACATCGTCGCCGGCCTGCCACCGACCGCTCCGGCCCGCACGAGGTCCCGCCTCGCCACGACCGGCCGCACCCGGCGGTCAGGTGGCGGCGCGTAGCGGGGCGCGGGTCTCCTCCTCCGCCACCGCGGTGGCGGCGCGGACGAAGGCGGCCACCGCCGGGGAGTGCGAGTTCCGCGGCCACGCGACTGTGAGCGTGGTCGGCGACAGATCGGCGACCGGCCGGTAGGCGATGCCCGGGCGCGGGTGGCGGCGCGCGACCGAGACGGGCACGTACCAGACGACACTGCCCAGCTCGACCATGTTGAAGATCTGCGCGATGTCCGTGAGCGGCCGGGCCACGGGCCTGCTCGGGGGCCTGCCGCCGCCGTCCTCGGCGGGGGAGCCGTCGGGCAGCGTCCGGCCCGCCATGTCCGCCAGCCGCAGGTGGGTGTGGGCGGCGAGGGGGTCGTTCGCGGCCAGTGCGACCAGGCGCGGCTCCGTCACCAGGGCCTCATGGTCCAGGCCGCGCTCCTCGAACGGGGTGGGCACCAGCGCGACGTCGGCCCTGCCCTCGCGCAGCGCGCGTTCCTGCTCGCCGCGGCCGCACATCATCAGTTCCACCGGCACGGCCGCGTCCTCGCGTTCGTACGCCGCGATGATCCGCGGCAGCAACCCGGCGTCGTAGTCGGCCTTGAGCGCGACCCGCAGCGACGGGGTCGGCGCGCCCGCGTGCCGGACCCGCCGTCCGGCGGCGGTGACCGCGTCGAGCACCGTGTGCGCGTCCCGCAGCAGGACCTCGCCCGCCGGGGTCAGCGTGACCTGGCGCGTGGTGCGGTCCAGCAGGCGCACGCCCAGCTGCCGTTCCAGCTCGCGGATCGCCCGGGACAGCGGCGGTTGCGCCATGCCCAGCCGGTCGGCCGCGCGCCCGAAGTGCAGTTCCTCGGCGACCGCGACGAAGTACCGCAGCTGCCGCACCTCCAGGTCACTCATATCGCCAGGGTATCAATGGCGACCGGATCGGTCCTTCAGCACGGCGGCGCGCGCGGGTTGACTCGGTGCCGCTTTTCCCGTGTGCCACCTGGAGGATCACATGATCGTCGTCACCACGCCGACGGGCCGGATCGGCGGCCGCGTCGTCGGCACCCTGCTCGACCGCGGCGAACCCGTGCGCGTCGTCGTCCGCGACCCGGCGCGGCTGCCCGCCCGGGTCCGGGACCGCGCCGAGGTCGTCGCGGGCTCGCACGGCGACCCCGACGTCGTCGCGAAGGCGTTCGCCGGTGCGGACGCCGTGTTCTGGGTGACGCCCGCCGACCCGCGCGCCGGCAGCGTGATGGCCACGTACCTCGACTTCACCCGGCCCGCGTGCGAGGCGTTCGTGAACCAGGGCGTCGGCCGGGTCGTCGGGGTGTCGGCGCTCGGCCGGGGCGTCCCGGGCCACGCCGGACACGTCACGGCGTCACTCGCCATGGACGACATGATCGCGGCCACCGGCGTGCCCTACCGGGCGCTCGCCAACCCGTCCTTCATGGACAACCTGCTCCGCCAGGTCGCCGCGATCAGGGACCAGGGCGTGTTCTTCGGCCCGCTCGCCGCCGACCGCGCCGCGCCGTTCTGCGACACGCGCGACATCGCGGACGTCGCCACCCGGCTGCTGCTCGACCCGTCGTGGACCGGCGCGGGTGAGGTCGCCGTCCTCGGCCCGGAGGACCTGTCGCAGCACGACATGGCGCGCGTCATGTCCGAGGTCCTCGGCAAGCCGGTGCGGTACCGGCAGGTGCCGTACGAGGCGTTCAAGGAGTCACTGCTGGGCGGCGGCATGTCCGAGGCGATGGCCCAGGCCATGGTGGACATGGTGCGCGCCAAGGACGACGGGCTCGACAACGCGCTGCCGCGCACGCCGGAGAACACCACGCCGACGAGCTTCCGGCAGTGGTGCGCGGAGGTGCTGCGCCCGGCGGTGGCGGGCTAGCCGCCGCGGCGGGCCAGCACGCGGTCGATCAGCTCGTCCGCCGCGCCGAGGTAGTTCTCCGGGGCCAGCAGTTCGGGCAGCCGGTCACCGAGCGGCGCGACCTCGGGTGCGGCGGCGAGCAGCTCGTCGAACCGGCCATCGCCCGCGGCCGCCTGGCCCGCGATCCGGCCCAGCAACGCCTTCGCGGTGGCCTTGCCGAGGACCGGCGCGAGCGCGACGTTCAGCCGCTCCGCGACGATCGTGCCGCCGGACGACGACAGGTTCGCCGCCATCCGCTCCGGGAGCACCCGCAGCCCCGGCACCAGCTCGGCCGCCGTCCGCGCGGTGCCGCCCGCGAGCCGCAACGCCTCCCGCAGCGGTTGCCACTCGGCCTGCCACCCGCCCGCCGACCGCTCGTCCTCCGCCAGCATGGCGTGGCCGAGCATCTGCGCGTACCCGGGCGCCTGCCGGGCCGCCGACACGAGCAGCGTGGCCAGCACGGGGTTGCGTTTCTGCGGCATCGCCGACGACAGCCCGCTGCGCTCGCCCGCCGGTTCGACCACCTCGCCGACCTCGGTCCGCGTTCCGCCGAGCACGTCCACCGCGATCTTGCCGAGCGCACCGGTCACCGCGACCACGACCCAGCCGAGGTCGACGAGCGGCGTGCGCTGCGTGTGCCACGGCGCGGCGGGGGCCCGCAGCCCCAGCTCGGCGGCGACACCCTCGACGAGCTTCGCGGCGTGGCCCTCCGGCGGCACCCCGGCGGCGCGGGCGTACTCGAGGTACGCGGCGAGCGTGCCCGCCGCGCCACCCATCTGCACCGGGAGGCTCGCGAGGACCTGCCGGAGGCGTTCCTGTGCGTCCAGCACCAGCGTCAGCCAGCCGGCCGCCTTCAGCCCGAACGTGGTGGGCACGGCCTGCTGCGTGAGGGTGCGGGCGGCCATCGGCGTGCGGCGGTGCTCGTCGGCGAGGCGCGCCAGCGCGTCGGCCACGGTGGTCAGGTCGGCGTCGGTCGCACGCAGGGCCCGGGCGGCGAGCAGCATGGCGGCCGAGTCGAGCACGTCCTGGCTGGTGCTCCCGCGGTGCACGTACTCGGCGGCGTCGGTGTCGGTCACCGCCGCGGTCAGCTCCCGCACCAGCTCGACCACGGGGTTCGCCGAGCCGCGAGCCCGGACCGCGAGCCCGGCGGTGTCGATGTTCCCCGGCGTGGCGGCGGCCTCGATCGCCCCGACCGCGGCGGACGGGATGACGCCGAGCCGCGCCTGCGTGCGCGCGAGCGCCACCTCGAACTCGAGCATCGCGGCGACCCACGCCTCGTCGGCGAGCAGCGTGTCCATCCCTGTGCCCGGCCACACCAGGCTCAGCAGTCCCGTGTCCGCGTTCATGCCCCCACCTTCGCCAGTCACCCACCTACGCGCACGGCGAGGCACGCCGTCCGGTCGCGTCGACCAGACGGTACGGCGTCCCGCTGACGGGCGAGCACAGCGTGAGACGCATGCCGCGCATGCCCCGGGTGAGGAGCACCTTGTCGGTGTTCTTGATCAGAGGCGGGCGCGGTCACCACACGTCGCCGGCGCGCCAGTCGCAGGTCAGGGGGCCCGTGAGGGCGAGGTCGGTGACGGGGAGGACGTAGACGCTGTCGTCGTCGTCCGCGGTGCGTTCGCGGCCTCGCGGGGTGAGTGCCCAGGTCTCGCCCTGCCAGAGCTGCCAGCCGCGGGCCTCGTAGAACGGGATGCCGATGTCGCTGGAGCTGAGCGCGCCGAGGTCGTATGCGGCCCGGATGACACGTTCCACCGGCGCCATGACCGCGGCGCCGACGCCGCGGCGGCGGTGGTCGTCGCGGACGGCGACGCCTTCCACGTAGCCCGTGCGCAGCGCCCGGTCGCCGTGGAGGAACGAGCGCTGGACGACGGCCGCGTGGCCGATCAGCTCGCCGCCGGACCAGGCGAGGGCGTGCATGCCGCCCAGGGTGTGGGCCCAGTCCTCGTCGGCGAAGTCGCCGTCGAACGCGGCGTCCAGGAGCTGCCGGACGGCGGTGCGGTCGGCGGGGGACAGGTCGGCGGTGTGCGCAACACGTACGTCGGTCATGACCACATCTCGAAGGGTTCGTCGATGCGCTCACCCGCGAGGAACGCGGGCAGCAGGGCGGGGAGGCGGCCGGGGTAGAAGCGTTCCCCGCTCGCCAGCAGCTCGTCACGCGGCCACCACCGGGCGGCCACGTACGCGTCGGCCTCGTAGTCCAGCTGGCCGGTCACGTCGATCGGCGGGGCGACGCCCGGCACGGGGACCGTCGCGACCACCTCCTGCTGGACGCGGCGGAAACCGCGGCACTTGAACGTGGCCGTGCGGGTCCACGTGGCCGGGCCGACGGTGTCCGCGACAAGGCCGGTCTCCTCGCGCAGCTCGCGGACCGCGGCGTCCACATAGGTCTCGCCGGGGTCGATGCCGCCGCCGGGCAGCTCCCACCACGTGCCGAGCTCGGGGTAGTCGGGGCTGCGGGTGTGGAACAGCAGGACCTGGCCGCGTGCGTCGAGCACCACGAGCCGCACCGCGCTGCGGTGCTCGAGCGGGAGGTCCCGGGGGAGGTCCACTACGCGGTCTCGCAGCGGCGGGCCAGCGCGGCGCGGGTGGCGGTCCACCGCTCCGACTCGGCGATCTCCTTGGTGGCGTGGAAGTCCATGGGCCGCAGCGGGATGCCGAGCGAGTCGCGCTTGTACTCGGCGAGGTGGCACGTGTAGAGCGTGAAGCGGTCGTGTTCCTCGGTGTCGTGCACGCGCAGCTTCGCGTAGTGGGCGGCGATGCCGTCGGCGGCGATGAGCGTGGCGACGCCGTTGCGGGCGAGGTTCGCCCGCGCGTTCCTGCTCGCGACCGCGACGAGCAGCGCCTCCCGGTCGGGGGTGGCGAGCAGCTCCGCCGTGCACAGCAGCATCACGTGGGGGAACCCCTCCGCGTCGACGGTGACGAAGGGGAAGGCCTGCTCGTCCCGGTCCGGCTGTGGCCAGGTCTCCAGGAGCAGGGCGAGTTCCGCGGGCACGCTGATTCGGTCCACACCGCACTCTAGCGAAGATCAACGGGGCTGGAACCGGCCGAGCAGCCGGTCCGTGAGGTCGGGGAGCCGCTGCCCGCCGGAGCCTTCCAGCCACAGCACGCCGGCGGTGCGGACCGCGGCGAGGAACGTCGCGGCCATCAACCGGGCCAGCTCGGTGTCGAGGCCGTGGCCCCTGGCCCGCAGCACCGCCGCGAGGTCGCGTTCGAGGGTGATCTGGTCGCTGGCCTGCCGGGCGAGCAGCGACGGGTGCCGGCGCAGCAGCCGCAGCTGCGCCACCCACTCGGGGTCGGGGACGGGCCGGTCGCGGTACAGCTCGGCGACCGCCGCGCGCAGCGCCTGCCACGGCGGTTCGGCCGCGGGCCTGCCCTCGACCAGCGCCACCAGGTTCCTGGTGCGCTCGCGGTCGGCGTGCAGGACCGCGTCCTCCTTGTTCGCGAAGTAGTTGGAGAACGTGCGGCGCGAGACGCCCACCTCGTCGGCGATGTCCTCGACGGTGACCCCGTCGAGGCCGCGTTCCATCGCGAGCCGCAGCGCCGCCTCGTGCAGCGACTGCCTGGTCGCCGCCTTCTTGCGGGTCCGCAGCGTGGCGGTGGGCGCCTCGGCTTCGGTGGCCTCCATACGGGTCAGCCTAGCGAGGGAATAAACTTCCCGTTGTGCAAGTTTGCACAGTGGGCAAGAATTGATCCGAGACGGGGAGGGGACGCCATGACGGCCGAGGCGGTCGAGGCGGGCACACGAGACGACATGGGGCACCGGCACGTGCTGGAGTCGCTGTCGGGGCTGCTGCTCGTGCTGTTCGTGGCCATGATCAGCTCCACGGTCGTGTCGACCGCGCTGCCGTTGATCATCGGCTCGCTGAACGGCACGCAGACGCAGTACACGTGGGTGGTCACCGCCACCCTGCTGGCGGCGACGGCGACCACGCCGATCTGGGGCAAGCTCGCCGACCTGTTCAACAAGAAGACGCTCGTCCAGGTCGCGATCGTGATCTTCGTGGTCGGCTCGATGATCAGCGGGTTCAGCCAGAACACCGGGCAGCTGATCGCGGCCCGCGCGTTCCAGGGCATCGGCATCGGCGGCCTGCAGGCGCTGGTCCAGGTCGTGATCGCCGCGATCATCCCGCCGAGGGAACGCGGCAAGTACAACGGCCTCCTCGGCGCGGTCATGGCGGTCGCCACGGTCGGCGGCCCGCTGCTCGGCGGGCTGATCGTGGACGTGTCGTGGCTCGGCTGGCGCTGGTGCTTCTTCGTCGGCGTGCCGATCGCGGTCATCGCGTTCGTCGTGCTGCAGCGCACGCTGCACCTGGAGACGGTCCGCCGCGAGAACGTGCAGGTCGACTACCTCGGCGCGGGCCTGATCGCCGCAGGCGTGAGCGTCCTGCTGATCTGGGTGTCGTTCGTCGGCAACTCGTTCGACTGGTTGTCGTGGCAGACCGCGCTGATGGTGGCGGGCGGTGTCGTGCTCCTCGCCGGCGCCGTGCTGGTGGAGAAGCGGGTGCGGGAACCGATCGTGCCGCTCGGCATCGTCGTCCAGCGCACGCCTGCGCTCGCGATCGTCGCGAGCCTCGCGGTCGGCATGGCCATGTTCGGCGGCGCGGTGTTCCTCGGCCAGTACTTCCAGGTCGGCCGCGGGTACACGCCCACGGAGGCCGGTCTGCTGACCATCCCGATGATGGCGGGCGTGCTGGTGTCGTCGACGGTGTCCGGGCGCATGATCAGCCGGTCCGGCAAGGTCAAGCCCTACATCGTGACCGGTGCGGTCATCCTGGTGCTCGGGTTCCTCGGGCTGGGGATGGTCGACCACGCCACGTCGCTGTGGCTCGTCGGGATCGCGATGGCGGTCGTGGGCATCGGCGTCGGCATGACCATGCAGAACCTCGTGCTGGCGGTCCAGAACAGCGTGCCGATGCGCGACCTCGGCGCGGCGAGCGCGTCGGTGACGTTCTTCCGGTCGCTCGGCGGCACGATCGGCGTGTCGGTGCTGGGCGCGGTGCTCGCGAACCGGGTCACCGCCGACCTGGCCGCGGCACTGCACGTGCCGGAGGGGCAGGCGTCCACCGGCAGCACGAGCGCGCTGAACCTGAAGGCGCTGCCGCCGGAGATCCAGACGGTCGTGCACACCGTGTACGGCGACGCGACGGCGCACATCTTCCTCATCTCCGCGGCGGTGGCCGTGGTCGGCGTGATCGCGGCGCTGCTGCTCAAGCCGATCACGCTGCGCACGACGATCGACCTGGAGAAGAAGGACGAGGACACGGTGGTGTCCGACCCGATCGTGGGATAGGGGAGTGACAATGAGCGGCAGCGCGGCCGAGCTCGGCGCCTTCGAGTCCACTGTGGAGCAGTTCGGCCCGCGCCGGGACCCCTCGGCGCGGGCCATCCTGGTCGGGGTCGACGGCTCCGACACGGCCATGCGGGCGGCGGCCTTCGCCTTCGGCATGGCCAGGCGCCAGGGCGCCCGGCTGATCGTCGCGTTCGTCGCGAGCCACTCGGCGCTGGCCGCACTCGGCCCGGCGGTGGCGGCCGCGGTCGAACACGACGCGATCGTCAAGCTGTACACCGAGTTGCGGGAGCAGATCCGGTCCGGCGCCGAGGAACTCGCGGTGCCGGTCACGTTCCTGAAGACCTTCGGCGACCCGTACACGACACTCCGGGACGCCGCCGACCGCTGCCAGGTGGACACGGTCGTGGTCGGCGCGTCGCAGCAGGCCGGGCACCGCTTCGCGGGCTCGGTCGCGACGAAGCTCATCCGGGCAGGTCACTGGCCTGTGCTGGTAGTTCCCTGAAAAGTGGCAATGTAAGAAACTTTCCAAGGGTAACCACATAGGGTTATCGTCGACCTACCCAGCGTCCAGGGAGGTCGGCTCATGAGGCGTCGGTTGCTCGCGGCGGTACTGGGTCTGGCGGTCACCGCCACCACGGTCAGCGGTACGGCGCAGGCCGCCGACGACGTCCAGTCGTACGCCTACGCGCGGCAGGCCGCTGGGCAGCGGGTCATCTACTCCTACCCGGGTCTCAACCCGCCCGAGTCCCTCCTCGCCCGCATCCGCGCGGGCGAGGCCGCCGGGGTGATCTTCTTCGGGGAGAACGTCGCCAGCCTCACGCAGATCCGCGGCGTGGTGCAGCAGTTGCGGGCCGCCTCGGCGCAGAGCCCCAACCCCAACCCGCTGCTGCTGATGACCGACCAGGAAGGTGGCCTGATCCGCCGCCTCCCCGGCGAACCCGCCCTCTCCCACAAGGACGTCGGGCTCTCGGCCGACCCCGCCGCCGCGGCCACCGCCGCGGGGCGGGGTGCGGGGCAGAACCTCGCGGGCGTCGGCATGAACGTCAACCTGGCGCCCGTGCTGGACGTGTTCCACGCGCCGGGCGACCTGATGGACCAGTACGAGCGGTCGTTCAGCTCGAACGCGTCCGTCGTCGGCACGCTCGGGACCAACTACCTCCGCGCCCAGCAGGCCGAGGGCGTCGCCGCGACCGTGAAGCACTTTCCCGGGCTGGGCAAGGCGAACGCGGGCGACAACACCGACAGCAAACCCGTGACGCTGTCCGTGCCGCTCACGACCTTGCGGACCGTCGACGAGGCGCCCTACCAGAACGCGATCGCCGCGGGCGCCAAGCTCGTCATGCTGTCCTGGGCCGTCTACCCCGCGCTCGACGCGAGCAGGCCCGCGGGACTGTCGCCGACCGTCATCGGTCAGGAACTGCGGTCGCGCACCGGGTTCACGGGCGTCACGATCACCGACGCGCTCGAGGCCGGTGCCCTGTCGGCCTACGGCTCGACCGGCAACCGCGCGGTGCTCGCCGCGCGGGCGGGCGCCGACCTCATCCTCGCCTCGGCGCGCAGCGTCACCCAGGGCGACCAGGCCGCCGATGCCCTGGCCGGCGCGCTGGCCGACGGCACGCTCGACAGCGGTGCCTTCGGCCAGGCGCTGACCAGGGTCAACGCGCTGCGGGCAAGCCTGCCCTAGGTGTATCTGGTCATGTCGGTGGCAGTCGGCTGATGGGTGGCCGGGTTGCGAGTGCGCTGTGGCGGCGTTGAGTGTGGTAGTGCTCGAGCCAGCGGGCAAGGGGCGCGGTGCGTTCGGTGTTGCCGGTGAAGACCTGCCGGTGGGCCCATTCGGTTTGCGGGGTGCGGTTGAGGCGTTCGACCTTGCCGTTCTGCCAGGGGCAAGTGGGGTTTGATGAACTTCTGCCGGATGCCGTGCTGGGTGCAGACCTCGCGCAGGGACCAGCGGTAAGCCCAGGCGTGGACAAGCTCGCCCGGCCGATCCCGCTCATAGCCGATGGCGGTGGTCTTGCTGGCCCGGATCACCTGGTCGGTCATTCCGGTGGGACACGAGAGCCTCCGGCTGGCGCGGGTCTTAGACAAACCACACCCCACCCGGAGGCTCTCCCCACGTCAAACGTCGACCCCCGCCACCAACGTCCTGACCGAATACACCTAGACGGTCGCCGGCACTCGCTCGCGGCGGTCGTCGTCCGGTTCGGCCAGCTTCGCGCCCTCGACGTCGACGTTCGGCAGGATCCGGTCGAGCCAGCGCGGCAGCCACCAGGCGGCCTTGCCGAACAGCGACATCAGCGCCGGGACGATGGTCATGCGGACCACGAACGCGTCCACCGCGACACCGAACGCGAGCGCGAAGCCGATCGACTGGATCAGTGAGTCCTCCGCGAACACGAAGCCCGCGAACACGCTCGTCATGATCAGCGCGGCGGCGACCACGACCCGGGCGCCGTGCGAGAAGCCGGTCGCCACGGCCTCGCGAGCGGGCGTGCCGTGCACGTAGTCCTCGCGCATCCTGGTCACCAGGAACACCTGGTAGTCCATCGCGAGTCCGAAGAGGACACCGATGAGCAGGATCGGCAGCATGCTCATGATCGGGCCGGTCGCCTCGACGCCGAGCGCGTCCTTGAGCCAGCCCCACTGGAACACCGCGACCACCGCGCCGAACGTCGCCGCCACCGACGCGAGGAACCCGATCGTCGCCTTCAGCGGCACGATGATCGACCGGAACACCAGCATCAGCAACAGGAACGCGAGCCCGACGATCAGCGCGAGGTAGGGGAGCATCGCGTCCGCGAGCTTCTCCGACACGTCGATGTTCGCGGCGGTCTGGCCGGTCACCGCGATGGTCGCGCCCGTGCTGTCGTGCAACCGGGCCGCGGCCGCGCGGATGTCGGCGACCAGGTCCTCGGTGGCGACGTCGCTCGGCCCGGTCTTCGGGATCACCTGCATGATCGTCGTGCCTGCCTTGGTCTGCGGCTGCAGCGGCATGGCGCCGAGATCGGTGATCGACTTGGCGGTCGCGGCGATCGCGGCCTGCGGGTCGTCGCTGCCCGCCGTGTCCACGACGACCATCAGCGGCCCGTTGGCACCCGGCCCGAAGCCCTCGGTGACCAGGTCGTAGGCCTTGCGCTGCGTGCTCTCCGGCGCCGCGGTGGCGTCGTTGGGCAGGCCGAGCTGCATGTCGGCGGCCGGGATCGCGACCACGACCACCCCGGCGATCGCCACCACGAGCGTCGCGACGCGGTGGCGGCCGACGAACCGGGCCCACCGCTCGCCCATGCCCGCACGGCCCGGCTTGGGGCCGCCGCGCAGACCGCGGATCCTGCCGCGGATCTTGTCGCCGGCGAACCCGAGGACCGCGGGCAGCAGCGTGACCGCGATGAGCACGGCGATGACCACGGTCGCGGCGGCCGCGACACCCATCTCGCCGAGGAACGGGATGCCGACGACGGTCAGGCCCGCCAGCGCGATGACGACCGTGAGGCCTGCGAACACCACGGCCGAGCCCGCGGTGCCGACCGCGCGGCCCGCCGCCTGTTCGTGGCCTGCGCCGTGCGCGAGCTCGGAGCGGTAGCGGGACACGATGAACAACGCGTAGTCGATGCCGACGGCCAGGCCGATCATCAGGGCGAGGATCGGGGTGTTGGCGTTCAGCTCGGTGAAGCCGGTGACGATCAGCAGTCCGCTCATGCCGACCCCGATGCCGATGAGCGCGGTGAGCAGCGGCAGCCCGGCGGCGATCAGCGAACCGAACGTGATCACGAGGACGACGGCCGCGATCGCGACGCCGACGACCTCCATCGCCCCGGTCTCCGGCGCGCCCCTGGTCGCGTCGCCACCGATCTCGGCGTGCAGGCTGGAGGCGTGCGCGGCCTCGGTGAGCGCCTCGCGATCGGCCTCGGTCAGCTCGAACGCCTGCTTGCTGTAACTGACCTGGATGAGCGCGAGGTCACCGTCGCGGGAGAACGACCGCATCCGGAACGGGTCGGTGGCGGCGACGACCTCCGGCGCCCCGTTCAGCGCCGCGACGACCTTCGCGACCTCGGCCTGCGCGGGCTTCGAGGTGAGGAAGTCCTCGCCCTCGGGCGCCCGCAGGACGACACGGGCCGTGCCACCGCCCACGTTGGCCTCGGGGAAGGTCTTCTTCAGGTGGTCGATCGCCTGCTGGGACTCGGTGCCCGGGATCGAGACCGCGTTGGACATCGTGCCGGACAGGCTCAGTGCGCTGATGCCGACGGCGATGAGCAACACCGTCCAGATGCCGGTCACCAGCCACCGGCGGCGGAAGGACGCCCGCCCCAGTCGGTACAGGAATGTCGCCACCTCGGAACTCCCCATGCTTCGCGCCTGCGTGTGGTTCTGAAGCTAGCCGATCGACAAGTGCCTTCCAAGCCGTTCGGCAAGTATGTGACTTGTCGAACAGCAAGTAGTTAGCTTGCCGAAAGGCTAGCTGAGGAGGTACCGTCGAACTCTCAGCGAGGAGGGGCGATGACGGCTACCAAGCCGGACACCCGGACCCGGTTGCTCGACACCGCGCTCGGGTTGTTCACCGTGCACGGCGTCGAGGGCACGTCGCTGCAGATGATCGCCGACGCGCTCGGCGTCACCAAGGCCGCCGTGTACTACCACTTCAAGACGAAGGACGAGATCACCGAGGCGGTCGCGGAGCCCGCGTTGCGGGAGCTGTCGGCGATCCTGGACCACGCGGCGACGCTGCGCAGGCACGGCGCCCAGGTCGACTACGTGATCGACGGGCTCGTGGACCTGGTCGTGCGCCACCGCGTGCTGGTCGCGGTGTTCTGCAGCGACCCGGGCATCGCGCGCGCGGTCGAGCGGTCGCTGCACGGCGAGGAGAACGTGATGACCCGCCTGCCTGCCATGCTCGTCCCGCCGGACGCGGACGACAGCGCGGTGGTCGCGGCCCACGTCGCGCTCGCCGGTGTCGCGCTCGCGGGCGGGTCCCCGACGCTCATGTCCATGGACGACGAGTCGCTGCGCAAACACCTCGGCGACGCGGCCCGCCGTCTGCTCGGCAGGCCACGTCGCCGTGAGGCCGGTGCTCCCTGACCCGCGTCAGTCCGCGTGGCGGCGCTTGAGCAAGATCCGCAACGCGATCAGCAGCGCCAGCAACCCCGCGAGCGGGATCATCGGCCTGCGGGTCGCGCCGTCGACGACCGGGCGCACCTTGGTCGCCACCGGTTCCGGGAGCCTGCCGACGAGTTCGTCGCCCTTCTCCCGCAGTTCCTCGGCCTTCTCGTGCGCGACCCGCTGCGCGCGGGCCTTCACGTCGGCCTTCTCGCCGAGCGCGCTCACCGTCTGCGCGAGTTCCTGGCGGGTCAGTTCCGCCTCGTGCCGCAGGTCCTCGTCCGTCGGGGCCGCACCCGGCATGGTCATCCGGTCGGTGTCCTTGGCGTTCATCGCTTGCCCGCCTCCTTGACCGCGTGGATGTCTTCCTTGGCGCTCTCCACCGCCGGCGACGGCATCGGCGCGCTCTGCTTGAGCTGCTTGCGCGCCATCAGCACCGCGACACCGGCGATGACGAACAGCACGGCCGCGACGATGAGCGCGGCCGCCCACGCGGGCAGCGCGAGCGCGAGCAGGAGCACGCAGGCGGCGATGAGCACGCCACCGCCGTAGAACGCGAACACCCCGCCCGCGCCGGCGAACGCGGCGCCCACGCCCGCGTGCTTGGCCTTGGTCTTCATCTCCCGCACGGCGAGCGTCACCTCGGTACGCGCGAGCCTGTTCACCTGCTCGGTGAGGTCGCGCACCAGCTCGGCCGTCGACTTCTCGGCGTGGTCCTGGCTGTGTGTCGTGCGCACATCTCGTGTGGCGGTCATGGCTCACTCTCCTCCTCTGCCGCGCGGTTACCCGACGTGGCTGACCTGGAAACACACGGTTCGTCCCCGGCCGAGCGGGTAACCGGTCGCCATGCGAGCCCTGATACTGAACTGCACGCTCAAGAAGTCACCCGAACCGTCGAACACGCAGCGCCTGGCCGACGTGGTGGCCGCCGAGCTGAGCAAGAACGGTGTCGCGGTCGAGTCGATCAGGGTCGTCGACAAGCGGATAGAGCCGGGCGTCCAGACCGACATGGGTGACGACTGGACCGAGATCCACGAGAAGCTGCTGGCGTCGGAGATCCTGGTGATCGCGTCGCCGACGTGGCTCGGCATGCCGTCGTCCGTGGCGCACCGGGTGCTCGAGCGGATGGACGCGATGATCTCCGAGACCGACGACGATGACCGGCCCGTCGCGTACAACCGGGTCGCGGGCGTGGTCGTCACCGGCAACGAGGACGGCGCGCACCACGTGATCAACGAGATCTGCGGTGGGCTGAACGAGATCGGCTACACCATCCCCGGGCAGGCGTGGACGTACTGGAACATGGGCCCCGGACCGGGCCCGGACTACTCGGAGACCGAGCACGGCCACGATTTCTCGGAGAAGACCGCGGGCACCATGGCGCAGAACCTGATCGCGGTCGCCACCGCGCTCACCAAGCAGCCCATCCCGGCCTGAGGAGGAACTTCGTCGTGAACGTCAACAAGGTGATGTACAAGCCGGTCGGCATGCTCGTCGGTGTCCTCGGCGGTGTGCTGGCGACCAGCGTGTTCAACAAGGTGTGGGGCGCGGTCGGGCCCGGTGACGAGGCGCCCGACGCCACCGACCGCCAGGCGACCTGGACGCAGGTGCTGATCGCGGCCACCATCCAGGGCGCGATCTTCGGCGTGGTGAAGGCCGCGGTCGACCGCGCGGGCGCGACCGGCTACCGCAAGGTCACCGGCGAATGGCCCGACGACTGAGGCGCAGCGACCCCGGCAGACCCGGGCTGCGCAGGCAGCGGGCCGGCCGGGGCTGGCGCTACTTCGACGTCGACGGCCGGCCGCTGCGCGATCCCGAAGAGGTCGCGCGCATCAACGCTCTCGCGATCCCGCCCGCCTGGCAGGAGGTGTGGATCTGCCCTTTTCCGAACGGGCACATCCAGGCCGTCGGCACGGACGCGGCCGGGCGGCGGCAGTACCTCTACCACGAGCAGTGGCGCGAGGAACGTGACGAGGCGAAGCACGACCGCGTGCTGCGCCTCGCCGCCCGCCTGCCCGCGTTCCGGGTGGTGGTGGACGAGGACCTGTGCACGAAGGGGATCACCGAGCGGCGGGTGCTGGCGGGCGCGTTGCGGATGCTGGACCGCGGCGTGTTCCGCACCGGCGGCGACGAGTACGCGGAGGAGAGCAGGGGAGTGGCGACCCTGCTGTGCGGGGACGTCCAGGTCCGCCGCGGCGAGATCCACTTCGACTACGTCGCCAAGGGCGGGATCGAACGCAGGCTGCGCATCCGCGACGACCGGCTGGCGCCGTTGATCACCGCACTGCGCAGGGGCCGCGAGCCGGACGACCGCCTGCTGGTGCACCGCGACGGGCCGGTGCGCGCGGAGGACATCAACCGGCGGTTCCAGGAACTCACGCGGCCCGAGTTCACCGCCAAGGACCTCCGCACGTGGCACGCGACCGTACTCGCGGCGGTGATCATCGCGGGCCAGGCGCCGCCGACGTCGGAGACCGGGCGGCGGCGGACGGAGAAGGCGGTCATGCGGGAGGTGGCCGAGCAGCTGGGGAACACGCCGGCCGTGGCCCGCAAGTCCTATGTGGACCCGCGGGTGCTGTCGACGTGGGCGGACGGGCGGACGGTGGAGCGGGCACTGCGCCGAGCGGCGGGCAAGCCGATCGAGGAGGTGCGACCCGCGATCGAACGCGCCGTGGTGCGGTTGTTGAAGCAGGCGTAGCGGGTCGGCCTCCGGCCCCCGGTTTCCAGCCTAGGCGAACTCCTATTTGCCGACATACAGTCGAGCTATGGGGACATGGGAGCACGTTAGCGCAGGTCAGGGCACCCGGGTGCCGGTGTTCGATTCGTATGCGCGGTTGTCGAAGAACCCGAACACGGGGGAGTTCGAGAAGATCGAGACGCAGTGGGCGGACAACCGGAAGGTGATCGAGCGGTTGGGCGGCGCGCTGGGCCAGGAGTTGGACGACGGGTTGTCGGCGTGGAAGAAGAACGTGCGCCGTCCGGGGTGGACGAAGCTGTTGGAGGGGGTGGCGTCGGGTGCGTCGGACGGGATCGTGGTGTGGCACACCGACCGTCTGTTCCGGCAGCCGCGTGACCTGGAAACGTTGATCGATCTGGCGGACAAGGGGTTCCGGGTTGTCAGTGCGCATGGTTCGCGTGATCTGGCGGACCCGGATGACCGGTTCATTCTGCGGATCGAGGTCGCGCACGCGGCGCGGTCGTCGGATGACACGTCGCGGCGGATCAAGCGCCGGTTCCGCACGTTCCGAGAGAACGGCATCGGGCACATCGGCGGACCGCGCCGGTTCGGGTGGCCTGGCCGAGACCTGACCTGGACACCCGGTGAAGGCGAGACGGACGATGACCGGCCGATAGTGCCGGACGCGCTGGTGCAGCGGGAACGCCGCGCACTGGTGGACGCGACGGACGCGGTGTTGTCCGGCATCTCCGAAGCGGTCATCGCGCGGGAGTGGAACGACGCGGGCCTGTTCACGGCTGAGGGCCGTAGGTGGGTGCGGCTGACGGTCAAGTCAGTACTGTCCCGTCCCACGAACGCCGGACTGATCGAGTCCGAGGGCGAGTTGGTCGCGACGATGCCGGGGGAACCGATCGTGGACCCGCGCAAGTTCGACCTGTTGCGCTCCAAGTACGCGGCGCGCCGCAAAGGACGGGTCGCGGGAGAGGTCGGCCCCGGCTATGTCGGAACCGGGATCATCCGGTGCGGTGAGCCTGGCTGCGGCACCAGGCTCACGGCCCGCAACGGTGACGGCTTCTACCGGGATCTCGCGTGGACACCGCAGCTTGCCCGCGCACTTCAGGACGCCTTGGAGATGACAGACGCCGAGTTCGCGGCCCACCTGGGCATCACCGCGCGCACGGTCACCGCATGGCAGCAACCAGACACGACGATCGACGCCGCGACCCGCGCGAGCCTGGAAACGGCGGCCCAGCAGGCGTCCATCACTGTGAAGAAGCGCTTCGCACAGTTGGCGAACACTCCGGTGCGGAAGAAGTACTACACCTGCGACAAGGAACGCCGGGGATGCGGCAAGGTCAACGCCGATCTGCGCGCAGTGGACCAGGAACTACGAACGTATGTGATCCTGCGCCTGTCGGATGACCGGTACGCGGCAGCGGTGGAGGCGGCCCGCGCCCAGGTCGCGGACCGGCTCTCGGCGATCAACGCCGAGATCGCCGAGTACGAACAGTTGCAGGAAGCGGTGTCCGAGCGGTTGGGGCGTCGGGAGTTCAAGACCATGGCCGCTTTCGACAAGGCCAACAAACCGATCGTGGACGCCCTGGACCGGCTCTACACCGAACGCGAAGCCCTGTCCGAAGGTTCGCCAGAGGGACCGACGAAGGCCCAACCAGCGGCAGCGATCGCGGCCCAGTGGGACGCCGCCGACAACTCCGAACGCCGCGCCATGCTCACCAAAGCACTAGGCGGCTCCACCCTGTACCTGGACAGGTACGTCAAGCGGCCCGGACCCCGGGTGTTCGACCGGAACCGTCTGCGCCTGGTCGCCCCGGACGGCACCACAGCCAGCCTCGACGTACTCACCTAATATTCCCGGTCTCACCCGGCAAGTGTTTGCGCCAGTACACGAGGTTGTTGCGGGTGGTCAACGTGTCGGGGTGGTCGGCACCCAGCACCCGCAACTGGTCGGTGAGCAGCTGCTCGTATTCGGCGATCGCACCGGCCACATCCCCCTTCTCACCCCGCCACCGTGCCAGGTTGTTGCGGGTGGTCAACGTGTCGGGGTGGTCGGCACCCAGGACGCGGAGCCGGTCGGTGAGCAGCTGCTCGTATTCGGCGATCGCACCGGCCACATCCCCCTTCTCACCCCGCCACCGTGCCAGGTGGCCGCGGGTGGTCAACGTGTCGGGGTGGTCGGCACCCAGCACCCGCAACTGGTCGGCGAGCAGCCGCTCAAACTCGGCGATCGCACCGGCCACGTCCCCCCTCTCACCTCGCCACCGTGCCAGGTTGCTGCGGGTGGTCAACGTGTAGGGGTGGTCGGCACCCAGCACCCGCAACTGGTCGGCGAGCAGCCGCTCAAACTCGGCGATCGCACCGGCCACATCCCCACTCGCACCCCGCAAGTACGCCAGGTTGCCGCGGGTGGTCAACGTGTAGGGGTGGTCGGCACCCAGCACCCGCAACTGGTCGGTGAGCAGCTGCTCGTATTCGGCGGTCGCACCGGCCACATCCCCCTTCTCACCCCGCCACCGTGCCAGGTTGCTGCGGGTGGTCAACGTGTCGGGGTGGTCGGCACCCAGCACCCGCAACTGGTCGGTGAGCAGCCGCTCGTATTCGGCGGTCGCACCGGCCACATCCCCACTCGCACCCCGCAAGTACGCCAGGTTGCCGCGGGTGGTCAACG
The DNA here is from genome assembly GCF_054661535.1 of Actinophytocola sp. KF-1. Taxonomy (NCBI): domain Bacteria; kingdom Bacillati; phylum Actinomycetota; class Actinomycetes; order Pseudonocardiales; family Pseudonocardiaceae; genus Actinophytocola; species Actinophytocola sp. KF-1. The sequence continues at coordinate 7,780 of NZ_BAAFVK010000009.1, read as the reverse complement.
TGTAGGGGTGGTCGGCACCCAGCACGCGGAGCAGGTCGCTGAGCAGCCGCTCGTATTCGGCGGTCGCACCGGCCACATCCCCCTTCTCACCCCGCCACCGTGCCAGGTTGTTGCGGGTGGTCAACGTGTCGGGGTGGTCGGCACCCAGCACCCGCAACTGGTCGGTGAGCAGCTGCTCGTATTCGGCGATCGCACCGGCCACATCCCCCTTCTCACCCCGCCACCGTGCCAGGTTGTTGCGGGTGGTCAACGTGTAGGGGTGGTCGGGACCCAGGACGCGGAGCCGGTCGGTGAGCAGCTGCTCGTATTCGGCGGTCGCACTGGCCACGTCCCCCCTCGCACCCCGCCAGTACGCCAGGTTGCCGCGGGTGGTCAACGTGTAGGGGTGGTCGGCACCCAGCACCCGCAACTGGTCGGTGAGCAACTGCTTGTACTCGCCGATCGCACCGGCCACGTCCCCACTCGCACCCCGCAAGTACGCCAGGTTGCTGCGGGCGCTCAACGTGTCCGGGTGGTCGGCACCGAGTGTGGTGGTGGCGATGCTGGCGAGGTTGTGGAAGTGCGTTGTGGCGGATTGGACGAGTCCGGTCTCGCCGACACTTCTGCCGTGGCGAAACAGGAGAGGGTGTGCGTCGGGGTGCCAGAGGTGGAGGCTCGCGTGGTGGTCGAGTGTGGTGGTGTTGTTGCGGAGGCTTTGAGTGAGGTCGGTGTCACGTTCGATGTCGGGCCAGATGCTGTACAGCGCGTCAGCGGCAGCGACCGCTGCCTTCGCGAGATCGATCTTGCGCATGGCGGTGCGGGTTGCGCGTTGGATCAGGGCGTGGACCCGGATCCCGCGTTGGGGTTGGGTGGTGTCGGTGGTGGCCAGACTAAGGCGGTGCAGGCAGCTCACCGAGCGTTTTGCGTCGTCCTCGCTGACCGGGCGGTCGATGCGCTCGGCGAGGTAGGCGAGTACCGGCTCGGTCGTGATCAGCGCGGCGGGGACTCCGTTGGGGTCGAGCAGGGACAGTAGTTCCAGCAGCGGGCGTACCACGCCTGCCGGGGTGAGGCTGTCGGCGAGTTCGATCGACAGTTCCCACGTTCGGTCGACGGTGCGTTGGTGATCGTCGGGGAGCTGATCGGGGGTGAGATCACTGCCCGCGCGGAACTTGCCTCGGTAGTCGGCGCAGGTGATCTGTGTGTCGATCAGGTACGCACTCGCCTGCGCCAACGCCAAGGGCAGATGGTGCAGTTCCTCAGCCAGGTCGGCAGCGCCGTCGAGGAGGGTGGGATGCGCGGCGAGTCTCGCGCTCAGGTAGGACCGCGATTCCGCTGCCGTGTAGGGAGTGACTTCCACGATTCTGCGGTCGGCGCGGGCCAGCGCGGCGTCACGGCGGCGGGTGGTCACCACGGTCTGCCCCGTCGCAGAGTGCGGTGGCCATAGCTGGGCCAGGTCGCTGGGGACCTGGAGATCGTCCAGGACGATCACCCAGCGGCGGTCGGTGGTGGCCAGCCAGTTCAGCAGCGCTACCGCCGCCCTTTCCACCTCGTCGTCACGGCTGACCAGGTGGAGGGCGCGTGCGGTGCGGGCGTAGCTGGACACGATCGTGTCCCGGTCGGTCGCGGTGATCCACACGGCGACATCGATCGCGGAGTCGTGCCACAACGGACGCACGTAGTTGGCGGCGATCTGCGTCTTGCCCACACCACCCATCCCCGCAACGATCGTTGCCGCCGCTGGCACCAACATCACCGTGTCCGCCTCGCCCAGGCTTTCCTCGACCGTCACCGACATGTCCCGGTGCTGGTAATGGTCGGCAGCCAGGGGAAGCACCCCGTCCCGGACCGGCCACCGCGGACCGGCCTCGGCTCTGTAGACATGCAGGTGGTTGTCACTGCCGACCTGCACGCCCATGCTCTGGTCCACCCGCGTGGGTGGTATCCGGTCGGCGTAGTCGGAGTGGTGGGCGGCCATCAGATCATCACCGCCGGGGCGACCGGTCACCGAGATTCAGCGTCATCGTGTTGGCATCGCCGACCTGCACGCCCGTGCTGTCGCGGACCGTGACGTCGTACTTCCCGGCACGCGTTCGGTCCGGGTCCACCAAATCCAGCACCCGGCGAGCGGCGGTCACCAGTTCGCCGTCCTGCTCGGCGTCGCCCGCCGTCAGCGCTTCTCGCAGAGCCTCACGCAGAGCCGTGGTGTCCGCATCCGGGTCGGCCTCAGCCTCCGCGAGCAAGTCCTCCGGCCACAGCTCCTCCGGGGACGTCTCCGACGCCTCGTCGAGCCCGTCATCGTCCGCGTCCGCTGGTCTACGGCGCAGAAAGCGGCGGACACCGTCCTTCACAGCACCGTAGGCCTCCGTGACAGCCGTGGTCGCCGTGGCCGACGCTCCGGCCACCGCGCCCGCCACCACCGCGTCCACGATCACGTCAACAGACACCACGACCCCCAGGGACAGTCGAACGAATCGGTCTCACCATGCCCATCGCATCCAATCACCGAACGTAACAGCATACGTCGCACAGGGAGGCAGCACGATCCTCCAACCCGCTCGCTACCCCAAACACAACGAACACTGCACTCCTGGGCATCCCAGAAGTGCACCGTCCGCACTGGCGGGAGATCATCGTCGCGATTTCTGATCGCGCCGCGCACGCCGGGCGTCGATACGGCGCAGCACGGCCCCCACGGCGGCGATCTCCTCCGGGGTCATCGGCGGCAGGGCGGTGACCGCCCGTTTCCAGTATCGGTACGACTCCGGATCGATACCCGCGTCCCGCGCTTTCTGATCATCATCGCTTCCTGAGTTCTGCGTCGCGTTGGTTGAGGTGGACAGTGAGTTAGTTGTCGTGGTGACCACCTCCCCGGGCGTCAGGGAGGGAGGTTCCGCGTGGGGTCCCGAGACGCCGTTTCCGGGGGGTTTTGGGTGTGGCCCGGGACGGGCTCCCTGCCCTCCCTGACGAGAGTTTGTGCTGTTCAGGGCAGGGAGTTGGGGTCAGGGAGGGGGTAGGGAGATCTCCCTGGCTCCCTGACGGCTCCCCGGTGGCCTCCCTGACCTGTTCGGTGGTGCGGTGGTGGAGTGCGGCCGAGATGTCTTCGGCGCGGATGACCATGCGGCCGTCGGACTTCTGTGGTGTGATGCCGTGGTTGGCGAGGGCGTCTCGCAGGTCGGTCAGGGTCCACTCTTGGTAGGTCGGGTGTTGTGCCGCGAGCCTGCCGAGAATCACCTGGGCGCGGACGCGGCGATCTCCCTGCATGGCCGCCGCGATGTCGGTCAGGTGGTCGGGTCCGGCGTCGGGTGCCGGTTCCCGTTCGGCCCGTCGTGGTGTGGGCAGTGCGCGGCCGTCTTCCTCGATGAGTGCCATGGCTCGCGCGATGATCGGGGTTACGTCGTCTGCCCCGTCTTCAAAGGGCACGTAGTAGGTGCGGATCAGTTCGAATGTGGCGTCGGTGACGCCGACGGCTACGCAGGTGCCCCGGTCGGTTCCGGTGCGTAGTTCGGTGGCGCGGATGCCTGCCGCGTACTTCCCGCTCCCCAGCAGGCCATCGTTGGCGATGTGGTCGGCGACGGAGAACGCGACTCCGCACACGACGTTGCGGGTCAGTTCCCGGGGGATGCTGTCCTTTGTGGGCGACGGCGTGGCGAACAACGCCACGATGCCGTACTTACGGCCCCGCTTGACCAGGCGCACGGCCAGCTCTGCCGCGCGCTTGCCGAACTTGGGGTGTTGGAACAACTCGTGACACTCATCGATCCCGACCACCAACGGGTGCAGGCCAAGCCGCCGCTGATCGGCCAACCGGCGGGACACCTTGGGTGGCTGTCCTGGTTGTGCGCCAAGGGTTTTCCCGCGCCGTTCCATCTCCTCGGCGAGGTCGGCCAACGCGATGCAGGCGGCTTCGGCCACGGCGTCGTCCATGCCCATGCGGTAGCGGGTCAGTCGTGGTGCGAACGGCTCGAAATCGGGGGACTCGCCGAGCACGTACACCCACAGCTCCACTGTCGGGTCCAGCGCGGCACCCAACATCAGCGTCCGCAACGCGGACGTCTTGCCCTGCCCGGGCCGTCCGCCGATCAACCAGGAAGCCCCGATCAACGGGGCGTTGAGGATCAGGCCGCGTTGGGACAGTCCGAACGGGACACCAGCGAACACGTCCACCCGGCCGCCGTCCGGCCCGGTCTCGTCGAGCAACGGCCACTGTCCCGCGCCACCGGACAGGGTGCCCTTGTCGGCCACCCACAGATCCAAGATCCCCGCTTCCTCACCCTGGGTCGGCCACGTCTCCAGAGCCGACCTACCGAGGTTCGCGGCCAGCTTCCCGCGCTGCCCGGCAACCATGTCCGCAGTGACGCCTAAAGGCAGCCTGACCTGCGCAAACGTGCCGTCTTCGTCCTTTCGAGCCGGTACCGTGTAGACCAGCTCCCCACCGTCCTTAAAGAACCGGTTCAGCGGCGACATACCGAGGTGCGCCAGCGCCCGGGAGATCATCCGTTCATCTACCCACGATTCCGCGTCATCGCGGTCCGGTTGGATCAGCCAGCCCACCCCGGGGTCCCGGTCGCGTCCCTCGAATGCCGCAGCCACAACCCACACGATCGGCGCACACATCAACAGCACGGGCACGGCGGTGGTGAGCACCGTCCACACCGCACCAATGGCCGCGTAGGTTCCGGCCAGCCACGGCCACATGTCCGCCCGGTCTAGGAGCGCGTCGACCAGCCACAGCACCACCGCAACAGGCGCGGCAACCTTCACGGTGATCACAGTTCGCCGGAGCACGATCCCGACGCGCGCCCAGCGTGCTTTCGCGTCCGCGCGGATCATCTCCTGAGCGGTGCGGCGCGCTTCGGCGTCACCGGCCAGCCGCGCCGCGCGGACATCGGCGCGCAGGTCCGCGTAGGTGGCCCAGGACCACGCCTTGACCAGCCACCGCCAATGCCCGCGCACCACGAACCACACCAACCGCAACAGGTCAGCCGGAGCCTTCCGCACCCGGTAGGCCGTCACCGACCGCGCCCGCCGCATCCGGTCCGACCGCCACACCCGGCCCGCCAGCAACCACGCCCGCGCCCCGCACGCGCGGGCCGTGGCACCGACCGCCGACACCAGCACCCGCCACACCGACGCGGGACCGTCCACACCGGTCCCGCGCACCGCTGGTGCGTCAGTGACGATCTCCGCGTCGAACACTCGCGGCTCCAACGACCGCCCCCGCACCGGTGCCCGCATCGTTCACAGGACCAGCCCCGTTCACGCCGTTCACGCGGCCGTTCACGCTCTCGGGAGGGTTGGTCATGCCCGCACCTCCCCGGACGCCGACCGGTCGGCGACCAGCTCCGCCGACAGCGACGCGGCCAGCCGGGACGACAGGCCCCGCGAGCAGCCGGTGACCTCCCGAATCCACGCCGGGGTGATCACCACGCCCGGCCGCCACGTGCGCCGCGCGGCTTCCCGGTACGCGGCGAACGTCCCCCGCCGACGACGCGCCGGACAGGAGCCGCTGAGAGCGTCTGTGCCGTCTCCTCCGGTCCCGGACTCCTCTCCGTCCGCCGACACCGCCGACGACTCGTCTGCGGCCGTTTCAGGCCCCGTCGCCGTGCTCGCACCAGTGCCCGCAGGTGCGTGAACGCTGCCGTTCACGCGAGCGTTCACCGCGACGGTCACGGCGTCGGAGAGCTTGTCGCGGAGGTCGGTGACCGCTTCGGCCGCGACAAACACCAGCAGGGGCGGGACGGAGTGGAGCACCACCCCGGCCGGACTGCCGTGCGCCCACGATGACCACGTGTTCATCACGTACGTGGCCGCCAACGCGAACCACTTCGCCGCACCCACCGGCCCGTCCGCACCTGGTAGCGGGACGTGATCTGTTCGGCCCGCAACACCGCGATCAGCACCAGCGACACCGTGGGGTCCAGCACCCACGCGGCCAGCCACGGCAACGACCACGTGTCGGCACCAGACGCGGCGAACACCTGAACGTTGGCCATCGTGAACGCCAGCCCGAGCACGATCCCGGCCCAACACAACCGGTCCACCTGCGACCGGACCCGCTCGATCCGCAACGCCACCACGTCCGGATGCGTCTGGTACGCCCGGACCTCCGCCGCTTCCGCCGCGTCCTGCGCCAGCTTCTGACCCCGCGTGAGTGGCACGTGCCGGGCGTCCTGCGGACCGTTCCGCGGGCCGTTCCGCGGACTGGGTTTCCCCAGGTCAGATGGGGTGTAGGTCGTCGTCGGCGTGGACTCTGAACGATCTTGGTTCATCGGCGGCCACCCCCCTTACGGGGGAGGTCCACCGTGGTCACCGTCAGAGCGCGGGTGAGCGTGTAGGAAGCGAACAGCGCGGGCAGCCCCAACGCCGCGACCACAGCCCACCCAGACGCGTGCGGGTGGGTGAGCACAGCCACTGGACACCCACGATCACCCCGGCCGTGAACAGCACCCGGCCGGTCAGGGACAGCAGCCGGGCACCGGCCCGGGCGCCGTCCGCCGCCGCCCGGGCGCGGCGCGCACCCGCGCGCCACACCCACGCCAACACGAGCAGGCACGCGGCACCAATCGCCACCTGTTCCACCGTCAAGGCCGTGGTCATCGCCGACCACCACCCGCACCGTCACCGGACGGTTCATCGCCGAGCTGGCCGCCGAGACGCCGACGACGGGACCGCCACACCGGGTACAGCGCCCGCACATCCTCAGCGGGCAGCGCACCCCACACCCCAAGCGTCTGATCACCCGACGTGCGCAACTCCAGTTCCAGGCACTCACGCCGCACCGGGCAGTCCGCGCACACCCGCGCGGTCAGCTCCCGATCCGTCAGGTCATCCCCGGTCCACTCCGGCTCCAACTCCAACCGGAACAGGACCATGTACGCCCCGTCCCGGGGCACCACCTCGAACAACACGCCGTCCGGCACGTCCGCCAACGCGTCAAGGTCGGCGGCTACCTGCGTGTAGTACTCCTCCGGGTCCACCGGAAAGAGCCCGTCCATCAGGCACCACCCCGCCCGGAAGCACCGGCAGGCGGCTCCGCGCACCGGTCGGCGACCGGTAGATCACCGTCCGACAGGTGCGCGAGCACGTGCGCCGGAATCAGCACACGGCCGCCACGCCTACGCACCACCGGCAGCCTGCCGAGCCGGATAGCGCGGCACACCCGCGAGTTATCGACACCCAGCAACCACGCCACTTCCGCAATGGAAAGCAGACGTGGAACCTGGGCAGTAATAGCGTTCTTCATGACTGTTTGTGTCCTTATTCTTGGCTTGCGACCTGCGAGTTTGCAGGACCGCTGCCTCAAGTAAGCCGCGAACAGCCGAATGCGACTATGACAACTTCGGAATATGACATTACGGCTGAGAATATGTGCACGTCGAACGCGCTACAACTAGCAGGAATATTCAGAAGAAGAATATATTCCGTGTCGATATTTCGGCACGGAATGTTGATCTATGCGTCCGCCTCGGGGGACTGCTTGAGGTCCGCAAGAAGGTCGCTGAACTCTGTGCGGCCGTCGTGGGCGCGCTTGCGGATCTCCTGGTCTAGCTCGCCAGCGACCATCAGGAGGGAGGGACGGCTACGACGACTGCCCCCTAGGGAGCGTCCTCAAAGTTGGTGAGGACAGCCTGGTTTGATCTTCAGCCGTGGTGCGCAGGCATGAGTTAACCGATGAGCTGTGGGCTGTGATCGAGCCGTTGTTGCCGCTCTCAGGTGTGAAGGGGCGTCCTCGGGTAGATGACCGTCGGGTGATCAACGGGATGCTTTACAAGGCCAAGACCGGGATCGCCTGGCGGGATCT
>NZ_BAAFVK010000008.1:0-474612 GCF_054661535.1 Actinophytocola sp. KF-1 | reverse complement strand
GATCATGCTATCGGTCGGTCTCGGGGCGGACCCACCACCAAGATCCATCTCGCCTGCGACGGTCATGGTCGGCCGTTGTCGGTGGTGTTGACCGGCGGGAACGTCAACGACTGCACCCGCTTCTTCACGTCCTGGCTGGCGTCCGGTTCGAGCGATCTGGTCCGGGCCGACCTGGCACTCGCCCGGACCGGGTACTGGCGGACAAGGGCTACTCCAGCAAAGCCATCCGCACCTACCTGCGACGACGCGGTATCCGAGCGACCATTCCCGAACGCCGCGACCAGCGCAACAACCGTGCCCGCCTCGGCTCCAAGGGCGGCAGGCCACCCGCCTTCGACAAGACCGCCTACCGCCGCCGCAACATCGTCGAACGCTGCTTCCAGCGCCTCAAACAATTCCGGGCGATCGCCACTCGCTACGACAAGACCGCGCTGTCCTACCAAGCCACCCTCACCCTCTGGCTTTGAGGACGCTCCCTAGTGCACGACCCGCTTGAGATCGTCGCAGGGATGCTCGGCCGCCAGTCAGCCACGGCCGAGACAAGTTGGCGTGTTCCCAAACCTGACGCCCTGCTTCCGAAACCATGAGCCCAACTCGCTAGTGCACCACACGAGGGACTGGCTACCCCCAGGCTGATCACGGCACGATCCGACCAGCCGAGCCTCAGCCGCACAGTTGTGTCACTCGACGGGACACGACCGTGCGGTTGAGGAACCAGGTGAGCGGGCCGTGCCGGTCGGTGTGGGTGGTGGCACGGCCGTCTCCCTGTCGGCGCCGGGCGTTGTTGTGGTCAGGCCGTCATGATCGCTCCCAGGATGTCGGTTCGTGCGGCTCGGCGGGCGGGCCACAGCGCTGACAGCACTCCCACCAGCACCATTCCGGCCAGCGAGATCAGCACGACCACGTACGGCATCCCGATGTCGAACAGCGGGTTGCCGAGCATGACGTGCTGCATCACCGCGCCGAACAGCAGGCCCACGGCTATGCCCAGCACTCCTCCGTAGCCGCAGATCACGACGCTCTCGAACCGCACGGCCGCGCGGACGAGCCCGCGGCTCGCGCCCACCGCTCGCAGCACGCCGATCTCGCGGGTCCGCTCGATGACCGACAGCGCCAGCGTGTTGATCACCCCGAACACGGCGATCACGATCGCGGCGCCGAACATCGCGTACATCACCGACAGCAGCAGCTGGAACTCCTCGACCTCCTCGGCCAGCACCCCCTCCCGGTCGGTCACCACCACGTCCGGGCGGTCGGCGAACGCCGCGTCCAGCGCTGTGCGGGCATCGCCGATCGCGTACACGGTCGTGACGCGGTCGCGGAACCAGGCCGGCGCCCGGCCCACATCGAGGTAGAACAGCGGCTGCCCCTCGACGGTCTCGATCAGCCCCACGATCCGCTGGCGCACCGGCGGCGAGCCGGGGAACTCCAGCGCCACCGTGTCGCCGACGCCCACGCCGAGCATCGCGGCCTCGTTCGTGCCCACCACGACCCCGCGCCGCAGGTCACCGCTCCCCGCGACGATCCTTGGCGTGAGCACGTCGCCGAATCCGGCCGGTTCGATCGCCGACACGGACGTGTGACTGGTGCCGCCCGCATGGGTGACGCTGATCAGCGCGTACCGGTCGGCGGCCACCCGGTCGACGCCCGGGGTCGCCCGGGCCCGCTCGAGCACGTCCGGGCCGAGCGGGTCGGCACCGGAGGCCGAACGCAGGATGGTCGCGTCGGCGGGCACGGTGGCCCGGACGGCGGCGCCGAGCATCGACACCATCGTCTCGCCGAGCGTCGCGAACGCGCAGACCAGCGCGAGCCCGACCAGCAGCGCCGAGGACGTCGCGGCCGTACGCCGCGGGTCGCGGACGGCGTTGCGGGTCGCCAGGCGCACGACCGGGCCACCGCGCCGCCCCGCGATCCGCGCCACCGGCCGCAGCACCGCGGCGGCGAGCACCGGCGCGAGGAGCAGCACGCCCAGCCATCCGACCACCCCGGCGGCCAGGCACAGCACCCGTTCGGTGTTGCTCAGACCGTCGCCCGAGATGAACGCGATCGCCAGGACCCCGATGACGAGCAGCGCCGTCCCGGCCACGGTCCGCCGACGGGCCGGGTGAGGACGGGCGTCGCGGCCCGCGTCGCCACGGAGGGCGGCGACCGGTGCGACCGCCGCCGCGCGCCGGGCCGAGGCCCACGCCGCCACCGCGGTCACGCCGATGCCGACCACGTAGCCGACGGCGATGGCCAGGGGCGTCACCGTGTAGCTGACGGTCTCCCCCGATGGCGTGAACGCCCACATGCCCAGCAGGCCGAGCACCACGCCCACCACGACTCCCGCCGTGGCGCCGACGAACCCGAGTGTCGCGGCCTCCAGCAGCACCGTGCGGCGGACTTGCCGCCGGCTCGCGCCCACGGCCCGCAGCAGCGCGAACTGCCGCACCCGTTGCGTGACGAGCATCGTGAACGTGTTCGCGATGACGAACATGCCCACCAGCACCGCCACCGCAGCGAACGCCAGCAGCGACTCGCGGGTGGACCGCGCCGCCTCGTCGGCGTCGTCGCGGTGCTCCACCGCCAGTTCCTCGCCGGTGTGCACGCTCAGGTCCGGTGCGGTCATCGTCCGGCGCACCGCCTCGACGACCGTGGCGACCGGCGCGCCCGCGGTGGTCCGCAGCTCTAATCGGTCGTAGGCGTCGCCCAGCAGAGACCGGGCGTCCGCCGCGGCGAAGGCCACCTCCGGGGTGGACTCCACGCCCAGGGTCCGGTACTCGAAGATGCCCGCGATCGAGGCGTGGACCTCCCGGCCGTCGGCCAGGATGACCCTCGCCTCGTCCCCCGGGGCCAGCCCCGCATCGATCGCCGCCGCCTGTGACAGGGCGACCTCGCCCGCGACCGGAGCGCGGCCAGTGCTCAGCGTGAAGCGGCCGGTGGCGTCCCAGCCGGTGCCGGCACGGACGTGGCTGCCGGGGATGATCTTGCCGTTCGCACCCACCAGCGATGCCGGGGCCGCGTGCACGGCGGTGACCCCCGCCACCCCCGGGATCTCCGCCAGGCGTGAGACGTCCTCCTCCGTCAGTGCCGGGTGCGCTTCCGGACCACGGACCGCCACGTCCACATCCGACCTCGTGGCCGTCGCGGTGAACGACGCGGCGGTCGAGTCGGAGATCACCCACGTCGCGACCACGAACGCCACCCCGAGGACGATCGCCACGAGGGTCATCGCGATCCGGCCCCGGTGCGCGCGCAGGTCGCGCAGCATCGCCCGCAGCATCAGACCCCCATCCTTTCCAGGTGCTTCATGCGGTCCAGGACGCCGTCCGCCGTTGGTGCGGCGAGTTCGTCGACGAGCCTGCCGTCGGCGAGGAACAGCACGCGGTCCGCGTACGCCGCGGCGGCGGGCTCGTGGGTGACCATCACGACGGTGCGGCCGAACTCGTCGACGCTCGTGCGTAACAGCTCGAGCAGGTCGGCCGACGACCTCGAGTCGAGGGCGCCGGTCGGCTCGTCCGCGAACACGACGTCCGGGTTCGTGATCAGCGCCCTGGCGCACGCGACGCGTTGCTGCTGGCCACCGGAGAGCTGAGCGGGCCGGTGCTGCAGGCGGTCGCGCAAGCCGGTGGCGGCCACGATCGCCGCCACCAGCTCCTCGTCCGGCGCGCGGCCGGCCAGGTCGAGCGGCAGGGTGATGTTCTCCCACGCGGTCAGCGTCGGCAGCAGGTTGAACGCCTGGAACACGAACCCCACCCGGTCGCGGCGCAACGCCGTCAGCTCGTCGTCGCCCATGCCGGACAGCTCGGCGTCGCCGAGGAACACCTCCCCGCTCGTCGGCTCGTCGAGGCCGGCGACGCAGTGCATGAGCGTGGACTTGCCGGACCCGGACGGACCCATGATCGCCGTGAACCGTCCACTGTGGAAGTCGACGTCGACGCCCGCGAGCGCGACGACGCGCGAATCCCCTTCGCCGTAAACCTTTGTGAGTGAGCGGGCTCGTGCCGCTGGTCGTTTCTGCACGGCGTCGACGATCCCGGAATCGGCCGCGGAACACATCGGACCGTGGGCCGGACTTGCGGGTCAGACCACGGTCCGACCCGCCTGCGCAAAGTCCACCCGTGGTGGGACGCGCAGCGGCCCGTCCCCCGTATACCGTCACAACCGTGCTCGCATACCTCCGTCGCCGATATCTCTTCGTCCTCGACGTGGTCCTGGCCGGCGTGCTCGGCGCCGTCGTCGGCTACGCCGCGGGCGACGCCGACGTCGAGCGCGGACCCGGCGAACCCCTCTGGGTGTCTGTGCTCGCCACCGCGCTCATCGCGGGACCGGTGTACGTGCGGCGGGAGGCGCCGTTGCCCGCGTACGCGGTCAGTCTCACGGCGGCGACGGTGGCGATGCTGTCCGGGATCATCCCCACCGTGGCCGTGGGCGCGCCGATCACCGCGGTCGCCGTCATGTTGTACCTCGTCGCGGCCGAGGCACCGTGGCGGCGGTCGGTGCCCGCGCTCGGCGCCGGGCTCGTGGCGACCGTGGCGGTGATGCTGTACGACCGGCTGGTGGGCCGGCTGGTCGAACCGTGGACCGGCAGCCTGGTCGGGGTCACGTTCGGCTGGCTCGTGCTCGTCACCGGGTGGGCGCTCGGGTTCGCCGCGCGCGAACGGCGCAGGCGCGCGGAGGACGAGGCCGTCCGCCGCACCGAGCAGGCGGTCGCGGAGGAACGGCTGCGGATCGCGCGGGAACTGCACGACATCGTGGCGCACAGCATGAGCCTCATCGCGGTGAAGGCGGGCATCGGCAACCACGTGGCCGAGACCCGGCCCGCCGAGGCCCGCGAGGCGTTACGGGTCATCGAGGCGACGAGCCGCGGCTCGCTCACCGAGATGCGGCACCTGCTCGGCGTCTTACGCTCCGAAGTGGACAGCCCAGCGCTTGATCCGGCGCCGGGACCGGCGGGCATTCCCGCGCTCGTCGACCGGGCGCGCACGGCCGGGGTCACGGTGTCGCTGAACCTGGACGGCGTCGAGGGCCTTGCCGAGGGCATCGGCCTGTCGGTGTACCGGATCACCCAGGAGGCGCTCACCAACGTGGTCCGCCACGCCGCGCCCACCCGGTGTGCGATCACGGTGGCGGTGACCGAGGAGACTGTGCGGGTCGAGGTGACCAACGACGGCCCCCGGGCCGTGCGGGGGCCGGGCGGGCACGGGCTGATCGGGATGCGGGAGCGGGTGGCGGTGTACGACGGGACGTTCGAGGCGGGGCCGAGAGCGGAGGGCGGCTGGCGGGTGGTGGCGGTGCTGCCGAGATGATCAAGGTGCTGGTGGCCGACGACCAGGCGCTCCTGCGCGGCAGTTTCCGCATGCTGGTGGAGACCGCGCCCGGGTTCAGCGCCGTCGGTGAGGCCGAGGACGGGGTGGCCGCCGTCGAGGTGGCGGGCAGGCACCGGCCGGACGTGGTGCTGATGGACGTGCGGATGCCGAACATGGACGGCATCGAGGCCACCAGGCGGATCTGCGGCAACCCGGCCACCTCAGGGGTGCGGGTCCTGATCCTGACCACGTTCGACCTGGACGAGTACGTGTACGCGGCGCTGCGGGCCGGGGCGAGCGGGTTCCTGTTGAAGGACACCCCGCCCGCCGACCTGCTGGGTGCGATCAGCGTGGTGGCCGCCGGTGAGGCGCTGCTCGCGCCGACGGTGACCCGCAGGCTGATCGCCGAGTTCACGCGGCGGCCGGAGCCGACGGGAAAACCGGTCGACCTCAAGGAGGTCACCGAACGGGAACGGGAGGTGCTGCTGCTGATCGCGCGCGGCATGTCGAACACGGAGATCGCGGTGAACCTGCACCTGGGGCTCGCCACGGTGAAGACGCACATCGGGAGGTTGCTGAGCAAGCTCAACGCGCGGGACCGGGCGCAGCTGGTGATCGCGGCGTACGAGTCCGGCCTGGTCACACCCGCTTGATACGGTCGTGATCATGCCGGTCTCCGCTGACGACGTCGCCCTGTCCGTCCGGATCGCCACGGACACGCTCGCCGCGACGGGCACCGGCTGGGACAGGCCCGCGGGCGGTCTCACGTGGACCTGCTGGGAGACCACGGAACGTCGCCGACGACCTCCTCTCGTACGCGGCGCAGCTGACGAGGCGGACGACCGACGGGTGGGCGCCGCTCCGGATGACCGCACGCCGTGACGGCGCACCGGAGGTCGCGGTCCTCGCCGACCTCGACGCCGGGCCGCCCGGACTGCTCGACGTGGTGGACGCGTGCGGCGGGCTGCTCACCGCCGCGGTCCGCGCGGCGCCGCCGGGGGCACGCGGCTATCACGTGTTCGGCCAAGCGGACGCGGAGGGCTTCGCGGCGATGGGCGTGGTGGAAGTCCTTGTCCACACAGCCGACGTGACGGCAGGCCTCGGGCTGGCGTGGGATCCACCCGCCGACCTGTGCGACCGCGTGCTGGCCCGCCTGTTCCCCGAGGTCGAACCCGCGAGCGACCCGTGGCGAACCCTGTTGTGGGCCACGGGCCGCGTGGCGCTCTCCGACCGTCCACAGCGGACCAAGTGGCGCTGGCACAGCGCGCCACTCGAGCACGACTGACCGAGCTACCGGGAGAGGGTTCCGTCAAGGTCGGATGGGACTTCTCTGAGCCACGTCAGCACGGCGTCAGACCGGTCTCCGGGCCACCCGGTACACGACCGGGCCCGCCAGCAGCACCGACGCGAGCAGGAGGATACCTGTCTCGGTGAACTGGAAGCGCCAGTACCGGTCGGCGGGCTGGTAGAAGAGGACGGTCCGGTAGCCGGCGTCGTGCACGCACCGCGTGTACTCGTCGCCGGGCACGTCGGCGCATTCCGGCACCGTGTCGGTGTCCACTCCGGACGGTGAGAGGAACGTCTGGTCCGTGATGAACGACTGGGGCAGGCTCTCGGCGTCCTCGACGACGATCCGCGCCGGTTCCGCGTAGTCCTGGCGCGCCGAGAACAGCCCCATCATCACGAGGACGAACACCGCGATCGTCACGGCGAACGCGGGCAGCGTCCGGCGCAGCACGCCGCCGGCCGCCGTGCCGAGGACGAAACCGAACAGCCACCACACGCCGCCGAGGACGCCTGTCGCGCCGAACAGGGCCGTGTCGTCGAAGCGGTCGGCGTACCAGGCGCCGTCGAACGTGTCCAGCCAGGCGCCGACCATCACCCCGAGCAGCAGGCCGGCCGCGGTCACCGCGAGCCCGAGCACGCCGAGCTTCACGGCGAGCCACCGCAGCCTGCTCACCGACTGCGTCCACGCGAGCCGGTGCGTGCCCCGCTCCAGCTCACGCGCCAGCAGCGGCGCACCCCAGAACAACCCCGCCGCGAGCGGCACCACCGGCAACCAGCTGAGGTACACGTACAACCGCTCGTAGTGCGCGCCGAGCGCCTGGTCCGTCAGGCCGGACGACCCGAGCCCGTGCACGAGCAGCACGACCCCCACCACCGCGAGAAAACCGGCGGTCACCAGGATCTGCGCGCGGTGCTGACGCCATGTCAGCCACACCATCGTCATTCTCCCCTCACGTCAGGATCAGGCCCGGGCCAGCGCGGGCTTCGGCAGGGCCGCGCTCTCCGGGCGGCGCAGGTAGGCGAGGACCATCTCCTCGAGGCTGACGCCGCGGTCGCTCCACCTCGGGTCGAGCGCGGGCCGCTGCGGCCCGGTGCGGACGAGCAGGGTGGCCTGCCGGTCGGTCCGGTCGTCGTCGACGACGGTCGTGCGCGCGGCCACCCCGTCCGCGAGCTCGGCGGGCCCGGTCAGCAGGCGGTGCCCGGCGAGCAGTTCCTCGATGTCACCGGAGACCTGCACGCGGCCGCGGTTCAGCACGACCAGCCAGTCGCACGTGTCGACGAGGTCCGACACCACGTGCGAGGACAGCACGACGGTCATCCCGCCCTCGGCCACCGCGGCCATCAGCCCGCGCATCACGTCGTGCCGGGCCAGCGGGTCGAGGTTGGCGAGCGGTTCGTCCAGCACGAGCAGGTCGGGCCGCTTCGCGAGGGCGACGGTCAGCGCGACCTGCGCCTGCTGGCCGCCCGAGAGCTTGCCGACCTTGCGGCCAGGCGGGATGTCGAGCGCCGCCAGCCTGCGCACGGCCATGTCCTGGTCCCAGCCGGGGTTCATCCGCGCGCCGAAACGCAGCATCTCGGCGACGGAGAAGCCGTCGTAAAGCGGTTTGTCCTGTGGCAGGAACGCGACACGCGGCAGCGTCTCGACGGTGCCCGCGGGGGCGTCGAGGACCGTCACGCTGCCCTGGTCGGGCGTGAGCAGCCCGACGACGAGGTGCAGCAGCGTCGTCTTGCCCGCCCCGTTCGGGCCGACGAGCGCCACCACCCGACCTTCCGGGACGGCGAGGGAACAGTCCTTCAGCGCCCAGTTGCGCCGGTACTTCTTGCCGAGACCGGTCGTCGTCAGCGCGTTCACGCCGTGTCCTCCCCTACGCGAAACGAATCCAGCACCACGGACGCGAACAGCGCCTCGATGTCCTCCGGGTCGAGACCGGCCGTGCGGGCCTCGGCGACCCAGCCGGACAGCGAGTCGCGCAGCCGCGCGTGGTCGGCCGCGGACGCGCCGCCGAGCGAACGCTGCACGAACGTGCCGAGCCCCGGCTTGCCCGCCACGAGCCCCTCCCGCTCCAGCTCCCGGTAGGCCTTGAGCACGGTGTTCGGGTTGATCGCCAACTTGTCGACGACCTCCTTCGCGGTCGGCAGCCGGTCACCCGGCCGCAGAACGCCCAGGCGCAGGGCGTGTTTGACCTGGTGCACGAGCTGCAGGTACGTGGCGACGCCGGAACCGCGGTCCAGGCGGAAGTCGATCACGGGCAACACCCTTTCCCTAATGAAGTAGTGAAATAGTGTAGGGAGACGAAACCGTTGTCAAGCAGGACGGCACATTGCGGCGAAACGGCCACGCCACCAGGGGATCCGCGGCTACGCTGACGATCACCGTCGGGGGATGGCGCGAAGGGGTCTGTCGTTGGTGTCGATCACGTTCGATCGGGGGTCCGGGGGATCGCTCCCCGGAAGTTCCCAGGGGGTGGTGCCGTGAGCGCCCCCACCGCTCCCCCGCCCGCCGCGAGCGCGCCCGCCCCGGCACCGCGGCGCGCCGGCCGGACCGGTGAGCTGCGCGAACTGGCGAGGACCACGCCCGGTGTGCTGATCGTCTTCACGGTCGCGCTGGTGCTCGTGAGCGTCCTCGTCGGCCTGTTCACCTCGCTGAGCGTGCAGAGCCGCGCGCAGGCGCTCGACGACCTCGCGGCCAGGAGCGGTCCGCTGTCGATCGCCGCGCAGGACCTCTACCGCTCCCTCTCCGACGCCGACGCGACCGCCAACAGCGCCTTCCTGTCCGGCGGCCTCGAGCGGGCGGACGTGCGCGCCAGGTACGAAGCAGACATCGCGCAGGCCGAGACCGCGCTCGCCACCGCGGTGGCCGCCCGCGAACCCGCCGACCTCGCCGACCCGGACAGCGCGCTCGCCGTGCTGTCCCGCGAACTGTCGGTCTACACGGGGCTCGTGGAGACCGCGCGTGCCAACAACCGGCAGGGGCTCCCGGTGGGCGCCGCCTACCAGCGCGAGGCGTCGACCCTCATGCGGGACGAGCTGCTGCCCGCGGCGGAACGGCTCTACGTCGACGAGACCGCGGCCCTGCGCGACGACCAGGACCAGGCGGCGGGGATCCCGTTCGTGGAGGTCCTCCTCGGCGCGGCGCTGCTGGTCCTGCTCTTCTTCGCGCAGCGCTACGTGCGGCGCCGCACCCGCAGGCGGCTCAACGTCGGGCTCCTCGTGGCGACCGGCGCCGCCGTCGTTTCGCTGGCGTGGGTGCTGATCGCGACGATCGGGGTGCTGGCGAACGTCAACGCGAGCCAGGAGAACGGTTCCGAGCAGACCGACGTGCTCGCACGCGCCAGGATCGCGGCACTCGCCGCGCGGGGCGACGAGACGCTCACCCTCGTCGCGAGGGGCAACGGCGAGGAGTTCGAGGAGGACTACAAGAACGTGGTCGCGGAGCTGACCGGCGAGCGCGGTCTGCTCGGCACGGCGCAGGCGCTCGCCACCGACGACGCCGTCCGCGACCGGGTGAGCGCCGCCATCGCCGCGCAGGCGGCCTGGGACGACGTGCACGGGCAGATCCGCGAAGCGGACGCGAACGGGGACTACCTGACCGCCGTCAACCTCGCCATCGGCCCGGACGACAACGGCGCGGCCAGCCAGTTCGACGCGGTCGACACCTCGCTGCGGGAGGCCATCGCCAGCACCACGGCGACCTTCGAGGACGAGGTGTCGCAGGCGAGCAACGCGCTGACCGGCACGGTGATCGGCGTGATCGTGCTGGCGCTCGTCGCGGCGGCGGGCGCGGTGACCGGGATCTGGCAGCGGCTCAAGGAGTACCGATGAAGAGGGTGCGGGTGGCCGTCCTGCTCGCGGCCGTCGCGATGGCGGCGGGCTGCACGTCGGGCCAGGACGTCACGGAGTCGCGCGTGCCGGCCGGCGGGCCGCCGATGCCCAAGGGCGCGGCCGAGGTGACCGACCAGAAGGCCCCGTCGGCGGACACGAGCTGTGACCCGACCGCGAGCCTGCGGCCCGACGGACCGCCGCCCGCGCCGGGCGACTTCCCGGCGGGCTCGAAGATGGCGGAGATCAGGGCACGGGGCAAGCTCGTCGTCGGCGTGGACCAGAACACCTACCGGTTCGGGTACCGCGACGCGGCCACCGGCGACCTCCAGGGCTTCGACATCGACATGGCGAAGGAGATCGCGCGGGCCATCTTCGGCAGGCCGGACGCCATCCAGTTCACGGTGCTCACGTCCGCGGACCGCGTGCCGATGGTGCGGGACGGCAAGGTCGACCTCGTGGTGCAGACCATGACGATCAACTGCGAACGCCGCAAGGAGGTCGAGTTCTCCTCGGTGTACTACCTGGCCGGACAGCGGGTGCTGGTGAAGGAGAACTCCGGCTTCGAGGGCATCCAGTCGCTCGGCGGCAAGAAGGTGTGCGCCGCCCACGGTTCCACGTCGATCGCCAACATCGTGAACGCGCCGGTCGACCCCAAACCGGTCGGCATCGGGGTGGCCGGCTGGACCGACTGCCTCGTGATGCTGCAGCAGAACCAGGTCGACGCGGTGTCCACGGACGACACGATCCTCGCCGGGCTGGCTGCGCAGGACCCGTTCACCGAGGTGGTCGGCGCGCCGTTCACGGAGGAGCCGTACGGCATGGCGATGTCGAAGGACGCGCCGGAGTTCACCCGGTTCGTGAACGCGGTCCTCGAACGGCTGCGGACGAGCGGCGAGTGGACGCGGATCTACAACCGGTGGCTCGCGGGCCTGCTCGGCCGGGCGGCCACGCCGCCGGCCGCCGAGTACCGGGACTGAGGCGATGACCGTCGTGCTCAGCCGGGACGAGGTCGACCGCGCGCTCGCGGCCGTGCGGAGCGACAGCGACCGCATCGCCCAGTCGCTCGTCGAGATGGACACCCACCCCGGCCACAAGCTGCTCAAGGACGCCGCGCTCACCGGGCTGACCGCGCAGCGGTGGGCGCAGGCCCGCACCGCGATGGCGACGCTGTGGGAGCAGTACGCGACCTACCGGGACATGGTGGCGCGGGCGCAGGAGGTCCGCGCCCGCCGCTCGCGGCCGGGGGACGAGGAACTGGCCGAGCTGACCGAGATCCTCCACGGACCGGTCGTCGAGCTGGACGCCGAGGCGGTGCCGATCGAACGGCGCGGGCTGACCGGGCCCGCGCAGGTGATCGAGCGGATCACGCTCGCCGACCTGCTGGCACGGATGCGGCAGGCGTTCGACACGGTCACGACCGTGCTCGCGACCGCGGAGTCGGCGTGGTCGGCCGCGATCGGCCGGTTCGACCCGCTGGACCGGCGCCTGCACGCGGTGTCGGTGCAGGCCGAGTCCGTCGGCGCGGCGGCCGACGAGGTGGCCGCGATCCGGCGGGACCTCGACCGGGCCCGCGAGCTGGTGCTCACCGACGTGCTCACCGCGGCCGCCGACGACACGCTGCCGGACGTGGAGCGGCGGATCGCCGACCTGGAGGCGCGGCTGCCCCGGCTCGCGCGGGTGCGGGACGAGTTCGCCACCCGGCTCACCGCGTTCGAGTCGGTGCTGTCGGACATCGAGGCCGTCGAGGCGACCGCCCGCCAGACCCACGCCGCGATGCTGGAGAAGATCGCGTCTCCCGGCCTTCCGGTGCCGGGCGAGCAGGCGTCGTCGGCCGTGCGGACGCGCCTGCGCAGGCTGCGGGAACGGCAGGGCACGACGGGCTGGGACGTGCTGGCCCGCGAGGCCGACGACCTGGAGCGGTTCGCAGCGAACGCGCTCGACGGCGCGCGGACCGCGTTGCGCGCCATCACCGGCCTCCTCGACCGGCGCGCCGAGCTGCGTGGCCGGCTGGAGGCCTACCAGGTGAAGGCCGCCCGGCTCGGGCACGCCGAGGACGGCGAGCTGTCCGGGCTGCACGACGAGGCCCACCGGATCCTGTTCACCGCACCGTGCGACCTGGCCGCGGCGACGAGGGCGCTCAACCGCTACCGCCAGGCGATCCAGGACCGGACGCAGCCCCGCGAGGAGAGAACCGAATGACCCAGTGCCCCCGGCCCGGTTGCGGCGGCACCCTCGACGAGGACCGTTTCTGCGAGACCTGCGGCCTGGAAGCCCCGGCCACGGCTCCCCCGGCCGCCGCAACGCCGGCCCCCGACGTCGCGCCCGCCGCCACGGCCGGTCCACCGGAGCACGCCCGGTCGTCGGTTCCCGGCGCCGGCTGCCCGCGCCCCGGCTGCGGCGGCGCGCTCGACGAGGACGGGTTCTGCGACACCTGCGGCCTCGAGGCGCCTGCAGGCAGCACGAGCGCCGCCGACCCGGACCCCGCCAGCGCGCGGACGGTCAGCACCCGCACCGGTTCGGTGTCCACCGGGTGGACCGCGTCGACCGGCGCGGTCACGAGCAGCTCGCGCCGCGGGTCGTCCCGCTCGTCGAGCCGCGGTCTGCTCGGCGCCGGTCTCGTCGAGGTGCCCAGGGTCCCCTACCGCGACCCGAAGTCGGCCGTGCTCGCCGACCCGAAGGTGCCGGAGAACAAGCGGTTCTGCAGCAACTGCGGCGCCAAGGTCGGCCGCGGGCGCGACGGCAAGCCCGGCCGCACGGAGGGGTTCTGCACGTCCTGCCGCAACCGCTTCTCCTTCTCCCCCAAGCTGTCCCCCGGCGAGGTCCTGCACGACCAGTACGAGGTGCTGGGCTGCCTCGCCCACGGCGGTCTCGGCTGGATCTACCTCGCGCTCGACCGCGCGGTCGCCGACCGCTGGGTGGTGCTGAAGGGCCTCCTCGACAGCGGGGACGCCGACGCGATGGCCGCCGCCGTGGCCGAGCGGCGGTTCCTCGCCGAGGTCGAGCACCCCAACATCGTCAAGATCCACAACTTCGTGCAGCACCCGGACGCGGAGACCGGGACGCTGGTCGGCTACATCGTGATGGAGTACGTCGGCGGTCAGTCCATCAAAGAGATGCTCAAGGACGTCCGGGCCGTCAGCGGCCCGGAGGCGTGCCTGCCGCTGTCCCGCGCGATCGCGTACACGCTGGAGATGCTGCCGCCCATCGGGTACCTGCACTCGCTGAACCTGCTGTTCTGCGACTTCAAGCCGGACAACGTGATCCAGACCGAGGAGCAGCTGAAGCTGATCGACCTCGGCGCCGTCCGGCACATGGACGACGAGGACAGCGCCGTGTACGGCACGGTCGGCTACCAGGCGCCCGAGATCGCCTCCGCGGGCCCCTCCATCGCGTCGGACCTCTACACCGTCGGCCGCACGCTCGCGGTGATGACGTTCCCGTTCGACTTCCAGCGCGGCCACGTCGACCGGCTGCCCAACCCGGCCGAGGAGCCGCTGCTCGCCGAACACGACTCCTACCACCGGTTCCTGCTGCGGGCGACCGCGAGCAACCCGGCGGCCCGGTTCACCTCCGCCGAGGAGATGAAGGACCAGCTCACCGGCGTGCTGCGGGAGGTGCTCGCCGCCGAGGACGGCATGCCGAGGTCGGGCGCCTCCGCGGAGTTCACGCCGGAGCGCCGCTCGTTCGGCATCGACATGGCGTTCCCGGCGGCGCGGTCCCTGCCGTCGCTGGTGCACGCGCTGCCGGTGCCGAGGGTCGACGGCACCGACGCGGCGGCCGCGTTCCTCGCGACCGTCACCGCGACCGAGCCCGCCGCGTTGATCGACGAGCTGCGCCACGCGCCGAAGGCCACCGTCGAGGTGCGCCTGCGGATCATCCGGGCGCACCTGGAGGCGGGTGACGTCGAGACCGCCACCCGGCGGCTCGACGAACTGGCCGGCGACGCGGCCGACCTCGAACGGCGGTGGCTCGTCGACTGGTACCGCGGCGTGGCGGCGCTGGCCGCGGGCGACGCGGAGAACGCGGGCCGGCACTTCGACCGGGTGTACTCGGCGGTGCCCGGCGAGGCCGCGCCGAAGCTGGCGCTCGCGGTCTGCGCCGAGGCGCGGGGCGACGCCGTGACCGCCGACCGGTACTACCGGGTGGTGTGGCGCACCGACCGGGCGTACGTGAGCGCCGCGTTCGGGCTGGCGCGGGCCCTGCTGGCCCGGGGCGAGCGGCTGGAGGCGTTCGACGTGCTGTGCTCGGTGCCGGAGACGTCGAACCACCACACCGCCGCGCGGCTGGCCGCCGCGGACGTCCGGGTGCGGAACGTTCCCGCCGCACAGCTGACCGACGAGGACCTGACGTCGGCGAGTGCGCTGCTGTCCGCGTTGGAGCTGCCCGCCGAGCCGAGGGCGAAGGCGGGCGAGCGGCTGCTGACCGCGGCGTTCGAGTGGGTCACCCAGGGCGGACGCTCCGGCGGCACTGTGCTTGGCTGCCCCATGAGGGAGAACGACCTGCGGGTCGCGCTGGAGGGCTGCTACCGGACGCTCGCGCGGCACGCGGACAACACGAGGGAGCGCATCGCATTGGTGGACAGCGCCAACCAGATCCGGCCTCGGACGTGGGTCTGACGTGGGTACCGTGACGAGCTGCCCGGGGTGCGGCGAGGCGGTCGGCGAGAAGGACCGGTTCTGCGAGAGCTGCGGGCAGAGCCTGCTCGTGCGCAGGACCCCGGTCGGCGGGCCGGTGAGCAGGCCGGACGGCGCCGCGTGCGTGGCGTGCGGCGGGGAGGACGTCGACGCCGACGGGTTGTGCGCCGACTGCGGGCGCGCGCAGCCCAGCGGCCGGGACCGCATGGAGTGCGACCTCGGCATGGTCGTCGGCGTCAGCGACAAGGGCCGCAGGCGGGCACGCAACGAGGACTCGATGGCGTACGGCACCGTGCTCGGCGCGGACGCCCCGCCGACGGTCGTCGCGGTGGTGTGCGACGGCGTCGCCACCTCCGACCGCGCGGACAGCGCGTCGCAGCGCGCGGTGGACGAGGCCGTCGGCGTGCTGCTGGACGCCGTGCTGGAGAACGCCGACCCGGAGGCCGCGACGCGGACCGCGGTGGCGCGGGCCATCGAGGTGGTCTCGGCGCTGGCCGACCCGTCGGTGCCGGGCACCGCGCCGTCCTGCACGTTCGTGTCGGCCGTCGTCACGCCGGAGAAGGTGACGGTCGGGTCGGTCGGCGACAGCCGCGTCTACTGGATCACCGAGCCGGACTCGGGCGCGATGCCGTCGGCGGTGCTGACCGCGGACGACACGGTCGCCGCCGAGCTGATCGCCGAGGGCATGAGCGAGGAGGAGGCCAACTCGGTGCACCAGGCGCACGCGCTGTCGAAGTGGATCGGGGCGGACGCGGGCGAGATCGAGCCGAGGGTGGTCACCGTCGAGCCGGGCGGCCCTGGGCACGTGCTGCTGTGCAGCGACGGGCTGTGGAACTACGTGCCGGACGCCGCCGCGCTGGCCGAGGCGACGCCGTCGGAGGGCGGGATGACCGCGGCCGTCGGGCTGACGAAGCTCGCGCTGGACCTCGGCGGTCACGACAACATCACGACGGTCCTCGTGCCGTTCCCCCCGACGGAAGGGAATGAACCGTGACGCAGCCGGACTTTTCGGTCGAGGTCTACCAGAACGAGTACCTGGCGTCGGGCACGACCGAGGTCAACGCGATCGTCACGGTCACGGCGAGCGGCGCGCCGACCGGGCCGGCGACGTCCGGCGGCGCCGCCGAGGTGATCATCGTCGACTGCTCGGGGTCGATGCACGTGCCGCGCACCAAGCTGTCGTCGGCGAAGCAGGCCACCGCCGCCGCCATCGACACGCTGCGCGACGGGGTCGAGTTCGCGGTCGTGGCGGGCACCGACGACGCCCGGCTCGTGTACCCGTACCAGCACGGCATGGTGGTGTCGTCACCGCAGACCCGCGCCGAGGCCAAGCAGGCGGTCGCGCAGCTCGCCGCGAACGGCGGCACGGCGATCGGCAAGTGGCTCGCGCTCGCCGACGCCCTGTTCGCCACGTCGCGGGCGCCGATGCGGCACGCGATCCTGCTGACCGACGGCCAGAACATGCACGAGACACCGCGCCAGCTCGCGTCGGTGCTGCAGCAGGTGACCGGTCACTTCGTGTGCGACTGCCGGGGTGTCGGCACCGACTGGGAGGTCAAGGAGCTGCGGACGATCGCCGACACGCTGCTCGGCACCGTCGACATCGTGGCGCAGCCGGAGGACCTGGAGGCCGACTTCCGCGCGATGGCCGCGGGCGCCATGAACAAGGCGGTCGCGGACGTGTCGCTGCGGCTGTGGACACCGCAGGGCGCGACGGTCAAGTTCGTGAAGCAGGTGGAGCCCACGCTCACCGACCTGACGGGCCGCCGCACCGACACCTCACCGCGCGAGGGCGACTACCCGACCGGTTCGTGGGGTTCGGAAACCCGCGACTACCACATCTGCGTGCAGGTCCCGGCCGCCGCGACGGGCGAGAAGATGATGGCGGGGCGGGTGAGCCTGGTCGTGCCCGGCACCGGCGGCAACCCCGACCAGGTGCTCGGCAAGGGCCGGATCCTCGCGGTGTGGACCGACGACACCGCACTGTCGACCCGCATCAACCGCGAGGTCGCGCACTACACCGGGCAGGCGGAGCTGGCGGCGGCGATCCAGGAGGGCCTGGAGGCGCGCAAGGCCGGCGACGTGGAGACGGCGACCGCGAAGCTGGGCCGGGCCGTGCAGCTCGCGACGGAGACCGGCCACACGGACACCGCGAAGCTGCTCGCGAAGGTCGTGGACGTCGAGGACGCCCGCACCGGCACCGTGCGGCTGAAGCGCAAGGTCGAGGCGGTGGACGAGATGACGCTCGACACGCGGTCGTCGAAGACCATGCGGGTGCGCAAGAAGCAACCGGACGCTCTGCCGGAGTCAGAGGGGGCCTGATGGCGACGTGCCCGCAGGGCCACACGTCGGCGGACGAGGAGTTCTGCGACGTCTGCGGCCGCGAGATCGGCGGCGCCCCGGCGGCGGCAGCGGTCCCGGACGCCCCGGCGGCGGCCGAGCCGGACCTGACCGCGGCGGGTGCGGAGTGCAAGGTGTGCGGCGCGGAGCTGGCGGGCCGGTTCTGCGAGGCGTGCGGCCACGACTCGATGGCAGCGGTCCCGGTTACGGCGGCCCCGGCCCCGCCGGTCCCGGCGGACCGCCTCCCGGAGGAGACGACGTGGACCGCGACGGTCACCGCGGACCGCGCGTACTACGACTCGGTGATGGCGGTGGACGGCCCGGACGCGGCGGGCATCGCGTTCCCGCCGTACTGCCCCGACCGGCACTTCCCGTTGGCGGGCAAGCAGGTCAGTATCGGCAGGCAGAGCCGCAGCCGGGGCATCCAGCCCGACATCGACCTGATCGGGCCGCCGGAGGACCCGGGCGTGTCCCACCTGCACGCGGTCCTGCTGGCGGGAGACGACGGCACGTGGTCCATTGTGGACTTGGACTCGGCGAACGGGACCGTGCTCAACGACGAGCAGAACCCGTTGCGCCCCAACACTCCCCGGCAGCTCGCGGAGGGCGACCGCGTGTACATCGGCGCGTGGACGCGAATCACGCTACGCAGAGCCTGAGCCGAGTTGATGAAGGCAACGCGCCCCGCACCCAAGCAGCCGAGCGCAACCGTTCCGCCAAGGCCAGCAAGATCGACCACGGCCGCCCCCCCGAACTCCAGCCTAAGCGACGTCTCGTAAGTCGGGGTGGGTGCTGATCGGCTGGTCAACGCAGTAGTTGATCATGTCTGGCATGCAGGTGATCACCGCGTCGCGCTCGGAGTGGATCGTCCCGTTCACCGGCTTGCAACCAGGTCAGTTCCGCAAGCTGGTCGCCGCTGTGGCGCAACGTGGCGGCCCGGACATCGTGGACGGACGCCGGGGCAGGCCATGGAGTCTGCAGCTGCCGGACCGTGTCCTGTTGGTCGCGACGTACTGGCGCACCAACCTGACGATGCGCCAGATCGGTCCGTTGTTCGGCGTCTCGCACTCCGCGGCGCACCGGATCATCAACGCCCTCGGTCCGTTGCTGGCGTTGGCGCCGGTCCGCAAACGACGGATCGACCAGGTCACGATTGTGGACGGCACCCTCGTGCCAACTCGTGATCACCGGGTGGCGGCCCCCAGCAAGAACTACCGGTACTCGGTGAACCTGCAGGTCGCGATCGACGCCGACACCCGCCTGGTCATCGCCACCGGCGAGCTGCAACCGGGCAACCGCAACGACTGCACGGTCTATCACGAGTCCGGCATCGACCAGCAGCTGGCGGGACGTCCAGTGGTCGCCGACGGCGGTTACTACGGAGTCCCCGACGTGATCATCCCATTCCGCAAGCCAGTGCACGGCGAGATCACCGATTGGCAGGAAGAACTGAACGTCGTGCACCGGCGCGTTCGGGCCCGGGTCGAACACGCGACTGAGCAGATGAAGACCTGGAAGGTCCTCCGCGACTACCGCCGCGCAGCCCACACCCTCGCCACCACCGCGTCCGGCATCGCCCATCTACGCAACATCGCGTTCGTCGGCTAACCAACGCCATCAAGCGGGCCGCGACCAGTTACAAGACCAATAACGAGACGTCGCCTAGAGCCGACCACTGACAAGATCCGCCGCCAAGACCCGCGTTGTCCACAGCCCGCGGCCTCCGGCCCCCGGCATCCAGCGTACCGGCGACCACCGACAGCGACGGCCGCCCACGACCGAGTTGTCCACAGCCGCGTCAGCGGGCCATGCGCCAAGATGAACCCATGAGCATCGTGAAGATCAACGCGTTGACGGTCCCCGAGGACATGCGCGAGACGCTCGAACAGCGGTTCTCCTCGCGCGCGGGCATGGTGGAGAGCTCCGACGGCTTCGAGTGGTTCGAACTGCTCCGCCCGGTCGACGGCACCGACAAGTACCTCGTCTACACCCGCTGGCGCAGCGAGGAGGACTTCCGCGCGTGGATGGAAGGCTCCATGCGGCAGGGCCACGGCGGCGGCAACCCCGCGGCGACCGGCTCCGAGGCGTGGTCCTTCGAGGTCGTGCAGCAGGCCGCGCCGAAGGAGGCGTGACCGGCGAGAATCCGTCGGTTCCCGGCACGAATGCCGCTGGTCGGCGCGGCACCGGGACCTTACGTTCGGCGGCATGGAGATCGTTGTCGCCGTGCTCGTCGGCGTCGCCTACGTGTGCCTCAACTCGCTGATCCGCTCCGACGAGACCAGGAGGCGCGTCAACGCCGTCATGGTCGGCGGCGCGGGCGCGGCCTACCTGTCGGGCGGCGGGCTGGGTGTCTGGGAGTTCGTGTTCACGGGTCTCGTCACGTACGTCGCCTACCGCGGCCTCGAGTCGTGGACGTTCATCGGGATCGGCTGGCTGCTGCACACCGGGTGGGACGTCGTCCACCACGTGCGCGGTGAGCCGATCGTCCCGTTCGCCGACCACAGCTCGCTGGGCTGCGCGATCTGCGACCCGGTGATCGCCGCGTGGTGCCTGGCAGGCGGCCCGGCCGTGCTGCGGTGGCCGGGCCGCCGCCGGGATCAGGCCACCGCCTCCAACGGGTTGTAGTAGCCGCCCCGCTGACCGGACGAGTTCGGGTGGTAGGACTCGTCGACCGGCCAGGTGACGCTGTTGATCCAGCGCGTGCCGGACGCGCAGATCTCGTGCCCGGCGAAGGTGTTGCGCGCGTCGATGAACGTGAACCCGAACGCGGCGGCGCGGCCGGAGATCACCGAGGCGAGCACGTCGGAGCTCTGGTTGATCGCGGCCCGCTTGGTCTCGCTCAGGCCGACCCAGCACGAACCGTTGAGCTGGTAGATGTGCGGGTAGCCGAGCACGACCACCCGTGCGCTCGGCGCCCGGTTGCGGATCTGGCTGTACACGTTGTCGAGCCGCCCCGGCAGGGTGGTGCGGGCGAAGTCCTGCGCCTGCTGGTTGCGGCTGACGCAGGTCGAGTCGGAGCTGGTGTTGCAGGTGGTCATGACGTCGGCGAAGCCGGCGTCGTTACCGCCGATGGAGATGGTCACCAGGGCGGTGGTCGAGGTGACCGCCGAGATCTGGTTGTTGAGCACGTCGCTGGTCACCGCGCCGGAGCAGGCGACGAACGCGAACGACGACGGCGCGTTGGCGTTCGCCCACAGCTGCGGGTAGGCGTTCGCGCTGCGCTTGCAGCTGCCGCTGCTGCCGTAGCTGCCCGCGCCGGTGCCCGACGAGTACGAGTCACCGAGCGCCACGTACCGGCCCGCGGCTGCCGACGCGGGTGCGGCGAGGCCGATGGCGGTCGCGGCCGCGACCGCGGCGACGAGAGCGGAGCGGAGAACGGATCGAGGGAACCGCACTGTTACCTCCACAGGGATGCAGGGTTTCGCGCCCATGATCCGATGTGGACGGCCCGTCGGGAATCCACCCGACGGGCCTTAACGTTGCCAGATTCCCACGTGAACGGAGCAACCGCTACCCGACGGACACGCGCCCGTCACCCTGTCGGACGCACGACACCTGCCGGTTGCCCGTCGTCGCCGCACCGGAGAGGCACTGGCCGAGCACTCCGTAACCGTTGGCGTTGGGGTGCCAGGACTCCTGGCAGGTCTGGAAGTAGTCCACGCACGTGCCCGCGATCCGCTGGATGGCGATCTTGTCCTTGCCCGCGAGGTCTGTCACGAATGTCCCGCTCGGGCCGTCCATCAACCGGATCGGCGTGGCGAGCGCGTTGCCCGGGCTGCCGTCCTGTTCGCACAGCCGCGCACCGTTGAACGCGCCCTGCACGTTCAGGTACACGAGGTCGTCGCCGGGGAACTCCGCCGACAGGGTGCTGTGCGCGGACTGCACGATCCGGCCCAGTGCCTGCGAGAACAGGTGGCCCGCCGCCAGGCTCGCCCGGTGCGCGGGGCAGCCGGCCGCGTACCGCTCGGCACCCAGCGCGCGGAACTTGTCGCGGTCGTCCGCGCGGCCGTCCTCCTCGTGGTAGCGCTGCGCGTAGTCGGTCGGCAGGGGGTTGGTGTAGTCCTGGAACACGACCCGGTGCTGCCCGTCGGCGTCCACCTGGTCCAAAGTGGTCAGCAGGGCGCGCAGCGCGTTCGTGGTCTCCGTGGTCGCGGCGGCCACCTCGGCGTCGGTCGCGAGGTCGCCGATGGTGCACGGCTCCTGCGGCGGGTCACCGGCCCAGAACTCCCACCAGCCGGTCCACGCGTCGGCGATGAAGCGGTTGGCGCACACCGAGGCGGCGTCACCGAACGTGAACGAGCTGTTGTTCGAGCCGAGCCCGACCAGGACGAGGTCGATGTCGTGGGTCTGCGCCACGCCACGCAGCTGGTCGAGCTGTGCCGCGACCGTGCGGCCCTTCTCCCGGTTCGCCGACGGGCTGGTGATGTCGTGCGGCTGTCCACCGGAGCACGCGAGGTTGAACCGGTCCTGGATGCCCGGCAGGGTCGCGCGGAACAGCGACGCGTTCGGCGACCGGTGGCAGAAGTAGGCGTTGCTGTTGGCCGCCGACCAGCCGGGGAAGCCTTGCGCGACCCCGTTGACGTCGGTCACGGCCGAGTAGTTCCCGCCGCCCTCGCCGGAGATGAAGCTGTCGCCGAGCGCGACGGCGGCCGTGGGCAGGGCGGCTGGTTCCGCCGCCGACGCGGGCAGGACCACCGCGCCGGCGGCAGCGACGGCCACACCGGCCGCGACGACGAAACGTTTGAGCAGGGACATCACGGGCCTCCCGACCGGCCACGAATGTGAATAAGTTTCACGCAGATGAGACCAGGCGGCGACCGGCCCGTCAAGATCCTCGTTGCATTAGCGCAGCCGTTCGAGCACGTCGAGTAACGAAAGGCGGCCATCCGGCGGGTTTTTGTCACGCAGAGGCATGACAACGCGTGACAAACGAGCAGCGCACAGTGCACGGTGTAGGACATGGCCCAGCCCAGGGTCGACGACCTATTACGCCGACTACTCGTCCAGTGCGCGCCGGAACAGGCGGCCACGGCCGCCGAGATCGCCACCGGTTACCGCTCCGGGCTCGTGCTGACCGGCCCCAAGCCACGTCACACGGTCCGTCACTTACGCCGCATCGGCTACACCGGTCCCATCCTCTGCGACGCGGGCCGCTACAGCGGTAACCACCCGCTCCGCGCGGGCGCCGGACTGCGCGGCGCGTGGACAGCGGAACAGCACGACCTCGGCCTCGTCGCCCTCACCGACTCCGGCTTCCTCTCCCCCGGCGACTGGCCGGGACTGCACCGGCTGCTGGCCGACGCACGCGGCCACCCACCCCCACTGCTCGTCACGCTCCCGCTCGGCGCGGGCTGGTTCGCGGTGCCGGCCTGGATCGACCGGCTGGTCGCCACGCTGAACAACGCCCGCCTGCCGGTCGCGGTCGCGGTGGTCGGCGACTCCTTCGGCACCCGGTACGTCACGCGCGGCCTGGTCCGGCTGCTGACCGTGACCGTGCCGGTCGTGCTGCTGCGGTCGGACATCGGCGCGCTCGGCGCGGTCTGCCACGGCGCGCACGCCGGCGCGCTCGCCACCACGTCCGGGCTGTTCGTGCCCGCGCTGCTCGGCCACCACCGACCCGCGGTGCTCGCCCGGATCGTCGAGCGCACCCCGGACATGGCGGACCGGTGGCCGTGCGACTGCCCGGAGTGCGGCGGCGAGGTGCCCGGCGACCTGTCGCCGGAGGGGATCTACCGGCACTCGCTGCACGCGCAACTGGCGCTCGGCGACCGGCTGCTGTCCGCACCGCACGACGTGACCGCCATGACCAGGGCCTGGCGGGTGCAGTGCGAGCAGGCGCTGGCGGTGCACGAGGAGATCGCGGACCTCATGCCGCCGTGGCCGGTGCCGCCCGCGCTGCGCTGGTGGCGCGACGTCCAGCCGCCGCCGCTCGGCGCGTCCGTGCCGCGCCAGAACTCCTACGACGCGGCGGACAGGCGGGAACGGATCGACCGGCGCACCTCGTAGCGGCGGGACATGGCACGATCGGTGACATCATGACTCTCACCGACGTGCTCCCCGCCGAAGCCGATCCCGACGCCCTGTTCGACGCCTTCGCCACCTGGGCCGAGCAGCAGGGCCTCTCGCTGTACCCGGCGCAGCAGGAGGCGATGATCGAGATCGTCTCCGGGGCGAACGTCATCCTCGCCACGCCGACCGGCTCCGGCAAGAGCATGGTGGCCACCGGCGCGCACTTCGCCGCCATGGCGAACGGGCAGCGCAGCTTCTACACCGCGCCGATCAAGGCGCTGGTGTCGGAGAAGTTCTTCGCGCTGTGCGAGGTCTTCGGCGCGGAGAACGTCGGCATGATCACCGGCGACTCGAGCGTGAACTCGGCCGCGCCGATCATCTGCTGCACCGCGGAGATCCTCGCCAACATCGCGTTGCGCGAGGGCGCGACCGCGGACGTCGGCGTCGTGATCATGGACGAGTTCCACTTCTACTCCGAGCCCGACCGCGGCTGGGCGTGGCAGGTGCCGCTGCTGGAGCTGAACAACTCGCAGTTCCTGCTGATGTCCGCCACGCTCGGCGACGTCACCCGCTTCCAGGAGGACCTGACCCGCCGCACCGGCAAGCCGACCGCGGTCGTCACGTCGGCGGAACGGCCGGTGCCGCTGTTCTACTCGTTCCGCCTCACCCCGCTGCACGAGACGATCGAGGAACTGCTCACCACCAACCAGGCGCCGATCTACGTCGTGCACTTCACGCAGGCCGCCGCGCTGGAACGCGCGCAGAACCTGATGAGCATCAACGTGTGCACCCGCGAGGAGAAGGACCGGATCGCGAAGCTGATCGGGAACTTCCGGTTCACCGCGGGCTTCGGCAAGACGCTGTCGCGGCTGGTGCGCCACGGCATCGGCGTGCACCACGCGGGCATGCTGCCCAAGTACCGGCGGCTCGTCGAGCGGCTCGCGCAGGCCGGGCTGATGAAGATCGTGTGCGGTACCGACACGCTCGGCGTCGGCATCAACGTGCCGATCCGCACGGTCGTGTTCACCTCACTGTCCAAGTACGACGGTCAGAAGGTGCGGCTGCTCAAGGCACGCGAGTTCCACCAGATCGCGGGCCGCGCGGGCCGGGCAGGCTACGACACGGTCGGCAACGTCGTCGTGCAGGCGCCGGAGCACGTGATCGAGAACGAGAAGGCGCTCGCCAAGGCCGGTGACGACCCGAAGAAGCGCCGCAAGGTGGTGAAGAAGAAGCCACCGGAGGGCTCGATCGGCTGGGGCGAGCCGACGTTCCAGCGGCTGGTCGAGGCCGAGCCGGAGCCGTTGACGTCGAGCTTCGCGGTGTCGCACGCCATGCTGCTCAACGTGATCGGCCGCCCCGGCGACGCGTTCACGGCGATGCGCAAGCTGCTGGAGGACAACCACGAGGACCGGCCGGCGCAGCGTCGCCACATCCGGCGCGCTATCGCGACCTACCGCGCGCTGCTGTCCGCCGGCGTCGTCGAACGGCTGTCCGAACCGGACGAACAGGGCCGCTCGGTGCGCGTAACCGTGGACCTGCAGCTGGACTTCGCGCTGAACCAGCCGCTGTCGCCGTTCGCGCTGGCCGCGATCGAGCTGCTGGACATGGAGTCGCCGTCCTACGCGCTGGACGTGCTGTCGGTCATCGAGTCCACGTTGGAGGACCCGCGCCAGATCCTGTCGGCGCAGGAGCACAAGGCACGCGGCGAGGCCGTGCAGGCGATGAAGGCGGACGGGGTGGAGTACGAGGAGCGGATGACGCTGCTCGAGAACATCACGTACCCGAAGCCGCTCGCCGAGGAGCTGCTGTACGGGGCGTTCGAGACCTACCGGCGCGGCCACCCGTGGGTGGCGGACTACCAGCTGCGGCCGAAGTCCGTGGCGCGGGACATGTTCGAGCGCTCCATGACGTTCACCGAGTACGTCGCGTTCTACCAGCTGTCCCGCAGCGAGGGCATCGTGCTGCGCTATCTCGCGGACGCGTACAAGGCGCTGCGGCAGACCGTGCCGGACGAGGCCAAGACCGAGGAGCTGAGCGACCTCATCGAATGGCTCGGCGAGCTGGTGCGCCAGGTCGACTCCAGCCTGCTCGACGAGTGGGAGAAGCTGACCAACCCGACCGACGACACGGTGTCCGCGGACGCCGACGAGCGCGCCCCCGCGGTCACGCGGAACGTGCGCGCGTTCCGGGTGCTGGTGCGCAACGCGTTGTTCCACCGGGTGCAGCTCGCCGCCGCACGGCGTTACGCCGACCTCGGCGCGCTGGACGCGGACGCCGGCTGGGACACCGAGGCGTGGATGGACGCGCTGGAGCCGTACTTCGAGGAACACGACGAGATCCGCAC
Source organism: Actinophytocola sp. KF-1 (assembly GCF_054661535.1). Lineage (NCBI taxonomy): Bacteria > Bacillati > Actinomycetota > Actinomycetes > Pseudonocardiales > Pseudonocardiaceae > Actinophytocola > Actinophytocola sp. KF-1. Next base: position 448,888 of record NZ_BAAFVK010000008.1, on the reverse strand, counting down.
CGGCCCCGACGCCCGCGGCCCCAAGTTCCTGATGATCACCGAACACGAGGACCGGTGGGAGGTCCGCCAGATCTTCGACGACCCCGAGGGAGATGGTGACTGGGGGATCGTCGCGGAGGTCGACCTGGCGGAGTCGGACGAGATCGGCGCGGCCGCGGTGAAGGTTCTGGACGCGGGGCAGCTTTAGCGTGCGGGGCCGGGGCCTGACCGCGGCTTGGCACGGCTGGCCCGGGCTGGTGCCGGAAGAACGCGTTGCTAACCGCAGGAGCCGGGCGCTGCGCGCCCAGCCCGCGAAGCGGGCGGGGATCCCAATGCCCGAAAGACCACTCGGCGCAACGCCGACCAGCCAGCGCACCCGCCCTCGTGAACACAGCCGGACAGCGCCGACTCCCCCGGGCCAGAGCCCCGAAGAACACCCTGCGAACCGCAGGAGCCGGGCGCTGCGCGCCCAGCCCGCGAAGCGGGCCACGACGCCTGACAACGCCGCCACGACAACCAGAACACGGCCCGACCGCGGCTTGGCAGCGCTTGCCACCCGGGGCTAATGCCCGTGCGCCTGGCAGAGGCGGGGGCGCTGCGCGCCCAGCCCGCGAAGCGGGCGGGGATCACAATGCCCGAAAGACCACTCGGCGCAACGCCGACCAGCCAGCGCACCCGCCCTCGTGAACACAGCCGGACAGCGCCGACTCCCCCGGGCCAGAGCCCCGAAGAACACGCTGCGAACCGCAGGGGGCCGGGCGCTGCGCGCCCAGCCCGCGAAGCGGGCCACGACGCCTGACAATGCCGCCGCGACAACCAGAACACGGCCCGACCGCGGCTTGGCAGCGCTTGCCACCCGGGGCCAATGCCCGAAGAGTCATGGCGCGAACCGCAGGGCGCTGCGCGTCCGGCCCGCGAAGCGGGCGCGAACGACGCTGTCCCCCCAGCCACGCGTGATCCGCGAGAAAGGCGCGCAGCACCCGGGTCCGCGAAGCAAACGACCCATCCGCCAAAGGCACCCACCACCCTCAGACCAGCGCGTCCAGCGCAGCCTTGGTATCGGCATCGAGCACGACGGCGCCCGCGGCGAGGTTCTCCCTCAGGTGCGCCGGGTTGGTGGTGCCCGGGATCAGCAGCGTGTGCTCGTAGTGGGCGAGGTGCCACGCCAGCGCGACCTGCGCAGGGGTGACACCGAGCCGCGAGGCCGCCGCCCGCACGGCGGGCTGCTCGACGACCTTGGCTGCCCCCGGGAACGCGGACCCGAGCGGGAAGAACGGCACCCATGGAACACCGTGCTCGCGGCACAGGTCGAGGACCGGCTCGCTCGTCCGGTCCACCGGGCTGTGGGCGTTCTGCACGCACGCGATCCCGACGGGCAGGGCGTGGCGCAACTGTTCGGCGCTGACGTTGCTCAGTCCGATGCCCCCGATCTTGCCCTCGTCGCGCAGTGCCGCGAGTTCCGCGAGCTGGCTGTCGAGGTCGACGCGCTGGTCACCCTCCGCGATGATGCCGGGTGGGGCGTCGGCCCGCCGCAGGTTGACCACCGCCAGTTGGTCGACGCCGAGGGTGGTCAGGTTCGCCTCGACGGCCGCGCGCAGTTGTTGCGGTCGCTGGGCCAGCGCGAGGCCACCGGGCACGTGTTCGGCGCCGACCTTGCTCACCAGCGTCAAGCCGTCCGGGTACGGGTGCAGGGCGGTCCTGATCAGTTCGTTGGCGGTGCCGGGCCCGTAGAACTGGGCGGTGTCGATGTGGTTGACGCCGCCGTCGACGGCGGCGCGCAGGATCGCGACCGCCGTGTCCTCCTCGACGACCGGGCGGCCGAAGCCCTCGGCCAGCAGCATGGCGCCGAAGCCGACGCGGGCGACCGGCCTGCCTGCCAGTGTTGTCGTGCCACCTGGGTACATGGGGTTCCCCCGTGGGATAGTGGACCTGAACCGGAGGAGCCTCCGGTTCTTCGAGCCTAGCAGAAACGGAGGAGCCTCCGGTTAGTCATGACGAGAACCGAACGCGCTGACGCCCAGCGCAACCGGAAACGCCTGCTCGAGGTCGCCCGCGAGGCGTTCACCTCGGGTGCGGGCAAGGTGTCCCTGGACGCGATCGCCCGCGGGGCCGGGGTGGGCATCGGCACCCTCTACCGGCACTTCCCCACCCGGGAGGCGCTGGTCGAGGCCGTGTACCGGGCCGAACGGACCCGCGTGTGCGACAGCGCGGCCGAGCTGCTCGCGCAGGAGCCGCCGGACCGCGCGCTGCGAAGGTGGATGGACGGGTTCGCCGCCTACATGGCGACCAAGCGGGAGATGGCCGACGCCCTGCGCGCACTGGTCGCCGACGGCACGATCACCTCGGCGCAGGCACGGGACGAGCTGGCTGCCGCCGCCCGCCTCCTCCTCGACGCCGGCGCGGCGGCGGGCGCGCTGCGGTCCGACGTGGCACCGGAGGACCTGGTCACCGGCCTCGTCGGGCTCCTCTTCGTGACCACCGGACCGGAGCAGACCACCCGGCTGCTCGACCTGCTGATGGACGCGCTGCGCGCCACCTAGTGCCGCGACTCCGCGGGGTTCCACTCGACCGGCGTCGCGCCGACCGGCGCGAACCGGAGGTCCCGGTCGTCGGACTGGACGAGGCAGATCATGCGGTGGCCGTGGAGCAGCCCGACCCGCGCGTTGTCGGCGATGATGTCGAGGACGACCTGTGCGGCCCGCCCGTCGACGGCGGCGAACGCGTCGTAGCCGGTGAACACGAAAACGGTGCCCGCCGACGCGCGGTCGGCGCCGTAGGCGTACGCGGCGACGTCCCGCATGCAGTCGTCGAACGCGTCGAGGTTGCCGCCGAAGTGGCCGGGGAAGTCCAGCTCCTCCCGCACGGCGGCGGCGAACGCCGCTCGCGTGCCCCAGGCACGCGCGTCGAACCGGTGCACGAGGTAGCCGAGCCCCGCGAGCGTCGCGACCGTCTCCTCGAGCACCTCGTGCCGGTGGTAGAGCGTCACCGGACCGTTCTTGAGCAGGTCGACGTCCGCGCCGGAGGGTGCCACGTGATCAGGGTAGTGAGTTCAGCAGCGTGCGCACCCGGTCCTCCGGCACCTGCGTGAAGTCGTCGTACCACTGCCCCACCGCGGCGAAGCGCCTCGGCGTCACCGGGCACACGATCTCGTCGGCGAGCGGGGCGAGTGCCGCGAGCGAGTCCGGCGGCGCGACCGGCACGGCCAGCACGACGTGCGCGGCGCCGAGGTCCCGGAGCACCCGCAACGCGGCGACCACGGTGGCGCCGGTCGCGATCCCGTCGTCGACGAGGATCACCGTGCGGCCGCGCAACGCCGGCCGGGCTCCCGGCCGCAGCACGGCGGCGCGGCGGCGGATCTCGGCGCGTTCGTGCTCGATCCGGTCGGTGAGGTCGTCCCACGACAGGCCCAGCTCCCGCAGCACGGCGTCGTTGCGGACGGTGACCCCGTCCTCCCCGATGGCGCCGACGGCCAGCTCCTCCCGTTCCGGCGCCCCGATCTTGCGCACCAGCACGACGTCCAGCTGCGCGCCGAGCGCGGCCGCCACCTCCGCGGCGACTGGCACCCCGCCGCGTGGCAAGCCGACGACGACCGGGTCGGCGGCGCGGAGGTGCGCCAGGCGCGCGGCGAGCGCCCGTCCCGCGTCGGCGCGGTCTCGGAAGCGCATACCTCCAGTGTGGCCCCTCGGCACGCGCTCCGCCCAGCGCCGCCGGTGGGGTTCAGCCGCTCGGCGGTGTGGTCACGGCGATCCGGTCGGCACGGGCCCGCCGAGCTCGGCGAGCATGTCGTCGGTCGCCGCCTGGCGGGTGCCGAACACGGGCGCAATCGGACACGCGGTCCGCAACCGGTCATCGTCCACAATGTACTGACGGGGCCGCGGGGAAGGAACACCCGGTACGGGGGCGTAGGCCGGCGCGCACCGGGGTAGCCGCCTGTCATGCGTGCGTTGACGGTGGCCCCGGGCCGTGCGGACTCACTCGAGGTCGGGGACGTGCCGGAGCCGGGACCGGCGGCGGGTGCGCTGCTGGTCGACGGGCTGGCGATCGGGGTGTGCGGGACGGACAAGGAGATCGCGCGCGGCGAGTACGGGTGGGCGCCGCCCGGCGCGGACCGGCTGGTGCTGGGACACGAGTCCCTCGGCCGGGTGCGGTCGGCGCCCGACGGCAGCGGGTTCACGCCCGGCGACCTGGTCGTCGGCGTGGTGCGCAGACCGGATCCGGTGCCGTGCGGCGCCTGCGCACACGGCGAGTTCGACATGTGCCGCAACGGCCGGTACACCGAGCGCGGGATCAAGGAGCTCGACGGGTACGCGGCCGAGCGGTGGCGGGTCGAGCCGGAGTACGCCGTCCGGCTGGACCCGCGCCTCGAACCGGTCGGCACGCTGATGGAGCCCACGACCGTCGTGGCCAAGGCGTGGGAGCAGGTCGAGCGGGTCGGTGCGCGGTCGTGGTTCGAGCCGCGCACCGTGCTCGTCACCGGCGCGGGACCCATCGGGCTGCTCGCCGCGCTGCTCGGCGTGCGGCGCGGCCTGGACGTCCACGTGCTCGACCGGGTCACCGACGGCCCCAAGCCCGGCCTGGTCACCGACCTCGGCGCGACCTACCACCACGAACCGGCGGACGACGTCGCCAGGCGGCTCCAGCCCGACGTCGTGATCGAGGCGACCGGCGCGGGCCAGGTCGTGTTCGACGTGCTGGCGCACAACGCCGCCTACGGCGTCGTCTGCCTCACCGGCGTGTCCGCGGCCGGCCGCCACATCCGGGTCGACGCGGGCGCGGTGAACCGGGACCTGGTGCTGGAGAACGACGTCGTCGTCGGCTCCGTGAACGCGAACCTCCGGCACTACCGGCAGGCCGCCGACGCGCTCGCCGCGGCCGACCTCGCGTGGCTGGACCGGATGATCACCCGCCGGGTGCCGCTGTCCGCCGCGGCCGACGCCTTCGCCACGCACGAGGACGACGTGAAGGTCGTCATCACCCTCGAGTGAGGAGCGAACCCATGCACAGCCGGACCGAACCGGCGACCACCGGCCGGGACAGCGGTTTCCTCGGCCACCCCAGAGCCCTCGGCACGCTGTTCGGGCTGGAGATGTGGGAACGCTTCTCCTTCTACGGCATGCAGGGGATCCTCACGATCTACCTGTACTACACGGCGGCCGAGGGCGGGCTCGGGCTGCCCGAGGGGACGGCGGCGAGCATCGTCGGCGCGTACGGCGGGCTGGTCTACCTGTCGACGATCGTCGGCGCGTGGCTCGCCGACCGGGTCGCCGGCTCGGAGCACGTGCTGTTCGCGAGCGCGGTGCTGATCATGCTGGGGCACGTCTCGCTCGCGCTGCTCCCCGGCTTCGCCGGCATCGGCGCCGGGCTGTGCTGTGTCGCGCTGGGCAGCGGTGGGCTCAAGGCGAACGCCACGTCGCTGGCCGGCGCGCTCTACCGCCGCGACGACGAACGCCGCGACGCCGGGTTCTCGCTGTTCTACCTCGGCATCAACCTCGGCGCGTTCACCGGGCCGCTGCTCACCGGGCTCGCCCAGCAGCGGCTCGGGTTCCACGTCGGGTTCGGGCTCGCGGCGATCGGCATGGCCGCGGGCCTCGTCCAGTACGTGTTCGGCAGGCGCAACCTCAGCCCCGCGTCGAACGACGTGCCCAACCCGCTGCCCGCGCACCGGCGCCCGCTGGTCGCGGCGGGTGCCGCGGGCGCCGTCGCGCTGGTCGTCGTGCTCGTGCTGACCGGCGTGATCACGGCGGCGAACCTGTCGACCGCCACCGTCGTGGTGATCGTCGTGGCCGCGGTCGCCTACTTCGCGGTGATCCTCACGAGCCGCCGCGTCGACGGGGTCGAACGCAGCCGGGTGGTGAGCTTCATCCCGCTGTTCCTGGCGAGCTTCGTGTTCTTCTCGTTGTACCAGCAGCAGTTCACGGTCGTCATCCTCTACACCGACCAGCGGCTCGACCGCTCGCTGTTCGGCTGGGACATGCCGGTGCCGTGGGTCAACAGCATCAACCCGGTCTTCATCATCCTGCTGGCCGGTGTGTTCGCGGCGCTGTGGACCCGGCTCGGGCCGCGGCAACCGTCCAGCCCGGTCAAGTTCGCGCTCGGCACCGTCCTGATGGGACTCGCGTTCCTCGCGTTCCTGCCGTGGTCCGGCGGTGCCGGCAACACCACTCCCCTGCTCGCGCTGGTGTTCATCCTGCTGCTGTTCACCGTCGCGGAGTTGCTGCTCTCACCGGTCGGGCTGTCGCTCGCCACCAAGCTCGCGCCGGAGGCGTTCCGCACCCAGATGGTGGCGCTCAACTTCCTGTCCATCGCGCTCGGCACCGCGCTGGCGGGCACGCTCGCGAAGCACTACGACCCGCACGACGAGGCGCCGTACTTCCTCACGATCGGTGGTGTCGCCGTGGTGTTCGGGCTGCTGCTCGCGGTCGCGACGCCGTGGATCCGCGCGCTCATGAAGGGCGTGCGCTGACGTCGACGCGCGCGAACGCACCGCGGGGTGGCCCGGAACCGATCTTGCCGCATGCGGGGCGCACGTACACTGGGGACGATGGGGAGGCGGATCGAGCAGCGGTGGACCGATGTCCGGCGGTGGCCGGGCATGCGGACCGAGTACAACTGGCTCCCGGCCCACGAGGGGGCGACCCGGACCGGGACCGACCAGGTCGGGGTGTCGTTCTCGCAGCACCGCGGCGCGGTGTACGAGGTCGGCGGCCGGACCGTCGAAGGCGACATCGCGAGCGGTTCGGTGTTCGTGACCGGGCCGGAACCCATTGTGTGGAACCGCATCCGGGAGCTGACCGAGGCGCTCGAGATCTACCTGGAACCCGGGTTGCTGAGGGATGCCGAGCCGGTGCCGGTGACCGCCGGTCGCGATGGGACGGTGCTCGGCGTCGCGTCGGTGTTGCGGCGGGCGCACGTCGCGGGCGCCGTCCTGTCCGACGTCGCGGCGAGCACGCTCGCGCACCGGCTCGCCGCGCACCTGCGCCGCGAGTCGCCGCCTCCCGGCGGGCTCGCGGGCGTGGCGGTCGACCGGGTGGCGGAGTACGTCGACGCGCACCTCGGGGACACGCTCACGCTCGACGCGCTCGCCGCCGTGGCGCGGCTGAGCCCGTTCCACTTCGCCAGGGCGTTCAAGGCGACCACCGGGCTCGCGCCGCACCAGTTCGTGACGGCGCGCCGGATGGACCGCGCGCTGCGCGTGCTGGTGTCCACTTCGGTCAGCGTGCCCGACGTGGCGCACGCGGTCGGGCTGTCGAACGTCAGCCACTTCCGCCGGACGTTCACCGCGCACCTCGGGGTGCGGCCCGGCGAGGTGCGCAAGATTCGACCCTCCCCGCGGCGCGGCGGCGTGTGACGATCGCGGCCGTGACCGCTTCTCCCCACCTGTTCTTCGACGGTGACGTGCCGCTCGCGGCGACCGTCCACCGCGACACCGACGACCTGCTCGACCGGCAGCCCGCCGTGATCGTCACCGGCTCCTGGCTCACCGTGAAGGAGCAGATGGCCGACCACTACGCCCGGGCGCTCGCCGCCCGGGGCTACACGGTGTTCACGTTCGACTTCGCCGGTTTCGGCGAGAGCGGCGGCGAACCCCGGCAGCTCGAGGTGCCGTCGCGCAAGATCGCCGACATCACCGCGGCCGCCCGGTACGTGTCGTCGCTGTCGTACGTCCGGCCCGGCGTCGGCTACCTCGGCGTGTGCGCCAGTGCCCAGTACGCGCTCGCGGCGATCGCGGGCGGTGCGCCGATCGCGTCGTTCGTGAGCGTCGCGGGCTGGTACCACGACACGGCGACCGTGGCCCCGTTCTACGGCGGCGCGGCGGGCGTGACCGACCGCGTGCGCCGGGCCGAGGCGGCGCTCGCCGAGTACCGCCGCACGGGCGCGATGCCGGTCGTGCCCGCCTACGAGAGCGGCAACGACCGCGCGGGCATGTTCCTCGAACTCGACTACTACGCCGACGCCGCCCGCGGCGCGGTGCCGTCGTGGCGCAACGAGATGGCCGAGGCGAGCTGGCTGTACTGGCTCACCTTCGACGGCCTGTCGGCGGCCGACCGCGTGTCGGCGCCGACGCTGCTCGTGCACGGCGACGACTGCGTGCTGCCCGCCAACGCGAAGTCCGTGCACGACCGCCTCGCCGGCCCGCGCGATCTCGTGTGGGCGCGGGGCGCCCAGACCGATTTCTACGACCAGCCGGAACAGGTCGCGCAGGCGGTGGACGCCGCGGACCGGCACTTCAGGAGGACGCTGTGACCGTGCTGACCCGGATGCTGCACGCCATCGACACCCACGACTGGACGACGCTGCGCGCCGCCTTCACCGACGAGGTCCGCACGGACTACACGTCGTTGTTCGGCGGCGAACCGGAAACCATCGCGGCGGACGACCTCGTCGCCCGGTGGCGGCCGCTCATGCTCGGCTACACCGCGACCCAGCACCTCACCGGCCCGGTCGAGGCGACCGGCGACATCCTCGACACCCACGTGATCGCCCACCACTGGCTGGACGACGCACCGGGCGGCGACACGTGGGTCGTGTACGGGCACTACACCGCGCGGCTGGCGGGCGGGCGGATCGCGGAGCTGACCCTGCACACCTACCGGCAGACCGGCAACCGCGACCTCCCCGCGCACGCGACGGAACGCGCCGCCGCCCGCACCACGTAGGCCGCCGTCCCCGGCATCTCCCGCTCGGCCTGGCGCCAGGCACGAGGCCGGGCGGGAAGCCGGTGCGCGGCCGGTGGCCCGGCGGTGTGCGAGGATGCCGACGTGTCCGATGCGCCAGCCAACCAGCCACGATCCGGCGCGCAGGCCGTCGAGCGCGCGCTGTCGGTCCTGCGGTGTGTCGAGGCCGACGACGACGGCGTGGGCGTCACGGAACTCGCCCAGCGGACCGGGCTCACCGTGAGCACCGCCCACCGGCTCGCCAGGACGCTCGCCGAGGCCGGGCTGCTGGTCCAGGACACGCGCACCGAGCGCTACCAGCTGGGGCCGGCGCTCGTGGTGCTCGGCAGGAAGGCCGAGCGGCGGCTCGGGTACCAGCAGGCGCTGCCGGTGCTGGAGGAGCTCGCCGCGGCCACCGGCGAGTCGATCAACCTCGGCATCCGCGCGGGCAACGAGGTGCGGGTGGTGCTCGACGTGGTGTCCAGCCAGCCGCTGCGGTTCGCGCAGGCGCCGGGCAGCCGGGTGCCCATGCACGTCTCGGCGATGGGCAAGTGCCTGCTGGCCAACAGCGGCGACATCGACGACCAGATCGACCGGCTCGGTGACCTCGTCCGGGCGACCCACCGCACGATCACCGACCGGGACCAGCTGCGTGCCGAGCTCGAACTGGTCCGCGAACGCGGCTGGGCGCTCAACGACGAGGAACGCAACCCGGGCGTCCGCGCCATCGCGGCGCCCGTGCTCGCGCCCGGCGGCGACGCGCTCGCGGCCGTCGCGGTCCAGGGCCCGACCGTCCGCATCACCGACGACCGGCTGCCCGAGCTGGCCGCGCTGCTGGACAAGGCCACCCACCGGATCGCGCCGCTGCTCGCGGTGCGGGCCCGGGACACTAGGTGATGCCGGGCGACCCGCCGTCGGTCACGGGCAGCCCCGCCTCCTCCCACGCCTTGAACCCGCCGATCATGTCGGTGGCGTGCGGGAGGCCGACGCGGCGCAGGTCGCGGGCCGCGAGGCTGGACGCGTAGCCCTCGTTGCAGAACACGATCACCGTGCGCTCCGCCGAGATCTCCGGGATGCGGTGCGGGCCGTCCGGATCGAGCCGCCACTCCAGCACGACCCGCTCGATCGGCAGGGCGCCGAGGACCTCGCCCTCCGCGAGCCGGTTGTAGTACGGCCGGATGTCCACCAGCAACGCGCCCTCGCGTTGCAGCCGGTAGGCCTTGAGCGCGTCGACCCGCTCGATCTCGGCACGGGCCTGCGCGAGGAACGTCTCCGCGGTCATGTCCGGATCGTGGCACCTCCCGCGCACCGGCACAGCCGCTTCCACGATGTGGGAGCCGATTCCACGAGGGTCGGCGCATGGACCGACCAGGCAATCCATGGCAGGGTCTACCCGTGGACCACACGGCAGCGGACGATCTCCTGAGCCTGACGAGCGAGGTCACCGACCGGGCGGTCGTGGTCCACGCGGTCGGCGAGGTCGACCACCTCACCGCTCCCCGCCTGGCGGTCGAACTGGGCAAGGCAGGTCAGGAAGCGTCCGCGACCCGGCCCCTCGTGCTCGACATGACCAGCGTCTCCTTCATGACGTCCGCCGGCCTCGCGGTGCTCGTCGAACACCACCAGGACCAGGCTTCCCACCACGAGCTGCGGATCGTCGTCGGCGACTCCCCCGTCGCGCAGTCACTGCGGCGGACCGGGCTCCTCATGTTCCTGTCGACCTACGGCACGCTCGCGGCGGCCCTCGCGGACGAGTGACCCGCGCCGTTCAGGCGCGGTCGAACCGGAGGTAGGCCCGGATCGTGGTGCGCCCGGGCGCGGTGTGGGTGCGGACCAGGTCGGACAGGCCGTGCACGAGCAGCAGACCGCGGCCGGACAGCTGCCCCTCGACCGGTGGCCGCCGCCCGGCGAGCGGGTCGGTCCACTGCCCGGGGTCGGTGACCTCGCAGACGAGGTGCTCGTCGTCGGCCCACAGCCGCACGTGCGCGGAGCCGCCACCGTGCACGATGCCGTTGACGACCAGCTCGTTGGCGATCAGCTCGAGGTCGGGGAGCCGGTGCGGCGCGAGGCCCAGCACGGCGGCGCGGTCGGTGACCCACTGGCGGGCGGCGGGCAGCTCGCCGAGCGCGGCCACGTCGAGGGACAGCATCCCGTCCACCCGGCCGTTGAGCGGCTCGTTGTAGCGGGCGACGACGCCGTCCCAGTCGTACTCGGCGCTGGCGCGGCGGTCGTCGGCCAGCCAGACCTCGGGGTGGGTGGCGTACGCGTCGGCCACCACGTGGCCGGGGAGCCTGCTCGTGTCGTACGGGCAGATGATCGTGACGTCCCGGCCCGCGAAGGCCGGGTTGATCAGCGCCTCGTGCTGGACGCAGGCCGGGTACTCGACCGGGGTGCGCTCCGCCCAGATCGGCTCGCCGACGATGCGGACGTGCCGGTCGGGGTGGGCGTCGGCGAAGCGGCGGAGCACCCCGGCGATGATCCGGCCGGGGTTGCGGCCCGCCTCCTGCATGTTGATCATGGTGATCGCGTCGGCGTCCGCGCCGAGACCCGACCGCAGCACGGCGAGGCGCTGCTCGGGGACGGCCACGGCGACCGGCTGCCCCGCGGCGAGCCCGTCGGTGACGAACGGCACCAGAACGGCCAGGTACTCGTCGTCCGAGCGGTAGAAGAACGCTGGGTGGACGAAGGGTCCGGCATCCGCCGTCACGACACGGGCTCCATCGCTTTCCTGCTCATGCGGGCGCCCGCCGCGGCGCGGCCCCTCGCCTGTCCCGGCCCATCGTATGCGCCCGGCGCCCGGAACAGGGACACGATGGCACGCCGAGCGGGCCCGGCCGGTCGCGAAGACCGGCCGGGCCCGGGCATCACCGCAGGTCAGGACAGGTCGAAGCGGTCGAGCTCCATGACCTTCGTCCACGCCGCGACGAAGTCCGTGACGAACTTCTCGCGGGCGTCCTGGCTGGCGTACACCTCGGCGAGGGCACGCAGCTGCGAGTTCGACCCGAAGATGAGGTCGACCGCGGTGGCGGTCCACTTCACCTCGTCGGTCGTCACGTCGCGGATCTCGTACACGTTCTCCTCGGCCTCCGACGCCTTCCACCGCGTGCCCGGCGAGAGCAGGTTGGTGAAGAAGTCGTTCGTCAGCACGCCCGGCCGGTCGGTGAGCACGCCGTGCCGCGAGCCGCCGGTGTTGGCGCCGAGGGCACGCAGACCGCCGACGAGGACGGTCATCTCCGGCGCGGTCAGGTTCAGCATGTACGCGCGGTCGACGAGCAGGACCTCCGGCTGGAGCTTCTCGCCCGCCCGCAGGTAGTTGCGGAACCCGTCGGCACGCGGCTCGAGCACCTTGAACGAGTCGACGTCGGTCTGCTCCTGGCTCGCGTCCGTGCGGCCGGGGTGGAACGGCACGGTCACCTCGACACCCGCGTCCCGCGCCGCCTTCTCGACCGCGGCCGAGCCGGCCAGCACGATCAGGTCGGCGAGGGAGATCCGGGCGCCGCCCGCCTCGTTGAACTCCCGCTGGATGTCCTCGAGCTTCGACAGGACCGTCGCGAGCTGCTCGGGCTGGTTGACCTCCCAGCTCCGCTGCGGCTCCAGGCGGATGCGGGCGCCGTTGGCGCCGCCGCGCTTGTCGGTGGCCCGGAAGCTCGCCGCCGACGCCCACGCGGTCGTGACCAGCTGGGCGGTCGTCAGGCCGGAGTCGAGGACCTTCGCCTTCAGCGCGGCGATGTCGGCGTCACCCACGAGGTCGCCCTCGACGGCGGGCACCGGGTCCTGCCACAGCTGCGGCTCGGGGACCCACGGCCCGAGGAAGCGGCTGACCGGGCCCATGTCGCGGTGCAGCAGCTTGTACCAGGCCTTGGCGAACGCCAGCGCGAACTCGTCCGGGTGCTCCAGGAACCGGCGCGAGATCTTCTCGTACGCCGGGTCGACGCGCAGCGACAGGTCGGTCGTGAGCATCGTCGGCTTGTGTTTCTTCGACGGGTCGTGGGCGTCGGGGATGATCTCCTCGGCGTCCTTGGCGACCCACTGCTTGGCACCGCCGGGGCTGGTGGTGAGCTCCCACTCGTAGCCGAAGAGGATCTCGAAGAAGCGGTTGCTCCACTGCGTCGGCTTGTCGGTCCACGTCACCTCGAGCCCGCTGGTGATCGTGTCCGCGCCCTTGCCGCTGCCGTGGGTGGACAGCCAGCCGAGGCCCTGCGCCTCCAGCGGGGCGCCCTCGGGCTCCGGGCCGACGTGGTCGTCGGCGACACCCGCGCCGTGGGTCTTGCCGAAGGTGTGGCCACCGGCGATGAGGGCGACGGTCTCCTCGTCGTTCATCGCCATCCGCGCGAACGTCTCGCGGATGAAGTGGGCCGCCTCCTGCGGGTTCGCGTTGCCGCGCGGGCCCTCCGGGTTGACGTAGATGAGGCCCATCTCGGTCGCGCCGAGCTCGGGCACCATCTCCGTGTCGGTGGCGTAGCGCTCGTCGCCGAGCCACGCGTCCTCCGGGCCCCAGAAGATCTCCTCGGGCTCCCAGACGTCCTCGCGGCCGAAACCGAAGCCGAAGGTCTTGAAGCCCATCGACTCCAGCGCGACGTTGCCCGCGAGCACGAGCAGGTCGGCCCACGAGATCTTCTGGCCGTACTTCTGCTTGACCGGCCACAGCAGCCTGCGTGCCTTGTCGAGGTTGGCGTTGTCGGGCCAGCTGTTGAGCGGGGCGAACCGCTGGCCACCGTCGCCCGCGCCGCCGCGGCCGTCGTGGATGCGGTAGGTGCCCGCCGCGTGCCAGCTCATGCGGATCATGAGCCCGCCGTAGTGCCCGAAGTCGGCAGGCCACCAGTCCTGCGAGGTGGTGAGCACCTCGACGATGTCCTTCTTGAGGGCCTCGACGTCGAGCTTGGCGAACTCCTTGGCGTAGCTGAAGTTCTCCCCCAGCGGGTTGCCTTTGGACGAGTGAGCGTGCAGCACCGACAGGTCGAGCTGGTTGGGCCACCAGTCCCGGTTGGTGCGCGGGCGGCGGCCCGTCTTCGCGCTCGGCGAGTCGATCGCCGGGTTCTCGCTCTCGCTGCCGTGCGCCGTCACCGAGTCGTGCGCGACGGGGCACCCGGCCGCGGCCTTCTCGTCCACACCCTGCGCGCTGGAGGGGACGTTGTCCTGGGTGGAGCTCATCTACTTCCTTCCGATGTGGCGTTTCATGAGGGGGTGCGCGTGGCCGCGCAGTCGGGGCAGGTGCCCCAGTAGACGACCTCCGCCTCGTCGACCACGAAGCCGTGGTCGTCGGCGGCGGTGAGGCAGGGAGCGTGGCCGACCGCGCACTCGACGTCCGCGATGGCACCGCAGGAACGGCACACTACGTGGTGGTGGTTGTCCCCGACACGGGACTCGTAGCGGGCGGTCGCGCCCGCGGGCTGGATGCGCCGCACGAGCCCGGCGTCGGTGAGTGCCTGCAGCACGTCGTAGATCGCCTGGTGTGACACCGCGGGGAGGTCGGTGCGCACCAGTTCGATCACCGTCTGCGTGTCGATGTGCGGGTTGTCGCGCAGCGCGGCGAGCACCGCCATCCGGGGTCTGGTCACACGCAACGAGACCGCCCGGAGCTGCGACTCGAAGTCGGACGTCACAGCACGACCCTATCGCCTATCTGGAACAAATCAACTTATAGTCGCGCGTGTCGCCCGGCTGTGTCGCCGGTAGTCACTCGGGGTGAGGCCGACCAGCGCCCGGAAGCGGCGGGCGAAGTACGTCGGGTCCGGCCAGCCGACGGCGGCGCCGACCTGGGCGGCGGGCAGGTCGGAGTGCGTCAGCAGGGTAGCGGCGCGCTCGGCGCGCACCCGCGCCAGGAACCCCATGGGCGTCACCCCGACGTGCTGCACGAACAGGCGACCCAGGTAGGCGGGGTCCAGGTTGACCGCGCTCGCGAGGTCGGCCAGCCGCCACGGCCGGTCGAGCGCCGCCTCGAGCCGCGCGACCGTCGCCGCGACGGCGGGGTGGGGCGCGGGCTCGGCGGGCACGCCGCCCCTGCCGTCGGCGAGGACGCCCAGCACGGTGACCAGCCTGCCCAGCAGGCGGCCGGGCCGGGGCGCCGCGAGGTCCCGTTCGAGCCTGCCGATCTCCGCGATGGCCTCCTGCGCGGCGGCCTCGTCGACGGTGACCACGGCGACACCGCGCGTGCCCGCCGCCATCGGATCGGTCCACAGTGTCCTGCGCAGCGCCGGGAAGTCGTGCAGTGCGGCCAGTTCGGTCCGCAGCGCCTGCGCGGACAGGCAGCAGTTGGCGACCGTCAGGTCCGCGCAGCCGGTGAACCCGTGCCACGCGCCGGGACGCAGCACCACGACCTGCCCGCACCGCACGTCGTGCTCGCCCCGGCTGGTGACGTGCCTGCCGCGGCCGGACCCGATCACGGCGATCTCGAGGAAGTCGTGCGCGTGCGCATCGACGTCCGTGTCCAGGTGGTGGACGCCGCCCCAGATCGGCCCGTCCGCGAACAGCGCGTGCTCGTGCAGGGTCGGTGTCATGTCGGGATCGTACGAGCACCGGCAGGGATCCGACTAGGCACCGCCGCGCCTCGCGCCGACACTGAGGTGGTACCCGGACCCGTGGGAGGACAGGATGTTCACGACCGAGAAGACCGGCCCGAGCGATGTCGGCGTCGACGGCCGCGTGCCGGACGAGCTGGTCGGCGCGTACCGCGAGCACGGTTTCGTCCGGGTGCGCGGCGTGCTCGACCCCGGGCAGGTCGCGCGGTTCCGGGCCGGCGCGGCGGCGTTCCTGGCGGCGCACCGCGCGGAGAGCCTGGAGAAGCGGGGCACGTTCAGCCAGCTGGTCAACGTCTGGCAGCGGGACGAGACGCTCCGCGCGCTCACCCTGGACGCGCGGCTCGGCCGCGTCGCCGAACAGCTCGCCGGGTTCCCGCTGCGGCTGTGGCACGACCAGCTGCTGGTCAAGGAGCCGCACAACGACCGCGCGACGGAGTTCCACCAGGACCGCCCGTACTGGCCGCACGCGGGTGACCGGCTGCCGTTGTCGGCGTGGGTCGCGCTGGTCGACGTCCCGCCGGAGCGGGGTTGCATGACGTTCCTGCCCGGCACCCAGCACCGCACCGGCCTGCGCCCACAGGACCTCCACGACGAGGAGGACCTGTTCGCGGCTGATCCGGCGCTGCGCTGGGTGCCGCGCGTCACCGTGCCGCTGCGGGCAGGCGACTGCACGTTCCACAGTGGATACACCGGCCACATGGCGCTGCCCAACCGGACCGGCCTGGCGCGCCTCGCCCACGTCGTCATCTACATGGACGCGGCGACGACCTACGACGGCACCGCGCACGTCGTCACCGACCCGCTCGGCCTCGCCCCCGGCGACCGGCTGGACGGCGAGACGTTCCCCCGCCCGTGGGGTGCCTGACCGAGGCGGTGGCGGACCCACACCCCCGGTTCGACGGACACGGCGTGGTCGTGCTCGCTGCCGTGGGGCACCGGCACGAGCCCGCCCGGCGTCCTCACTCGACGGTGACCGACTTCGCCAGGTTGCGCGGCTTGTCGATGTCGTAGCCGAGGGTGAGCGCCGCGTGGTAGGCCAGCAGTTGCAGGGGGATGGTGAGGAGGATCGGGTCGAGCTCCGGCTCCGTCTTCGGCACCACGATGCGCGGCACGTCGAGCTCGCCGAAGTCGACGTCGTCGTGGGTGACCGCCAGGACCGGGCCGCCGCGGGCCTTGATCTGCTGCACGGCGGCGAGGTTGCGCTCGGTCAGCTCGTCGGACGGCACGATCGCGACCGTGGGCACCGACTCGTCGATCAGCGCCAGCGGGCCGTGCTTCAGCTCGGAGGTCTGGTACGCCTCGGCGTGCCGGTAGGAGATCTCCTTGAACTTCTGCGCGCCCTCCCTGGCCACCGGGTAGCCGCGGACCCGGCCGACGAAGAACAGGCTGTTCGCGGCCGCCGCGGTCTTCGCGTGTTCCGCGATCGCCGCCTCCTGGTCCAGGATCGCCCTGACCTGGCCGGGCAGCGCGCGGATGGCGGCGATGACGCGCTGACCGTCCGCGTTGGACAGGTCGCGGACCCGGCCGAGCGCCAGCGCGATCAACGCGAACCCGACGGCCATGTTGGTGAGCGCCTTGGTCGACGCGACCGCGATCTCCGGGCCCGCGTGCAGGTACACCCCGCCGTCGCAGGCGCGGGCGATGGTCGACCCGACGACGTTCACCAGGCCGACCACGCGGCCGCCCTTGCGCCGGATCTCCTCGACCGCGAACGCGGTGTCCATCGTCTCGCCGGACTGGCTGACCGCGATGTACAGCGTGTCCGCCTCGATGATCGGGTTGCGGTACCGGAACTCGGACGCGGCCTCGGCGTCCGCGGGGATCCGGGCCAGCTCCTCGATCATCGTCGCGCCGATCTGGCCCGCGTAGTAGGCGGACCCGCAGCCGAGGATCTTCACGCGGGTGAACCCGCGCAGCTCGCGCGGCGACAGGTTGAGCCCGTCCAGGCGGGGCACGCCGAACCGGTCGTCCAGCCTGCCCCGGATCACCCGCGCCACGCAGTCGGGCTGCTCCTGGATCTCCTTGTACATGTAGTGCGGGTAGCCGCCGAGCTGGAGGTCGTCGGCGTCGATGTCGATCTCGGTCGCCGGCTTGGTGGTGTCGCTCTCCTCGACGGTGAAGGTCCGGTACCCGGTCGCGGACACCGTCGCGAACTCGCCGTCCTCCAGGTGCGCCACCCGCGACGTGTGCCGGACCAGCGCGGCCAGGTCGCTCGCGACGAACATCTCGCGGTCGCCGACGCCGATGATCAGCGGCGACCCGTTGCGGGCCACCACGAGCCGGTCGGGCCGCGCGGTGTCGAGGACCGCGATCGCGTAGGTGCCGGTGACACGGGACAGCGCGTCGACCACCGCGTCCTCGAGCGTTTCCGCGCTCGACCGGCTGATCAGGTGGGCGAGCACCTCGGTGTCGGTCTCGGAGGTCAGGGTGACGCCCGCGTCGGCGAGGTGCGCGCGCAGGGCGTCGGCGTTGTCGATGATGCCGTTGTGCACCACGCAGATCCGGCCGTCCTCGGACGTGTGCGGGTGCGCGTTGTCCTCGGTCGCGGGCCCGTGCGTCGCCCAGCGCGTGTGGCCGATGCCCGCCTTGCCGGTCATCCGCTTCGGCAGGGCGGCGGCGAGGTTGCGCACCCGGCCGACGACCCGGTGGACCTGCGCGCTCCCCTTGGCGCCGACGACGGCCAGCCCCGCCGAGTCGTAGCCGCGGTACTCGAGCCGGGTCAGCCCCTCGACGATCACGGGGACCGCGTTCTGGCCGCCGATGTAGCCGACGATTCCGCACATGCTGAGTTGACCTCGCTTCACCCGTAGACGATGCGCCGCAGCTGGCGCTCGGAGAGGACCGGCGCCGCGACGAGCCGCCCCCGCAGCTCGGCCGCGATCAGGGGGAAGATCTCGGGGTTCTTCTTCCCCTCGGCCTGCAGCTCCGCGTGCCTGCGGCGGACGTACTGCTCGGCGGGCAGCCGGTAGTAGGCCAGGACGTCCTCGACCACCCGGGCGGCGACGTTCGGCGCCAAGCCGGTGGACGCCGCCACGCGTTCGATGAGGTCCGCATCCCGCACGCCGGACATCATGCACACACGAGGGTTCGAATAGCCAATTCTTGCCCGAAATCGGGCAAGAACGACGTCTGCAGGGCTCCGGAAGTCAGACTTCGCGGGCGGTGGCGGTCAGCGCCTGGTCGAGGATGTCCAGGCCGCGGTCCAGCTCGGCGTCGGTGATGGTCAGCGGCGGGGCCATGCGGAAGATGCTGCTGCTCCCCGGGAACTGGACGATGTTGAGGTGCAGCCCCAGCTCGAGGCACCGCTCGATGACCTTCGACCCGAACTCGCCCGCCGGGGTCTTGCTGGTCCGGTCGGTGACGAGCTCGATGCCCTGCAGCAGGCCGCGGCCGCGGACGTCACCGATGACGTCGTGGCGGGACCGGAGGTCGAGCAGGCCGTCGCGGAGCCGCTTGCCCAGGCGGCGGGCGACCTCGTCGTAGCCGTCGCGGGCGAGGACCGTCACCACGGTGAGCCCCACGGCCGCCGCCAGCGGGTCGTTGACGTGGGTGGTGCCGAAGTAGAACCCGCGCTCGTGGCAGGCCTCCTCGATCTCGTCGGTGGTGATCACCGCCGACAGCGGCATGCCCGCGCCCAGGGTCTTGGACAGGGTGAGGATGTCGGGGCGGACGCCGTCGCGCTGGAAGGCGTACCAGTCCCCCGTGCGGCACAGCCCGGTCTGGGCCTCGTCGAGGATGAGCAGCATGCCGCGCTCCGCGCACTTCCGCTTGAGGGCGGCGAAGTAGCCGGGTGGGGGCTCGATGACGCCGCCGGTGCTGAGGATGGGCTCGGCGATGAACGCGGCCAGGCTGCCCACCGACTGCCGGTCGACCAGGGTGAACGCGTGGTCGAGCTCGGCCTGCCAGTCGTGGCGCCCGTCGCGGGTGAACAGCGGCCGGTAGGCGTTCGGCGTCGGGACGACGATGTTGCCGGGCGCCACCGGCCCGTACCCGGCGCGCGGGATGGCGAACGTCGCCGCGCCGGACGCGTGCGTGACGCCGTGGTAGGACTGGTCGAACGCGACGACCTCGTGCCCGCCGGTGTACAGCTTGGCCATCCGGATGGCCGCCTCGTTGGCCTCGCCGCCGGTGCTGAGCAGCAGCACCTTGCTCAACGGCGCGGGCAGCGTCCCCACCAGCGCCGCGGCCAGGTCGACCACCGGGCGGCTGAGCATCCAGCTGAACAGGTGGTCCAGCGTGGCGACCGACCGGCGGACGGTCTCGACGATCTCGGGGTGCGAGTGGCCGAGCAACGCGCTCATCTGCCCCGACGTGAAGTCGAGGATCGCGCGGCCGTCGCTGTCGAACACCTCCGCCCCGGCGGCGCGTTCGATCACCGCGGGCACGAAGTCGTTGGCGGCGTAGCGGATCAGCCTGCTGCGCGCCGTCGTCCAGAACTCGGTGGCTGCGTCCATGCGGGCAAGGTTAGGGAAGCCGGGGCGGCACGCGATTGCGCGTCATTGCCGCATCGGGAACGCGTGCGCATAATCCGCGCGTGGATCGCATCGACCGCGCGATAATCGACCAGCTGCGCCGTGACTGCCGTCAGACCAACACCGAACTGGCCGACCGCGTCGGCCTGACCCCGTCGCCGTGCCTGCGCCGCGTGCGGCGGCTGGAGGAGGACGGGGTGATCGTCGGCTACCACGCGCGCGTCGACCCCGCCGCGCTCGGCCGCGGTTTCCAGGTGCACGTCGAACTCGAGCTGGCGAACCAGACCCAGCGCACGTTCGAGGAGTTCGAGACCGCGCTCGTCGCGCTCGACGAGGTCGTCGAGGCGCGCCGCATGTTCGGCGCGCCCGACTACATCGCGCTGGTCGCCGTGGCGGACGTCGCCGCGTACGAGCGGTTCATGACCCAGCGGCTGGCCACGCTGCCCGGTCTCGGCAAGCTCCAGTCCCGCTTCGCCATGAAGACCCTCAAGGCCGACCGGTGAGCACCGGCGCGTGGCGCGGGCGGCGCCACGCGCCGGCGGTGGTCACAACGCGCCGGTGTACTGGGCGATCCAGCTCCGGAAGTACGGCACGTCGACGTAGATCGACGGTTCGCGGGCGCACGTGGCGCTGCCGCCGGAGCGGCTGGTGGCGCCGATCAGCTGCCACACCCCGTTGACCCGCTTGACCTGCGGGCCACCCGAGTCGCCGTAGCAGGCGCCGCGGCTGTTGTCCGGGTTGTCCGTGCAGATCTCACTGGCACCCCGGATGCCGCCGCCCGCGCACTCGCTGTCGTTGACGATCGACGTGTTCAGCTCCTGCAGGGTGATCGGCGCCGAACCGCAGCCCCGCGTCGGACAGGTCTGACCCCAGCCCATGATCCGGGTCTGGGTGCCGACCGGGCCGGACGTGGTCGCGACGGCGACCGGCGCCTGGCTGACCGACGTCGACAGCTGCAGCAGCGCAAGGTCGGCGGTCGGGTGGGCGACGCGTCTCGACACCCGCGCGACGCTGCCACCGCTCGTCCGGTTCGTGGTGCCAACCCGGACCTGGTAGGGCGTGCCGCAGTGCGCGGCGGTGACCACCCAGTTGGCCTTGATCAGCGACCCGCCGCACGAGTGGCTGCCGGAACTGCTCTGCAGGGAAGCCATGAACGAGTAGGTCTCGGTGGCGTTGCCGCCGCCGACGATGAACGGGGTGACGTCGTCAGCCGTCGTGGCACTGGCCGTGCCAGGCAGGCTGAGACCGGCTATCGCGGTGGCGGCCGTCGCCACCAGGGTCACGAGCAGGGATCGTGTCCGCACAGTGGGTTCTCCTTTGGTGTGCCGGGGCCCTCGACCCGGGTACACCAAAAGTAGGGACGCTCAGATCGCCCGAAACACCTCCATTCGGACGCCCGCATACACAGTAGGCCGCCCGTTCTCTGGGACGATCTACCGTCTTTCGTCCTCAGTGGACAGTACGGGACGCCGCGCCCCGGTTCACTGCTCCAAACAGGTGACAACATCGATTTGTTGGTTGAAGCCGCAACCTCATCCCGTCGCCTCCGTTATGCCGGACATCGACGTCTGCACGTGCACATGCACGGTCATCAGGAGGTGGGATGGCGGAGAACGCGGCCGGTAGCGTCGCCGGGACGCCGAGCGACGAGGCACTCGCCACGGCGGTCCGTGACGGGGACATGGCCGCGTACGGACTGCTGTACGCGCGCCACTTCCACGCGGCACGGCGGCTCGCCGCGTCCCTCGGCATCACCGGGGCGGAGCGGGACGACCTGGTGGCCGAGGCGTTCACGCGCGTGCTGCGGATCCTCCGCGCGGGCGGCGGGCCGGGCGAGGACTTCCGGCCGTACCTGCTGACGACCATCCGCAACACGCTGATCAGCTGGCGGCGGCGCAGCCGCGACATGTGGCCGGTCCCCGACGTGCCCGACGTCGCCCCCACCCCGGGCCCCGAGGACGCGGTCTGCACCCGCATGCACGCGTCGACCGCCGCACGCGCGTTCGCCAGCCTGCCGGAACGCTGGCAGGCGGTCCTGTGGCGCACCGAGGTCGAGAACGAGTCGCCCGGCGAGATCGCGGAGGCGCTGCGGATGACACCGAACGGCGTGGCCGCGCTCGCCTACCGCGCCAGGGAGGGGCTGCGGCAGGCGTACCTGTCCGAGCACATCCCGGCCACCGACCGCGGGACGTGCCGCACCATCGCGGGCCAGCTGGCGAACTGGATCCGGCACGGCGGCACCGAGCACCGCACCCGGCGGATCACCACCCACCTGCACGGCTGCGGGGAGTGCCGCGACCTCGAGGCAAGCCTGCGGCACCTGAACCAGGAACTGCCCGCGATCCTCGCGCCGCTCATCCTCACCGCGCCCGCGTTCCTGGCGAACTGCGCCGCGTCCGCGACGGGCCCGTGGCTGTCCGCCGTGAAGTCGATGATCGCGGGCGCGGTCCTCGTCGCCACGGCCGTGCTCGGCACCGGCCCCGCAACTCCCGGCGCGACCGCACCGCCGACGACGGTGCTCGAGGCGAGCACGGGGCCGTAGCCCAGCGGTTCGACGGCACCCCGCCGTTACCGTCCGATGAGGACGGTGCTGGTCGCCTGGACGACACCGGACGGGGCGTCCGCGGGGTCGTTGCAGGTGAGCACGCGGTCACCGGCGCGGGCGGCGGGCTTGCCGTTCACGAACACGGTCGCGCTGCCGAGCAGGACCCTGCCCCGGTTCGCCGGCTCCCGCGCGAAGCGGCCGGTCGGCGCCACGTGCGGTGGCTGGTTGGCCGTGCCGGACCCGGCGACGGCGGCCGCCTTCCCCTCGATCGACACGTCGGGGCTGCACCGTTCGGTGATCGTGGCGGTGAACGGCAGGGACATCGGCGTCGGCACCGGACCGCCCGAGGACGGCACGAGGACGACGTGCACGTCGGTGCCGATCACCCGGTCGCCCTGCTTCGCCGCCGCCTCACCCATCGCGGCCCTCCCGGATCCGCCTGCCGGGCGGGCCCGCCTGGCGGCCGCGCTGCGCTGTGCGCGGCGCCCCGGCCACGACCCCGAGGTCCACCGTGTCCGGTGCGGGCGGCAGGCCGGTCATGTCGGATCGCACGCATGGCGCGGTGACCACCACGTCGAGCGCGGGCCGGGTGCCGACCGCGGCCAGCACCGCGCGGGTGAGCTCCGGCAGGCCAGGGGGCGCGACCTGGAGCGGCACGGGCAGCGCCGCGTCCGCGGCCATGCCGGTGAGCAGGCCGGCGGGCACGACCGGGTGCGCGGCGAGCACGACGAGCGCGCGGCCCAGCCAGTCGTGGGCGGTGGCGGGGTCGCCCGCGTCGGCGAACACCAGGTAGCGCAACCGGAAGCGGCGCACCGGGTGGCGGCGGGACACCACGCGCCCCGTCGCGTCGTGGTCGTCCTGCCACATCGCGGCCAGCGCACCCTGGTCCTCGCGCACGTCGTGCAGCAGCACGCGCAGCCCCGGCTCGTCGCCGCCCGGGCCGAGCAGGACGGCGACGCCGGGGACGCCCGTGCCGAGCAGCGCGATGAGCGCGTTGTCGATGTCGCGGAGCACCCCGCCATGATCACCGGCCGGGCGCGATCCGCGGGGGACTCGTGGCCAAGCGATCGGGCACACGCGCGTGCGCATTGGCTTCGCACCGAGGCGTCTGGCACGACGCGGTTGCGGACCGGACAGTCGACGGCGTCAGTTCGCGCACCACGGGAGGGCCGATGCCCAACTACCTGTCGCCCGGCGTCTACACCGAGGAGGTGTCGTCGGGCACGAAGCCCATCGAGGGGGTCGGCACGGCCATCGCCGCGTTCGTCGGCTTCGCGGAACGCGGGCCCGCGCACGTGCCGGTCCTGGTCACCAACTGGACCCAGTTCACGCAGACCTTCGGCGGCTTCGTCCAGGGCGGCTACCTCGCCCACGCCGTGTACGGGTTCTTCCAGAACGGCGGCGGCTCCGCCTACGTCGTCCGGATCGGGGCGCGCGACGAGACGTCCGAGAGCGGCACGGCCATCGCGGCGGCGCAGCTCGACGCCGCGGGCCCCGGACGGCCACTCGCCCTGCGCGCGCGGCACCCGGACGCCGGCGGTGGCGAGGTGTCCGTGGAGGTGCACGAGCCGTCCGAACCCGGGGACGGCGTCTTCAAGCTCGTGGTGCGCAAGGACGGTGTCGAGGAGGTGTACGACAACGTCGTGGTCCGCCGCGGCGCCGGGAACGTGGTGACCGCGCTCCGCGAGTCCGCGCTGGTGGCCGTGGAGGAGACGAAGGGCGGTCCACTCGCGACACCTGCCATCGGGTCGCGGGTCACGCTCGCCCGCGGACCGGACCGGCCGGTGGTCGACGCCGCGGAGTACGTCGGCGACGCCGACGAGCGGACGGGTTTCGCGGGCCTCGAGGCGATCGACGACGTGACCATGCTGTGCGTGCCGGACCTCATGAGCGCGCACCGGGACGGCCTCATCGACGACGACGGGCTGCGTGCGGTGCAGCAGGCGATGATCGCGCACTGCGAGCTGATGGCCGACCGGGTGGCGATCCTCGACCCGCCGCCGGGCCTGTCGCCGCAGCGGCTCAAGCACTGGCGGACGGAGGTCGCGGGCTACGACTCGAAGTACGCGACCCTGTACTGGCCGTGGCTCACCGTCCTGGATCCCTTGACGGGCAAGCGGGTGCAGGTCCCGCCGAGTGGTCACGTCGCCGGGATCTGGGCACGCAACGACGACACGCGCGGCGTCCACAAGGCGCCCGCGAACGAGGTCGTCCGCGGCGTCGTCGAGCTGACCGCCGGGCTGACGAGGGGCGAGCACGACCAGCTGAACCCGATCGGGGTGAACTGCCTGCGCTCGTTCCCGGGGCAGGGCATCAGGGTCTGGGGCGCGCGCACCCTGTCGAGCGATCCCGAGTGGCGGTACCTGAACGTGCGCCGCCTCTTCAACTACGTGGAGAAGTCCATCCTCAACGGCACGAACTGGGTGGTGTTCGAACCGAACGACCGGTTCCTGTGGGGTTCGGTGCGACGCACCATCACGATGTTCCTGCGCCGGGTCTGGCGCAGCGGCGCGTTGTTCGGCAGCACCCCGGAGCAGGCGTTCTACGTGAAGTGCGACGAGGAGAACAACCCGGAGGAGAACCGCGACGCGGGCATCCTGACCGTCGACATCGGGATCGCGCCGGTCAAGCCCGCCGAGTTCGTGGTGTTCCGGCTCTCGCAGCTCTCCGAGGGCGCGGCGCTGGAGGAGTGACGTGATCCCCGACCTTTCCGCACCCGACCTCGCCGCGCCCGACCTGACGACGGAGAGCCTGCCGCTGGTCGAGCCGGTCAGCGCGGCGCGGTTCGTGGTGACCGTGCTCGGCTGGTCGCAGGGGCTCGGGTTCACCGAGCTGGCCGGGTTCAACTCGGCGGTGGAGTCGAGCGAGTACTCCTACAACGGCAGGCTCGGCAACGTCCGCACCAAGCAGTTCGGCAGGCCGAACCCGCCGTCGATCACCTTGAAACGCGCGCTCGACTCGATCGGGTTCGCCCAGCTGTTCGCGTGGCACACGCTGGCACGCACCAACAACCCGGCGGCGAAGGTGCCCGCCTCGTTCACCATCCTCGCCGCGAGCGGGCTGCCGGTGGCGGCGTGCACGCTCGAGAACGCGTGGTGCGCGCGGCTGGAGATCGATCCGGCGCAGGCGGGCGGGGCCAACGTGGTGATGATGAAGGTCACGCTCGAGTGCGACGACATCGTCATGCTCTAGTTCCGTTATCTGACAAGGAGTGCTCGCATGGGCGACGCAAAGACACAGTCCCAGGTGATCTCCGCCGCACGCTTCTTCATCGAGTTCTCGCACATCGGCAGGATCGCCTTCTCCGAGCTCGGCGGCATCACCACCAAGGTGTCCACACAGGAGTACATCTACAACAACGACCGCGGCGAGACCGTCCACACGAAACAGTACGGCAAGACCGAACCACCGACGATCACCCTGAAGCGGGCGCTGGACGCGGACGGCAACGCGAAGCTCATGGCGTGGCACGCGCTGTCCCGGCACGGGGACCCGGCGGCACGCACGTCGGGGACGCTGGTCGTGATGGACGCGTCCGGCAACGGCGCGAGCGAGATCACCTACAACATCCACGGCGGCTGGTGCTCGGAACTGCAGATCACGTCGCTGAAAGCCGGTGACGCGGGCGTCGCGATGATCGAATGCAAGATCACGTGCGAGGAGATCGAGGTCCCCCAGACCGGGATGATCTGACGGCACAGGAAGGACACCGATGAGCACGGCACTGACCCCGGCGCTGCGCACCGAGTACCCGTTCACCCTCCCCCGCGGCTTCGTCGACGAGCAGGGCACCGTCCACCGCGACGGCGTGCTGCGCCTGGCGACCGCGCGGGACGAGCTCTCCACCCACACCGACCAGCGGGTGCGCCAGAACCCGGCGTACCTGACCGTGCTGCTGCTGGCCAGGACCATCACCCGGCTGGGCGCCCTGTCCCAGGTGGACACACTGGTGATCGAGAGCCTGTTCGCGTCCGACCTGGCGTTCCTGCAGGACCTGTACCGCCGCGTCAACGCCGACGGCCACACCGAGGCGGAGGTCCGGTGCCCGTCGTGCGCGCAGGAGTTCACGGTGAGCCTGGCAGGTGACCGCCCGGGGGAATCCTGACGTACACGACCACCCGCCTCTGGGACGAGGTCGTGTACGTCGCCTACCACCTGCACTGGCCGCTGGCCGAGATCGCCGACCTCGACCACCGCACCCGCACCGAGGTGATCAGCCGGATCGGCGCGATCAACGCCCGGCTGTCCCCCGCCACCTGAGGAGCCCACCATGCGCTGGCCCCGATTCCGCCGCCGCAGGCCGGCCGCCCCCGCGCCACGGCAACGACGCGCGTGGGCGCGGCTGCCCGCGTTGCGCACCGCGACGAGCGCCGGCGCCATGGCGCTGCTGAACCCACCGAGCGTGGTGACGACCCGCGACCCGCTGCCGGCCCCCCGGCGGTGGCCCCCGCTCGTCTCCCCGGCCGGGCGGGTGGGCGGCCTGGCACGGGTGATCGACGTGGCCGACGAACCCGCGGTGACCGTCCCGGCGGTCGCCCTGCCGTGGACATCCCCGACGCCACTCACAGGCGAGGCAACGGTCCCCGCTTCCCCGGCGACAACGCTGCCCTACCTGACGAATCCCGCGACCGCCCTGGCGGCACCCACACCACCGACATCCCCGCCAGGCCCGGCAACCGTCCCGGCCGGCCCCGCGAACGCCCCGGCAGCAACCACAACCCCGGGGTCCCCGACGCCACCGGCGACGAACCCGGTTGACCCGCCCAGCCCCGCGATCGCCCCGACGGCACCCACACCACCGACAGGCCCGGCAACCATCCCCGCCTACCCGACCGCTCCCGCGACCTTCCCGACAGCAACGGCCCCGACACCACCGCCGACGATCCCGGCCAACCCCGCGACGCCGACAGCACCCACACCACCGACGCCCACGGCAGGCCCGGCAACCGTCGCGGCCAACCCAGCAAACGCCCCGACAGCAACCACAACACCGACATCCCCGACAGGCCCGGCACCCATCCCAGCCAACCCGATCAATCCCGCGACCCCGACAGCACCCACACCACCAACGCCCCCGACAAGCCCGGCACCCATCCCAGCCAACCCAGCAAACACCCCGACACCAACCACAACACCAACATCCCCGACAGGCCCAGCAACCCTCCCGGCCAACCCCGCGACCCTGACAGCAACCACACCACCAACATCCCCGACAGGCCCAGCAACCCTCCCGGCCAACCCCGCGACCCTGACAGCAACCACACCACCAACGCCCCCGGCAGGCCCAGCAACCCTCCCGGCCAACCCGATCAATCCCGCGACCCCGGCAGCACCCACGCCACCAACGCCCCCGGCAGGCCCGGCACCCCTCGCGGCCAACCCCGCAAACACCCCGACACCAACCACAACACCGGCGACCCCGGCAGAACCGGCACTCATCCCGGCCTACCCGGCGACCGGCCCGACACCAACCTCAACAACACGCCCGGCCCCCACCAGCCTGGCAGCAACCACGACACCAACGGCCCTCACGCCACCGGCACCCATCCCGGCCCACCCGACCATCGCAACCGCCCTGGCACCACCGGCAACGATCCCGGTTCCCCCGCCCGCCCCGGCGACGACCACGACATCGGCGCTCCCGGCACCACCGGAGAGCCGGGGCACCGCCACGACACCACCGAGCGACCCCGCGATCATCCCGGCGGCCCCGCCATGGGTTTCCCAGCCCGAGCACTCGCCGGTCACACCGCCACCTGCCGGAGCCCCGGTCGGCCCCGTGCGTGCGACCACTCCCCTGCCGACCGCGTCCACAGGACCGGCCCTGCTCTTCTCCCCACCCCAGACCCCGGAGGACCGCGCACCCCGCCCGCTCGTGGAACTCCGGTTCCGCGCGCCGGACGAGCCCGCGCGACCGGTGGTCGTGGCGACACCCGCGTCCAGACCCCCGATGACGGTGGCGGACGAGCGCTTCGTCGGCGAGCCGGTCGCACCTGCCACCCCCGTCCGCCACCTCACCCAGTTCGACCGGCTGGTGGCGCAGTACTCGAACCTGCCGCTCGACGCGGCCCTCGGTCTCGCGACCACGTCGCCGGAACCCAGCGCCGAGCAACCGGCGGCCCCGCCACCTCCCCCGCGGGCCGCGACCCTCGGCGAGAGCAGGCGACGGGGGCTCACCGGCTACCGGAAACCCCGGGAGCCCGAACCGGAACGCGACGACCCGGAAGAGCAGGACGACGAGCGTCCGCCGCCGGCCACTCCGCACTCCTGCCCGGACCTGGGCGACACCAACACACTCGACGACCTCGCGGGCCGGTTGTACCGGCACGTCCGCACCCGGCTGCGGACCGAACTGCTCGTCGACCGCGAGCGGTCCGGGCTGCTCGCGGACCCGATGTAGGAGGCCGGCATGCACCGGAAAGTGACCTCGCTCCTCGACCTCGTGCCCGACCAGGTGGCGATGACCCACCGCTTCATCGCGTGCGTCGACGACAGCGACTACGACTTCGGCACCTGGTCGCAGGTCAGCGGTCTGGACGTCAGGTGGGAGGAGGTGACGTACCGGCCCGGCGAGCGGTCGGACACCGAGGTGTTCGGCGGCGCGGTGCGGTACTCGCCGATCAAGCTGGCGCGTGCCGCGTGCGCGGACTCGGCCACCGTCAAGGCGTGGCTCACCAAGACCGCCGCGGGCAGGCAACCGCTGTCCGGTGCGATCCACATGCTCGACTTCCTCGGCATGCCGGTCATCACCTGGGAGCTCAAGCAGTTCTTCCCGATCTCGTGGTCCATCTCGGGGTTCGACTCGTCCTCCGCGAAGACCGCCATCGAGGAGCTGTCGCTCGCGCACGCGGGGTTCCTCGACAGCGAGGCGAGGCTCCCGTGATCGGCCCGGGTCCGGTGCGGGCCGCGTTCGCGGCGCCCGCCGCGCTGACCTCGTCGGTGCCGAAGCCGTCGAGCGGGGTGTTCGTGCCGGAGTACGGCATGACCATGTGGTTCAGCGTCAGCGTCGGCATGCCCGGCGGAGACCTGGGCCTGTGGTCGAGCTGCGGCGGCCTCGACGTCAAGTTCGGCTCCGAGACGGTGAAGGTCGGCGGCCGCTACGACCGCGAGACCGTCCTGCCCGGCGCGATGAGCTACGGGAACATCACCCTCGAGCGCGCCATGACCTCCGTCGACTCGCGGAAGGTCCAGGACTGGCTCCGCCGCGTGGCCGCCACCTGGGTCAACTCCGCCGAGGGCGGCGCGCCGCCACCGGCCTCGGGCGGCGGCGGCCGGTTCCACCCCGGCACGACCGTGCGGATCGAGCTGTTCCACCGCCTCGGCGAGCCGCCGGTGGCGTCGTGGAACCTGCGTGACGTCGTCCCGGTGTCGTGGTCGGCGCCCAAGCTCGCCACCGCGGGTGGCACGGTCGCGATCGAGACACTCGTCCTCGCCCACGGCGGCTTCCTCGACAGCGACACCGCGGGCGGCTCGCCGTCGGTCGCGGGCGAGGGGCAGCTCGTGCTGTCGGGTCCGGACGGGACGTCGCTCCCGTTCCAGTACAGCCCGGAGAAGGTGACCGTGACCAAGATGGTCGCGGTCACCACGGGCAACCGCCAGAACGAGGACGACTACGACCTCCAGATCAGCAACAACGACAAGTGGACGCTCTCCTACGACAACCTGGTCGTCGAGGGCGAGGCGAAGGTCCGCGCGGTCACCGAGGCGCTGCGTGCCTGGACCACCCCGGCGCCGACCGAGGTCAAGATCCCGAAGAAGGTCACGGTGCGGATGGGCGACGGGCGGAACCCGCTGCTGAGCCGCGAGGTCGTGCTGACCCAGGTCAACATCACCTACAGCCGGTTCACGCAGGCGGGCGCGCCCAGCCGGGCCACGGTGCGGTTCGAGTGCCACGGCGTGTCGCCGAGGATCGACGGGGTGCCGCCGCAGTGGCGCGCGGCGGCCGCCGCGAAGAACGTCGACGACCCGCTGCGGCCCGCGCCGCCCGCACCCCGGCCACAGCCGCCGCGCCAACCCGGGCCGCAGATCGGCGGGCGGCGCGCATGACCACCGCGGGCATCCCCGCTCCGGTCGTGTCCGTCGGCGCGACCGGCACCCCGCTGCCCGACGCCGTCGCCCGCCGGATCGCGCGTGTCGTCGTGGACAGCCACCGGCACCTGCCGGACATGCTGGAGATCACCTTCCACGACCGGGACGGCACCGTCCTCGACGAGGCGGGCATCCGGCTCGGCACCGTGCTCACGGTCAGCGCCACCCGCGCGCAGGACCCCGCACCGCACACGCTGCTGGTGTGCGAGGTCACCGCGATCGAGGGGGTGTTCGCCGAGGCCAACCACACGGTCGTGCGCGGGTACTCCGCCGACCACCGGCTCATGCGCGCCCGCCGGTCCGCGACGTTCCCCAACGCCACGGACAGCGACATCGCGCGCCGCGTCGCGACCGGCGCGGGCCTCCGCCCGTCCACTGTGGACCCGACGACGACGCGGCACGAGCAGGTCTCGCAGGTGAACCAGACCGACTGGGAGTTCCTGCGCGCCCGCGCGGGCGAGGCGGGGTTCGACTTCGGCGTCCGCGACGGGCGGTTCTTCCTCGACGCGGGCGGCGCGCCACCGTCGCCGATCCCGTTGCGCTTCCCCCGCGAGCTGCGCATGTTCCTGCCACGCGTCACCGCGGGGAACCTGACATCGTCGGCGGAGGTGCGGGTGTGGGACCCGATGGCGGGCAGGGTCGTGAGCGCCACGACCCCGACCGCGACCCGTTCGGTCGACCTGCCGGGCACCACCGCGGCCTCAGCGGCGCAGCCGTTCGACGCACCCCGGCCCGCCCCGGCCGCGTCCTCGCCGAGGGGTCCGGAGCCGGTGGCTGGGCACGTGGTGACCGGGCGGCCGGTCGCGAACGGCACGGCGATCCACACCGCGGCGGCCCGCGCCGCGGACCAGGTGGCGGCGCACTGGGGCGACACGTACGCCGAGGCGGAGGGCGAGGCGGCGGGCGACCCCCGGCTCCGCGCGGGTTCCGTCGTCGACGTGTCCGGGGTGTCGTCGGTGTTCTGCGGCCGCTGGACGCTCACCAGGGCCAGGCACGTGTTCGACGACGCCGACTACTACACGCAGTTCGAGGTGAGCGGGCGCCACGACCGCTCGATCATCGGCCTGGTCGCCGGTGCGCGGGGCCGGGACGGCGGCCGGGTTCCCGGCCTCGTGTGCGGGATCGTCAGCAACATCGCCGACCCGCTCGGCAAGGGGCGGGTCAAGGTCGACGTGCCGTTGCTGGCACCGGGTTTCCAGACCGACTGGGCGCCGGTCGCGCAGCTCGGGGCCGGCGCGCGGAGCGGCGCACTGTTCGGGCACGAGGTCGGCGACGAGGTGCTGGTCGGGTTCGAGTGCGCGGACCCGCGCAGGCCCTACGTACTGGGTGGCCTCGTCAACGCGGACAGCTCCTACTCGGTCGGCGGCCCGGCCGTCCGGGGCGGCAAGACCGGTTCCGCGCTGGTGCGCCGCGGGTTCGTCAGCCCGTCCGGCAACCGGCTGACCTTCCACGACGACCACGCCCCCAGGACGGCCGAGATCGTCCTCGGCACCGCGAAGGGCGACGTGGCGCTGGTGATCGACCAGGTGGCGGGGACCGTGACCCTCCGCTGCGACCCGGCGGGCGGTGCGGGCGCGATCGTCGTCGAGTGCGGCGCAGGCGGCTCGGTCGACGTGCGGGCCGGTGCGGGCGGTTCGGTGACCGTCGACGGCGGCGCCAGGCTCGACCTGTCCGCCGAGACCGTGCGGATCGCCGCCACCGGCGAGGTCGCGATCACCGGCAAGCAGATCAAGCTGAACTAGGAGGGCGTGATGGCCATCGACGTCGGGACCGGCTGGCACTTCCCGTTGCGGACCGGGCCGAGCGGGCGGTTCGCGACCGCGGGCGGGACGGACAAGCTCGAGCAGGCGATGCTGCTCATCCTCGCCACCTACCCCGGCGAACGGGTGGCGCGCCCCGAGTTCGGTTCGCGCCTGCGCGACTACGTGTTCCGGCCCATGACGCTCGACACCGTGGCCGGGGTGTCGCACGAGGTGCGGGAGGCGCTGCGGCGCTGGGAACCACGCGTGGTCGTCGAGGACGTCGACGCGAGCCCGGTCCCCGGGCACGGCGGCCTGCTGCACATCACCGTCGGCTACACCGTCCGCGCGACGGACGAGCGGCGCGACCTCGTCGTCCCCTTCCACACCCACCCCGACGGCACGCAGGAGTGACGATGGCACTGCCCGCCCCGGACCTCGACGACCGCGGCTACGACGACCTCGTCGACGACGCGCTGCGGCTCGTGCGGCTGCGTTGTCCGGAGTGGACGGACCACAACCCGTCCGACCCCGGCGTCACGCTGATCGAGGCGTTCGCCTACCTGACCGACGTCCTGCTGTACCGGCTCAACCGGGTACCGGACCGCCTGCACCTGAAGTTCCTCGACCTGATCGGGCTGCGGCTGCGGCCGCCGACCGCCGCGCGGGCGCCGCTCACGTTCTGGCTGTCGGCGCCCGCGACCGCGCCGCTGACCGTGCCCGCCGGGACCCAGGCCGCGACGGTGCGGGCCGAGGGCGCCGAGCCGGTCGTGTTCAGCACCACCGAGGACGTGACCGCACCGCCCTGCCGGCTCGTGCAACTCCGCACCAGGGCCGGTGGGGAGAGCACCGCGCGCGAGGGGTCGTTCCCGGTGTTCTCCGACCCGCCCGCCCCCGGTGACGAGTTGCTCGTCGGCCTGGACGCGGCGACCCCGGGCTGCGCGGTGCGGTTCGACGTGGCCGCGCACGTCGACGGGCTCGGTGTCGACCCCCGGCGGCCACCGCTGCGGTGGCAGGCGAGAACGGCGGACGGGTGGGCCGACTGCGACGTCGAGGAGGACGGCACCGGCGGGCTGAACCGGCCGGGCGCCGTCGTGCTGCACGTGCCCGCGGGGCAGCGGACGTCGGTCGAGCACGGCACCCTCGCGGCCTGGTTCCGCGCGGTCGTCGTGGCGCCCGCCGACGGGGGCCGCGCGTACACGGCGTCCCCGGTGCTGTCCGAGCTCACCGCGGGGACGGTCGGGGTGACCGCGCCTGCCGTGCACGCGGAGGTCGTCGACCAGGAAGACCTCGGCACCGCGGACGGCTCCGCGGGCCGCGCGCTGCGGCTCGGGTCGGCGCCGGTGCTGGCCGGCTTCGGCGACACCGTGGTGGAGACGTCGTCGGACGAGGGCTGGCAGGAGTGGCACGAGGTCGCCGACTTCACCGGCAGCGGCCCCGCCGACCGGCACTTCACGCTCGACGCCGTGCTCGGGGAGGTGCGCTTCGGCCCGGTGCTGCGCCTCGCCGACGGCAGCACCGCCCAGCACGGGGCCGTGCCGCCCCGCGGCGCCGCGATCCGGATCCGGCGCTACGCGACCGGCGGCGGCGCCCACGGCAACGTCGGCAGGGGCACGGTGACCGCGTTGCGCACGTCCGTGCCGTTCGTGTCCGCGGTGGAGAACCGGGCCGCCGCGCAGGGCGGCACGGACGCGGAAACCGTGGCACAGGCACGGATGCGCGCGCCGATGCTGCTGCGCACCCGCGACCGCGCGGTGACCACGGAGGACTACGAGGCCATCGCGTTCGCCGCGGTGCCCGGGCTCGCACGGGTCCGGTGCGCGCCCGCGGGCGAGGACGGCACCGCCGCGGGCACGGTCAAGGTGCTGGTCGTCCCCGCGGCCGCCGAGGAGGACGGCCGGATCCGGTTCGCCGACCTGGTGCCTGACGAACGGACGCTGCGGTCGGTGGCGGAACGGCTCGACGCGGTGCGCACCGCGGGCACCAGGGTGCTCGTGGAACCACCGCGGTACCGGGGGCTGACCGTGGTCGCCCGGCTGGTGGCGCGCCCGAGGGTGGCGCCCGCGGACGTGGCGGCGGCGGCGGTGTCCGCGCTGTACCGGATGTTCAGCCCGCTGCCGGGCGGTGGCCCGGACGGCACCGGGTGGCCGTTCGGCCGGTCGGTGCGCACCGGCGACGTGTACGCGCTGCTGCAACGGGTCCGCGGCGTCGAGTACGTCGAGGACGTGCGGTTGTTCAGCGCGAACCCGGTGTCCGGCAAGCGCGGGGACGAGCAGCAGAGCATCGAGGTGTCCCGGCACAGCCTCGTCTTCTCGTTCGACCACCAGGTGCGGGTGGAAACGGAGGAACCATGATCGTCTGCACCGAGTGCGGCCACCGCAACGCCGACCGCGACAGCTTCTGCGGCGCGTGCGGCAGGTTCCTGGAGTGGACCGGCGAGCGCGTCGCGGCGCCGGCCGCGCCGGAGCCCGTGGCCGCCGCCGCGCCGGCGCCGCGGCGCAACCTGCTGCGCCGGGTCATCGACGCCGTCGTCACCGCGGACCCGCCACCCGCGCCGGTCGCGAAGCCCGCCGCCCCGGCCCCGGCGGCGCCCGGCGGGGCGCCCCCGCCACCCGGTGCCCCACCACCACCACCGCCGCCGGGCGGGGCCGCGCCGCCGCCTCCTCCCCCGCCTCCCGGTGGGGCGCCCCCTCCGCCGCCACCGCCACCACCCGGCGGAGCGGCACCGCCCCCGCCACCGCCACCACCACCCGCCGGGGCGGCACCGCCGCCACCTCCCCCGCCGCCACCGGGTCCGGCGGAGGTGGCTCCCCCGCCGCCTCCGCCACCACCGGAGCCCCTCGACGTGGCCCTGCCTCCGCCCGTGGGACCGGCGAACGACGCGGGCGCGCTGGTGGTCCCCGTCGCCAGGCTGGAGGAGGAGCTGCCGCCGCAGCCGGAGGCGCCCGCGGCGCCCGTCGTCACCCGGGCCGCGCCGACGAGGAAGGTGCGGCCGGGCGAGAAGGTGTGTCCCGAGTGCGGCGAGGGCAACCAGCCGGTCCGCAAGTTCTGCGGTCGCTGCGGTCATTCGCTCGCCGAGGCCGTGGTCGTCCGGGTGCCGTGGTGGCGCCGGATCTTCCGCCGCCGCGGCCCGAAGGTGCTCGGCGCGGGCAAGCGGCCGGGGAACGTCGCGGTCGCGGGTGCGGGCAAGCGGGTGCTGCGGTTCGCACGCCGCGGGTTCTGGGTCGTCCTGCTGGTCTTCAGCCTGCTCGCCGGTGTGTACCCGCCACTGCGCACGACCGTGGTCGACTGGTTCCAGGCGGCCAGGGACAAGGTGACCAACGCGGCGGAGCAGACGTTCAACCCGGTCCGCCCGGTGGCGGTGACGGCGAGCGCCGAGTCGCCGGGGCACCCCGGCAAGGCGGCCGTCGACCAGTTCACCGACACCTACTGGGCGGCACCGTGGTCACGGGAGCGCGGCCCGCTGCTGACGCTCGACCTCGGCAAGCCGACCACGGTGGTCAAGCTGATCGTGACCAGCGGCGCGAAGAACGAGTTCGCCGCCAGGCACCGGCCGTCGCTCGTGGTCCTGTCCTACTCCAACGAGAAGTCCGACACCGTGCTGGTGCGGGACACGCCGGAACCGCAGGAGTTCACGCTGTCCAACGGGATCGGCGCGCGCGAGGTGCGGGTGCAGGTCCTCGACGTGTACCCGGCCGAGGGCGCCACCGAGGTCGCGCTGACCGAGCTGGAACTGTTCGCCATCGGGTGAGAGGAGACGGCCGCCATGCGTGGAGCCGCACGAGAGCTCGGCAACCCGTTCCCCCTCGCCGGGTTCCTGCCCGCGGTGCTGCAGGAGGACCCGCTGCTGGAGCGGCTCACCTCGGGGCTCGACGACGTGCTGTCCCCGGTCATCGCGACACTCGACTGCCTCGACGCCTACCTGGACCCGGCGATGACACCGCCGGACTTCCTCGACTGGCTCGGCACCTGGGTGGGCCTCGAGCTGCCCGGCGACCTGCCCGCGGCACGCAAACGCGCCGCGGTGGCCGGCGCGATCGGCCTGCACCGCGGGCGCGGCACGGTCGCCGGCATCCGGGACCTCCTGACCGCGCTCCTCGACGTGCCCGTGACCGTCGAGGACAGCGGCGGTGTCAGCTGGTCCACCACGCCGACCGAGCCCACCGAGGACGAGACCTGGCTGCGGATCACGGCGCCGGGCGCCGACCGGGCGGCGGTCGAGGCGGTCGTCGCCACCGCGGTGCCCGCGCACGTCCCCCGCACCATCGAGACCTGAGTGCCGGGGATGTCAGCGGCGGCCGTGCATGCCCGGCGGCTGGTAGGTGCCCGCGACCACGAGCAGCGGCGCCGACGCGGTCACGTCCGTGCCGGGCACGGCCGCCGTGACCCCGCCGGAGGGCGACGGGCCGACGGTGACCAGCTCGGCCGTGAACCGGCCGGTCTGGTCGGCGCTCACCGGCCCGGTCGGCAGCGCGCTGCCCGTGACGGTCACCCGGTGCCCCGGCGGGTAGTTCGCGCCGGTGACCGTGACGACCCGGCCCCCGGCGACGACGACGGGGTCGAGCGTGACCGCAGGCACCGCGCCGGTCGCGTACAGGGCGATCACGACGGAACCGGGTCCGTCCGTCGTGGTGACGACGAGCGCGCCCGAGCGCGGGCCACCGCCGCGCGGGGTGGCGACGACCGACACCACGCACCGCTCCCCCGGCGCCAGGGTCCGCCCGGTGCACCCGGTCGCGGTGAAGTCGGCGGCGTGCGGCCCGGGGAACGGCGCGATCCCGGTCACCGTCACCGGCTCCGCACCGCCGTTGGTCAGGGTCACCGGCACCGGCGGGCTCGAGGTCATGGGCAGCCGCGTGCCCGCGAAGGTGATCGACGCCGGCTCGGCGGTGAAGGTGCCGGCGGCCGCCGTCACGGACTCGCCGCGCAGCGGCACCCGCGTGGTTCCGCTGCTCGTCGTCACGACCAGCGTCGCCGCGCGCGCCCCGGCGCCGCCGGCGGTGAACCGGACCGCGACGGCGCAGTCGTCACCCTCGTACAGGGTGGCGCCCGTGCAGTTCTCGCCGGGGTGCACCGCGAAGCCGTCGCCCTCGATGCCGACCGCGGACACGCGCAGCGGGCCGAACCCCTGGTGCCGCAACGTGATCGACACCGTCCTGGCGTCGCCTTCCGGCAGCGCGCCGAAGTCCATCTCGGGGGCGGTGAGCACGGGGGCGAAGTCGCGGGCGTACACGTCGCGTCCGCCGTCGGTGTCCGCGGCGGCGAGCTGTTCGGCCGAGTCGAACACCACGGTGACACCGTCGGCGGACAGCGCGGCCGCCGATCCCCCTCCGGAGGGCGCGACCCGCTCCGCGGGCAGCGGCGGCCGGCCCGCGCCTGCCCGGGCCGCGTCGACGACCAGGTCCCGCGCGAGCACGTCGGGTCCCCGGTAGACGAGGTAGCGCCCGTCGCCGGACAGCGCCGGGGCGGCGCCCGCCGCGACCACCCGCCTGCCGGACGGGCCGTCGACGACGACGTTCCCGTCCCGCACCCAGGCGAGCACGCGGCCGTCCCCGGACACCGCGGGCGCCGTCGCCTGCTCGTCCACTTTGGTCATCCGCAGCGGGTGCAGGGTCGCGCTGTACACGGCGGGCACGACCCGCGGCTGCGCGTGTCTCCCGTTGAGGGACAACAGCTTCCGCCCGGCGAGCGCGGGCAGGCAGTACCTGGCGCACAGGTCGGCGGGGAAGACCACCGTGGTCCCGTCGGCCGACACCCTGGCCTGCGCACCGGTGCCGAGGACGTACTCGGCGGCGGGATCGGCGGGGACCAGCTCGGTCGCGGCGCCCAGCTCGCTCAGCGCGCCGTCCTCGTCGCGACCGAACTCGGTCACCATCGTCACCCACAGGCCGTTGGCGCGCTGCCGGGTCCACGCGAGCGTCACGGCCCCGTCGGCGAGGCTCGGTGCGGAGTCGGCGACCCACACGTCGTCGTCGGGCGCACCGGCGCGCAGGCAGCGCAGCTCCGGGGCACGTGCCAGGTCGCACACGACCACCACCGGCACGCCCGGCGCGGCGGGCTCGATGCCGGGCAGGTCGGCCGAGGTGGTGTCGAACGCGAGGTAGCGGCCGTCCGGCGACAACGCAGGACGACGGCTGTCCCCGCTCAGGTCCCCGGTGTCCGCGACCGTCCCACCGCGACGGTCGCGCACGGACACCACCCACCGCTCGGTCCCCGGTGCGAGTGATTCGTAGGCGACGTACCGGCCGTCGGCCGACACCGACGGCGTCTGCCCGTCGCCGGTGACCGACACGAGCTCGGCGGTGTCCGGCGCGGCCGCGGTCGCGGCGGTCGCGGCCACACAGCTCGCGAGGAGGACGAAGGCCAGCAACGGCAACGAGATCGTGCGCACGGGTGACCTCCAGGACAGGCGTCGCGCAGCCCGACCGTACGCCCGCAGCGGCGCCGGTGTCGCCGGTCCGCGGCCAGGTCGTCCCGATCGGGAAAAGCGCGGGGGAACCGTTGCTCGTTCGGGCACGCGGGGTTGCCCGAGTCGTGGGACGAGGACACCACCTCGGTGCGGTGGGCGTGGCCGACACTGGCCGCCATGACCGTCACCGCAGACCTCGCGAGCACGGAACTCACCGTTGCCGCCGGCGAGGAGACGACCACGGACCTGCGCGTCGCGAACCGGGGCGACGTCGTCGACCAGCTCACCGTCGAGGTGCTCGGCGACGCGGCCGGGTGGTGCACGCCCGCACCGGACACCGTCAACCTCATGCCGGGCACCGACGGCACCGTGACCCTCCGGTTCGCACCCCCGAGGTCGTCCGAGGTCAGCGCGGGCCGGATCCCGTTCGGCGTGCGGGTGCGCTCCCGCGAGTACCCGGACTCGTCCACTGTGGCCGAAGGCGAGGTGGCGGTCGAGGGCTTCACCGACCTCGTCGCCGAGCTGGTGCCGCCGCGCCGCAGGGCCCGGCGCAGGGCGCGCTACCGGCTGGCGGTGGAGAACGCGGGCAACCGGCCGGAGGCGGTCGAACTGGCCGCGTTCGACACCGAGGGCGACGAGCTGGACCTGCGGCTGAACCCGCCGGACGTGATCACGCGGCCCGGTACCGTCACCGTCGTCCGGGTCTCGGCCAAGCCGAGGCGGCGGATGCTCCGCGGCGAACCGCGGCCGCACCCGTTCCAGCTCGAGCTGTCCAGCGTCGACGGCCACCTGCCGGAACCGGTGGTCGTCGACGGGGTGATGGTGCAGGAACGCCTGCTGCCCAAGTGGTTGCTGCCCGCCGCGGTGGCGCTCGCCGCCTGCGTGGTCGCGGTCGCCGCCTTCTGGTTCGCCGTGCTGAAACCGACCGTGCAGTCGGTCGCGGCCGAGCAGGTCGCACCCCAGGTGGCCCAGGCGAGCGCGGCGGCAGCACAGGCGGAGGACGCGGCCGCCAGAGCCGACGAGAGCACCGGCGGCGGCACCGACGGCGCCGGCGGTCCGGGTGGCTCCGGGGCGGGAGCGGGCCCCGGCGCGGACGCGGACGCGGCGGGCGGAAGCCCTGCCACGACCACCGGCCCGGCGCGGCCTGCCGGCGAACCGGTGGACTTCCGCGTCGCCACCTCCTCCCCCGCGGTGACCGACACGTCCTACCGGCGCTTCACCTTCACCGCACCGGACCGGCGCGCGATGGCGATCGGGGACCTGGTGCTGCAGAACCCGCGCGGTGACAACGGTTTCCTGCGCATCCGGATCGGCGACGACATCGTGCTGGAGAGCGGGCTCGCGAACTTCCGCGACCTCGACTACCACTACGTCAGCCCGCTGCACGTGGGCGGCGGCGTGCCGGTCGTGGTCGAGGTGAACTGCGTGGCGCCCGGCTCAGGCGCGCCACGCTGCACACCGTCGGTCTCCTTCTCCGGCACGCTGTTCGCTAGATGAAGCCCTCGCGCAGCGCGTACGCCACCGCGTGCGAACGGTTGCGCAGGCAGAACCGGCTCGTGATCCCGTACAGGATGTTCTTGAC
Source organism: Actinophytocola sp. KF-1 (assembly GCF_054661535.1). Taxonomy (NCBI): domain Bacteria; kingdom Bacillati; phylum Actinomycetota; class Actinomycetes; order Pseudonocardiales; family Pseudonocardiaceae; genus Actinophytocola; species Actinophytocola sp. KF-1. The sequence goes on along the minus strand of NZ_BAAFVK010000008.1, from coordinate 408,902 downwards.
CGTCCGTGAGGAGTAGGACAGCGACTCGGCGATCTCGTCGGTGTCCAGACCGTCCGCGACGAGCCGAAGCACCTCGGTCTCCCGGGGCGACAGCCCGGCGACGGTCAGCCCGCGCGGCGTGAGCACGTTGTGCTGCAACCGCGAGATCTGCCGCAGGAGCCTGCCGAGCACGTCGGACGGCAGCGTGGCCTCGCCGTTGGCCGCCTTCACCACCAGGTGCGCGAGCCGGGACGGCGTGGCCTCCGCTCTCGGCACCAGCGCGCAGATGCCGACCTCGATCGCCGACAGCAGCGCGGCGTCGTCGAGCGAACTGGTGACCAGGACCGCGTTCCTGCCGCCGAGGCGGTTGAGCTCGCGCAGCTGTCTCAGGGTGTCGGCGTCCATGGCGTCGGCGGCGACGACGAGGACCGTGCCGTCACCGACCCGGTCCCGGTCGACGACGTCGAGCTGGTCCTCCTGGCGCAGCTGGGTCTGCAGTCCGAACTTCGTGATGGCGTCGGTGGCGTGGACGTGCACGGGGATTCGTCGTGACATCGGGCTGTCTCCTAGCGACCGCACGGTTTCGATGGCGGTCCCAGGGTGCGTCCCCTGGGGTCCCTGGCGCCCTGGTGACGCACCCTAGGACCCCGTCGTGTCATTCCCTTGGGCCGTTGGGGTGATCCGCACCGCGGGTCGTCCGGCCAGCCGGTCACAGAGCGCGCGCCGCGTGCCGATGCCGAGCTTCGCGTAGATGTTGCCGAGGTGGTACTCGACCGTCTTCGTGGTGACGTAGAGGCGCGCGCCCACTTCCCGGTTCGTGAGGCCCTGGCCGACCAGCCGGGCGACGTCCCACTCGCGGTCGGTGAGTCCCGCGATCATCTCGCCGGGCCGCCGGGCCACCGCGCCACCCCGGCGCAGGTCCGCGTCGACGCGCTGTACGAACGGCACGGCGCCGAGCCTGCCGAAGACGCCCTTCGCGGTGTCCAGCGCGGTCATCGCGTCCGCGCCCCTGCCCTCCGCGAGCAGACGGCGGCCGTGCTCGTGCTCCAGGAGGGCCGCCACGAACGGTGTCGACGGCCGCTCCGGCTGGCGCAGGAACCGCTCGGCCTCGTCGAGCGCGGCCCGCGTGTCACCCCGCAGGTCGAGCAGCCACGCGGTCAGCCGCGCGACCGTGGCACCCATGTGGGGGACATCCCGTGCCCGCCCGGTCAGGACGGTCAGATGTGCCTCGGCCGCCTCTGCGCGGCCGCTGCCCAGCAGCGCCTCGACGAGCAGCGGCCGCCACCACAGGTCCCACCACAGGTGCGCGCGGTCCTCGCCGCCCGGGCCGTCGACGTCCAGCCCCGGCACCTGCCGCATCGCCGCGAGCATGCGGGCGTGGTCGCCCCGCGCCTGGTGCAGTACCGCGGCCGCGATCGCCGCGTACCGCAGGTCCTGGGGCCCGCCCACCCGCTGGGCCAGCTGCTGCGCGGCCCGCACGTGCTCGGCGGCGGTCTCCCACTCGCCCCGGCCCGCGGGCACGAACACCGACGCCATCCGCCGCATGACCTGGTTCTGCGGCTGCTCGTCCTCCTCGGCGAGGTTGCGCGCCTGCTCCATCACGATCGCCGCCTCGTCCCACCGGCCGCGCTGGTAGTGCCCGGCCGCGAGGTAGCAGTACGGGACGGTGCCGCTGATCACGAACGTGCCGGTCCGCTGCCTGCGCACCACGTTCTCCAGGTCGACGGCGGCCTGCTCGTGGCGCCCGAGCATGGTCAGCACCGCACCGCGGCACGCGAGCGAGTCGAGGTGCGCGGTCGACACCGCGCCGGGGTTGCGCGGCAGGTCGGCGAACTCGTCGAGCGCCGCGGCCATCCCGTTCAACCGCGCCGTGCCGGTCGCGAGCAGCACCCGGGTGTAGTCGTGCAGCATGACGGGCAGTTCGCCGATGGACAGCGCCAGCCGCGCGGCCTCGACCGACTCCTCGACGCGGCCGCCCCACGTGTGCGCGCCGGCGAGACCCGCCGCGGCGGTCGCGCGGATCCACTTCGGCACCCCCGGCGCCGCGCCGAGTTCCAGCGCCTCGGCGAGCCAGCGCTGCGCACCGGGCCAGTCGCCGCGCACGAGGAGTGCCGTCATCCCGAGCGCCAGGGAGCGCAGCGCGGAATGGCCGCACTGCTCCATTGTGGACCACAACGGCGCGACGGACCGGCGGTCCCTGCTGAACAGCACCTGGACACCCGCGGTCAGCAGGCGCCGCTCGCTGTCGGCCTGCTTGGGCGACAGGTCGGCGGCCCACCGCAGGTACCTGGCGGCCAGGCCGTGGTGCGCTGCCGCGGCCTGCTCCTCGGCCGCGGCCTCCAGCTCCCGCGCCAGCGCCTCGTCCGGCTCGCTCGCCGACGCGACGCGGTGCGCCCAGGACGCGCCGCGGTCCACGACGGACGCGGCCCGCTCGTGCAGGACGCAGCGCCGGTCCGGCGGGAGCCCCGAGTAGATCGCCTCGCGCTGCAGGTCGTGGGCCATGCCGACCGGGCTCGACGGCTCCTGCGGCCACCACCGCGTGAGCCCGGCGTCGAGCGCGGGCCGCAGCGCCTCGGCGGGCCGCGGCACGCCCGCGACGTGGGCGGCGCGGGCGAGCGGGCCGGGCGTGCCGAGCACCGCGAGCGCCTCGACCAGCTGCTGGCTGGCGGCGGGCAGCCGGTGCACGGTCGCGCGCACGGCCGACACCAGCGAGAGCGGCATCGAGATCCTCCTGCCGCGCAGCTCGTCCGCGGGCACCTCGGCGAGCAGCGTCCGCAGGTACAGCGGGTGACCGCCGGTGAACGACCGCAGCCGCTCCGCCGCCGCGACGGGCAGGTCGTCACCGACGACCACCCGGGACAGCCGGACGATGTCGGACGCGGCGAGCCCGGCGAGCTCCATCGTCGTGGCAGGCGGGCCGGCCCGGAACAGCCTGGTCAGCAGCCCGGCCACGCGATCGTCCACGGTGGGCCGCGTGACGATCACGACCATGACCTGGTCGGCCCAGACCCGGCGGAGCACGAAGCCCAGCGCCTGCAGCGAGGACACGTCGGCCCACTGCGCGTCGTCCACCACGAGCACGACCGAACCGGTGGACTGCAGTGTGCCGAGCACGTCGAGCAGCTGGGCGCCGACGGCGAGCGGGCTCGCGTCCACCGGCACCGACCGGGCGAGCAGCGGGTGGCCGGCCCGGACCGCGGCGGGCACCCGCCGCACGAGCTGGTCGACCACGCCGTTGTCGACCACGGTCTCCGTGACGTCCGCGGTGGCGCTGAGCACGGTGAAGCCGGTCAGGTCCGCCATGAACCGGCGCACCATCGTGGTCTTGCCGATGCCCGCGACGCCGCGCACGCACACGACCTGCGGCTGCCCAGTGCGCACCTTGGCGGCCATCTCTGCCAGACGGTCGAGTTCGGACTCCCGACCCACGAAGTCGGCCATCGCACCACCCGCAACCCGCGCCCCGGCCCGAGCGGACCGCGCCGCATGACGACGGTATCCGCCGAAGACCCCGCCGTCTGCGAAAACCCGGACCTTTCACTCTTCCGACTGGTCAACGACGGGCACCGGTGCGAGATGCGCGATCCGGCACATTTCGCGCAATCGTGGTTGCCCGATCGCTTGACCGGACTTACTCCGCGTGGTCGTCCGACCGGCCGATGCTGGGGCGTGCACGGCCGCGAGCCCGTCCTCAACGGTCCGGGCGGTGGCTCCACAACGGAAGGACGCCAGAGATGGAACAGGCAGAAACCGTCGTGCTCACGACGGTGCGGCATCCCGACAGCGCCACCGCGGAGAAGTGGTTCGCCCTGCTCTGCCGCGCGTACCGGCAGGTCGAGGCGGCGGGCACCCGATCGGTGCCGGAGGTGCTGGCCGCCATCCGTGCGGAGTGGACGTCCGATTCGGACCTGGAGGCGTTCCAGCGCGCCCTCGACGGGCTGTCCTCGCCGTGGGAGACGCTCGGCAAGCTGGTCGAGTACGACACCCGGCTGCCCGCGGAGTACGCGGCGGCCGTCCAGGCCGCCGCCGCCCAGGCGCCCGCGCCGGTGGACCCCGCGGCCTGGCACCGCTTCTTCGCCGAGCACGGCCCGCGCTGGAACGGCACCGAGCAGGCGTGGGACCAGTTCCGCACCTGGTTCCTCTACCAGGCGGGCCAGGCAGGCGTCACCGCCGCCGCCACCGGCTTCCTCACCGAGGCCGAGAACGGCGAGAAGATCGCCGTCTTCGCCCGGCACGGGGTGCGGATCGCCCCTCCGCAGACGGCCGATCCGGCCGCCTGGCACCGGTTCTTCGCCGCGCACGGTCCACGTTGGAACGGCACCGAACAGGCGTGGGACCAGTTCCGCACCTGGTTCCTCTACCAGGCCGACCAGGCAGGCGTCACCGCCGCCGCCACCGGCTTCCTCACCGAAGCGGAGAACGGCGACAAGATCGCCGTCTTCGCCAGGCACGGCGTCACGATCGCGGCGCCGGCCGCGGCCGCACCCGCCGCGCAGGCACCGTCCGCCGAGGACGGTCCCGGCGACGCGGCCGGTGACGAGCCGGCCGTGACCGAGCTGCGCTGGGTGACCGCCCAGCAGATCGAGAGCCTCGGTGAGCTGGAGGAGACGCTGGGTCCCTGGGAGTCCTGGCTGCCCGAGGAACTCGACGGCAGGATCCCCGGCTGGACGGCGCTGTCGCCGGACACCCTCGTCGAGCGGCTCGACGCGATGATCCCGTTCCTCGTGCTGCCCGCGGCCGACGCGCTGGAGGACGTCGCGACCGACATGACGGAGAAGCTCCAGCAGCTCGCCCAGGACGATCCGGAGGTCGCGGAGCTCCTGTCCGAGATGGACCGCGAGGAACTCGGGGAGCTCATCGAAGAGGCCCTGACGCCGCAGAACTGACCCACGCGCGAGCACCGAAACGGAGAAGCAGATGACCGCAGGCACGGCGGAGAAACCGAAGAAGCTGGGCAAGACGGCGGAGAAGCAGGCCGCGCGCCAGAAGGTCCTCGACTACATCAGGAACGACGTGTCGAACATCGACGTCGTCTACCCCGTCACCGTGATCAAGTCGTTGAGCCGCCTGGTGACGGTCAAGGTCTCCGACTCCGTCGAGAAGAAGCGGGAGAAGGCCAGGCTCGAGAAGCTGACCAAGGAGTACAAGGAGTCCGGCTCCTCGGTCCCGTACAAGTACGTCCGCAACGTCAGCGCCGACATGAAGCGCGACTTCGCGGGCCTGGAGAAGGTCTACCACATGTTGCGCGACAACATCAGGGCCTGGACCAAGCTCGAGCTGATGCGGTTCACCGAGCACGGCAAGGCGGCCACGGACATGGCCGCCCTGATGGTCGACTCGCTGTACAAGGAGTCCGTCGAGGTCTACTCCGACTGGGACAAGCTGATCAAGGACAGCACGGGCCTCGTCGCGAGGGGCAAGAAGCTGTTCCCGGGCGAGAACCTCGACGAGGTCCTCGTCGCCGCCATCGACACCGAGTTCGACCTCGCGTGGTACCTCCTCGAACAGCGGGCCACCAAGGCGCTGCGCCGCGGCGAGCGGGACGTCAAGGCCATCGAGGTGCTGATGAACAACGCGCTGGAGTTCGAGGGGTTCAAGGCGGTGGCCATCGCCGACCCGGGGAAGGCACAGAAGCGGGTCAAGGACGCGAACCGGGTGGCCACCCAGTTCCTGGCCGCGTCCCAGACGGCGTCCGAGTGGGTGCCCTCGAGCGCGGGCACGATCCACGGTTCGATCAACGCCATGGCCGAGGCGGCCGTCGCCTTCGTCTCGAAGGTCAGCACGGCGGAGGTCAACGACCGGGCGGCCAAGAAGATCATGGCGGACCCCAAGCTGCGCGCGGAGGCCCTGCAGAAGCTCAACGACAACAAGCTGCTCGTGGCAACGTACCTGAAGGACAAGTACATCGCCAACCTGGAGTACAACCTCAAGATGCTGTCGCCGCTCACGTACGGTGGCACGCTCCTCATCCAGGTGGGTCTCGACGCGACCGGCGCGGGCGCGGTGGCGGGCCCGCTCGTCAGCCAGGTCTGGCCCGCGCTGAAGGAAGGCCTCGTCGCGTTCGTCAGGGGCATGCAGAACGCCCGCATCGAACGCGCCGCGGAGGAGCACGGCATCGACATCAGCGGCGCGCGGGGCGACGTCTACGCCGCCACCAAGAAGAAGGTCGACGACTGGCAGGAGAAGGCCTGGGGCGACATCGCCGAGTTCCTCGGCGTGCAGAAGGAGAACAAGTTCGTCAAGCAGGTCGAGGACGCGCTGAGCAAGGTGGCGGCCACCTTCGCCCAGGACGCGGACGACACCGCCAAGCAGAGCGCGGCCAGCTTCCTCAGCGCGCCGGGGATGATGACCCAGGTCGCCGGCAAGTTCGCGTCGTTGTTCATCGAGAAGATCATGTCCGAGCTCAAGGTGAAGTCCGCCCAGGTCGTCACCGGCGACGACATCGTGGCCCACGTCGCCAGGAACACCAACACCATGGACAAGGTGTTCGCCGACCTCGCATGACCCGGTGCCCGGTCACCCCGCACGGGGGTGGCCGGGCCATGGCCACCGGCTGCTACGTTCAGGGTGTGACAGGTGCGCCGGCACGTCGTCGCACCGCCGAACACGTGGGTGAGCGCTGATGCCCGGCTGGCTCCAGGCGATCCTCATCGCGGCCGGCGTCGTCCTCGCGTCGTGGGTGGTGCTGGTCGTGCTGGCCGCGCGGCTGCCACCCGGCCTGGCCCGCGACCTCGCCCGCTTCCTCCCCGACTGCGTCACCGCCGCGCGCCGCCTGCGCCGCGACCCGCGCGTCCCCCGCCGCGCCAAGGTCGCCGTGGCCATCGCCGCCGTCTGGGTCCTGTCCCCGATCGACCTGATCCCGGAGTTCCTGCCGGTCATCGGTCCCCTCGACGACATCGTCGTGGTCGTCATCGTGCTGCGCTACGCCGCCCGCAGCGTCCCGCGCGAGGTGCTGCTCGAGGCCTGGCCGGGCGATCCGCGGCTGCTCGAGCGCCTCATCGGCCGATCCGGCGGCTGACGTGCGGTGAACCGGCGCGGAGCGGGTAACCGGCCGGTATGGACCTGCACAACCTGCTACGACGGTTCGAAGACCTGCGCGGCCTGGACGGCGCCGCCGCGGCGGTCGCCGGTGCCGTGCGCACGGCGCTCCGCACGACCAGGACGAACGCGGCCCTGCGCGGCAAGTGGCTCGGGCACCCGTTGCACCCGCTGATGGTGACCGTGCCCATCGGGGCCTTCGTCGGCACCGCGGTGCTCGACATGGCGCCCGGCACCCAGGACGCGGCGCGGAAGCTGACCGGCCTCGGGCTCGCCGCGACCGCGCCCACCGCGCTGCTGGGCCTCGCCGACTACGCCGACCTCGACGAGCGGCAGCGCCGCGTCGGCGTCGTGCACGCGATGACGAACACCGTCGCCGCGGCGCTGTTCACCGGCTCCTACGTCAGCCGCGCCCGGGGTGCCCACCGGCGGGGCACGGTCCTGAGCGCGCTCGGGCTCACCGTGCTCAGTGCCGGCGGGGCGCTCGGCGGGCACCTGTCCTACGCACAGGGCGCCGGGATGTTCCGCTGGCAGAAGCCCGACGACGTGGTGCGGGCGACGACGCCCCGGCCCGCCGCCGCGCAGGCCGGGTCATGAGGGCGTGCGGACGAACCCGCTCGCGAGACGGGGCGGGACCGGCCGCCGATGAACGGCGCGAACGGGTGGCATCGCCCCAGCTCGTGCGCGAAGGCCTCGGCGTAGGCGGGGTCGCCACCGGTGCAACGCGTGGCCCGCGCAGGCACCGGCGCGCACGCTGGTCACCAGGTGCCTGAGCCACGCCTCGCTCCTGCCGCGCGTGGTCCTCGTCGTGGAAGAACCGGGTGGCGTCCGGGGTGCGCCGAAGTGCCCGAGGGCGCACCCCTCACACGGATTTCTTCGCGCTGTCGTAGAGGATCTGCAGCATGTCGGAGACCGCGATCGCCGTCAGGGCGGTGCTGACCAACCGCGTCACCTTCGGTGCGAACACCAGGCCCGCGGTGAGCCCGCCGGCGATCCACACGCCGAGGCAGAACGGGCACGTGAGCAGCTCGCCGATCGTGTGCCGGGCGCCGTGGCCGCGGGCGGACTCGTTGACCTCCGCCTCGCCGGCCGGCTCCCGGTAGGTGGTGAACGGCGCCCGCAGCGGGCTCGTCACCGATTCCTTGCTGATCAACCGGCTCGCCTTGTGCGTGGCGAGGCACACGAGCACGGTGTCCTGCACACCGAACCGCGCAGGCAACCGGACACCGCGGGCCCGCCCGACCGCGCTCGCCAGGCCGACGAGTCCCGTGTAGCCGCCGAGCACTACCGAGTACGCGAGCAGCGGCCGGTCCTGCTTTCCCGAGTACCGCTGCCGGAGCCGCCGCCCGTTCCGCCGGATCCGGTCTGCCACGCTGGTCACGTTCGCCACGCCCGCTGGCTACCCGGTCCGGCGCCGGCTACACCGCCACTGCCGACGGACACCGGGCGGCTCGGTCCCGGGCGCTCCGCGCGTGCCGGGACAGGCGAACGCCGACCCACAGGTGGCGGTCATCGACCCGACCACCACACCGATGCGGAACGATCCTGGTCGTCCGGGCGGTGCCGGTACACCACCACGGATCCGCGCAGCTGTCCTGGTCCACCGGTCGTCGTTGCTCGTTCGTCGAGCGCCCGAAGCGGTCCGGACGGACCAGATACCCCCGGGCACGTGCCGGAAACCCCGGACGGCCACCGCGCGGATCCCGCGCCCGCGGAGTGGAAGGTCCGCAGGTTACGCGGGGACGCGGCGGGTACCCCGCCCAACCGCGGGTGGCCCGCCGTCGCGACCGCAGGCTCGCCGATCCGAGCACCCGCCGACGACTGCCCGGAGGAGGCGCTGTGCGCGCGATGGTGTACCGCGGACCGTACAAGGTCCGGGTCGAGGAGAAGGACCGGCCGGCGCTCGAACACCCGGGCGACGCGATCGTCCGGGTCACGATGGCGGCCATCTGCGGGTCGGACCTGCACCTGTACCACGGGATGATGCCCGACACCCGGGTCGGCATGACGTTCGGGCACGAGTTCATCGGGGTGGTCGACGAGGTCGGTCCCGACGTGCGCGACCTGCGTCCCGGGGACCGCGTCATGGTGCCGTTCAACGTGTTCTGCGGGACGTGCTGGTTCTGCGCCCGGGGCCTGTACTCGAACTGCCACAACGTCAACCCGAACGCCACCGCCGTCGGCGGCATCTACGGGTACTCGCACACGTGCGGCGGGTACGACGGCGGCCAGGCCGAGTACGTGCGGGTGCCGTTCGCCGACGTTGGCCCGGCCGTGATCCCCGGGTGGATGGACGACGAGGACGCCCTGCTGCTCACCGACGCGCTCGCCACGGGCTACTTCGGCGCCCAGCTCGGGGACATCGTCGAGGGCGACGTGGTGGTCGTCTTCGGCGCCGGGCCGGTCGGGTTGTTCGCCGCGAAGTCGGCGTGGTTGATGGGGGCGGGCCGGGTCATCGTCGTCGACCACCTGGAGTACCGGCTGGCGAAGGCACGATCCTTCGCCCACGCCGAGACCCTGAACTTCACCGAGTACGACGACATCGTCGTGCACATGAAGAGGATCACCGGCCACCTCGGCGCCGACGTCGCGATCGACGCGGTGGGCGCGGAGGCGGACGGCAACCTCCTGCAGCACGTGACCGCGGCCAAGCTGAAGCTGCAGGGCGGTTCACCGGTGGCGCTCAACTGGGCGATCGACTCGGTCCGCAAGGGCGGCACGGTCTCGGTGATGGGCGCGTACGGCCCGATGTTCAGCGCCGTCAAGTTCGGCGACGCGCTCAACAAGGGCCTCACGCTGCGGATGAACCAGTGCCCCGTCAAACGGCAGTGGCCGCGGCTGTTCGAGCACATCCGCAACGGCTACCTGAAGCCGAGCGACATCGTCACCCACCGCATCCCGCTCGAGCACATCGCGGAGGGGTACCACATCTTCTCCGCGAAGCTGGACGGCTGCATCAAGCCCGTCATCGTCCCGAACGGATGAGGGAAGGAACACCCATGGCCTACACCTCGGACCGCCCGCCGCTCACCGAGTCGAGCGACCAGCTCCGGGCCCGCATCCCGGGCTGGGGCGCGGACCTGGACCCGAACGACCGCCCGTCGGTGCCGAAGCTGCGGTGGCAGGCGGACCGCACCGGCGCGCACTGGGACTTCCCGGCACGCCAGCCCGAGAAGTGGCCGCGGGAGCGGTCGATCGAGCACGAGTTCCTGACCCCGGTCTTCGGCACCTCGTGCCCGCCGCGGGGCGTCTCCGGTGCGCTGCGCAGGCTCTCCTACCGCAGGTACAGCGAGGGGCGTGCCGCGCACTGGTTGCTGCTCCTGGCCGCCGACCGGGTCGACGCGTGGGAGAGCCACCTGCGCTCGTTCCTGACGGCACGCCCGGACAACCCGGTCACCGAGACCGGGGTGACGAGCGAGTTCTCCCGGCACGGCGTCGCGTCGCGGTACGGGAAGAACCGCGCCGACACCCGCCACCACCTGCTCGACCCGATCATCGTGGCGGGACCGTGGGTACTGGCGGGCGGCCTGGTCGTCGCCGTGGTGCGGCGCATCCGCGCCCTGACGGCGAAGGACGGTGCCCGGTGAGCACGGTGGACACCGACGACGTGCGGCGGCTGCTGGCGTCGGACGACGAGGACCCGGTGCTCGTGCTGCTGCGCGGCGGCCGCGGGTGATCGCGGCACGCGACCAGGACGCCGGGGAGTACCGGGGCGCGTTGTTCGTCGCGTCGCGGCGCAGCGTCCTGGCACAGGCCGGGGACCCGCCGGATCCGGAGCGGCTCGCGGCCATCCTCAGCGACATGGCGGACCGGCTGGGCGCGTGAGCCGCGCTCACACCGGGAGCCGCTCCTGGAGGCGGGCGGACCTGCCGGTCGCGGAGATCGCACTGACCGGGTTCACTCCCCCTGGTGCGACCGGTCGAACATCGCGCGTAGCTCGTACTTGCGGAGCTTGCCCATCGGGTCGCGGGGCAGTTCGTCGACCAGTTCCAGGCGGTCCGGGTAGTACGCCTCGGTCATGCCGCTGCCGCGCAGGTGGTCGCGCAGGTCGTCGATGGTCAGGGGCTCGCCGCCGGGGACCACGACCGCGCACACCTGGTCGTGCGTGCCGTCCGTGCAGCCGATGATCGCCACGTCCTTGACGCCCGGGTGCTGCTGCAGCTCCTCCTCCACGTCCCGGACGGGGATCATGACCTCGGCGTGCCGGTCGTAGACGCGGTCGGCGACGCGGCCCTCGATGCGGATGCCACCCCGGCCGTCCGGGCGGGCGATGTCGCCGGTGTCGAACCAGTCGCCGTGGCCGGTGCCGGTGGTCGTGACGGTCGCGATGCCGCCGGTGATCGTGCCGACGCACATCGACGCGCCGCGCACCTGCAGCGCCCCGGTGGTGCCCTCGCCGTCCGGGGTCACCACCCGCACCTCCAGGCCGGGCAGCGCGCTGCCGTCGCTGTGCGCCGACCAGTCGTGCGGGTCGTCGGCGCGCACCGCCGTGCCCACGACGTTCTCGGTCATGCCCCACACGGCGCGCAGCGGCACCCCGAACGTCTCCCGCACCAGCGGCACCATGCCGGGTGGCACGGTGGTGCCGCCTGCCATGACGGTGTGCAGCGACGTCAGGTCGCGGGGCCGCTCACGCTGCGCGGCGATCAGCGCGGCCAGGCTGGGCGCGGAGGTCAGCAGGCGGGTCGCCTCCGCCCGCGCCATCAGGTCGAGCATCACGCCGGGGTCGGCGCCGTCCTGGAACACGCCCGCGCCGCCGGTCAGCAGGACGCCGAACACCGCCCACAGCGGGCACGCGATGTGGCTCACCCGCATCGTGGTCGCCGCGCGGTCCGCGGCCGGCCCGCGCACCGCCTCGGCCATGAACCCGCTCGTGCCCGCGTAGATCGTGTTGCACGTGTGCAGCACGCCCTTGCGCTCACCGGTGCTGCCTGAGGTGAACAGCACCACCGACGGCCGGTCCGGGTCCACCGGCGGCAACGCGGACAGGTCCGGGTCCGGCCGGTCGACGAAGCACGCGTGGAAGTCCAGCGCGCCGGTCTCGCCCGCGTCGCCGTGCACGACCCGGTGCCGCAGCTCCGGCAACCGGGGCGCCATCTCGGCGATGGCGCGGGCGTGCCCGTACCCGGCCCAGCTGTCGACGGTGACGCACACCCGCGCGCCCGTCCTGGCCAGCACCCGCTCGATCTCCCGCGCCCGCAGCTGCGGCACGATCGGCTGCGCGACCGCGCCTGCCCGCATGCACGCCAGCAGCAACGCGGCCGTCTCCCACCAGTCGGGGAGCTGGAAGGCGACCACGTCGCCCGCGCGCACGCCGAGGTCGAGGAGACCACCCGTCATGCGCCGGACCGCCTGGTCGAACTCGCGGTAGGTCACCACGCGCACGGTGCCGTCGGTGGTCCGCCCGTTGACCATCACGGGCGCGGCGGGACGCAGTCGTGCCGACTCGGCCAGGTCGTCGAGGAAGGTCGTGTCCCGCCACCAGCCGTTGCTCCGGTAGCGGCGTGCCAGATCGGGGTCGGCCGTCAGTCCAACCAGGGACGTCACGCTGCGTCCTCCGCGGAGTTCGAGGTCCGGCGGGTCGAGGGCCCGCGATGCCGAGGACGCACAGTACCCGACCGGCTACCGCAGTCAATCGCTCTTGTCCGATCGGCGGGCTCGTGTGTCAATCGCCCGGACCGGGCTGCGCCATCCGGGGTCATCCCTTGGTACGTCGGCGGGCTCCTGGCCGGCGTCACGTCCGCGGGCGGTCAGGCGTGGTAGGGCACCTGGTCCGCGGCGAGCGCGGCGAGGAGCCGCAGTTTCTCCGCCGACGGCGAGCCGGGTGCCGCGGTGTAGAGCATGACGACGAGGCCGGGTTCGGCGGTGACGGCGAGCTCCTCGTAGGCGAGGACGAGCTCGCCGACGTCGGGGTGGTGGAACCGTTTCGTGCCGGTGCCGTGGGTGCGGACGTCGTGGGCGCCCCACAGCGTGCGGAACGTCGCGCTCTGGGTGGACAGCTCGCCGACGAGGTCCTGCAGGCCGCGGTCGTGCGGGTCGCGCCCGGCCTCGGCACGCATGATGCCGACGCACATGTGCGCGAACAGGTCCCAGTCGGGGTAGAAGTCGCGGGCGGCCGGGTCGAGGAACTGGAACCGGGCCAGGTTCGGGACGCGGCCGCCGTCGCCGATGAGCGGTGAGTAGAACACCCGGCCGAGCGCGTTGGTGGCCAGCATGTCCTGCCGGGCGTCGCGCACGAACGCGATGCCGTCGGTGAAGGCGTCCAGCGCCCACCGCAGGCTGGGCCGCGACGCGCTCTGTGCGGCCGCCCTGCGGCGCCTGCGCCCCGAGGCGGGGATGCCGTCGGCCGCGCGGGCCAGGTCGAACAGGTGCGCCCGCTCGGTGTCGTCGAGCCGCAGGGCCTGGGCGATCGCCTGGAGCACGGACGACGACGCGCCCGCGATGTCGCCGCGTTCGAGCTTGGCGTAGTACTCGATGCTGACCCCGGCGAGGACGGCCACCTCGCCGCGGCGCAGGCCGGGCACCCGCCGCCTCCCGGCCTCGGGCAGGCCGACGTCCGACGGCGTCAGCTTCGCCCGGCGTGAGACCAGGAACTCACGCACCTCCGCCCGGTTGGCCTTGCTGCTCATGACCTCGACGGTACTGCCGGACCGCGCCGCGAGGGATGCCCTGCCGGTACACCCCTGCGATCAGCGCGCACCCGCGACACGGCGCGGCAGCGCGCCCGCGCGCATGGCTGCGCGCAGGCGGGCGGGCGCGGCGCGGTGCACGGCCGCCATCGCGGCGATCGTGCCGGGGAGGTCGTCGCGGCGGCACAGGTACGCGTCCTGCAGGTGCCCGGGGATGGCGAAGAACGTGTCGAAGAACTCGGGCACCTGCGCAGGCGAGAGCGTCAGCAACGTCCGCTGTCCCCACATCCGCAGGCTGCGCACGACCCGCGCGCGGTAGGGCCACAGCTGCGCCCGCGCCGCCCGCCGCGCCTCCGCACGCCCGCGTGGCAGCGCGTCCGCGATCGCCCTGGCCAGGCCGGGCGCCGCGGTGAGCGCCTCGCCGACGCTGTAGCCGGTCGCGGGGTGCATCATGCCCGCGGCGACGCCGAAGGAGACGTCCGCGTCGTGCGTGGCGGGACGTGGTGCGTCCATCGCGAACCGCACGTGCTCGGTGCCCGTGGCCGCGTCGGCCGGGATGCCGGCGTGCGCGAGGCGGTGCAGGAGCCGCCGTTTCAGCTCGGTCAGCGCGAGCCCGGGTCTGCGGACGAGCGAGGTCTCCTCGATCAGCACCCGGTCACCCGGCAGCGGCACGGCGTAGAGGAACGTCGGGTCGTCGCGGCTGTCCCGGTCCCAGCGCATGAACACGGCCTCGCGCGCCCCCACCACCGGCTCGGCGACGGCCGAGGGGAAGACCATGCCGTACGCGGTCTGCTCGGGCCGGGTGCCGCGCCGCGGACCGCCGGAGAGCACCCGCTGCCGCCCCGACGCGTCGACGACCAGCCTGCACGGCAACCGCTCCCCCGCCGCCAGCTCGACGACGGCGCGGTCCGTCCCGTGCGTCACCCCGGTCACCGCGCCCGCCACGGTCCGCACCGGCTGGGCGACGTACGCGCCCTGCACGGCCTCGTTGTCGAGGATGGCGTACTCGCGGTCCAGCACCCGGTCGCCGGCCAGCACCCGCCGGGCCCGGACGACGGCCGAGCCGGGCGGCAGCGCACCGGTCTGGGTGGTCCACACGCCGTAGGTCGCCGGCCAGGGGGCGGTCGGCGCGGGCGCCACGAGCACGGTGTCCAGTGCGTTGCGGGCGCAGTGGTCCGCGATCGCCCAGCCCGCCGGCCCCGAGCCGACGACGACGACGTCGGCGACATCGCCGCGCGAGCTCGCTGGGACCACCACGGCCGTCAATCTACGGGTCCGCGACCGGCCGGGCGCGGCGAGGAGCGCGGTGGTTGAGGCGGTCCGGCGGGGGTACCCGACTACTGCGCAATCGACGCACAACCGACGCAGTCGTAGGGGAGCGCCCGTGACCATGGCCGTTCGAATGGCGAGCTCACCTGACAGCAGCAGGGAATGGCGGGCCGGCACACGCGCCGCGGTCGCCGAGGCGGTCAGCCGCTTCGTCGCCGACCGCTGCCGGGACCACCTCGGTCCGGCGCCGGAGACGCGGCTGCTCGCCGACGTCCTGGTGCGCTTCGTGGCGGGTGGGAAGTACGTGCGCTCGGCGTTCGCGCTCGCAGGCTGGTCGTGCGTGGCGGCGCCGACCCCCGCCGCGGTGCGCGCCGCGGGCAGCCTGGAACTGTTGCACTGCTTCGCGTTGCTGCAGGACGACGTGATGGACGAGTCCCCGCTGCGGCGCGGCGGGCCCGCCGCGCACGTGGTCTTCGCGGACTGGCACCGCGAGCAGGGCCTCACCGGTTCGCCGTCGCGGTTCGGCGAGTCGGCCGCGGTGCTCGCGGGCGACCTGTGCCTGGTGTGGGCGGAGCAGATGCTGCGCGAGAGCGGGGTCGGCGACGCGGCGCTGGCGCGGGCGCTCCCCCGCTACGACCGGATGCGCAGCGACCTCGCGGTCGGCCAGCTCCGCGACCTCGTGAACGACGCCCGCCGCAGGCCCGCCCTCGCCGACGTGCGGGCGGTGGCCAGGGCGAAGTCCGGGGACTACACCGTCCGCGGCCCGCTCGAACTGGGGGCGGAGCTCGCGGGCGCCACCCCGGCGCTGCTCGGCGCGCTCGGCCAGTACGGCGCCGCGGTCGGCGAGGCGTTCCAGCTGCGCGACGACCTGCTCGGCCTGTTCGGCACCCCCGACCGCACCGGCAAGCCGGTGGGCGAGGACCTGCTGGCGCGCAAGGCGACCACCGTGCTGGTCCTCGCGCGGGAGCGGGCCGACAGCGCGCAGCGGGGGGAACTCGCCCGTCTCGCCCGGCTGCCCGCGCTCGAGCAGTCCGATGTGGACAGCTACCTGGCGGTGATCGCGGCGACCGGGGCCGGGGAACAGGCCGAGCGGTTGATCGAACAGCGGCTGCGCGAGGGCATGAGCGCGCTCGCGAACGCGGTGCTGCCCGACGAATCCCGGCAGCGCCTCGCCCACCTCGCCGACCTGTGCGGCAACCGGAACTCCTAGGAGGCGTCGTGCGAACCGTACGAGGACGGACCGACCGCGTGGTCGTCGTCGGCGCCGGGCTGTCGGGGCTGGCGGCGGCCCTGCACCTGGCGGGCCAGGGGCGGGAGGTGGTGGTCGTGGAACGGGAGCCGGTGCCGGGCGGCCGGGCGGGCAGGCTCGACGTCGGCGGGTACCGGCTGGACACCGGGCCGACGGTGCTCACCATGCCGGACATCGTCGAGGAGACGCTCAACGCCGTCGGCGACTCGATCGGCGGCCGGATGGAGCTGTGCCGCCTCGCGCCCGTGTACGACGCGCGGTTCGCGGACGGCAGCAGGCTCGCCGTGCACAGCGACGTCGACGCGATGACCGACGCGGTCCGCGACTTCGCGGGCGCCGGCGAGGCGGTGCGGTACCTGCGCCTGCGGGAGTGGCTGACCCGGCTCTACCGCGCGGAGTACGACCGGTTCATCGCCGCGAACACCGACTCGCCCCTGTCGCTCCTGACGCCCCAGCTCGCGCGCCTGGTCGCCATGGGCGGCTTCGACAGCCTCGGCAGGCAGGTGGGGCGTTTCCTGCGCGACGAACGGCTGCGGCGCGTGTTCAGCTTCCAGTCGCTCTACGCGGGCGTCGCCCCGCAGCGCGCGCTCGCCGTGTACGGCGTCATCTCCTACATGGACACCGTCGCCGGGGTGTTCTTCCCGCGCGGCGGGGTGCGCGCCCTGCCGGACACGCTCACCGCGGCGGCACGCGACGCGGGCGTGCGGTTCGAGTTCGGCGCGGCCGTCACGGCGCTGGAGCGGCGGGGGCGGCGGGTGACCGCCGTGGTGACCGACCGCGGCGACCGGTTCCCCTGCGACGCGGTCGTGCTCACCACCGAGCCGCACGTCGCGTACCGGCTGCTCGGCCGCGCGCCGCTGCGACCGCTGCCGCTGCGCGCGGCGCCGTCGGCGTTCGTCGTGCACCTCGGCCTCCCCTCGGGCGCCGACACCGGGCACCACGTACTCAGCTTCGGCGCGGCGTGGCGCGAGACGTTCCGGGAGCTGATCGACCGCGGCCGCACCATGACCGACCCGTCGCTGCTGGTCACGCGCCCGACGGCGACCGACCCGGCGCTCGCGCCGGAGGGCCGCGACCTGCTGTCCGTGCTGGCCCCGGTGCCCAACCTGGCGCGTGGCCGGATCGACTGGGACACCGTCGGCCCCGCCTACGCCGAGCAGGTCCTCGCCGAGACCGAACGCAGGCTGCTGCCCGGGCTGACGTCCTCGGCCGAGGTGCTGCACACGACCACCCCCGCCGACTGGGCGCGGGCCGGGCTCGCCGCGGGCACCCCGTTCAGCTACGCGCACTCCCTCGCCCAGACCGGCCCGTTCCGGCCGGGCAACTTCCCCCGCTCGACCGGCAACGTGGTGCTCGCCGGGGCCGGCACGGTCCCCGGCGTCGGCGTGCCGACGGCCCTGATCTCCGGCCGGCTCGCCGCCGACCGGATCACCGGCGCGACCGCGCAGAAGAGGACACTGGTGGGTGCCCGATGAGCCACCGCGAACTCGACGCCGCCGGGATCACCGACCCGGCTCTGCGCACCGCCTACCTGCGCTGCCGCGTGCTCAACGCCGTGCACGGCCGCACGTACTTCCTCGCCACCCGGTTGCTCGCCCCGCACCAGCGGCCCGCCGTGCACGCCCTCTACGGGTTCGCGCGGTGGGTCGACGACCTGGTGGACGAGCCGGGGCCGGACGCGGCACCCGAGGTCGTGGCCGCGCACCTCGACCGCGCCGGGCAGCTGCTGTCCGCCGGGCTGGCAGGTGGGGACGGCGACCACGAGCCGGTGGTGCGCGCGCTCGTCCACACCGTCCGCCGCTACGACATCGACCCCGGGCTGTTCTCGGCGTTCCTCACGTCGATGCGGATGGACCTCGACGTCCGCGACTACGCGACCCGGGCGGACCTGGAGACCTACACCTACGGCTCCGCGCGGGTGATCGGGCTGCAGATGCTGCCCGTGCTGGGCACCGTGACCGACCGGGCGGCGGCCGAGCGGCCCGCGGCCCTGCTCGGCGAGGCGTTCCAGCTCACCAACTTCCTGCGGGACGTGGCGGAGGACCTCGACCGGGGCCGGGTGTACCTGCCCGCGGACGAGCTCGCGGCGGCCGGTGTGGACCGCGAGCGGCTGGTGTGGTGCCGGGCGCGGGGCGCGGCGGACGCCGTCGTGCGCGCGGCCGTGGCCGACCAGGTCGCGCGGACGTGGGCGGTCTACCGGGAGGCGGCGCGCGGGATCCCCATGCTGCGCCCGGAGTCCCGGCCGTGCGTCGCGACCGCGTTCGCGTTGTACTCGGGCATCCTGCGCCGCGTCGAGGCGATGGAGCACGACGTGTTCGCGGGGCGCGCGGCCGTCAGCACCGGCCGCAAGCTGCGGGTCGCCGCGCCGGCGTTCGCGCGGGCGTGGTGGTCGCGCCGGTGCGCCCGCGCCGTGCACGAAGGACAGGCGGCGTGAACCGGCTGCGGGACGCGGACCTCGCGTCCGCGTTCGACGCGGGCGCGCCCGCCTACGACCTGCTCGTCGACCGCAACCCCGGCTACCACGAGCACCTGCGGCTGTCCGCGGAGCGCGGTCTCACCGGCACCGAGCAGCGGGTCCTGGACGCCGGGTGCGGCACGGGCGCGTCGACCGCGGCGGTGCTGTCGGTGGCGCCGCACGCGGAGGTCGTCGGGGTCGACGCGGCGGGCGCGATGCTGGACCGGGCGCGGGCGAAGCGGTGGCCGCCCGGCGTGCGGTTCGTGCACAGCGGCGTCGAGGACCTGGCGGCCGCGGGGGTGACCGGGCCGTTCGACGCGGTCTTCGCCGCGTACCTGTTCCGCAACCTCACCGACCCGGACGGGCAGCTGCGCGCGCTGCTGGACCTGCTGCGGCCGGGCGGCACGCTGGTGGTGCACGACTACGTGGCCGGGGCGGACGGTGTCACGCGGGCGAAGTGGCACGCGGTGTGCTGGGGCATCGTGATCCCGCTCGCCGTGGTGCACCGCGGCGGCACCGGCCTCTACCGGCACCTGTGGCGCAGCGTCGCGGAGTTCGACGACGCGCAGGCGTTCGCGAACCGGGTCGCCGCCGCGGGTTTCGACCGGGTGCGGTTCGCGACGGTGCCCGGGTGGCAGCGCGGGATCGAGCACACGTTCCTCGCCACCCGGCCGGATCAGCGCGCGGAACGCAACGCGTAGCGGCGTTCCGCGTAGGCGAGGTCGTCGCGCCACAGGCGGGCGGCGGCCCGGCGCATCAACGGGCGCAGCAGCGGCGCGACCCGCTGCGCGTGCGCGAACCCGGGGCGCCGCGACGTGGCGATGGTCGCCTCGACCACCGCGGTCCTCGGCCACCCGTCGGGCCCGGGTCCGCGCGGGGTCGCGTGCGTCTCGACGACGCTGTCCCGGCCCTCACCGTCGGTGATGCGCATGACCACCGTCCTGGGCTCCGGGCACGTGAACTCCGCGCGCACCGGGACGCCGAGGCGGGGCGCGACGCGGAACGTCACGTCGACGACGAACCGGTCGTCGCCGTCGGCCACGCCGGTGTCCGCGGCGGGCGCGGACACCACGGTGAGCCGGGTGAACGAGTACGGGTGGAACCACGCGCCGTGCCACGGGTCGAGGCGGTTGGCGACCACGTCGTCCGGTTCGCACACGCCGGTGAGGGTGGCGACGGCGGCGACGCTCTGCTCGGGGTCCGGCCGGGCCCCGAGCACGGGAGTGGGCAGCGGTGGTTCCCCGCCGAGGGCGTCGAGCCGCACCCACGCGAGCACCCCGTCGTCGTGGGCGGGCAGCGGGCGCCAGCCGGGACCGCCCGTCGCGTCGAGCGGCAGTCCGTGCCACCGGCAGCGCAGCGTGCCGCAGTCGACGCGGCCGAGCGCGAGCGGCGCGCCGAGGTGCGGGCAGACGCCGGACCCCACCACGAGGCCGCCGTCGGCGCTCCGCCACGCGACGAGCTCCTGGCCTCCGACCGCGGTGCCGAAGGGACGGTCGCCGCGGATGTCGGTGCTCGCCGCGAGGACGAACCAGTTGCCGGACGGGCGGGCCGCCGCGCGTTTGGCGGCGGCCTCGATCACCGCGGGCTTCGCGGCGGCGAAGGCAGGCTCCTGCGCCGGCCAGTCCTGCTGGTCGAGCGGGCGCACGGGCACGTCATCCGGCCACCGCGCGATCAGCCGGTCGAACAGGGCCATGGGGAGTTCCTCTCCGCGAGTGGACGGTGTGGGCGCTGACGGCGACGCGGTACCCGGCGAGCAGCACGACGTGCAGCCCGAACAGCCACAGGCCGAGCGCGACGACGTCGCCGACGAACGGCAGCCCGCCGAACGGGATGCTCCAGTCGACCGGGATCGCCAGGAACAGCACGAAGCCGTGCAGGAAGCCGGTGAGCACCGCGCCGAGGGCGAACCCGGCGGCCACGGCGGCGCGGGCCGGGAGGACCGCGGGCCCGGTCGCCGCGAGCACGAAGCCGACCACCAGCCACATCGGCAGCAGGTCCAGGTGGAACGACAGCACCACCCCGAGCACGGTGGCCCACCCGCCCGCCGCGTACAGGGGCGCGACGACCGGTGCGAACGCGAGCGGGAACGCCACGAGCAGCGGCGCCGCGACGAGCACGGGCACGAACCGCAGGCGCCCTGCCCAGCCGTCGGGCCCGCGGACCGGCCTGCCCGTGACCGCGATGAGGCCGCGCCGCAGCCCCTCGCCGTACAGGCTCGCGGGCAGGAGCATGGCGACCAGCAGCGGCCAGCCCGCGGTGACGGCCTTGCCGGCGAGTGCCGTCAGCGCCGGGGTGGCGTCGTGCGCGCCGGGCAGCGACCGGCCGAGCAGCCGGGCCCCGTCGAGGACGAGCCCGTCGCCGAACAGGGCCGCCGCGCCCCGCAGTGCCAGCAGCAACACGGGGACCACGGCGACCATCCCGTAGAAGGTCAGTCCCGCCGCCCACAGCGCGAGGTCACGGCCCCGCAGGGCGTCGCGGACGTGCCTGGCCACAGCACGGGTCGTCGCACCGGGGCTGGGCATGCCGCCGGGATACCCCGCACGGCCGGTCTCACCCGGCCCCGACGTGTGACGCCGTCCGGAGGGCGGAGCGCGACCCGGCCGCATAGCGTTGGCACGTGACCGACGACGAGCGGCAGGCGCACGACCCGGTGGCGGGCTGGTCGCGGCTGCACGGCGAGGACGTCTCCGGCAGCCGCGTCGTCGTCGGGTGGCTCCGGTTCGTGCACCGGCTCGCCCGCCGGGTCGAGCGCGTGCCGCCGGACGTGCTGTCGGCGGCGGGGGTCGTGGTCGCGGCCGGCGCGGCCGGGCTCGCCGCGCTCGGCGGGCGGTGGCCGCTGGCGGCGCTGGTGGCGGTGGTCGCGACCGGGGTGCTGGACGGGCTCGACGGCGCGGTGGCGCTGCGCACGGGACGAGCCCGGCCGCTCGGCGCGGTCGTCGACGCGGTGGCCGACCGGGTCGCTGACCTGTGCCTCGCGGCGGTGCTCCTGGTGCTCGGCGCGCCCGGCTGGGCGGCCGCGGCGCTGGGTGCCGCGGTGCTGCTGCACGAGTACGCGCGGGCCAGGGCCCAGGGCGCGGGCATGGGGTCGGCCGGTTCGGTGACCGTGGCCGAGCGGCCCACGCGGATCATCGTCGTGGCGGTCGCGTGCGCGGGGGCGGGGACGTTCCCGTCGGGCACGCCGGGACCGGGCTGGTCGTGGGGCGCGGTCTCGGCGGCGGTCTGGGGTGTGGTCGCCGCGGTGGGGTTCGTCCAGCTGACGGCGGGGATCCGCGCGGAGCTGGCCGGGCGACCGTGGGTGGACCCCGCGGGGTCAGGCCGGGCCCACCAGCCCGGCGACGATGGCGGCTGACATCGCCACGAGCGGCAGCCCGCCGCCGGGGTGCGCGGAGCCGCCCACCAGGTACAGGCCGGGCACCGGTCCCTGGTTGCCGGGCCGCAGCAGCGCGGCGCGCGGTCCGTTGGAGGACGAGCCGTAGATCGAGCCGCCGACCGACCCGGTGTCGCGCGCCCAGTCGGCCGGGGTGCGGACCTCGCGCCACCGGACCCGGTCCCGCACGTCCAGCCCGCGGTCGGCCATGACCGCCAGCACGCGGTCCGCGTAGTCCTCGGCGAGCCCCGGCGCGGTCCAGTCGACCGGGCCGTGGCGGGGCGCGTTCACGAGCACGAACCACGCCTCGTCGCCGTCGGGCGCCACCGCGGGGTCGGCCGGGGAGCAGACGTACACCGCCGGGTCCGGCACGGGCCGCGGCGCGGCGCCGAAGATGGCGTCGAACTCGGCGTCGTAGTCGGCGGGGAACAGCACCCGGTGGTGGCGCGGCTCCGGAGTCCGCCCGCGCAGGGCGAGCAGCAGCACGAACCCCGACAGCGACGGCTGCACCCGGCGCAGCGCCCGCAGCGGACGCCGGGCCGCAGGTCCGGTCAGCAGGTCGCGGTACAGGTGTTCGGCGTCCACGTCGGACACCACGAGGCCCGCCGCGAGCCGCGTCCCGTCCGCGAGGCGCACGCCGGTCACCCCGGCCGCGCCGCGGTCGATCCCCGCCACGGCGGTGCCGAAGCGGAACCGGACGCCGAGCGCGCGGCACCGGCCTGCGAGCGCGTCGGCGAGCACCCGGAGCCCGCCGCGCACGTACCAGCCGCCGAACCGCTGCTCGACGAACGGGACCACGCTCATCAACGCGGGCAGCCTGCGCGGGTCCGACCCGCTGTAGGTGGCGTAGCGGTCGAGCAGCACACGCAGCCGCGGGTCGGTCAGCCTGCGCCGCCCCAGCGACCGCAGCGTGCGCCACGGCGCGATCGCCAGCAGGTCCCGCACGCTCGCCGACCGCCGCACCAGGTCGCGGACGCCGCCGAGCGGGCGCTGCAGCACCGGCTCCCCCACCAGGTCCCACAGGCGGGCCGCGTCGGCCATGAGCGCCTGCCACTCCCGCGCGGCCCGGTCCCCGAACGCCGCGGCGAGCGCGGCGGGCACCCGGTCCTCCGCGTGGGGCAGGTCGACCTCGGTGCCGTCCGCGAACCGGTAGTGGCACACCGGGTCCACGGGCACGATCTCGACCACGTCGTCGAGCGGGGCGCCGGTCGCCGCGAACAGGTCGCGGAACACGCCGGGCAGGGTGAGCAGCGACGGCCCGGTGTCGAAGGTGTAGCCGTCGCGGCGCAGGGCGCCGAGCTTCCCGCCGTGCGTCCCGGCCTGCTCGACGACGGTCACGCCATGCCCGAGCGCGGCGAGCCGGGCGGCCGCGGCGAGCCCGCCGACACCCGCGCCGATGACGACGACGTCGGCCACGTCAGGCGCTCCCCCGCAGCGACCGGCCCTTCCACGTCAGCCGTCCGGTCCTGCGTGCGCGCCACGACCGCCGCAGCAGCGCC
Organism: Actinophytocola sp. KF-1; assembly: GCF_054661535.1. Lineage (NCBI taxonomy): Bacteria > Bacillati > Actinomycetota > Actinomycetes > Pseudonocardiales > Pseudonocardiaceae > Actinophytocola > Actinophytocola sp. KF-1. The sequence goes on along the minus strand of NZ_BAAFVK010000008.1, from coordinate 385,417 downwards.
AGCAGGACGCCGACCGAGACCGGGTGGGCCAGCGCGTCCGGCCAGGCACGCCCGCCGGTGTGCCGGGCCGCCACGACCCGCCCGGCGACCCCGGCGGCGTAGCCGACGAGGCCCGCGCGCGACCCGGCCAGCGCGGCGGCGGGCGGCAGCACGTAGAGCCACACCAGGCCGAGCGCGAGTGCCGCCGCCGCGACCGGGCTGCCCGCGACCGACCACAGCGACTTGGTGTAGCCGTCCCGGACCTCCGGCCACCCCGCGTACATCCGGCAGGTGGCGACGGTGCTGCCGTCCACGACGACCCCGCGCCCGCCCGCGCGTTTGACCGCCCGCATGAGCGCGATGTCGTCGAGCACGGCGGTGGCCACGGCCGCGAAACCACCCGCGCGGTCGAGCGCGGCGCGGTCGAGCACGAGGAACTGCCCGTTGGCCGCCGACAGCGACGGGCGCGGTGACCGCTCGGCGAGCCGCAGCGGCAGGAACACCAGCCAGGACCACTGCAGCAGCGGCTGCACCAGCCGCGTGGGCAGGTCGTCGGCGAGCTGCCGCGGGAACGGCGACACGGCGTCGAGGCCGAGGCCGCGGAGCAGGGCGACGGCGGCGGCGACCGCGTGCGGCGCCAGCACGACGTCGGCGTCCACGAACACCAGCACGCTGCCGCGCGCCTCCTCGGCGAGCCGGGCGCAGGCGTGCGGTTTGCCGGGCAGTCCCGGCGGTGGCGGGTCACCGTCGACCACGCGCAGGCGCCGGTCGCCGCCCGCCGCGTCGCGCACGACGTCGGCGGTGCCGTCGGTGGAGCCGTCGTCGAGCACCACGACCTCCATGTCCGGGACCCCGCGCTGGGCGAGCAGCGAGCGGATCGCGGGTGTGACCCGGTGGGCCTCGTCGCGGACGGGCAGGCACACCGAGACCGGTTCGGCGACCTCGGGCGGGTCGGCGGGTGGCACGCGCATGAGGCGCGCGTTGACGACCGCGTGGCAGGCGGACAGGACGGCGGCGGCGGCCGCGGCCCGCACGACCGGACCGCTCACCGGTAGGTCCGCCACAGCACCACCGCGAACGGCACCGCGACCAGCCCCATGAGGATCCCGGCGACGAGGGACACCCACGGCCGGTCGAAGAACGCCGCGTGCGCCCACACCGACGACCCGTAGGTCCACAGGTACAGCAGCGGCGCGGGCCCCCGGCGCGGGTCGAGTTCGGCGCGGCGCGGCGCGGCGGGCGTGCCGCGGTGCAGGAACAGCACCATCAGCACCGCGACGAGCAGCCACCCGGCGAAGTTGGTGAGCGGCACGTCGGCCACCCCGGGCAACCCCGGCGACGGGTGCGCCCAGACCCAGTGCCCGGCGTCGACCATCTGCGGGTCGAGGAACACGTCCCACGACGCGAGCGCCCACGCGCCGACCGCGACGACGGCCCACGGCGAGGCCGGTCCGGCGAGCGCACGCCCGGCCAGGAGGGCGGGCCACGCCATCATGATCCACGCGAGCGGGACCAGCGCGGGCACGCCGAGCACCTCGACGCCGAGCGTGCCGGTGTAGCGGTACTCGCCGAACGGGAATCCCGTGTGCACGCCGACGGTCTCGGCGAGCAACCCGCCACCGCCCGCGACGAGCACGAGCCGGGCCGCGGTCCCCGGCCCGGACCTGGCGGTCGCGTCGCACACCGACGCGACCGCGAACGCCACCACCGCGATCACCGTCGTCGGCAGCCGCTGCCCCGGCTCGGTCATCGAGTAGACGATCTGCGCGAGCACGACGAGCAGTCCGGCCGCCCAGGCCACCAGCGCCGCGGCACGTATGCCCGCGACGCGCCGGGTCGGTGCTGTCGGGGGCATGGGCGAACACTAACCGCGCGGCACCGGTCCGGCATGACGGCGCGACCGCGGCCTTCGCCCAGCGCACGGCGGCACGCCCTGCGAGCATCAGTGGATGCTGCCGATGCGTGGAGAGCCGTCCGGACCGCCGCCGCGTCCGGGCCGGGACCGCTACGCCGAGGTGCTCCCGGCACCACCCGGCCGCCCGTCGGCCGGCCACCTCGGGCGCCCGCCCCGCGTGGTCGTCGTCGGCGGCGGCATCGCGGGTGTGACCGCGGCGGTCGCCCTCGCGGAACGCGGGGTCGCGGTGCGGCTGCTCGAGCGGGAGCCAGACCTCGGCGGCAGGCTGCGCGGCTGGTCATCGGGACCGGGACGCACGATGACGCGCGGCTTCCACGCGTTCTTCCGGCAGTACTACAACCTGCGCGCGCTGCTGCGGCGTGTCTCCCCGGACCTGGACGTGCTGCGCCCGGTGCCGGACTACCCGCTGCTGCACGTCGACGGCACGGCCGAGAGCTTCGCGCGCATCCCCCGCACCCCGCCGTGGAACGTGGCGGGATTCGTGTTGCGCAGCAAGACGTTCACGCTCCCGGACCTGCGCAGGATGAACCCCGTCGCCGCGGCCCGGCTGTTCGACGTGTCCGTCCCCCGCACGTACGCGGAGCTCGACGCCGTCGACGCCACGACCTTCCTGCGCGACGTCGGATTCCCCGCCGCGGCCCGCCACCTGGCGTTCGAGGTGTTCTCCCGCAGCTTCTTCGCCGACCCCGCGAACCTGTCGGCGGCCGAGCTCGCCACGATGTTCCACATCTACTTCCTCGGGTCCAGTGAGGGCCTGATCTTCGACGTCCCCCGGGACGGCTACCCGACGACGCTGTGGCACCCGCTGCGCCGCCTCCTCACCCGCCTCGGCGTGGAGGTCCGGACGGGCACCGCCGTGTCCGCCGTCGAGCGCGACGCGTCCGGGTTCACGGTCGGCACCGGGGGCGAGCGGCTCCACGCGGACGCGGTGGTGCTCGCCACGGACGTCCGCGGACTGCGGCGGCTGGTCGCGGCCTCCCCCACGCTCGGCGACCCCGGCTGGCGGGCCCGCGTCGGCGAGCTGGACACGACACCGCCGTTCCTGGTCAGCAGGCTGTGGCTGGACCGGCCGGCACGGCCGGAGCGCCCGCCGTTCCTCGGCACGAGCGGGTTCCGGCTGCTCGACAACGTCAGCGTGCTGGAGCTGTTCGAGGACGAGGCCCGCGCGTGGCGGGAGGAGACCGGCGGGTCGGTGGTCGAACTGCACGCCTACGCCCTGCCCGACGACGCCGACGAGGACCGGGTGCTGCACGACCTGACCGCGCAGATGCGCACGGTCTACCCGGAGCTGGCGGACGCGCGCGTCCGCCACGCCGAGCAGGTCCTCGCCGCCGACTGCCCGCTGTTCGCGCCGGGCAGCTTCGCCCGCCGTCCCGCGGTCACCACACCGGACCCGGCACTGGTCCTGGCGGGTGACCTCGTGCGGGTCGACCTGCCCGTCGCGCTGATGGAACGCGCCGCGACGACGGGCTTCGCCGCCGCCAACGCGCTGCTCGCCGGGTGGCGGGTGCGCGGCCACGAGATCTGGTCGGTCATGAACGGCGGCCGGTCGCCGTTGCTCCGCAGGGCAGCCCGCCGCTCCGCGTCCTGACCGGGTTCAGCGGGTCAGAACAGTTCGAGGCAGCACGGTTCGCCGTCGTTGAGGAACGCCAGTGACGCCGGGGACAGCGTCCCCGGGCGGCACTCGCGGACGCGGCCGGCGGCGGCCAGCGTCGACAGCCGGGTCCCGCCGAAGAAGGCCACCGCCAGGGCCGACACGTCCAGCGCGAGGTCGGCGGGCGCGTCGGTGCGGGTGACCTCGGCCCGGCCGTCCGGCCCGGCCACCAGGCGCCACCGGCCCGCGTTCCACGGGCACACGTCGTCGGTCACCTCCAGCACCAGGTCCACGGGGACCAGGTACCTGCGTGCCGCCAGCGCACGGTCGACGTCGACCAGCCGCACCCACAGCCCGTCGAACACCGTGCGCAGCGCCGCGCGGGGGTCGGCGAGCATGTGCACCAGCGGCTCGTCGACCCCCGCGCGGAGCACGACCTCGCCGACGAGGTCCATGTCCAGCAGGTACCGCAGGACCGCCGCGTACGCCGCCGGGGTCGCGGCGGTCAGCTCGTGCACGGTCACCGTGGTCCGGGGGCCGCGGTCCTGCCAGTCCGGCTTCGCGCGGTACACGGCGTACGCCCGCGGGTGCACCACGAACCGCATCGCGGTCTGGCCGTGGCGGCGGGCCGGGGCGTCGAACAGGTGGAAGGCCCAGCTGCCGTCGGTGCGGTCCAGGTTGCCCGCGCGGGTCTGCCAGACCTCGTCGTGGAGGTCTCGGACGACCGGCAGCGCCCGTTCGCGGGGCAGCTCGCGCACCGGCTCGGGATCGACGGCCACGTCCCGGCGGAACGCGGTGCCGCGCGGCAACGCGATCCTGGCGTGCTGGGTGCCGAGGCCGTACCCGAACCGCCCGTAGATCCCGCCCTCCGACGCCCACAGGATCGCCAGCGGCTCCCCGGCCTCGTGCAAGAGTTCGAGCTGGCTGCGCATGACCATGCTCAGCACACCGCGCCTGCGATGGCCCGGCGCGACCCCGATCGACGTCACCGCCCCGGCGCGTACCGCGTCACCACCGGGCAGCACGACCCGGCGGCTCAGGAGCTGACCCGTGCCGATCATGGTCTCGCCGTCGAACACCGCGTGGCTGCGCGACGGCTCGAACACGGTCCGCTCCTCGGCGAGGAAGTCGTCGCCGTGGTCGATCAGGAAGGCACTCGCGAGGACCTCGCTGAAGGCGGGCAGGTCCGCGTCGGTGAGCGTGCGGATCGTGAGCTGGTCGGCCATGCCGCAGTGATACGCGGGCACAGCCGGTGACGCGAACCAATTTCCGGCGCGGCGCGGGATCGCGCGGGCCGCGCCGCCGTGGGCGAACCGGCATCGGGCCGGCTTGTCGGTGCCCGGACCTAGCATGGGCGCATGACGCGATACGTCGACGAGGACCTGCACGGCGCGGAGTTCCGCGAGTGCGATCTGACCGGGGCACGCATGATCGGCGTCGTCATGCAGGACGCCGTGATCGACGGGCTCGTCACGAACCTCGTGGTGAACGGTGTCGAGGTCAGCGGGTACGTCGAGGCGGAGCTCGACCGGCGGCATCCGGTGCGGGTGCTGGTCCGCTCCGACGACCCCGCCGATCTGCGCGAGGCGGCGCGCAGGCTGCACGCCGGCTGGGCCGCCACGATCGAGCGGATCCGCCGCACGCCCGGCATCGAGCGCCGTAGTGTGCACGACGAGTGGTCGGCGGCGCAGACGTTGCGCCACCTGGTCTTCGTGCACGACTCGTGGTTCCGCCGCTGCTGCCTGGGCGCGACGGAGCTGTTCACGCCGATGGGCATCGGCCCGGCCGTCGAGCCCTACCGGGAAGCGCACGGGCTCGACCTCGCGCTCGACCCGGCCTTCGACGAGATCGTGCGCGTGCGTGCCGCGCAGACCGCCGAGCTCGAGGCCTGGCTCGACGGGGTCACCGCGGAGCGGCTCGCGGAGCGCGCGCCGGTGCCCGACGACGACGTCTGGCCGCCGTACGCCCGGGGCCGCTCGGTACTGCGGTGCCTCCGCACGGTGCTCAACGAGACCTTCGAGCACCACCGCTTCTGCGTCCGCGACCTCGACCTGATCGAGGCGCAGGACGCGGTGCGGGCCTGACGGTCCGTCAGCGCGCGCGGGCGGTGGAGTCGCGGACGACCAGCGTGGTGGCCAGTTCGATGTGCAGTGCCTCCGGCTGGTGCCCGTCGAGGACGCGCATCAGCTGGGAGACCGCGATGCGGCCCATCTCCTGGAGCGGCTGCCGCACGGTGGTCAGCGCCGGGTCGGTCGCCTGGCTGAGGTCGATGTCGTCGAACCCGGCGATGGACAGGTCCTCCGGGACACGCAGGCCGCGGTCGCGGGCGGCCTGGAGGGTGCCGACGGCCACCTTGTCGTTGAAGCAGACGATCGCGGTCGGGCGCGGGGCCCGGTCGAGCAGCTCGGCGGCGGCCGCCCGTCCCTCGGCGGTCGTGGGTTCGACGTGCCGCAACCGGTCCCCGGTGAGGAGGATCCCCGCCTGGGCGAGCGCGGCGCGGTGACCGGCGAGGCGGGCGTCGCCGGCCAGCCACTCCTCGGGGCCCGCGATGACGCCGATGTCGCGGTGGCCGAGGCCGATGAGGTGGTCCGCCACCGCCCGCGCGCCGGAGAAGTGCGCGGCGGACACGGCGGCGATGTCCGGTGGCGGCGGGGTACGCGGGTCGACCACCACGAACGGGAAACCCGTGCGGGACAACGCGACCAGCGCTTCCCCGTCCTCCGGCGGCAGGATGAGGATCGCCGCGTCGACGTCGTCCTGCCCCGGCAGGCCGGGCAGCGCGTCGCTGTGCTGGCCGGACTCGCCCGCGTCCAGCAGCAGGCGCAGTCCGTGGCGCTTCAGCGCCTCCGCGATCGACGACACGATCAGGCCGAAGTAGTCGGTGAGCACGTACGGGCAGCGGACGTAGACGGTGCGCTGCTTGACCGGCGCGGCGGCGGGGAGCCTGCGCCGCTCGACGGCCTTCAGCACCAGGTCGCGTGTTCGCGGCGCCACGTTGACGTGGTCGTTGAGCACGCGGGACACCGTGGCGACCGAGACACCGGTCTCCGCGGCGATGTCGCGGAGGGTCGCCCGCGGGTTGTCCGGCATGGCTCTTGACGATACCGAACACGCGGGTGTTTCATCATGCAAAAGCGTGTTTCATTGTGCTTCATTCCCTGTTACAGGATGATGATGACGACGATCGTTCGTGGACTCGCGACCGCCACCCTCCTGCTCGGCCTCGTCGCCGTGCCCGCCGCAGCCGGACCGGAGGCGCCCCAGGCCAGGGTGTGGGTGACCACGCCGGACCGGGCCGAACTGATGGCCGAGCGCCCGCCGGTCACGTTCGGCACGACCCCCTCGCCGCACCCCACGATCGTGGTCGACCCGGACCGGGCCTACCAGGCCGTCGACGGGTTCGGCGCGTCGATCACCGCCTCGTCGGCCACCGTGCTCGCCGGCCTCTCCCCCGCCGCCCGCGCCGGCACCATGCGCGCGCTCTTCGACCCGGTGCACGGCATCGGCGTCAGCTTCCTGCGGCAGCCGGTCGGCTCCTCGGACTTCACGGCCGCAGCGGAGCACTACACCTACGACGACGTGCCACCCGGGCAGACCGACTTCCCGTTGCGGCACTTCAGCATCGCCCACGACGAGGCCACGATCCTGCCGCTGCTGCGCGAGGCGAAGCGGCTGAACCCGGGGCTCACGGTCATGGCGACGCCGTGGAGCCCGCCCGCGTGGATGAAGACCGGTGACTCGCTCGTCGGCGGGCGGTTGCAGGACGACCCCGCGATCCACGACGCGTACGCCCGCTACCTCGTGAAGTTCGTGCAGGCCTACACGCGCGCGGGCGTGCCGATCGACTACCTGTCGGTGCAGAACGAGCCGCAGAACCGCACCCCGGACGCCTATCCCGGCACCGACATGCCGGTCGCGCAGCAGGTGAAGGTGATCGAAGCGCTCGGCCCGAAGCTGCGGGCCGCGAGCCCGCGCACCAGGATCCTCGGCTACGACCACAACTGGGCGACGCACCCGAACGACGGCGACGAGGAGACCGACTACCCGTACCAGCTCCTGCGTTCCCCGGCGGCCCGCTGGCTCGCCGGCACCGCGTACCACTGCTACCACGGCGACCCGAGCGCGCAGACCGCGCTGCACGACGCCTTCCCGCGCAAGGGGATCTGGTTCACCGAGTGCTCCGGCTCGCGCGGCGCCACCGACCCGCAGGCGAAGGTCTTCCGCGACACCCTGACCTGGCACGCCCGCAACGTCGTCATCGGCACGACCCGCAACTGGGCGCGCAGCGCGGTCAACTGGAACATCGCGCTGGACAGCACCGGCGGCCCGCACCTCGGCGGCTGCGGCACGTGCACCGGCCTGGTCACGGTCCTGCCGGACGGCTCGGTGCGCACCGACGCCGAGTACTACACGATCGGGCACCTGTCGAAGTTCGTGCGGCCGGGCGCCCGGCGGATCGCCAGCACGTCCTTCGGCACCACCGGGTGGAACGGTCAGATCATGGACGTGGCGTTCCGCAACCCGGACGGCTCCACCGCGCTGGTCGTCCACAACGAGAACGACGACCCGCGGACGTTCGCGGTCGACGTCGGCGACCGCACCTTCGAGTACACGCTGCCCGGCGGCGCGCTGGCGACGTTCACCTGGCCGCGCGTCCACGACAGCGGGCTGGACTTCGTGCCCCTGGCGGGGGCGACCGCCACCGCGTCGACGGGCACCGGCGCGGACGCGATCGTGGACGACGACGCCTCGACCCGCTGGACCAGCGGGACGGGCCAGGCGCCCGGCCAGTACGTGCAGGTGGCTCTTGGCGCGCGCACGCACTTCCGCCGGGTGGCGATCGACAGCGGCGGCAACCTCGGCGACCACGCCCGCGGGTGGCGGCTGTCGGCGAGCGACGACGGCACGACGTGGCGCACCCTCGCGACCGGCACCGGCGTCGGCCAGCTCACCGACGTCGACGTGCGCCGCACCAGCGCCCGGTACCTGCGGATCACCGCCACCGCCGCGGCGGGGAACTGGTGGAGCATCGCCGACCTGCGCCTCTACGACTGACTTCGCCGCACACCGACGTGCGGTGATTGCTCCCAACCCTGCAAGGAGCGTCATGTCAACAACGAGAATCCGGCGGCGTGCCGTCGTCGTGGCCGCGGTCGCGGTCACGGCGGGAGCGCTGCTCGCCATCCCCGCCACCCCGGCGGCCGCTGCGCCGACCGTCGGCGTCTGGCTCACCACCGGCGACCGGGCGAACCTGTTGCGCCCGCAAGGGAACGTCGAGTTCGGGTCCGGCGGCAGCGGCCCGGTGATCGCCGTGCACCCGGGCGCCACCTACCAGTCGATGGTCGGCTTCGGCGCGTCCTTCACCGACGCCGCCGCGTGGAACGTGTTCAACTCACCGCGCCGCGACGAGATCATGAACGCGTTGTTCAACCCGAGCACGGGTATCGGCCTGAGCTGGCTGCGGCAGCCCATCGGCGCCACGGACTTCTCGCGCAGCTTCTACACCTACGACGACGGCGCGCCCGACCCGGCGCTGTCACGGTTCTCCACCGCGCACGACAACGCCTACATCCTGCCGCTGGTCCGGCAGGCGAAGGCGTTGAACCCGCGCCTGTCGATCATGGCGTCGCCGTGGAGCGCGCCCGCGTGGATGAAGACGAACAACAACCTCGTCGGCGGCTCGCTGCGTGACGACCAGATCGGCGTGTACGCCGACTACCTCGTCAAGTTCGCGCAGGCGTACGGGGCCGCCGGCGCGCCGATCGACTACATGAGCGTGCAGAACGAGCCGAACTTCTCCCCACCCGGCTACCCGGGCATGCTGATGTCCGCCCAGCAGCAGGTGAACATCATCAACAACCTGGCGCCGAAGCTGCGCGCGGCCGGGCTCGGCACCCGGCTGCTCGGCTACGACCACAACTGGGACAACACGAGCTACGCGCAGCAGGTCAACAGCGGCGCGGGCGGCAACGTCGTCGGGTCGGCGTGGCACTGCTACGGCGGCAACCCGAGTGGACAGTCGGTGGTGCGCGCCGCCCAGCCGGGCAAGGAGATCTTCTTCACCGAGTGCTCCGGCACGTCGTCGGGCAGCGACGCGGCCACGTTCCGGGACACGTTGCGGTGGCAGGGCATCAACCTCGCGATCGGCACCACGCGCAACTGGGCGCGGACCGTGACGACGTGGAACATGGCGCTCGACGCGGGCCACGGCCCGGTGATCGGCAGCTGCACCGACTGCATGGGCGTGGTGACGACGAACGGCAGTGGTGTCACCTACAACGCCGAGTACTACGTCCTCGGCCACCTCAGCAAGTTCGTGCGGCCGGGCGCGGTGCGGATCGACTCGACCGGCTACGGCGAGGGCGGCGTCCAGAACGTGGCGTTCCGCAACCCGGACGGCACGATCGTGCTGGTCGCGGTCAACAGCGGTGGCACGCAGAACTTCCAGGTCTCCTACGGCGGTCAGACGTTCGGCTACCAGCTCCCCGCCGGCGCGATGGCGACGTTCACGTGGCCGGGCGGTGGCACCACCCCGCCCGCCCGCACCGGCCCCGTCACCGGCCTGGGCGGGAAGTGCCTGGACGTCACCGACGGCTCGACGGCCAACGGCAACCAACCGCAGATGTGGACGTGCACGGGCGGGCCGAACCAGCAGTGGACCCTCGCCACCGACGGCACGGTCCGCGGCCTGGGCAAGTGCCTCGACGTGACCGGCAACGGCACCGCGGACGGCACGGCGGTGCAACTGTGGGACTGCTTCGGGGGCGGGAACCAGCGGTGGACGTACACGTCCAGTGGTGACCTCGTCAACGTGGGCAGCGGCAAGTGCCTCGACGTGCGGGACAACAACACCGCCAACGGCGCCAGGCTGCAGATCTGGACCTGCACGGGCGGGTCCAACCAGAGGTGGACCGTGCCCGCCTGATTTCCGACCCAGGGGTGACGCTTTCCCCGTCACCCCTGGGTAGATTCGGGGTCGTGATTCGCGGGGGCGGTCACGGAGTCCGATCACCATGCTGTACCCCAGATGTCGTCACGACGGCGGTTCAGGCGTCGCCGCGGTCCTGCCGCAGCGCGGAAACGAGGAAGAACACACCACCGACCGCGGCGTAGCCGGCGAGAACCGCCAGCGTCGGGTCGTCCCCCGCGGCCTGCGCGATGAACGTCGCGCCCGCCACGGCGGAGAGCCCACCGCTCAGGATCATCGGCCACTGGCCGCCCGTGCCACGCCGGACGACGGCGACGCCGAGCTGGACGAGACCCGACACGATGGCCCAGCTCCCCCACACCCGCAGCACGCCGGGGATGCCGGTGCCCGCGGCGACGGCGAGACCGGCGGCGGCGACCAGGCTGATCGCGACGTTCACGTACAGCAGCGTGACCGGCCTGGTCCCGGTCGACGACCGGGCGTCGACGACCGCGGCGGCCACGTCGAACACCGGGTACAGCACGAGCAGCGCGACGCTGACGGGGCCGAGACTCGACGCGGTCGCGAACAGCAGCCCGGCCCAGACGACGGCGAAGGCGAACCGGACGAGGTACAGCCGCCGCAGGGAGGACCCCACACCGGACGCGGTGGTCGTGCTCATGCTTCTCCTCAAGTAGATAGAACGATCGGTCTCGCTGAGCATGGCACCGCGGTGGCGAGACCGTCAAGACCGAACGTTCTATCTGCTACCGTGAGCAGGACGAACCGGGAGGTGACAGGTGTCCGAGGCACGGTCCAGGCTGCTCGCGACGGCGAGCCGGCTCTTCTACACCGAGGGGCTGCACTCGGTGGGCATCGACCGCATCGTGTCGGAGGCGGCGGTGACCCGCGCGACGTTGTACCGGCACTTCCCGGGCAAGGACGACCTCGTGGTCGCCTACCTGACCGCGGCCGACGAGGCGATCCGCGCGCAGGTGGCGACCGCGCGCGCCGCCGGGCTCTCCGCCCACGACACCGTCCGCGCGGTCGCGGAGGGCATTGCCCGCGACATCCGGTCGGCCGCGTTCCGGGGCTGCGCGTTCCTGAACGCGGCGGCCGAGTACCCCGATCCGGCGCACCCGGTGCACCAGGCCGTGCTCGCCCACCGGCAGTGGTTCCTCGACACCGTCACCGAACTGCTGGCGGCCACCGGGGAGCAGGCACCCGAGCCCGCGGCACGGCACTTCGTCATGCTCCGGGACGGCGCGATGGCGGCGGGCTGCCTCACCGACCCGGCACCGGTCTGCGAGACCTTCCTCCTCGGTGTCGAGGGCATCTTGAAGTACCGAGACACGCCCGTCCCGACCGCCGGCGGGAGCTGACCGCCGGCGGCACCCAGAAGTGCTCGGCATCGACGACCGCGCGGCGGCGCCGACTCCGGCAGACGGTGGCAGCGTCGGCGAGGGCGTACACGGTGACGGCGAGATGCCCGCCGTCCACATGGCACTGCGCGGGCCGCACCCGTTCAGTCGGTGGTGGCGATCGGTGCCACACGAGGCGCCGCCAGCCGGGCGTAGTCCTCGGTGGCCAACGCGATCGAGCGGTCCAGCCGCGCGGCGTTGAAGAACAGTTCCGGCACCGCGAACAACCCCGGATCGGCGATCAGCTCCAAGCGCGGGTGATAACTGAACGGCAGCACGGTCCCGCTCACGCTGCCCGCCAGTTCCTCCGCCTTGTCCCTGCCCGCGAAGGCCACGTACGTCCCGTCCAGCAGCGCACGCACCGCCCGCAGGTCCACGCGCGCGTCCCCGGGCACCACCGCCAGCACGTACCGGCTCTGCTTCTTGCCGGTCTTGACCATGACCACCAGGCACTTGGCCGCCGCGGCGACGGGGTGTCCGCGCAGGGCGCTGACCACGTCGGTGCGTCCTTCCGGCGCGTGGTCGATCAGCCGGTACCGCGCACCCGCGGCGTCCAGTTCGGACACGAGCCGCTCGTACAGGTCCAGCGCGGGCGCCGCGACGTCACCAGTCACCGCTCAACAACTCCTTGGCTTCCGCGATCCGGTCCTCGTCGCGCCGGTAGAAGACCCACTGCTTGATCTTCTTGCCGCGGACGAGGCCGGCCTGACTGAGGATCTTCATGTGCTCGCCGCAGGTCGGCTGGCTCACGCCGAGTTTGTCGGCGATGAACAGCGAACAGACCCCGTCCCGCACGAGGTCGCCGTCGCGCTGCGGCGGGAAGTGCCGCTCAGGGTCACGCAACCATTCCAGGATCGCCAGGCGCTTGTCGTTGGCGAGCGCCTTGATCAGGACCACGTCGAGCACGAAGGGATTATGGCAATTGCCTAATTACCTGTCCAGGGCCGGAACACGATCCACCCCATCGCGCAGTACACCCACACGGCCTCGCACGCGCCGGCCACGCGAGGCGGTAGCCGACGCCGAGCGCGGCCAGCCCGGCACCGACGCCGAGGATCAACGAGGTAGTTGGCCTCGACCACCATGACGTACCGGGCCACCTGCGGCCGCTCCCCCGCACCTCGGCACGCGTCCGAACCGTGGACGGCACGGCGGTGACCATGTCGTCCCCGGGTGGCCACGAGGTGGTTGCAGGGTGATCTCGGCGTGCCGGGCCATCTCGTTGCCGCGGTCCCGGGTCAGCGACTGGCGCGACTGGGTGGGCAGGGTCTGGATGATCTCGATCATGCGGTCCCGGACCTGCCGCGCGTCGTGTCCGTCGGGCAGGTGCAGCAGCACCACGAACCGGTGGAGCGCCCCACCCGGGTACCGATCGCGGACCGGTTCGCCTTCCCGAGGATCAGGTCAGCTGCCCAGTGGCCGGGCACCGCCCGGTCTCCGGCTTCGGCCGGGCATCCACTGGTGTGGATCATGCCGGGGATCCGGGGCTGGCGGGCGGCTGCCGTTGCGGTTTCCGCAGCGTCCGGCCGGACCGCGGTCAAGGTCAGCTCACGATGCAGCCCCGTTGCGGGCTTGGACATCGATCGCCTGATCGATCGTTTCGGGCGCCGCGCCCGCACCCGGGCAGCCAGACCGGCCTGGACCGCCCGGTACGACTCCGCCGTTACCGGCTACTTCACTGCGCGAACCACCGCCGACCCGTCCTCACCCGACAACCCAGCCACCACACTCCAACTACCAAGAAAGTTGCAACCACCAGACGAAACCGCCCACTGCGTGTCCCACGTCGGCGGGGTCGACCGCCGGCTATCGCGGCAGGACCGTTTCCACGTCGACCGTGGTGATGTGGGCGAGTGGGTGCCGCTGTCCGGTGAGGACCGGGTCGGCGCTGGTGTCGCCGAGCAGGTGGCGGCGGAAGAAGGCGGTCACGTACGTGGTGGTCACCAGCCGCTGCCCGGTTTCGGTGAGCTGGGCGTCGACGCCGCCGTCCTCCGCGTCGCAGTGCCCTGGCCGCGGCCGCGGCTCGCCGGAGTAGTCGTAGGTCTGCTGGACGTCGTCGTGCGCGAGGACCTGGCCGCTGCGCGGGGACCACTGGCTGTTGAGGAAGTTGTGGTTCGCGCCGTGCACCTGCCACAGGTAGAGCGGCGCGGTGGTGCGCCCGCGCGCGTTGTCCACGTAGTCGCGGCCACCGCCGACGGAGTAGTCGCAGCTGCCGGTCACCGCGGCGAACGGCAGCCCGGTCACGCGGTAGTCGAGGTTCTCCGGCGCCTCCGGGTCGGGCGCGTAGTACTCGGCGGGCGCGAGCGGCACCGCGGCGCGCACCGTCACGCCCGCGGGCCAGTCGCCGCGGTGGTTGTCGGACGCGTGCCACATGACGCCGCGCCCGCCGCGGGAGTGCCCGAGGGTGCCGACCCGGCGCAGGTCGATCCGCCCGGTGAAGTCGACGGCCACCGCCCTGCCGCTGTCCAGGGCGGTGAACCGGCCCGCGAGCGCACCGCCGCCTGTCGCCGACAGGTCGCGCCACATCCTCAGGTGCTCGTTGATCAGCGCGGCACGTGCCATGTCGGCCGCCTGCCCCAGTTCACCGGCGTTCACGCCGTTCGCGCTGATCGACACGGCCACGATGCCCGCACGGGCCAGCGCCCGGCCGAGGTAGTCGTAGCCGCGGTAGCTCGGCATCGGCGGGGTGCCCGGTGCGCACGGCCAGCGGTTCAGCGCGGCGCCCGCCCGCGTGGCGGTGGCCGCCAACCGCGCGCGCTCCGCCGGGTCCTGGACCGGGTCCGGCCCGTAGAGCCGGTACGAGGCGTCCGTCCACGTCCGCCCGGCCGCGCGGTCGGCGCACGTCTCCCACATGCCGTGCGACAGCACGACGAGCGGGTACGGCCCGCCGCGCAGATCACGCGGGTAGTGCACGACCGCGGTCAGCTCGAGGCCTGCCACGTCGCCGGGTTCGCCGGTCTCGGGGTCGAGCGAGTGGAAGCCGGGCACCCGGAACGCCGTGTCCCCCAACGTGTACCGCACCGAGGCGACGGGGTGCGGTCCCGGTGCGGCGTGCCCGTCGGACGCACCCGCCAGCCCCAGGACGACCGCGACCACACCGGCCACGGCACCGCGTACGAGACGACCACCCGGCATCGCACATCCTCCCACCGCACGACAAAGCACCCGCGACGCTAGGGAGGGCCGGTAACAGCGCCGTCACAGCCGCCACGCGGTCACCGCTCAGCCAGGACACAGACGTGCGGCCCGCGGTCGTCGACCGCGGGCCGCTTGCCCGGTCCCCGTGGAACGGGGCTCAGCTACCGCTCTTGACCGCGTTGGTCAGCACGACGCACGGGTTCGCGTTGCCCGCACCGATCGCGCTGTTGGTGACCAGTGCGACCTCCACGTTGCCCGCGAACTTCCCGTGGCACGAGAACACGAGGTGGGTGCCGTCCTGCGAGTAGGCACCCGCGTGGACGTAGCCGCCGGCGGGCACGTAGGAGTAGGGCCGCCAGCCCAGCTTCATGGTGTCCATCCACTGGCGCACGGTCGGCGACACGATGGTGCCGTACCGCAGGTGGACCTGCCAGCGGACCAGGTCCACGGCCGACATGTGCAGCCCCCGGTAGCTCGCGCACGCCTCGAAGCTCGTACCCGACAGCTGGTAGAGCACGCCACCGCTCGCGAGGTTGTCGCGGTCGTAGGCGTGTGGCGCGGTGTCCAGGTTCGTCGCGAGGCAGTTCACCCAGGAGATGCCCGCGGGCGCGAACAGCTTCTCGTTGACGTAGTACATCGACCACGGGATGGAGTTCGGCCCGATCCAGTCCGGGAGGCCGCGGCCGGGCTCGGTCAGGCGCCACAGCCTGGCGATGACCACGCGTGCGAAGGCGTAGTTCATGTTCTCGTACTTGTCGTCGGACTCGTCCGGGGTGACCGGCTTGGTCATCATGAACTTGACGCCGTCGTAGCGCGCGTTCACGTTGAGCTTCTCGGTGTCGCTCAGGTTCGCCACCAGCTGCGCGAGCCCGGAGAAGTGGCCGAGGATCTGCTTGATCGTCACCTGCTGCCACGACGGGTGGGCCCCGGTCCGCATGTCCGGTGGCAGGTAGGGCCAGATCTTGGCGTCCGGCGTGAGCCCCGCCGCCTCGGTGAGCTTGAGCAGCGCCGCCGCGACGATGTTCTTGGTGGAACTGGCGATCTCGATGCGGGTGTACGGCGTGAAGTCGACGTTGTTGTCGATCCGCGCCTTGCCGCCCCCGTCCATCGCCGCCACCTTGCCGTTCTCGGTGATGGCGTAGGCGTAGCCGACGGTGGCCCCGCCCCCCAGCGCCGCGTCGAGGGCCTGCGCCACCTTCGCGGTGTCGACGTCCACTGCCGGGGTGCCGAAGTCGGCCCCCGCCGTGCCCGTCCCCGCGATGGTGAACGCGGCCACCGCCGCCGCGATCATGGTCGCCTTCTTCATCGGTCTCTCTCCCCTCGTCCGCCGCCGGCCCGTTCCGGCGGCGCTGGCACCACCCTCGCGCCGCGCCACCCCCAAGGGCATGAGGGCCGGTCCCTCACTTCGCGGGGGTGGGGGACGTGGGGGATCCCCCAAGTGCGCGGTTCCACCGCGCGTGTCCGGCCGGTTACGATCTTCCGATGCGACCGCTGGCACCCGGTGTGCACCAACTGCTTGGCCGCCCACCGCACATGATCAACGCCTATCTGGTCGAGGACGTGCTCGTCGACGCGGGCACACCGGCGGCCCGCCGCCGGATCTCCCGCCAGCTGCGCGGTCAGCGGATCAGCGCGCACGTGGTCACGCACGCGCACCCGGACCACTTCGGGTCGAGCCACGCCATCTGCGAGGAGTTCGACCTGCCGCTGCTGGCCGGGCAGCGCGACATCGAGGCGATCGAGACCGCGACGCCGGTCAGCGCACCCGGGCGGCTGCCGAAACTGCTGTCGCACATGAAGATGCCCCCGCCGCACCCCGTCAAGCAGGGGCTGAAGGAAGGCGACGAGGTCGCCGGGTTCACCGTGCTGGACGTGCCAGGCCACTCCCCCGGCCACATCGCGCTGTGGCGCGCGCACGACGGCGTGCTGATCTGCGGCGACGTGTTCTTCCGGATGCCGAGGGTCTCCGGGCCGCCGAAGTTCCTCACGTGGGACGCCGAACGCAACCGCGAGTCCATGCGGCGGCTGGCCGACCTGAAACCCAGCCTCGTGCTCTTCGGGCACGGCAGGCCGCTGCGCGACCCCGACCGGCTCAGACGCTTGGTCGGATGAACCGGGAGGACCACACGCTCGAGCGGGACCGGGAGCTCGAGCGGATCGCCGCCGCGCTGGACGGTGCCACCCGGGGCGAGGGCCGCGTCGTGGTCATCGAGGGCACGGCGGGCATCGGCAAGACCCGGCTGGTGCAGGTCTGCCGCGCGCTGGCCGAACAGCGCGGATTCACGCGCCTGCAAGCGATCGGCGACGCGCTGGAGAGCGCGATGCCGTGGGGTGTGGTCCGCCAGCTGGTGGAACGGTCGGTGTCCCGCTACCGGGGCGAAGACCGCGACGCGGTCCTGGCCGGGCCGCTCGGCACCGCCCTGGCCACGCTCGACGGCGCGGCGGCGGACCCGAGTGAAGCCGAGCTGGCACGCACGCTCCACGCGCTGTGGTGGGTCGCGGTCGACCTGTCCGCCACCCGGCCGCTGCTGATCACGGTGGACGACGCGCACTGGGCCGACCTGCCGTCGCTGCGGTTCCTCGTCTACCTGTCCCGGCGGATCTCGGACCTGCCGGTCGCACTGGTCGTGGCGACCCGGCCGCCGCAGGAGAACTCGGGTCCGCTGGCCCTGTTGAGCGACTCGCGGCACGCCGAGCGGATGCTGCCCCGTCCCCTCACCCGTGCGGCGCTCGCCGCGCTGGTGACGTCCCGCGGCGCGCGGCCCGCCGCCGAGGTGGTCACCGCGTTGCACGACGCCAGCGGCGGGAACCCGTTCCTCGCCACGGTTCTCCTCGACGAGATGGACACGCTCGACCTGCCGCTGGACCGGGCCGCGACCGCGGAACGGGTCGGCGCGCTCGGGCCGAGCACCGTGTTCCGCGCGGCGCTGGGCAGGCTGCCCACCGACGCGGTGCGGCTCGCGGGGGCGGCGGCCGTGCTCGGTCCCGGCGGTGACCCGTGGCTGACCGGGGCGGTGGCGGACGTGGCCGTCGCGGACCTGCCGGCGGCGGTCGAGGCGCTCGTCGCGGCACACGTGCTCGCCGACGACAGCGAGCACCTCACGTTCCTGCACCCGGTGGTGCGCGAGGCGGTGCTGGCCGACCTGGGTCCGATGTCGCGTGCCGCGCTGCACGCCCGTGCCGCCGCCGAGCTCAGCGCGGTCCGGGCGCCGGCGGAGCGGATCGCCGTGCACCTGGTGCACGCGCCCCCCGGCACCCTGCCCGACGCCGTCGAGGTGCTGCGCCGCGCGGCGGCGGCGCTGCTGGCCGCGGGCGACGGCACCACCGCCGCGAGCCACCTGGAGCGAGCGGTGAGCGAACGGCCGGACGACCCCGGGCTGCGTGCCGAGTGGGGGCGTGCGCTGCTGCGCACCGGGGACGCGCGCGCGGCACGGGTCCAGCTGCGGGCCGCCGCGGACGGGCTGCCGGACGCCGAGCTGGTCGCGGCCGCCGCGTCGGCCACCGCGCTCGTCGACGGTCCGCGGGCCGCGATCGACGAGCTGAGGGCGGCGATCGACGCGCGCCCGGCCGGTGACCGGGAGGCGGGCCGGATGCACCTGGAGGCGCGGCTCGCGGTGATCAGGTCGTTCCTGCCCGAGCAGCGGCAGGAGGCGTCCACGCACCTGCGCGGGTACGCCACCCTGCCCGGCACCACCCCGGACGAGCGCACCCTGCTCGGACTGCTGGCGCAGACGGGCCGCTACGAGGTGTGGCCCGCGGCGGAGGTGGCGGCGACGGCCCGGCGCGCGCTGGCGGGCGGCGCGTACTTCGACGACGCCACCGGCAGCACCGACGCCATGGTGGCGTGGGTGGTGGCCCTGGTGGCGCTGATCTCCGCCGACGGCTTCGACGACGCCCGGCGCGAGATCGAGCGGGCCAAGCAGCGCGTGCGCGTGCACGGCTCGCCCGTCGAGTTCGCCATGGTGTGCAACCCGGCGCTCTTCCTCAACTGGCAGCTGGGCAACGTCGCGTTCGTCGAGGCGGAGGCGGAGGGCGTGCTCGCGGCGGTGTCCACGGAGGACCCCGTCTCGCACGTGATCGCCCTGCGCGCCACCGCGTCGCACTTCGGCGCGTACAGCGCGCTCGAACGCGGCGACGTCGACGGCGCCGCTGCGCTGCTGGCGCGGTTCGACGCCGAACACTCCGACGTGCCCAGGGTGCTCCCGACGATCTGGCTGCACGAGCCGAGAGCCGGTGTCGCGCTCGCGCGCGGCAACCCGGAACTGGCACGCGCCGAGGCGTTCGAGCAACGCGACCAACTGCGCGCGGCAGGCGTCGACCCGCCGACGATCTCCTGGCGCGCGCCCGCCGTCCGGGCCCTGATGCTGCTCGGCGAGGAACGTGCGGCACACACCCTGGCCGGCGAACTCGTCGACGTCGCACGCACGTGGAACACCCCGACCGAAGTCGGCGCCGCCCTGCGGCTCCTGGCACACGCCGATCCCGGCAACCGGCTGGAGCTGCTGACCGAAGCGGTGGCGGTGCTGGAACGCTCCCCCGCCCGGCTGCACCGGGCCCGCGCACTGATCGACCTCGGCGAGGCGCTGCGCGTGGCGGGCCGCCGCGGCGAGGCCCGCGCCCCGCTGCACCGCGGCATCGACCTCGCCACCGAATGCGGCTCGATCGCCTTGCGCACCAGGGCGGTCGCGGCACTGGAAGCGGTGGGCGACCGCCCGAGGAAGCTCATGTTCGCGGGCGTCCAGGCACTCACCGCGAGCGAACGCCGCGTCGCCGACCTCGCCGTGACCGGCCGCGCGAACCGCGAGATCGCGCAGGAACTGTTCGTCACCCCGAAAACCGTGGAGAACCACCTCGGCCGCATCTACACGAAGCTCGGCATCAACGGCCGCCGCGAACTCGCCCGCGCCCTGGCGTAGCCATGACGGCCAGGGCATCGCGGGGGGGGGTTGCCGCGGTGTGTCAGGTTCCTTTGCGGAGCTGTTCGGTGATCTGCCTGCCGAGCGCGGGGGTGATGGCGCCCGGGGGCGGGGACATGCCGAGCTGGGTCGCGAGGGTGGCCGCGTGGAGGTCGACGGCGGACTCGGCGAGGTCGGCGAGCGCGGCCACGGCGGCTCGGCCGCGGCGCCAGCCGACGAGGACGACCGCCACGCCGATCGGGGCCGCGGGCCACCACATCGCGGTGACCGGCAGGTAGAGCACGCCCCAGCCGGCCAGCACACCTGCGCTGTTCCACGCGTCGGCGGCGGAGCGCAGGTCGGCCCTGGCCGCGTCCGGGACGACCAGTTGCAGCCGGGGCCAGACGGCCGCCAGGTCGAGGCCGTACTGGTTGCGCACCCGTACCTCGGCGGCGGCGAGGCGGTCCCCCATCCACGTGGGCCTGCTCGGCGCCGCGAGCGCGATCCGGTTGCGGCGCGCGGCGGCGGCCGCCGCGGCGGCCTCGGCCCGGGACAGGCGTTGCCCGGCCGCCGCCCGCACGGCGGCGCCCTCGGCGCGGGCAACGTCCACATCGGACCTCGCCGCTTCCTCGGCGTCCCGCGCGGCCGCGTACCGCGCGTCGAGTTCGTGCCAGCGGTCGCGGCGGCGGGCGGTCAGGGACGCGAACCTCCCGGACGTGCGCGGGTCGACCGTCCACGACCACCGCAGCGCCGCGCCCGCCGCCTGGGCCAGCAGTCCTGCGGCGACGGACGCCAGCAGCAACGCCACCAGCGCGACGGCGAGCGTCGCCGCCGGGGCGTCGCCCGCGGCGGCGCCGATGCGGCCGACCTCGTCGACGAGGTGCCCGGCGTCCAGCGCGTGCTCGTGGCCCAGCAGACGACCGGTGCACACCGTGGCCACCAGCAGCAGGCCCGGCAGCACGACCAGCGCCATCCACTTCTCCGCCAGCTTGGTCGCGAGCGTGGTCAGCAACGTCGTCATGGCGTCACGCCTGGAAGAGGAGCGGAACCGGCGCGAGGCGGCATTCCGGCACCGGACCGCCGGGCGCCCTGCGTTCGGCCCGGTCGCACCGGCCGTGCGGGCAGACGTACCAGCCGCCGACCGGCTGTCCTGGACCGAACGGCCCGCCGCCGACCAGGTCCGCGTCGACGGCCCTGGTCCGCAGCTCCGGGCCGCCGACCTCGCGGCTCAGCTCGACCAGCCGGTCGGCCACGTCCTCGCCCGCGATCGTCGCGTCCACCAGGCGTTGCAGGTCCGCGACCCGCCCTTCCTCCCTGGCCAGGCGGCGTAGTCTCGGCAGCTGCAGGCAGAACTGGGCGACGACGTCCGCGGCGGTCATGCCGCTCAGTGTCGCGCAACCGGCCAGGGGCCAGGAAGGTCTGGTTCGGTGATGCGGGAGATCCCCGAGCTCGCGGAGCTCGTCGACCGGCTCGAGCGGTTCGTGGTCACCTCGGACGCGGCGATCCTGCTGGACGAGCGGACGGCCGCGCTGACCGCGCGGCTCCTCCCGGTGGCCCACCACGATCTCCGGGTCGCGCACGCGCTCGGGTGGACGCACTGGTACCGCGCGATGGTCGCACCGGAGGAGCAGGCGGGGACCGATCTCTACCTCGCGGTCGACCTGTTCGCCCGCGTCCACGAGGTGGATCCGGGCCAGGTGCCCGACGAGGTGCGGCGCGAGTTCGCCACCGGGCAGGAGCCAGGGCGCCCGAGCCGGGAAGAGGTCGGGCAGTACGGCCGGGACCGGTTGGCCGAGGCCAGGCATACCGGTGACCTCGACGCCCTGTCGGACGCGGTCGAGGCGTTCCGGCACGCCGCCGACGGCGCCCCCGCCGACCACCCGGAGCTGCCGAGCTGGCTGTCCAACGTGAGCGTCGCCCTCCAGTTGCGGTACCGGTCCACGGGTGACCCGGCGGACCTCGACGAAGCGGTCGCGACGGCGAAGGACGCGGTGGCGCTCACCGAGGACGGGCACATCGACCACGCGTACCGCGTCAACGCGCTGGCCACCGCGTACCAGCTCCGCTTCCAGCGCACCGGCTCCCTCGACGACCTGGACACGGTCGTCGCGCTGGCCCGCCGCGTCGTCGCGCTGACACCGGCAGGGAACGCCAACCGCGGTGAGTTCCAGAACAACCTCGCGGTGGTCCTGCTGACCAGGCACGAGCGCACGCACGCGCTGGCCGACCTGGACGAGGCGTTGACCGTGGCCCAGGACGGGGCCGACGCGGTGGCGGACCGGCTGCGCCCCCGCACAGTGTCGAACCTCGCGCTGATGTGGCTGCGCCGGTTCGAGGCGTCCGGCGACACGGCGAGCCTCGACCGGGCGGTCATGCTGGCGCAGGAGGCCGTCGACACGATGGCGCCCGGCGATCCGCAGCGGCTCGACATGCTGCACAACCTCGCGCTCGTGCGGCGCGTCCGCTACGACCACGTCGGTGACATCGCCGACCTGAACGCGGGTGTCGACGTGAGCAGGGCGGTCGTGCGGGAGCTGCCCGCCGGCCACCCGCACGAGGCGGTCGCGCTGGACCACCTGGCGTCGGCGCTGCTGACCCGGCACGACCGCGCGGGGTCCGCGGAGGACCTGGACGAGGCGGTGGTGGCGGCGACCGCGGCCGCCGGGAACCCCGTCGCGAACCCGGCCGACCGGCCCGCGTGGCACAACACCCTCGCCAAGGCGTTGCTCGACCGGTACCGGCTGCGTGGTGAGCGGGCCGACCTCGACCGCGCGGTCGAGGTCGCCCGGGACGCGGTCGCCGGGATCCCGGCGGACGACCCGGACCGCGCCCTCGTCCTGAGCAGCCTGGCCGGGGCCCTGCAGCAGCGGTTCGAGGTCGGCGGTGCGCGCGGCGACCTCGACGAGGCGGTCGGCGCCTGGCGCGCCGCCCTGGCCGTCACCGCCGAGGGCCGGGCCAACCGGCCCGACCTGCTGGGCAACCTGGCGGCCGCCCTGTCGCTGCGGTACCTCGCGCTCGGTGCCCCCGGTGACCTGGCCGAGGGCGGCGACCTTGCCCGGCAGGCCGTCGAGGCCACCCCCGCCGGGCACCCGAACCGTCCGCTCCGGCTGTCGAACCTGGGCGTGTTCCTGCGGACGCGGTACGACGCGCTCGGCGACGTGGCCGACCTGGCGGCGGCCGTCGCCGCGTTCGAGGAGGCCGTACGGGCCACCCCGGAGGGACACGGCGACCGGCACATGTTCCTGTCCAACCTGGCCATCGCCCGCTCGGCCCACGCCGAGCTCACCGGCGGCGCCCTCGACGACGCGGTCGCGGACGCGGACGCCGCGGTGCGCGCGACCCCGGCCGATCACCTCAACCGCGCCGCCTACCTGCGCAACCTCGGCAACGTCCTGAACGAGCGCCACCGGCGCGACGGCGGCGCGGAGGACCTCGCGCGGGCGGTGGAGTGCTTCCGTGCCGCCGCGGCGATCGCGACGGCGCCGGTGTCCGACCGTGCCGGGGCGGCCGCACGCTACGCCCAGCTGGCCGCGGACAGCGGGCGGTGGGCCGAGGCCGCGGACGGTTACCGGACCGCGGTCGAGGCACTGCCGCTGCTCGCGGGCCGCCACCAGGCGCGTGCCGACCAGCAGCGCGTGCTGGCCGAGATGACCGGGCTGGGGTGCGACGCCGCCGCGGTCGCGATCGAGCTGGGCGACCCGGCGGGTGCGCTGCGGCTGCTCGAGCAGGGCCGGGGTGTGCTGCTCGGCCGGAGCCTGGACCTGCCCGGCGAGCTGGCTGCTCTGCGGGACAGCGAGCCGGACCTGGCCCGCCGGTTCGCCGACCTGCGCGACGCGCTGGACACGCCTGCCGGGACCCGGCCGGGCACGGGGTTGAGCGGCGACGCGCGGCACCGCCTCGCCGCCGAGCTGGACGCCCTGGTCGCGGAGATCCGGACCCGGCCGGACATGGCGGACTTCCTCGCCCCGCCTGCGCTCTCCTCGCTGGCCGCCGCCGGTCCCGTGGTCGCGGTGAACCTCGGCAGGCACCGCTGCGACGCCCTGGTCCTGAGCGCGGCGGGGGACGTCGAGGTGTGCCCGCTACCCGACCTGCGCCGCGCGGAGGCCGGCACGCGCGCCAACCAGCTGATCGACGCCACCCGCACGGGCGGCACCGGCTCGGCCGCCGACCTCCGCGCCGTCCTGACGTGGCTCTGGGACGTGATCGCCCGGCCCGTGCTGTCGTCGTTGGACCTGCTGTCCGGTTCGAGGGCACTGCCGCGGCTGTGGTGGCTGCCGACCGGACCGCTCACCGTGCTGCCGCTGCACGCGGCAGGCGCGTACGACGCCACCGGACGCCACCACGGTGTGCCGGATCTCGTGGTGTCCTCGACCGTCTCGACGCTGCGCGCGCTGGCCGCCGCACACGCCCGGCCCGCCGGTCCCGGCGCCGCCGAGGTGCTGGCGATCGCCGTCCCGGACGTCGAGGGCATGCGGCCGCTGCCCAACGCCGAAGCCGAGGCGGCCATGGTCGCCGCCACGGCCCCCGGCCGGGCCACGACCCTCATCGGTCCGGCCGCGACCCGGGACGCCGTGCTGACCGCGCTCCCCCGGGCCGGGGTCGCCCACTTCGCCTGCCACGCAGGCTCCGAGTTCGCGGACCCGTCCGCGAGCGCCCTCGCACTGCACGACGGGCTGCTCTCCGTGCTCGACCTGAACGCCATCCGGGTGACCGGCGCGCGGATGGCGTACCTGTCGGCCTGCGAGACCGCCAGCGGCGGCGCACTGGTGGACGAGGCGATCCACCTGTCGTCGGCGTTCCAGCTGGCCGGCTACCGGCACGTGGTCGGCACGCTGTGGCCGATCGCCGACGACCTCGCCGAACAGCTGGCCAGAGCCATCTACCGCGACCTCGCCGCCCGCCCCGACGCCGTGGCCACCGCCGTCCACCGCGCGACGGTCCACATGCGACAGAGATACCCGCGCAACCCGCACACGTGGGCGGCCCATCTCCACCTCGGCCCCTGACGGCGCCCTCCCCGGTGAGAGGGTGCCGTGGCGATCACGGCACGCTCCTGGCGGCCCCGGGGAGTTCCGGAGCCGCCAGGAAGGACGTGAACGTCACGGGCTGGTGATCAGTGTCAGCCCGTAGGTGGCCAGGATCGGGTTGATCTCCTGGTAGAAGGTCGTGCCGCCGGAGGAGCAGTTGCCCGAGCCGCCCGAGGTGACACCCTGCGCCTGGTTCGCGCTCAGCCACGAGCCGCCGGAGTCACCGGGTTCGGCGCACACATTGGTGCGCGTCAGGTTGTAGACGGTGCCCTGCGGGTAGTTGACCGTCCAGCCGCGGCTGAGCAGGGTGCCGCACCACATGCCGGTGGTGGAGCCGGACCGGCAGATGCCCGAGCCCGCCGGGACCTGCGCCGAGCCGTACACGTAGTACCAGTAGCCGTTGTAGCCCTCGACGTAGCCCCACAGGTTCACCCCACCGGCGGCGCTGATGTACGAGAAGTCGTTGCCGGGGAACTGTGAGCCCGCGAAGGTGCCCAGCAGCGCGCCGTTGCCGTCGGTCGCCGTGCTGCCCGGCGTGCCGCAGTGGCCGGCGCTGACGAAGCCGCCGTACACTGCGAACCCGACCGAGCAGCGGCCCGCGTAGTTGATCCAGTATGGCCAGCCGCCCACGACGTCGGCGTAGGTGCGCGGCGAGTCGTTCTCCTCGACCACGCGCACCGACGGGTGCATGGCGCGCACCGACGCCAGGAACGCCTTCGCTTCCGCGTCGAGCTTCTTGGCGTTCACCGCCACGACCACGCTGTTGGTCTTGTCGTCGACGACCCAGCCGTTGATCGCCGACGGCGCGGCCTTGCCCGCGAACCGGTCGATGCGGGTCTTCACCGCGTCGAGCTCCGCCCGGCTGTGCGACACGACCCGGACGGTGACGCCCTTGCCCAGCCCGGAAGCCTTGGCCCGATCGGTGGTCTGCACGACAAGCGTGCCGGACGCCGCGTCGAACCAACTGCCCGCGTAGGCCGCGCCCAGGGCCGCCCGCGCGTTCTTCTCGGTGCCGCGGGCCTTCTCCTCCTGGATCAGCCGGGTCTTCACCCCGGCCGCGGACAGCCCGAGGTCGCGCTGCATGGCGTCGGACATGGCCTGCGTGATCTTCGGCGCCGTCACCGGTGAGGTCGGCGCGAGCTTCTCCGCAGCGCCGGCGGAGGTGAGTCCGGCGACGGTGAGCCCGGCAGCGAGAACGACAGCAGCGCACACACGCGCCGTTCTGGTACGTCTCATGTGTTGGGTCCTTTGTGGTCACTGAACGCAGGGGAATGCGGACCGAACGGTCCCCCGGCCGATGACGTGAGAATTCGACCGGGTGTCGCGGGTGTCAAGAAATTTCCCAGGCGACCGACGAAAGGTTACGTCGCGACCGAGAGAGCGCCCAGCCGCCGTCCGTGTGGTCGAAAGTCACGACGAGTAACGGACAAAGCAGGTCATATCGCCTGTTCGGGGGGCGGGAAAACCGCCGTTGCGCCATCCAGACCAGGACACCTGACCCGGCAGCGGCAATTCATCCCCGCCGTTGCCGTAATGAGCGCGCGGGCATCCGACAGTGATCATTCTACCCCGAACAATGCGCGCACCCGCCGAACAGCGAGCAGGCGGTACACCCATTCGGCCGTGTTCACGATCGATCGAGCGCCGCAATGCCGCAATCGCCGTCCCCCACGCGGGTGATACCCGAAATCCGCGTTCTGCGCTAACCGTCGATTGTGGACGCTTATAGTCGGTTTCTTGTCCGTTGTGCGAGTGGAGGAACCGTGAAAGCCATCCGTATCCGATTAGCAGTGGTACTCGCGCTGGTACTGACCGCGTCGCTGGCCGTGGTCCTCGGGCCCGCCTCGGTGCTCCCGGCAGCCCATGCGACGTGCGCAGGCGCGGGCATCGCCGGTCAGATCGACCAGAACGTGGGTGGCAACCTCGTCGCCAGGGAAGCCAACGTCGCGGGGGCCTGCAACGCCGACGGCGTTTACCGCGGCACCATCGGCGACCGTCGCGAGGACGGAAAGTGCGCGCAGGTCAAATTCCGTGACGCCGGTATCGTGAGCACCCAGGGCATCGACTGCACCGCCAACAACGGTCCCGTCGAATACGTCTTCTACGACCGCAACGGCAACCACAACGCCGACATCAAGGTCTGCATCGAAGGCACCTGCGACGATTTCCCGTGGCTCAACATCTGGGGATACTGAGCGTTCCGGACCGGAGCGGTTCGACGAGGACTCCTGGCGGCGCAGGGACCGCTCCGCCAGGAGTCAACCCAGCGAGTCCCTCACGGACGCATCCGGATAATCGTCTTCCCCTTGCGCCGCTCCGCCGGGTTGAGCGCGGCGACCGCGTCGTCGAGGGTCGCGACGGTGTCGATGTTCGGCCGCAACCGTCCGTCCCGCACCCGCTGGACGATCTCACCCAGCTGGGCACGGTCGGACTCGACGACGAAGTCGATCGCCTGCCCGGCCGCGGGCCGCGCCTCGGCCGGCCCGGTGACCGACACCAGTGTGCCCCCTGCCCGGACGAGGGCGGCGGACCGTTTCTGGATGTCGCCGCCGATGACGTCGAAGACCAGATCGACCTCGCCGACGTCGTCGAGGGAGTCGTTCTCGAGGTCGACGAACTCGTGCGCGCCGAAGTCGAGCGCCTTCTCGCGGTCCGCGGCGCGGCCGGTGCCGATGACGTGGGCGCCGAACTCACGGGCGAGCTGCGTCACCATCGCCCCGACCGCACCGGCGGCGCCGTGGGCGAGGACGCTCTGCCCCGCCCGGAGGTGGCCGTGGTCGAACAACCCCTGCCACGCGGTGAGGCCCGAGATCGGCAGGCTCGCGCCCACCGCGAAGTCGACGTCGCCCGGCAGCGGCGCGAGGTTGCGCGCCTCGACGGCCGCGTACTCCGCCAGGGTGCCGTCGCGATGCCAGTCCGTGAGGCCGAAGACCCGCTGACCCACCGACAGCCCCGTCGTGCCATAGCCCAGGGCACTGACCACGCCGGCCAGCTCGTGCCCGAGGATCGACGGCGTCCGGTCACGGCCCGCGCGATCGGTCCACGTCGAGGGCCACTCCACCTCGGTCGGCACGTATCCCGACGCGCGCACCTCGACGATGACGTCGTTGATCGCGGCAGCCGGACGGGGCCGGTCCGCCAACGTCGTCCCGGCCGTCCCGCCGGCCGGGTCCGTCACCACGATCGCTCTCATGTGGACACCTCGCCCTGATCGGTCCCGCGTCCCCCGCGACTCCGCAGGAATGGACTCTTTAGTCCATAACACTCGCCGTCGGCGCCGATGTCAAATGCGACAGCCGGGACAACTAGGCGGTGATCGCCTTGGCGACCAGCGACCGCAGCACGGGCACGACCTCCGCCTCGAACCAGGGGTTCCTGGACTGCCAGCGGAAGTTCATCGGCGACGGGTGCACCAGCGGGATCGTGGACGGCAGGTACTCCGCGTAGGCGCGGACGGTCTCGGTCAGGCTCGGCTTCGCCCGCTTCCCCAGGTAGTACTTCTGGGCGTACCCACCGACCAGGATCGTGAGGGCGATGTCCGGCAGCTCGCCGAGGATCCGTTCGTGCCACCGGCCGGCGAAGTCCTTGCGCGGCGGGAGGTCACCGGCGGCGGCCTTGCCGGGGTAGTAGAAGTCCATCGGGAGGATCGCGAACAGGTTCGGGTCGTAGAACTGCTCGTCGTCGACACCGAGCCAGCCACGCAGCTTCACACCGCTGGCGTCGTTCCAGGGCACCCCGCTCTCCTGCGCCCGCCTGCCGGGCGCCTGCCCGATGAGCGCGACCCGGGCGGCGGGCGCGGCGGAGTAGACCGGCTCGTAACCGAGGTCGCGCGCCCAGGCGTTGGACGGATGGCCGACGATCTCCGCCCGGATCCGGTCGAGCTCGGTCCGCACTGCTCTCCTCCCCTGGAATGGACCCTGTGGTTCAGTTGTGCACGGGCGGGCGGCGACGAGGCCGCCACGCGGTCAGGCGATGAGGAACGACCTCACGTGGTCGAGCGCCATGTCGAGGGCGATTTCCATGGGAGCGATGTCGCGCGCGGTCTCGGCGAGGAGGTACCCGCCCTGCAGGGCGGCCATGAGACCGGTGGCGAGCTTCCCGGGATCAGCGTCCTGCTTGAGGACCCCGCCGTCCCGCATCCGGCGCAGGCCGGCGGCGAGCAGGGCCTCCCACTCCGCGAACGACTCGGCGAGCGTCCTGCGGGCCTCCTCGTCCTGGTCGGCCAGCTCGCCGGCCAGCGACCCGAGCGCGCAGCCGTACGCGCCGTGCTGGAGTGCGTTGCGCCGCACGAGGGCGTTGCGCCACCGGACCAGCCCCTGGAAGGACTTCAGCCGTTGCAGGGACCCGCGTTCGCGCTCGAGGACCTGCGCCGCGCGCTCCGCCACGACGGCGCGGACCAGCTGCTCCTTGTCCGCGAAGTGGTTGTAGAGCTGCGACTTGCTGGTGTTGCTCGCGGCGCGGACGTCGTCCAGCGTGGTCGCGTTCACGCCCTTCACGTACATCAGTTCGATGGCGGCCGCCACGATGCGCGCGCGGGTGGCGGCGCCACGCGGCGTCAGCCTCCGCGTGTCCGGTGTGCCCTCCGGCCTGCTCACCGGCCCAGGCTACCTCCTTGATCACCTCCCCACCTGCCGCTGGACCACACAGTCCAGGGACACGGGACGAGCCTCACCATGAGTGCGACGAACCGCTCCCCCGACGCGGCAGCGTGGTTCAGGACAGGCGGATGCGCGGGTCGAGCACGGCGTAGAGCAGGTCGACGACGATGTTGGCCGCCACCACGAACACGGCGGCGAGGAGCACGACGGCGATGATCACCGGTTCGTCGGCGTTGGTGACGGCCTGCACGGACATGCGGCCGAGGCCGTTGAGGCCGAAGACCTGTTCGGTGACGATGACGCCGCCGAGCAGGGTGGCCACGTCGATGCCGAACTGGGTGACCACGGGGATCATCGCGGCCCGCAGCCCGTGCCGGTAGGTCACCCGGCTCTCCCGCAGGCCCTTGGCCCGGGCGGTGCGGATGAAGTCCTCGCCCAGCACCTCGACGAGTTGTCCCCGGGTGAGGCGGACGTACACCGCCATCGTGGCCACCGCCAGGGTGACCCACGGCAGCACCAGGTGCAGCGCCCACTGCCCGGGGCTGGTGGTGAGCGGCACGTACCCGCCGCCGGGGAACACCGCCACCCCGGCCAGGTGCAGCTGGTAGAAGAACACGAACAACAGGAGCAGCCCGAGCACGAACGTCGGGAACGACAGCCCCGCCAGCGCGAACAACGTGGCGCCGCGGTCGAGCAGGCTCCTCGGCCGCGTCGCGGACAGCACCCCGATCAGCACGCCGAAGAACAGCCACAGCACGGCGGCGCCGAGCGCGAGCGACGCCGTGACGGGGAAGGCCGCCGCGATCAGCGACGTGACGGGCTGGTGGCTGTAGTAGGAGTAGCCGAGGTCGCCGTGCAGCAACCGGACCAGGAAGTGCCCGTACTGGACGAGGACGGGCTGGTCGAGGCCGAGCTGGTGGGTCACGGTCGCGACCAGCTGCTGGTTCTGCGCGGCGAACTTGCCGAGCAGCAGCTGCGGCACGTCGTGCGGGGCGACGAAGAACAACACGAACACGATGACGCTGATGAGCCACACCACCAGCACGCCGGTGAGCACCCGGCGGATCAGGAACCGGACCACGGACACCTCCTCAGCGCCCGCCGCGCGGGTCGAGCGCGTCGCGGACGCTGTCGCCGAGCAGGTTGAACGCGAGCGTGGTGAGGATCAGCGCGAGCCCGGGGAACACCAGGAACCACCAGGCCACCTGGTAGAAGCCCTGCGCGTCGCTGATCATGTTGCCCCAGCTGGGGGTCGGCGGGATGATCCCGACGCCGAGGTAGGACAGCGTCGACTCGAACACGATCGACACCGGGATGAGCAGCGTCGTGTACACGATCACCGGCGCGACCAGGTTGGGCAGCACGTCCACGAACATGATCCGCAACGGCCCGGCGCCGAGCGAGCGCGCGGCCGCCACGTACTCCTTCTCCCGGATCGCGAGGGTCTGCCCGCGCACGATGCGGCCGACCGCGGCCCACGAGAAGAACGCGATCACCGCGATCTCGATCAGCTCGCTGGGCCCGGCGACGGTCACCAGCGCGATCGCGAACAGCAGGAACGGGAACGACAGCACGACGTCCATGAGCCGGGCGAGCACCGCGTCCACGGCCGGGCCGAGGTACCCGGCGCACATCCCGACGAGCACGCCGGCCAGCACCGCGACCACCGCGGCGCCGACGCCGACGGCGAGCGAGACCTGGCTGCCGTAGACGATCCGCACGAGCAGGTCGCGGCCGAGGTTGTCGGTGCCGAGCCAGTGGTGCGCGCTCGGTGGCATCGGCAGGCCGTCCGGGCTGATGCCGTGCACCCGGTCCTGCTGGGTCGGCGACCAGCCCGCGAGGAGGCTGATCGGTTTCGCCAGCACCGCCACCAGCACCAGCAGCGCGATGAACACCGCGCACCCGACGGCGACGCGGTCGCGGCGCAGCCGGTCCCACGCGAGCCGCCACGGGCCGCGCGCCTCGACGGTCCGCGCGGGCAGGGTGCCGACGTCCAGCTCACCGAGGTCGATCGCGGACATCGCCGTGTCCTTCCGCCAGTCCGGGTCCGGTGGTCAGGTCGTCCCCGGGTGCCACCGGGAAGTGGCACGCGGTCAGGTGTCCCGGCGGGTCGCCGTCGCGGACCACCAGCGGCGGCGCCTCGTGCGCGCAGACCGGCCGCGCCTTCGGGCAGCGGGGGTGGAAGTGGCAGCCCGTGGGCGGGTCCACGGGTGAGGGCACGTCGCCGGTGAGCACGATGCGTTCCCGCGCCCGGGCCCGGTCGGGGTCGGGCACGGACGCCGCGGACAGCAGTGCCGCGGTGTAGGGGTGCCGCGGCCGCGCGTACAGCCCGGCGGCGGCCGCCAGCTCGACCACGCGGCCGAGGTACATCACCGCGACCCGGTCGCTGACGTGCTCGACCACGGACAGGTCGTGCGCGATGAACAGGTAGGTGAGCCCCAGCTCGTGTTGCAGGTCGGTGAGCAGGTTGAGGATCTGGGCCTGGATGGACACGTCCAGTGCGGACACCGGTTCGTCGCACACCAGCAGCGTCGGCCGCAGCGCGAGCGCCCGCGCGACGCCGATCCGCTGCCGCTGCCCGCCGGAGAAGTCGGCGGGGAACCGGTTGTAGTGCTCTGGGTTGAGCCCCACGAGCGCCATCAGGTCCTGCACGCGCCGTTTGCGTTCCGCGCCGTCGGCGACACCGTGCACGGCGAACGGGTCACCGATGATCGACCCGACCCGTCTGCGCGGGTTGAGCGCGCCGTACGGGTCCTGGAACACCATCTGGATCTCCCGGCGCACCGGCCGCAGCGCACGCCCGGACAGCGCCGCGATGTCGCGGCCGTCGAACTCGACCCGGCCCGACGTCAGCGGGTGCAGCCGCAGCACGCACCGGGCGAGCGTGGACTTCCCGCACCCGGTCTCGCCGACCAGCCCCAGCGTCTCGCCGCGGCGCACCGTGAGGCTGACCCCGTCGACGGCCCGCACGGCGCCGATCCGCCTGCGCGGCACCGCGCCCCGCCGGACCGGGAAGCGCTTCACCACGTCCGTCAGGCGCAGCACGACGTCACTGCTCATGTCGCTGCTCATGTCGCTGCTCATGTCTTCGCCTCCGCCGCCGCGGCCCGCTCCCGTTCGGCCTCGATCTGATCCCCGAAGCCGGTCAGCCTGACCGGCAGCCAGCACGCGGACCGGTGCCCGGGACCGACCGGGCGCAGGTCCGGCTGGTCGGTCCGGCAGCGGGGCATGGCGTAGCGGCAGCGGGGGTGGAAGGCGCACCCGCCGGGCACCGCGATCATGCTCGGCGGCAGGCCGGGGATCGGCCGCAGCACCCCGGAAACGCCCGCCGCGCCGGGGATCGACTCCAGCAGGCCCTTGGTGTAGGGGTGGTGCGGCGCGTAGTAGGTGGCGCGCCGGTCCGCGGCCTCCGCCACCCGGCCCGCGTACATCACGAGCACCTCGTCGGCGATGTCGGCGACCACGCCGAGGTCGTGGGTGATCAGGATCAGCGCGGTGCCGAGTTGTTCCCGCAGCCGGGCGAGGAGGTCGAGGATCTGCGCCTGGACGGTGGCGTCCAGCGCGGTGGTGGGTTCGTCGGCGATGATCAGCTCCGGTTCGAGCGCCAGCGCCATCGCGATCATCACGCGCTGCCGCATGCCGCCGGAGAACTCGTGCGGGTAGTCGTCCACCCGCCGGGCCGCGTGCGGAATGCCGACGAGGGCGAGGAGTTCGATCGCTCTGGCCCGCGCCGCCCGCCGGGTGACCGGCCGGTGCGCGCGGATCAGCTCGGTGATCTGCCAGCCGACGCGGTAGAGCGGGTGCAGGCTCGACAGCGGGTCCTGGAACACCGTCGCGATCCGCGCGCCGCGGATCGCCCGCAGCCGCGCGGGTGGCATGGCGAGCAGGTCCTCGCCGTCGAAGAACGCCTGCCCGCGCACCTCCGCGCCCGGCACGAGCCCGATGAGGGTCTGCGTGCACACCGTCTTGCCGGACCCGGACTCGCCGACCACGCCGAGCGTCCGGCCCGGTTCGACGTCGAAGGAGACACCGCGGACGGCCAGCACGAGGCCGTCCGCGGTGGGGAACGAGACCCGCAGGTCCCGCACCGACAGGAGGCTCATGTCGCGAGCCACACGTTGGTGTAGTCGTACTGCACGGAGAACGGCCAGTAGATCGCGTTGTGGACGCGTGCCGACCGCATCAGCGGCGTCGACTGCGCCTGGAACGGGATGAACGGCGCGTCCTTCATGATCTGCACGTCCGCGGCGTGCAGTGCCGACGCCACCTCGTTCTGGTCGGTGGCCGCGAGCGCCTTGTCGATGTCGGCGTTGACCTTGTCGTTGTCGTAGTCGCCCCAGTCGGTCGACCCCGGCCCGTAGGTGCGGCCGTCGAACAGCGGCTCGACGATCGCGCGGGCGTTGTTGCCGTACCAGTCGGGCACCCAGCCGGGCTCGGAGATGTCCCACACGCCCGACTTCGCGGCCGCCGGGTCGGACAGGTACTTGCCGTAGTAGTCCGACGCGGCGGACGGCTTGCCGACCACGGTCACGCCGCACTTCGCGAAGTCCGCCTGCACCGACTGGTACACGTCCGGGTGCTTGCCGGAGGTGCGGTAGATGTCGGTGAGCTTGAGGCCGTGCGGGTAGCCCGCCTTCGCCAGCATCGACTTGCACCTGGCCGGGTCGCCGCGGCTGCCGGGCGTGGCGTACGGGTCGATCTTCTTGTACCCGACGTTGCCGGGCGGGATGACCTGGCCCAGCGGGGTGTTCAGGGACGGACCGCCGTAGATCCGGCCGAGCGCGACCTTGTCGACCGCGTACTCCAGCGCCCGCCGGACCTCGACCTTGTGCAGTGCGCCGCCGTTGCCGGGGCTCTGCAGGTTGAACACGAGGAACGGGTTGGTGTCGAAGTTCGGGTAGATGCCGAGGCGCGCGTCGGACGCCGCCTTCAGCGAGGGCACGTCCGCGGTCGGCACGGTCGTGTCCCACTCCAGGTCCTGCGTGCCGGCGGCGATCTGCTGCTGCACCCCGTTCTCGTCGGCGCCGAGCGTCACCTGGATCTGGTCGACGTACTGGTGGCGCAGCGGGTCCGAGCTCTGCTGCCACGCGGGGTTGCGGTCGAGCACATAGGACTGGCCGGGCACGTACTTCGTGATCGCGTACGGGCCGTCGGAGAGCGTGTGCTGCCGGAAGTTCGCGTCGTCCGGCAGGTAGTTCAGGTACTCCTCCGGCGCGGCCGAGGAGAACGGCAGCGCGAGGATGTTCACGAAGTCACCGGCCGGCTTGACGAGCGTGAACCTCAGCGTCGAGTCGTCGGCCGCGGTGATGCCGCTGATGTCGTGCCCGGTGATGTAGGCCTTGAACGCGGCCACGTTCTGGGGCACCTTCGCGAAACCCGCGCAGTAGTCCTTCATGCCGGCAATGGTGTCCTCGAAGTAGCCGGGCGCGCCGACGGAGTTCTGCGTCGGGTTGCACAGCCGTTTGAAGCCGAGCACGAAGTCCTGCGCGGTGACCGGGCGCGCGGGCGTGGTGTTCCACCGCACCCCGTCGCGCAGGTGGACGGTGACGGTCTTCCCGTCGTCGCTGATGCCGCCGTTGGCCTTGGTCGGCAGGTCCGTCGCGACGTCCGGGGCGGGCTGCACCGCGGTGTCCTGGTCGGTGGACGCGGGATAGCTGAACAGCTGGCGCGTGAACGTGCGTTCCAGCGAATAGCTGGTGGTGTAGTAGGCCGACGCGGTGTCGAGGTGGTCGACGTCGGCGTTGCCGACCACCCGCAGCACCCCGCCCTTGACCGGTGTGCCGCCCGCGTTGACGTTGGCGTCCTGGTTGAACCCCCCGCTGCCGCCGGTCCCGGACGTGGTGGACGGCGTGGTGCCGCACGCGGCCACGCCGAGCGCGACCACGGCCATCATCGACACGAGCGTGATTCTTCTGTTGCCTCTTGCGGACATACGACGCAGCACAACGCCGGCGCGCGTGTGGACGGAGCGAATTTCCCGGGAATTTAATCAGGACGAACGTGACAGGTCCGGCACGGTGGCGGGCAGGACGACGGTGAACGTCGGCGGCGCCGCGACCGCGAGCCACAGCCTGCCCGACTCGGCCTCGGCGAGCCTGCGCGCGAGCGGCAGCCCGAGCCCGTGGTCGGCCTCCCGCATCCCGGCGAACGGGTCCCCGGACGGGCCGGGTCCCTCGTCGGTGACGTCCACGGCGACCGCCGAACCGGGCCCGCGCGCGGCGACCGTCACCGTGCCCTGCCCGTGCCGCAACGCGTTGTCCAGCAACACGGACACGACCTGCCGCAGCACGGGCGCGGCGACCAGCCGTCCCGCGACCCGGTCCGGGACGTGCACGCGCAACGCCCTGCGCTGGTCGTCGAACAGCCCGCGCCGGTCGCGGACCAGCTGGGCGAGCACGTCCCCCACCGGTGCGAGCCCGGCGCGGGCGGGCAGGTGCCGGGCCAGGTCGAGCAGGTCGGCCACGGTCTCCTCGAGGTCGTCGGCGCGGGTGAGCGCGTCCTGGATGGACGGTCGCAGCTCGTCGTCCGGCAGTTCGAGTGCCGCCTCCAGCTGCAGGCGCAGCCCGGCCAGCGGCGTGCGCAGCTGGTGCGAGGCCTCCGCGCTGAACGCGCGTTCCCTGGCGACGAGGTCGCTCAGCCGGGCGGCCGTCGTGTCCAGCGACCCGCCGACCAGGTCGATCTCGGCGATGCCCGACCGCGGCGCGCGCACGGTGAAGTCGCCGCCGCCCAGCTCGGCCGCGGCCGCCGAGAGGTCCTCCAGCGGACGTGCCAGCCGCCGCGCCTGCCCGCGTGCGACCAGCCACACCCCGCCGACCGCGACGACGCCGAGCCCGGCCATCGCGAGCCACGCCAGCACCACCCGCCGGTAGATCCCGGCCCGGGGCGTGGCCACCCGCACCACCCCCGCCATCCGCCGCCCGTCCCCGACCGCCGCGAGCAGCACCATCTCCTGCCCGGTGTCGGCGGACAGGACGTCCCCGGGCGCGAGCCCGTCGGCGACCCCCGCGGTCACCGGTCCGTCGCCCGCGAGCCGCGCACCGTCGACGCGGTAGACCGCGACCGAGATCCCCGCAGCGACGCGCGGCAGGGTGCGCGGTGCCGCGCCCCGCACCAACGCGGGAGCCACGGTCAGCGAGGCGGTGTCGGCGGCCTGCTCGAGCGCGGCACGCGCGTCGTCGACGTAGTAGCGCGCGACCGCCACCGCCAGGGGGACGCCGAACAACGCGACGGCGAGCACCGCGGCCGCCACCGCGAGCGCGACGATCCGCCCGCGCACCGCTCAGCCCTCCCCCACGGGCCCGTGCTCCAGGCGGTACCCGTAGCCGCGCACGGTCGTGATCGCGGGGGCGTCCGCACCCAGTTTCCTGCGCAGCGCGGCGATGTGGACGTCCAGCGTCTTGCTCTCCTGCCACGTCGTGCCCCACACGTCGGCCATCAACGCCGCCCTGCTCACCGCGGTGCCGGGCGACCGGGCCAGCCGGGCGAGGAGGTCGAACTCCTTGGCACGCAACGGAACCGTGCGGTCACCCACCGACACCCGCCTGGCCAGCGGGTCCACGCACAGGCCGCCGACGCGGACCGCCTCGGCGGCGCCGGCGGGCGCGTGGCTGCGCCGCTCGTGCGCCCGGATCCGGGCGCGCAGCTCACCGAGCCGCACCGGCTTCGTGAGGTAGTCGTCGGCCCCGGACTCGAGCCCGACGATCACGTCCACCTCGTCGGTCCGCGCCGTCACGATCACGACCAGACACCCCGGCTGCAACTCCCGCACCCGGTGGCACACCGCGATCCCGTCCATGTCGGGCAACCCGAGGTCCACCACGGCGACCGCGAACCCGCGCGTGGCCGCCTCCCGCACCGCGGCCGCGCCGCTCGCGTGCCACCGGACGTCGTACCCGTCGCGCCGCAGGCTGGCGGACAGGACCCGCCCGATCACCCGGTCGTCCTCGACCAGCAGCAGGCTCCCGGCCCGCGCGGCGGTCGGCATCATCGCCGGTCACCACCTTCCGACGTGGCCCCTGCCCCCGATGGTCCGCCCCCTTCCTGTGAACTCCCTGAGGTCCGTGCCGGGTTCCTCAGGCCGGTTCCCCGGCCAGCGAGGCGGCGAACGCCGGCAGGACCGCGGCGAACGTCCGCGCCGCGAACTGCCACGTGTGGCCGCCGGGACGGACGACCACCCCGGTGCGCATGCCGTCGTGGTCGCACGCCCGTGACAGCAGGCGCGCGGCGAGCGTCGTGCGGTGCTCGTGGCTGCCGTCGACGAAGAGGCCGGTGGTGCCCGGGTACCGCGGGTGGTGGGCGAGGACGGTCAGCGGGTCGTGCGCGGCCCACGCCGCGACGCTGCCGCCGTACAGGTTGTCCACTGTGGCCGCGCGGTTGCCGGTGTTCGGGCCGAGGTCGCCGGAGATGTCCAGGAAGTGGGCGAACACCGCGGGGTGCTCGACGGCGAGGTCGACGGCGCAGGTGCCGCCCATCGACCACCCGACGACGCCCCACCCGGTGGCCCGCGCGCCGAAGTGACGAGTCACGTAGGCGGGGATGTCGCGGACCAGGTGGGTCTCGGCGTTGCCGTGCGGGCCGTCGACGCACTCGGTGTCGACCGCGAAGCCGCCGGACGGGTCGGTGAACACGAGGATCGGCGCCCAGCCGTGGTGGCGGCCCGCGTAGGCGTCGGCGGCGGTGACCGCGCCGCCGACGCGTATCCAGTTGTCCGGTTCCGCGAACTCGGCGCCGATCATCTCGACGGCCGGGAAATGTTCTTTCCGGCCGGTCCGGAACCACGCGGGCGGTAGGTAAACGTATTCCAATCGGTGCGCGAAATGACTGTAATCCGCCGGGACGTCGACCGCGACGACCCGACCGTGCCGGGTATTCGGGTCGACCGACGACAGCTGCGCGCGGTCGATCTGCGCGGGCACCGGCACGCCGGCGAGGTCGTCGAACGCGACGCCCACCGTCGGGTAGTAGCCGACGAACGCGTTGACCGTGCTCGCGGCGGCGGCGACCGCGAGCAGCGCGGCGACCACGGCGATCCCGCGCTGCCACGCCGCCCCGCGCAGCAGCGCCGCCATCAGGGCGAACAGCGCCATCCCGACCCAGAACCACACTTCGTCCGGCAGTGGCTCCGGCTGCCGCAGGGCGGCGTCCGCGACCATCCCGGCCGCCACCGCGAGCCCGGCGGCGAGCGCCGCGGCGACCGGCGCCCGGCGCGTCCACCAGCGCCTGCCGGGCCGCGCGACGGCCACCAGGACGGCCACCGCGGCGGCGGCCCGGAGGGCCACGGGAAACCATCCGGACAGCAATGACACACTCACGTGCGCCATTGTCGCGGCATTGGCTGAGAATTCTCTGAAATTCGGACAACGCGGTGGCGGACTCGCCTTTCCGGGCGTATCACTTGAGGCGGCGAAGGGACGGGGCGATGCGAAAGTCCTGGAGCGTCTACGACGGACGGGCGGTACGGGTGGTCGCGACGGTCACCCGGGTCGCGGGCCTGCTCGCGATCCTCGCGGTGGCGCTGCCCGCGGGCAGGCGGATGGTGCGGCCGTCGCTGGCGACGTGGGTCGGGTTGCCGTACCAGGCGCACGTGGCGGCGCCGGTGCTGACCGCGGTCGGCGGGCTCGGGTTGCTGATGCTGGCGACCGGGCTGCGCAGGCGCAAGCGGCGGGCGTGGCAGCTGGCCGTGCTGCTGACCGCGATGATCACCGTGCTGCAGCTGGTGTTCCGGCACGCGCACGTCGCGGCGCTGGCGGCGGCCGGGCTGCTGGTGGCGCTCGTGGCGTACCGGCGCGAGTTCACCGCGCGGGCCGACCCGGCGGACCGGTGGCTGGCGCCGAAGGTGTTCCTGCAGGTCGCGGTCGGCGGCATGGCCGTGAACTTCGCGCTGCTGTTGTTCGGCGGGCACCGGCTGCTCGGCGATCCGCCGGTGACCGAGCGGCTCGCGCACGCGGCGCTGTCGCTCGTCGGCGTGTCGGGGCCGGTGCGCTTCCGGGTGGTGTTCCTCGACGACGTGACGGCCGCGATCGGGCTGGTGAGCGGGGTGGCCGCGGCGGTGCTCGCCGGGTACTTCCTGTTGCGGTCGCCGGAACCGGCGCCCGCGCGGTGCACGGACGCGAAGCTGCGCGCACTGCTCGGCGACCGCGACTCCCTGGCGTACTTCGCGCTGCGGCCGGACAAGTCGGTCGTGTTCTCCCCGTCGGAGAAGGCGGCGGTGACCTACCGGGTGCTGGCGGGGGTCGCGCTGGCGTCGGGCGACCCGCTCGGCGACCCGGAGGCGTGGCCGGGCGCGGTGACGGCGTTCCTCGACGAGTGCGCGCGGCACGGCTGGGTGCCCGCCGTGCTGGGCTGCTCGGAACGCGGCGCGACGGCGTGGTGCCGCCACGGCCTGCGCGCGCTCGAGCTCGGCGACGAGGCGGTGGTGGACACGACGACGTTCACCACCGAGGGGCGCGCCATGCGGGACGTCCGCCAGCTCGCGGCCCGCGCCCGCCGCGCGGGGTACACCGTCCGCGTGCGCCGCGTCGCCGAGGTCTCCACAGTGGAACGGACGTTGCTCGCCGAGCTGGCGGAGTCGTGGCGCGGCACGGAGCCCGAGCGCGGGTTCTCGATGGCGTTGTGCCGCACCGCGGCCGCGTCGGATCCAGACGTCGTGCTGGTCACCGCCGAACACGACGGCACACCGGCCGGGCTGCTGCAGTTCGTGCCGTGGGGCACCGACGGGCTGTCGCTCGACGTGATGCGCCGCGACCGCGCCGCGCAGGGCGGCCTGAACGAGCTGATGATCACCGAGTTGCTGGCCGCCTGCCCGGCGCTCGGGGTGCACCGGGTGTCGCTGAACTTCGCGGTCTTCCGGGCCGCGCTCGAACGCGGCGAACGGATCGGCGCGGGCCCGGTCGCACGGGCGTGGGCGTCACTGCTGCGGCTCGGGTCGCGGTGGTGGCAGATCGAGAGCCTGTACCGGTTCAACGCGAAGTTCCGCCCCACGTGGGTGCCGAGGTACATCGCGTTCCCGGCGGCACGCGAGCTGCCCAGGATCGCGCTCGCGGCCATGGAGGCGGAGGGCTTCGGCGGCAGGCCCCGGGCGCTGCTGCGGGCACTGCAGCGGGTCTGACGGACCGTTCGTGCGGGGCGGCCGAGCGGTCGCGGCGGTGTGCACGAAGCCGGTCCGCGTGATCGCACAGCGTTTCTTTCTGCGCCGGATGGTGGCGGGGCACGGGGCTGATTGCCGGAATACCGCCCATTGAATGGGTCAACGAAATCCGAAAAAGAAATCATCGACTAATTGCGGACACGCGTATTACGATGACGATCGAGGGGATTTCCCAGCGAGCCTTCCACCAAATCGGACATTAGCGAAACAAGCGCACCGGGGAGCCGTACATGGCATTTCCGAAGATTCTCTTTGCGTTGCCTTTACTCGCCGCCGGCGCGTTCCTGCCCGCCGCCGGCGCCGACCCGCCCGCGCCACCGGGCGGCGTCGTCGGCATGGACCACGAGGTCTTCACGATCAACTCGATCACCGTGCACCGCGGGGACACGCTGACGTTCGCCAACAACTCGCGGTTCCTGCACATCCTCGGCCCCGGCCGGGACGGCCTGCTCGGCGAGGTCGACGGACTGCCGATGCACGAACGCGCGCTGACCGAAATCAACGACCGCTACACCACCGGCCGGTGGGAAAAGACCGGCACGTTCTACATCACCTGCTCCATGCATCCGGACATGACGGTCAAAGTCATCGTCGAGGATTGTGGCTGCTGTTCGCACGCCTCGTGCGGATAGTGGGCGCGGCCGTTTTGCCGGCCACGTCGAATCGGTGGCTGTCCAGATTTCCCGGAGGGAGGTAGCAAGGATGTCGACTCTCGTTCGCAGCATCAAGCACGCGCGTTACGCACTCGGTTCGCTGACCGCGGTGCTGTTCGTCGCCGGCGCGGGCGCCGCCCTGTAGGAGCAATCCCGCCGCGGGCCGGGTGGCGTCGTGACGACGGCGCCCGGGCCGCGGCGGCCGCGGGAGAACTGTGCTGCAGAAGGGAAAAGCAGGTGTTGGAGACCGGTATCCGGCAGTTCCGGATGGCGATGGGCATGGTGTGGGGCAGGCGGCTCAAGACCGGCAACATCGCACGGCTCGTCGAGGACGCCCTCGCCACGCTCGCGGAGTTCGGCGAGCCGGGCCCGGACGCCGGGGAGCTGATCGACGGGCCACTCGACGATCCGGCCGCGCGGCTGGACTTCGCCACCCGCGGCGTGCGGCGCACCGCGGCACGGCTCGCGGCCACGTCACCGTTCTACGGCCGCAGGTTCGCCTCGGCCGGGGTGACGCCGGAGCGGCTCGACCTCGCCGGGCTGGCCGCGATCCCCGTGACGGTGAAGCGTGACCTGGTCGAGCGGCCGGACGACTTCCAGTGCTCCGACAGCACGCGCTACCTGACCACCCGCACCACCGGCACCACGGGACGGCCCGCCGAGATCTGGCTGTCCCGCTACGAGATGGATCTCTGGCCCGCGCTGGGCGCGCTGGCCGGCGTGCTGCGCGGCGAACTCCTGCCCGGCGACGTCATGCAGGTCAACGTCAGCTCGCGCGCCACCGCGAGCGTGCACCTGGACGCCGCGGTGTGCCGGCTCGTCGGCGCCGGCTGCCGGGTGCTCGGCATCGTGCCGCCGGACGAGGCGCTCGACAGCCTCGGCGAGGGCGGCGCGACACACCTCGC
Organism: Actinophytocola sp. KF-1; assembly: GCF_054661535.1. Taxonomy (NCBI): domain Bacteria; kingdom Bacillati; phylum Actinomycetota; class Actinomycetes; order Pseudonocardiales; family Pseudonocardiaceae; genus Actinophytocola; species Actinophytocola sp. KF-1. Next base: position 343,239 of record NZ_BAAFVK010000008.1, on the reverse strand, counting down.
CACCGTGCCGAGCTACCTCGCGGAACTCGAGAAGGCGGCGCGGCGGCGCGGCATGGGGCCCGCCGACTTCCGGCTCCGCACCATCGACGTCGGCGGCGAGGTGCTCTCCCCCAGCCTCGCCGACGCCGCGCGGGCGACGTTCGGGGCGCCGACCGTCCGGGACCTGTTCGCCATGACCGAGGTGGCGCCGGTGTCCGGCCGCACCTGCCGGCAGGGCCACCTGCACGTCGACATCAACACGGGGCTCGTCGAGTACCTGGACCTGGAGACCGGCGCGCCCGCCGGGCCCGGCGCGCTGGCCACCGTCGTGATCACCCCGTTCTTCCCGTACCGCGACTGCACGCCCGTCTTCCGGTACGACACCCGCGACGTCGTGCGGCTCCTGCCGGACGAGCCGCTCACCTGCGAGGTGGCCGCGATCCCCGGCACGAGCCCGATCGTCGGCAAGGCCGACCAGCTGCTGCGCCTCGGGCCCGACGTGGTCACCCCGAGGCAGCTGGTCGAGGCCGTCGAGGCGCTGCCCGGCGGACCGTGGCCCGCCCGGTACCGCGCGACCGTCCACGAGGGACGGCTCCGGCTCACGCTGCCGCGCTCGGCCGTCGACGACATCGGGCCGGCGGCGGCCGCCGGGCACTTCGCCGACCACGGCATCGACGCCGACCTCACCGTCGTGAGCGACGCCGAGGCGCCCGCGCTGCGCCCACTGCGCTGCGACCTCCACGAGACGACCTTCGCCGGAGCGTGACATGAACTCATCGCAGTGGATCCTGTCCACCTTCCAGCTGTGCGTCGCGCTCATCGGCGCCGCCGCCGCGAGCCTCGGCGCGCTGGCCTACTTCCGCCGCGTGCGGATGGAACGCCCGGCGATCGGCAAGTTCAACGGCCGCGACATCACGATCCTCTTCCTTTTCCTGATGGTCCTGCCCGCGTTCTACCTGCTGATCCCGCGGTGGGCGCTGGAGACGCTGCTGGTGCTCACGTTCATGTCGGCGCTGTCCATCGGGCTGCAGCCGCTGCTGCGCCCACGTCCGATGTGGTTGCTCATCGGTCTGCTGATCGGCGCGGACCTCTGGTTCGGGCAACGGCTGCTCGGCACGGTCGTGGGCTGGCAGGTCTTCTGGACCGAGAACAGCCTGATCGTGCTGATCGCCGCGATCTCGGTCGCGAACCTCTACGTGCAGGGCGGCATGCAGCTGCGGCACGTGGCCTGGTTCGCGGCCGCGCTTGCCGTGTACGACTCGGTGTTCTCGATCGGTTTCCCGGTGACCAACCTGCTGGTGCGCGACTTCGTCGGCTACCCGCTCTTCCCGGCCATGGGCATGCGGATCAGCTTCAACGAGGCCATCGTCGGCCTCGGCGACCTGCTGGTGTACGCCGCGTTCACGATCGCCGCGGTCAAGGCGTACGGCCGCCCGGCACTACGGCTCGCGCTGACGCTCATCCTGGTCTTCGGCGCCGCGATGCCCACGCTGTCCGGCCTGCTGATCAACTACATCGACGCGCGCCTCGACGTGATCATCCCCGCCCAGACGTGGTTCGGGCCCGCCGCACTCGTCGGCTACCTGTGGCTGCGCCGCCGCTACGGCCCCGAACGCACGATGCGCGAGTACCTGGCAAGCCCCGACGCCGGACACCGTGACGTCCCGGCGGTGCCACCGGTCCTGGCGGCGCCTACCCCGGCCGTCGCCGACCGCGCATCCGAAGACACCCCTACCGAGGTCGTCTCGTAGGTCCGTGGCAACTACTGACTTTCCAGGACTGCACGCGGGCCACGTCACGACAGGCATCCGGCAGGGTGTCGAACACGTAGTTCCCGTCCTGGTCGGCTGGTCTGCTCTCGATCTCTCGTCGGCACTTCGCATCCCCCACCGACGCGATGATTTCGTAGGCTTTGCGTTCGTCGCCGGGATCACCAATGGGGCCGTCGTGGATGGCGAACCCGCCGTCGCGTGCAGCAACCGGCCGCCGTCCAACGACAGGGTCGTACACGAGGTACAGGTTGTGGTCGAACGAGTCATATTCGAACAGCCACACGGCCTGGCCGTCCGCCAACCCGCAGACCCTGCCGGTGATGTCGACACCAGTCTCGCCGTCGACGTGCCCGCCATTGGCAGGTTCATCGAAGGTCACGACGTCCCCACATTCCGGCGGCGGTGGGTCCTTCGAGACAATCGCGAAGACACCTGCCACGGCGGCTGCGAGGACGGCACCGGCTGCGCCGATGACGGCGGCTCGATGCGCTCCTCCTTCCTTCCCGTCTCCCGCACCGGCCACTCGTGGCTTTCGCCGAGAACTCATCGCTCGTCCTTCTCGCAGGCCCGACCGTGTTCGTTGCCATGGTGGACAACAACGGCGGATCGCGGATGGACCAGATCCGGATCGGCGAACCTGCCCGACACGAGGTGGTGCGGACGGGACGAACCGTGTTCCCTCCTGCCTCCCCGCCGCACTCGTTCGGACGCCCTGCGGACTGTACGGACCGGACAAACCACGAGAGCCGGCTTGTCTGTTCCGCACAAGCGGCATCGGCGTGTGCGAAGCCATGCTGGACAGCGTCCCGCTCGGACTGGACCACGTCCTTCGAGCGGCGACGGTGGGGCAGCTGGATGAGCATCGAGGTAGCCGGCGTCGGCTATCGCTCCGGTTCGGACGATCACCGGCTGCCGAGAACCCGCACGGACTTCGCGCACCTGGGTCCCGAGGGTTCCCCGTGCCGTCAGGGCGGTCGCACCCCGGCGTCCTCCCATCGCCCTGACGGCACGCCACCGTGGTTGCCTTTGGGGTTTCGCCGTTCTGGCTTGTCCCCGTCCTGGGTTCGCCGTCCTGGGTTGTCCCCGTCCTGGGTTGTCCCCGTCCTGGGTTGTCCCCGTCCTGGGTTGTCCCCGTCCTGGGTTTGTCCTCGCCGGACGGGCGTCCTCGCCGGACGGGCGTCCTCGCCGGAGGGCGTCCTGCCGGACGGGCCTCCTCGCCGGAGGGGCTGGTCTCCGGGATGGCGGCGGGTTGGGCACGGGGTCGGGTTGGCAAGGACTGCTGTTGAGTGGTGGTGCCTGCCATCCCGTCGACCTCCCGGAGGGCTATCACACCGCGTCAAGGGGGCCCGGCGGCTTTGGGCATGTGGGTGCGTCGTGCTTCGGGCCCCCTTGACCCGGTGTGATCGGGCTTCGCCAGGTCGACGGGATGGCAGGCACACCCTCAGCGGGTGTTGGGGGCTTCGCCCGCTTCGCGCGGGTTCGACGCCCCCGGGGGGGTCACCAGGGGACAGTGCCCTCGTCGTCGAAGAAGCCGCCTCGGGGGCCGTCGTCCGGCAGCGTTGCCAGCCGGATCGCGATCGCGGCGCCCTGTTCGGGCGTTCGGGGGGCGTTGAAGCCGGTGAAGTCGGTCGCGACGTAGCCCGGGCAGCAGGCGTTCACGATGACGTTCGAATCGGCGAGACGGCGGGCGTACTGGGCCGTGACGCTGTTGAGCATCGACTTCGAGGGTGCGTACGCGGCCATGATCGGGCCGGTCTGCAGTGCGAGCGATCCCATGTTGCTCGACACGTTGACGATGCGCGGCGCGTCGGCGCGGCGCAGCAGCGGGAGCATCGCGTTCGTCACCCGGACCACCCCGAACACGTTCGTGTCGAGGACCGTGCGGACGACGTCGAGGTCGAGTGTCGTCGGATCTTGTGCGCCGTCGTCGGTGCGGCCGGCGATGCCGGCGTTGTTGACGAGTACGTCGAGCCGTCCGGTCGTCTGCTCGACGGTCTTCGCCGCCGCGGTGGCGCTGTCGTCCGAGGTGACGTCCAGGGCGACGCCGAACGCGTCGACACCCGAGGCACGCAGCCGGTCGACGGCCGCCGCGCGCCGGGCGTCGTCACGGGCGCCCACCGCGACCGTGAAACCGAGCGTGCCGAGTCCTTGTGCGATGGCGAAGCCGATCCCCTTGTTCGCGCCGGTGACCAGCGCGGTCTTCGTGTCGTTCACGTGCTCCATGCTCGGCGCGCCGCAGCGCACTGTCCAAGATCGATTCGGTACGCCCTGATACTCACCGGGTATCACGCGCGTAGGCTTCGTCCGTGCACGACCTCGAGACCCGCGAACTCAGATACTTCGTCGCCGTCGCGGAAGAGCTGCACTTCGGTCGTGCCGCCGACCGGCTCGGCATCGCACAACCACCGCTCTCCCGTGCCATCCGCCGCCTGGAACAGCGCCTCGGCGCCCGGCTCCTCGACAGGGACCGCCGTGGCGTGGCGCTCACCGACGCCGGCGCGGTGCTGCTCCGTGAGGCCAGAACGGCCCTCGACGCGGTCGCGGCCGCCGCGCGCCGGACGCGGAGGGCGGCGAACCCGACGCCGTCCCTGGTGCTGGCGACGAAGGCCGGGGCGTCCCACGAGCTGCTGCGGCGGCTCCTCGACGCGGTCGCGGGCGACGCGGGCGCACCACCGGTGGAGGTCCTCCTGTGCGAGGTCGGCGAGCAGGCGGGACTGGTGCGCGATGGGCGCGCCGACGTCGCGCTGATGCACCGGCCGTTCGACGACATCGCCGGGTTCGACACCGAGGACCTCCACACCGAGAGCCAGGTCGCGATCCTGCCTGCGGGGCATCCCCTCGCGTCGCACGACCGGCTCATGATGGCCGACGTCAGCCACGTGCCGGACCTGCCCATCGCCCGCTGGCCCCGGCTCGACGGGTCCTACCCGGACGGTCCCGGACCGGAGGTGCGCACCCAGTCACAGCTCGCCCAGCTCGTGGCGCTCGGCAAGACGCTGCTCGTCATCCCGGCCTCCAGCCGCGCGTGGCAATGGCCGGAACACGTCGCGATACCGGTCGTCGACGCACCCGACGTCACCACGGTGCTCGCGTGGCAGGCGGGCAGTCGCTCACCGGCGATCGCGGCACTCGTCCGCATCGCGGCCGGGCTCCGCGACCACGCCCCAGGCTGAGCCTCGCCACCCGATCGGGTGGCTCATGCCCCTCGTCTCCCCCCGGCGGGGGAACAGCAGGTAGGAGGCTTCGCAGGCGGCCCTCTACGCTCCGCCCAGGCACGTCGAGGGAGGACGCGCCGCTCGGGGATACGGAGAAACCGATGGCCGACTGTGGGGCCATGACCACACCGATCTACGACAGCCTGCTCAGGGAACTGGCCATGGCACCGCCCGCCGGCGCCCCCGGCGCGACAGAGCACCCGGGAACACCGGCGGAACACACCGCTCGGACCGCGACCGCCACTCCCGGCCCGGCACCGCGGTGACCGGCATCCTCCTTGGGGTACTCGCGAGCTACTTCGTCGCGGCGTGGCTCACCGATCGCAGGCGCCGCACCCGCCGACGCGAACCGGATCTGCCGGCACCGCGAGCCTGACCACCGCCGCGAACCTGACCGGCTCAGGCGGACCGCGGTCCGACGAGCTGCACGCAGCACCGACCGGGGCCGGGTTCGAGGCGAGCCGTGACGCCGGTGGCGGCGAGACCGTCGATGACGCCGTCGACGAGGCGCAGGTTCATGCCGCACACGAGCTCGGTGTGCAGTTGCGCGAGGCTGTGGAAGGGGCAGTTGACGAGGACCACGGTGTCGCCGTCGATCCTCGGTTCGAATCCGACATCCCCCAGCGTGCGCAGGACCGCCGCGTGCGGGTCGCCGGTCTGGCGGGCGGCTTCGCCGATCTCCTTGCCGACCTCGTGGGCTCGTCGTCGCAGCGCGTCCCCTGGCGGCTCGCCGGACGCGTCGGTGTCGTGCAGCGCACCGGCGAGCAGGCGCGCGGCCAGTTCGTAGCGCCGTTCGGGCAACGACACCGCGATGTGTGCCTGCGACCGCCGGTACAGCTTGGACGGGCGCCCCGCGCCAGGGCCACTGCGGCCGGTGCGGCGTTCGTAGACGACCTCCAACAGCCCCTCGGCCACGAGCTTGTCGAGGTGGAAGACCGCCGTGGCACGGGGCAGCCCCACCGCCTCGGCGGCCTCGTCCCGGCTCACCGGGGCGGCCTGCCGGACCACGAACTCGTACAACCGCCGACGGGTCGGCTCGTCGAGCGCGGCGATCGCGGCGACGTGCCCGGAGTCCAGCGAGGTCGGCGTCTCGTCCACGTCACTCATTCTAAAACTCACTTCTGTTGACTAAATGTCGTCCAGGTTTCTAAGATTAGCGCAACCTGTTGATAGAAGGAGGAGTCATGACCACCGACGTGCCCTCGGCAGCAGTCACGACCGGCTCACTGAAGTCCGATCCGGCCTTCCAGGCGTTCGTGTTGCTGCGGAGCGTGTTCACCGTGGCGCCCGTGCTGTTCGGGCTGGACAAGTTCACCAACCTGCTCGTGGACTGGCCCGGCTACCTCGCGGGCTGGATCGACGACCTGGTCCCGGGCACCGCACAGCAGGCGATGTACGCCGTCGGCGTGGTCGAGATCGTGGCAGGGCTGGCGGTGGCGGTGGCACCACGGTTCGGTGGCCTCCTCGTGGCCGCCTGGCTGGCCGGGATCATCGTCAACCTGCTGACCATCCCCGACTTCTACGACGTCGCGCTGCGCGACTTCGGTCTGCTGGTCGCCGCGGTCGCGATGGCCCGCCTCGCGACGCGGTACACGCCTGCCCGGCGAGCGCACCATGAGCACTGACGAGACGTTCGTCATCGCCGGCGCGGGCCTCGCCGGCGCCAAGGCGGCGCAGGCCCTGCGGGAGGACGGCTTCGCCGGGCAGCTGCTGCTGCTCGGCGAGGAGCCGGAACGGCCGTACGAACGGCCGCCGCTGTCGAAGGGTTACCTGCTGGGCGACCAGGATCGCGCCGCGGTGTACGTGCACGACGACGAGTGGTACGCCAAGAACTCCGTGGACCTCCGGCTCGGTTGCCGGGTGACCGGCCTCGACCGCTCGGCGCACACGGTCGAACTGGCCGACGGGGAGCGCATCCACTACACGAAACTGTTGCTGGCCACGGGTTCCTCGCCGCGGCGGCTGCCCGTGCCGGGCGCCGACCTGCCCGGTGTGCACTACCTGCGCGGGCTCGCCGACTCCGACCGGCTCCGCGACGAACTCCGCGACGGCCGCAGGGTCGTCATCGCGGGCGCGGGCTGGATCGGGCTCGAGGTTGCCGCCGCCGCACGCACCCGCGGCTGCCTGGTCACGGTGGTCGAGCCCGCACCGACGCCGCTGCACGCCGTACTCGGACCGCGCATCGGCGAGTTCTTCGCCGGCCTGCACCGACGTCACGGGGTCGAGTTCCGCTTCGGCACCGGGGTCGGCCGGATCCTCGGCGCGGGCCAGGTGTCCACTGTGGTCACCGCAGATGGCGACGAGATCCCGGCCGACCTCGTGATCGTCGGGATCGGCGTGCGCCCGAACGTCGACCTGGCCGAGCGCGCCGGGCTCTCCGTCTGCCCGTCCCCGCCCGGGGGTGTCGCCGTCGACGCCGACATGAGAACCGATGATCCGGACATCTACGCGGCGGGCGACGTGGCCGCCGTGCCGAGTACCCGGTACGGCACGCGCCTGCGGGTGGAGCACTGGGCCAACGCCATCGCAGGCGGCCAGGCCGCGGCCCGGGCCATGCTCGGCCGCGATCGTCGTCACGACGGCACGGAGGAGGAGCTGCCGTACTTCTTCTCCGACCAGTACGACGCCGGGATGGAGTTCGCGGGCTGGCTCGCACCCGGGGGTCACCACGAGCTCGTGATCCGAGGCGACCTCGCGGAAGCCGCGTTCCACGCGTTCTGGCTCAACGACGGCCAGGTGGTGGCCGGCATGCACGTCAACCGCTGGGACGAGGGCATCGGCGTCGTCCAGGACCTGATCCGGGCACGCCACCCGGTCGACCCGGCCCGGCTTGCGGTCGAGGCGTGACGACGTGGTCGGGGGCCGGCCGCAGCCACCGCAGACCTCGGACGTCACGCCGCTCGGCCACGTTCACCGCGTGAGGCCCGGTCGGGCGAGGTCGGCGGCGGTGAGGTCGGTGCGGAAGCGGTGGATGCGCGGCCGCAGTCTGGCCGTGAACGTCGTCACCGTGGCCTCGGCTTCCGCCTCGACGACGAGGGTGGGGTGCACGGGCACGTATTCGCTGCCTTCGTGCCCGAGCACGGTGGTCGGCAGCCGCCTGCGTGGCTCGCCGGTCGGGGTGACCAGGCCGGCGGCCTCGTCGCGGAACGCCGGCGCCAACGGCAGGGACAGCCCGATCGGCAACAACTCGCCGTCGGCGTCGGGGCGCGCGAGCAGCAGCGCCTCCGGCCGGGTGAGCGGCCCCGCGACCCCGATGACCACGGCGTCGACCACGACCTTCTGCCGCACCTTCACCCAGTCACCGTTCCGCCCGGCCCGGTAACGGCTGTCGAGCTTCTTCGCGACCACGCCCTCGATCCCGACCCGCGCCGACTCCGCCCTCATCCACCGCCGCGTCGCGGCACGGTCCCGGGTGGACGGTGTCAGCTGCAGCGGCGGACTGACCCCGGCGAACACCTCCTCCAGCCGCACCCGCCGCGACGCGAACGGCATCGCACGCAGGTCCTCGTCACCGACAGCGAGCACGTCGAACCCGATGAAGTACACCTCCACACCCACCGCGGCACGAGCACGCGGCATCACCGCCAGCGACCCGAAATCCAGCCGCCCGTCCCGCAGCGCCACCAGCTCCCCATCCACCACCACGTCACCCAGCGCACGCGCCGCTGCCGCGATCCCGGGGAACCGGGCCGCCAGGTCGTTGTTCCGGCGCGACTGCACCACACCCGCCGCGGCGTGCACGACCGCCCGCCACCCGTCGAACTTCGGCTCGTACGCCCAGCCCGGACCCGGCCCGGGGAGCTCACGGGCATCCCGGGCCAGCACCAGCCCCACCGGCGGCACCAGCACCCCCACCACTACCGCCCCGCAGCACCAGACCAAGGGCCCGGCCACTCGATCCGCAACGCCCAGAACCCGTCACCCCGCGGCACCCACTCACCGACCCGGATCGAGTGCCCGTCATCGTCCTCGACCTCGACGAACCGAGGACCCTCGTGCGACGGAGGCCCGTCGAAAACGATGTTGATCGCACTTGGCTGCTTGGTCATGGCCGACCACCCGCTCACTGTCTCAACCAGACAGTGTGCGACCGGACGGCGAATCGCGCACCACCACCGCCGGCCACGACCGCCGCCCGCGCCGGCGCGCCTCAGACGGGGAACTTCACGCCCGTCAGGTCCTCGGAGACCGCCCACAGGCGTTGCTGGAGCGCCACGTCGTAGGACTGGGGGCTCGAGGTGACCAGCCGGGGGTGCCCGCGGGACTCGCCGAGACCGTCGGGACCGTAGTACTGCCCACCGAGCACGGCGGGGTCGGTGGCGGCCCGCAGGGTCGGCAGCGCGCCCATCGCCGCCTTCTGGGTGATCAGCGGCGCGAACGCGGTGAGGAGCGCCCGCGCGACCACCGGGGAGTTGCGTGCCAGCTCGGTGTCGGACACGCCGGGGTGCGCGGCCACCGCGGCGGTGGCGCCGTGCGCCGCGAGCCGGCGCTGCAGTTCGTAGGTGAACATGAGGTTGGCGAGCTTGGCCTGCCCGTAGGCGCCGACCCGGCTGTACGACCGCTCCCACTGCAGGTCGTCGAAGTGGATCGCGGCCCGGATGCGGTGGCCGACGCTGCTGACGGTCACCACGCGGGAACCCGGCACGGGCAGGAGCAGGTCCAGCAGCAGCCCGGTGAAGGCGAAGTGCCCCAGGTGGTTGGTGCCGAACTGCATCTCGAAGCCGTCCCGGGTGGTCTGCTTCGGGGTGTACATCACGCCCGCGTTGTTGATCAGCAGGTCGATGCGGGCGTGGTCGGCACGCAGGGCGTCCGCCGCGGCGCGGACGGATGCCAGTGACGCCAGGTCCAGCTCTCGCACGGTGACGTCGCCGCCGATGCGGGCAGCGGCCTGCCTGCCCTTCTCGACGTTCCGCACGGCCAGCACCACCGAGGCGCCGCGTGCCGCGAGCACCCGCGCGGTCTCGACACCCAGGCCGGTGTTGGCGCCGGTCACGACCGCCACCCGGCCCGTCTGGTCCGGCACGTCCTGCTCGGTCCACTTCGCACCCATGGTCACCCTCCTAAAGAACCGCTGGTCTCTTATCCCCGCCGACGTTAAGAGACCAGCGGTCTGTTGTCAAGAGACCGGCGGTCTGTAAGCTAGGCTGGCGCCATGACGTTCCAACGGGCGCGCAGTGCGGAACAGCGGGAGATCCGGCGCCGGGCGATCCTGGACACGGCGGCGGCGATGGTCGCCGAGATGCCGGTGGGCGAGGTGACCCTCAACGAGCTGAGCAGGCGCGTCGGCCTCGCCAAGTCGAACGTGCTGCGTTACTTCGAGTCGCGCGAAGCGGTGCTGCTCGAGCTGCTCGACGACTTCCTGCGCACCTGGCTGGCGGAACTGGCCGACGAACTGGCCGACGTCGACCCCCGCCGGCCCGCCGCCGAGCGGGCGGAACGACTGGCCGACACGCTCAGCCGGTCACTGGCCGACCGCAGAGCGCTGTGCGAACTCTTCGGCGCGCAGGGCGGCGTCCTGGAACACAACGTCTCCCTCGACGTCGTCATGCACCACAAGCGCGCCACCCTCGACAGCCTGCGGAACATGGTCGAACTCGTCCACCGGTACCTGCCGGAACTCGGCGACAACACCCGGACGGTCTGCCTGCTGACCATGATCATGGCCGGCGCGTTGTCGGGGTACTGCCCGCCACCGGCCGGCGTCCTCGCCGCCTACGAGGCCGACCCCGCGCTGGCGGAGCTCCCCACCGACCTGCACGAGTCCCTGCGGCTCGCCGTCATCACGTCGATCGTGGGCGCGCTGCCGAGGAGCTGAACCAATACCGGTCCGGCTATTTCGACAAGCGTGTCCGCTCGATCACACAATGACACCACCGGATTTCGGACATCATTAGTCCATGCGGGTGGATATTCTCCGCGCCGAGTGCGGTTCACCACCCTCCATGTTTTACTCGTTTGGCCCATCACGCGGCGACGTCCGGTTCAGGCACACGAATGAGGACGTCGGCGGAACGGTGGGCACCGGTCAGTTCGGTGCATGAGAAGATTGAAGGCGCGGGGAGCAACGGGAGTTACGCGCCGATATCTCTCCCCGAGTCGATCACCAGATCTGGCCACGGCCGGAGGCGGGTGAGACCGTGCGGAAACGGGGCTGCCGTCTCCCCGCCTCCGGCCACCCGGCATCCCGCGAAATACCACCCGGCGCCCGGTCGCGACGACCAGTGTCACGCCATTCATTCGACGTGGTCGCAGGCGGCTCTCCTCCCGCGCGCTCATCATTACGCGGCGGGCGACAACAAACTCGCACAGCCGGGAAATAGACGCGCCACAATCACCGGCGGGCGTCCGCGCGACGTCATTCCGAGCCCGGTAGGCGCGGGTCAGGGTGGGAGGCGCCCGCGCCTACCGAGGTATGCAAGGCACAACAACGTCTGACTTCCCATGAGCCTGTCGAAACCTGGATCCGCGGCCGGGTCGCCTCTGTCATGTTCGGCGTTCGCGGGCCGTCGGGTGTCACAGCGCCCGCGATCGCGTGCGTTGACGCGTGGCCACCGGGTATCCGGCGACCATGGGTGGTTGTCGGATCGGGTTCGTCGGCGCGGGCGGGGTGGCGGATCGGCACGCACGCACGCTGGCGGGGTTTCAGGACGTGTCGCTGGTGGCGGTGACGGACACGGACGGGTCGCGAGCCGGGGAGTTCGCCGCTCGGCACGGCATGACCGCGGTGGGCGACGTCCGTGGTGTGCTGGCGTGCGGAGTGGACGCGGTGTACGTGTGCGTGCCGCCCTTCGCGCACGGCGCCGTCGAGGAGGAGCTGGTGGCCGCGCGGGTGCCGATGTTCGTGGAGAAACCGGTCGGGGTGGACCTGGCGACACCCGAGCGGATCGCGGCGTCGGTCGCGGAGGCGGGGCTGCTCACGGCGGTCGGGCACCACTGGCGCTACTCGACGGCGGTGGAGCGGGCCAGGCAGGCGTTGCGGGACCGGCCCGCCCGGCTCGCGATCGGCGCCTGGTTGGACAAGGTGCCCCCGGTCGGCTGGTGGACGCGGCGCGCGAGCTCCGGTGGGCAGGTGGTCGAGCAGGCCATCCACGTGCTCGACCTGGCCCGGCTGCTGCTCGGGGAGGTGCGCGAGGTGCACGCCATGGCCGACGGTGTCCCGCCCGCGGTCGCGGACGCCGACGTCGACGGCGCGACGGTGGTCGCCCTGCGGTTCGCGAGCGGCGCGGTGGGCACGCTCGCCGCGACCTGTCTGCTCGGCTGGAAGCACCGGGCCGGTCTGGAGGTCTACGCCGACGGGCTGGCGATCTCCGTGGCCGAGGCCCTGGTCGAGTTCCGCGACCGCGACGGGAACGACGTGCGGCAGGTCGACCCGGACGCCGCCAAGACGGCCGCGGACCGCGCGTTCGTGCACGCCGTCCTCGGCCGCGACGACGGCGCCGGCATCCGGACGTCGTACGCCGACGCGCTCCGCACGCACCGGCTCGCGTGCGCGATCGCCTGGTCCGCCGTGCGCGGTGAACCCGTGCCCGTGGAGGAGGTCGTGGATGCCGGTCGATGAGCGGGTACTCGTCGTCGAGGCGCCCGGCCGGGTCGCCATCCGCACCGAGCAGCGGGACGGCGCACTGCCGGACGGCATGTTCGACGTGCGGACGCTCTACAGCGGACTGTCCGCGGGCACGGACCTGAGCTTCGTCAAGGGCACCCACCCGTGCTTCACCGCCACGTGGGACGGGGAGCTGGGGCTGTTCCGCCCCGGTCGCGAGAACGGCTACCCGGTCACTCGCTGGGGGTACATGCAGGTCGCCCGGATCGTCGCCAGCAACGCACCCGGCTTCGCCGAGGGCGCGCTCGTCGCGATGACCTACGGTCACCGCGGCGGCTACCGCGCCGATCCCCTGGTGGACCGGGTGGTGGCGCTGGCCGACGACATCGACCCGATCCTCGGCATCTATGTCGCGCACATGGGCCCGATCTGCGCCAACGGGTTGCTGCACGCCGCGGCCGATCTCCACGGCAGCGACGTCCGCTCGCTCGGCGACGGGGTGCGGGGCAGGCGGGTGGCGGTCGTCGGAGCCGGGGTGGTCGGGCTGCTCACCGCGTTGTTCGCCCGCCGCCACGGCGCCGAGGAGGTCGTGCTGGTCGACGAGACCCCGGAGCGGCGCTCGATCGCCGAGGCGCTCGGGTTCACCGCCGTCGATCCGGGTGCCGAGGACCCGGCCGTCTCGCTGAAGACGCGGTGGCGGCGCGGGCCGGGCGACCGCGGCGCGGACGTGGTGTTCCAGTGCCGCGGCCGTCCCGACGCGCTCGCGCTGGCGCTGCGCCTGCTGCGCCCGCAGGGAGCGGTGATCGACCTCGCGTTCTACCAGGACGGCGCGGCCGGGGTGCGGCTCGGCGAGGAGTTCCACCACAACGGCCTGACGATCCGCTGTGCCCAGATCGGCCGCGTGCCGCGGGGGCTCGCCCACCTGTGGGACCGCGAGCGGCTGTCCGCGGCGACGATCGCGTTGCTGCGCCAGGAAGGCGCGCTGATCGCCGAGCACGTCATCACGGACGTGGTCCCGGTCGAGGACGCCCCGTCCCTGCTCGCGGAACTAGCCGATCGACGCAGGCACGTGCTCCAGACCGTGTTCACCTTCGGCCCGTCCCAGCACGGTCCGGTACAGCCGCAGGTAGGCGCGAGCCATCACGGCGGGCGTGAACCGCGACTCGGCGGCACGGCGGCACGCGACCGGTGACAACGACGCCGACGACCGCATCGCCGCGGCGAGCGCGTCCTCGTCGCCGGGGCCGCCTTCCTCGTGGACGAGCAGTCCGGTGACACCGTCGTCGACCAGCTCGGGCAGGCAGCCTCGCGCGTACCCGACCACCGGTGTGCCGAGCGCCAACGACTCCACCACCGCGGTGCCGCCGGGTTCCTCCCACCGCAACGGGAACACCGTGGCGGTCGCCCGCGCCACCAACGGGTCCCGGTCGGCGGGCCGGAGCGAGCCGACCCAGCACACCCGTTGTCCGTCCACGTGCGACGCGACGTGGTCGCACCAGTAGCGCACGTCGGGGTTGCGGGGCGCGTCCGGATCGCTCGCCAGTGCGCCGGCCAGCTCGCGCGGGGTGCGGTACGGCCCGACCGGACCGGCCAGCACCACGTCGAGACCCGCGCGGTGCGCGAGCCGCGCCGCGACGTCCTGCCCCTTGCCCGGCGTGATCCGGCCCAGCACGACGAAGTACGGCGACTTGTCCACCTCGGACCAGGGCCGCTCGGCGAGTGGCGTCGCCAGGTGCACGTGCCCGAGGCTGTGCGCGCGCAGCGCGGCGGGCGCCCGCGCCAGCTGCGCGGCCGACACCCCGTTGACGAACATGCGGCCCGCCCCGTCGAACGCGCCGTACAGCGCCGGGTGCTTGGCCAGGTCCCAGTGCAACGTGTGCAGCACCGGCGGCGCGGCCGCACCCATCGCACCCAGCACGGCAGGCCCGACCGCCTCCAGGTGGTCGTGCACCACGTCGATGTCGTCGCGGTCGCGCAACTCCCGCACCACCCGGTGCATGTGCGCGGTCGCGCAGCCCATCACCTGGTTGTACGGCCGCAGCAACTGCCCGAACTGGGGCCGCTGGTGGACGTGCACCCGCTCGTCGGCCACGAGCCTGCTCTCCCCCACCGTCGCGAGCACGACCCGCACGCCGTGCCTGCGCAGCTCCGGGACCAACGTCGCGACCACGTTCTCGATCCCGCCGTAACCGTCGGGCGGGACCGGCAACCACGGCCCCGCGTTCATCAGCACCCGCATCACGGCCGCCTCACGACACCGGGCGCAGCGCCGACGCGACCGACGCCAGCGGTGGCCGCTCCGGGACCGCGATGTCGGTCACCACCGGGTGCCGTCCCCTGCCGTCACAACGGAACTGCAGGAACGGCAACGGCTCGGCCCCGTGCGGCAGGGCGCCCGGTAATCGGTGCCCGGTCCGCTCCAGGCGTGCCATGGCGGTCAGCATGATCTGCGTCGCCATCCGCCCCAGCGCCTCGTTGCTCTGGTGCCGGTGCTCGCGGTAGCCAAGGTCGACCTGGGCCAGCGCGTCCAGCCCGACGAGTTCCAGCAGGTCGATCAGCAAACCGATCTCCACGCCGTAGTGCGTCGCGAACGGCACCGCCTCCAGCACGGCGCGGCGCCCGGCGAACTCACCCGCGAGCGGCTGCGCGAACCCCGCCAGCCGCGGCCAGTACAGGTTCAGCAGCGGACGCGCGACCAGTTCGGTCACCCGTCCGCCACCGTCGGCCTCGACCCGTCCCGCGTCCACCAGCGCCCGGCGGTAACACCCCTTCACGTAGGCGATGTCCGGGTCGGTGAGCAACGGGCCCAGCAGCCCGGTCACGAAGCCGGGCGGGCAGCCGACCAGGTCCGCGTCGACGAACGCCACCACGTCACCCCGCGAACAGGCGAGCCCCTTCCACAGCGCCTCCCCCTTCCCGGACAGCGGTGGCAACTCGCCGAGCACGTCGTTCTGGTGCACGACACGCGCTCCCGCCGCCCCGGCCACCTCCGCCGTGCCGTCCGCCGAGCACGAGTCGACCACGATCAGTTCGTCGACCAGCGGCACCTGGCGCATCAACCGGTCACGCACCATCGACACGATCACACCGACCGTCCGCGCCTCGTCACGCGCGGGCAGCACCACGCTGACCGTCGTGTCCCCTTTGGCCTCGACCAGCACGTCGACCGGCCAGTCCCGCACGTCGCTGCTGTTGGTGCGCAACCAGCGCGCGACCTCGGTGGATAACGCCGCTTTCCCGCTCATGATGAAACGCCTCTGCTCGGAACAAACGAAAAGGTGTTCATTTGCTTCCCGCGCTGAACCGGTCCAAACGGGGTACGGGCACGATTCTTGGTCACGCAGCGTCGGCCGCCCGTCACCGGGACCACGTCCGCACCGAAGAACGATCGCGACGGCGCGTTCGACCGCAGCGACACCAGCGTCAGCACCACCCGCCGAGACAACCCGGCCGCCCCGACCCGGCGCGGCGCCGGCGAACCACCCCGGCGCGAAACTTTCGGTCGCCGCGCGCGCGGCGGTTACCTCTTGAAGGTTTGGAAACAATCTGGCAACCTACATGAAGCGGCGATGTCCGCCGTAACCTCCAATTCGATATTCCCGGCCACCCGTTCCGCGGACCTGAATGTTAACGCTAACATCGCTGCCGTCCCTGCTAACGCTGTCGCTCGCGGAAGGAGTTGTCCGAGGTCAGCACCACCGTCCAGAACGTGCTTGACGCGTCGCGGTCCGCACGATCAGCACCGTGCGCCACACCGCGGCGTGCACACCGGAGGACTGCGCGGTTGTGCTGGTTAACGCATGGCCGGCGAGCGCAATGGAAATGCCCTCGCCGCCCTGTTCTGGGAGCGCTCCATTTTTCGCGGCACCGAAGGAGAAACACCATGAGTTCGATGGGCCATGCCCCAACGACCCGAACGGGTCGCTTCCGTCGCGGCGGTCGAGCGCGCGCGTTGATCATCCTGCTCGCGGCGGTCCTCACGGCCGGCGGCGCGGTCGCGCTCAACACCAGCACGGCGTCGGCGGCGTCCGTCGACACGAGCGCGTGGTACGTGCTGATCAACCGCAACAGCGGCAAGGCCATGGACGTTTCCGGCGCGTCCACCGCCGACGGGGCGGTGATCCACCAGTGGTCCCGCCACGACGGGGCCAACCAGCAGTGGCAGTTCGTGGACTCCGGCGGCGGGTACTACCGGCTGAAGTCGAAGAACTCGGGCAAGGTTCTCGACGTCACCAACTGGTCGACCGCGGACGGCGGGCGGCTCCAGCAATGGCCGGACCTCAACGGGGCCAACCAGCAGTTCCGCCTCGCCGACTCCGACAGCGGCTTCGTCCGGCTGATCAACCGCAACAGCGGCAAGGCGGTGGAGGTCACCGGCGGGTCGACCGCGGACGGCGCGGCCGTCGTCCAGTACTCCGACTGGGGCGGGGCCAACCAGCAGTGGCAGCTCGTCCGCATGGGCGACAGCAACCCCGGTACGTGCTCCCTCCCGTCGACGTACCGCTGGTCGTCGACCGGCCCCCTCGCGAACCCGAGGCAGGGGTGGGTCTCGCTCAAGGACTTCACCCACGTCGTCCACAACGGCAAGCACCTGGTCTACGCGACGACGCACGACACGGGAACGAGCTGGGGCTCGATGAACTTCACCCCGTTCACGAACTGGTCCGACATGGGGTCGGCGAGCCAGAACGCGATGAACTCCGGCACCGTCGCACCCACGCTGTTCTACTTCGCGCCGAAGAACGTCTGGGTGCTCGCCTACCAGTGGGGCGGACCCGCGTTCAGCTACCGGACGTCGAGCGACCCCACCAACCCGAACGGCTGGTCGGCGCCGCAGACGCTCTTCACCGGGAGCATCACCGGCTCCGGCACGGGGCCGATCGACCAGACGCTCATCGGTGACGGCACGAACATGTACCTGTTCTTCGCCGGGGACAACGGCAAGATCTACCGCGCCAGCATGCCCATCGGGAACTTCCCGGGCAGCTTCGGCTCGTCCTACACGACGATCATGAGCGACTCGACGAACAACCTGTTCGAGGCGGTCGAGGTCTACAAGGTCAAGGACCAGAACCAGTACCTGATGATCGTCGAGGCGATCGGGAGCAACGGGCGCTACTTCCGCTCGTTCACCGCCAGCAGCCTCAGCGGTTCGTGGACCCCGCAGGCGGCGAGCGAGAGCAACCCGTTCGCGGGCAAGGCCAACAGCGGCGCCACGTGGACCAACGACATCAGCCACGGCGACCTGATCCGCACCAACCCCGACCAGACCAAGACCATCGACCCCTGCAACCTGCAGTTCCTGTACCAGGGACGCAACCCCAGTTCCGGCGGCGACTACGGCCTCCTCCCCTACCGGCCGGGCGTGCTGACCCTGCAGCGATGAAGCCCTGACGGAGCGACGCCGTCGGTGCTGCCGGATCCGGCGGCACCGACGGCGTCGTCATGTCGTCCGGCGCGGCGGAATAAGTGGACACCGCGACCGGTTAGCCCTGCCAAGTGCTCGAACGAGGAGGACGTGGATGGGCAGCAGGGTTGGGGTCGTCTTCGGCAGCTTGACGCCGCCGGAGCGGTTGACCGAGGGCGCGGCGCTCGCCGAACGGCTGGGGTTCGGGGAGCTGTGGTTCTCCGAGGACTGCTTCTTCACCGGCGGGCTGACCGGGTTGACGCAGTTGCTCGCGGCGACCACCACGGTGCCGGCGGGGCTCGGGCTGGCGAGCGTGATGACGCGGCACCCGGCGGTGCTGGCGATGGAGCTCGCCGGGCTGGCCAGGATGTACCCGGCGCGCAGCCGGGCGGCGATCGGTCTCGGGAACAGCCACTGGCTGCAGCAGATGGGGCTGCTGCCGGAGCGGCCGTTGACGGCGGTGACCGAGACCTTCGCGGTGCTGCGTGACCTGTTGAACGGCACCACCGTCGACCGCCGGACCACCACCCACGAGTTCGCCGGCATCCGGCTGGAGTTCCCGCCGGAACAGCCGCCGCCACTGTGGATCGGGGCGGTGAACGAGCGTGCGCTGAAGGCCGCCGGCGCGCTGGCCGACGGGGTGCTGCTGTCGGTCCTGGCCGGGCCGGCCTATGTGGCCTGGGCCCGCGAGCTCGTCGGCACGGCGCCGCTCACCGCCTTCGTGCTGGCGGCCGTGGACGACGACGAGCAGGTGGCGCGGGACGCGGTCCGCGAGGCCGTCGGCTTCTTCCTGCAGGCGGAGTCGCACACCGCGTTGGTCGGGCAGTCCCGGCACGGCGCCGAGATCCGCGAGCGCCTCGCCGCGGGCGGACCATTCGTCGTCGAGGACCGGTGGATCGACGAGTTCGCCGTGGCCGGGACCGCGGAACAGGTGCGGGCCAAACTCGACGGGTTGCTCGCGGCGGGCGCGGATTCCCTGGGGCTGTGGCTGTTCCCGCCCGAGCGGCTCACCGACCAGCTGCGGCGGATCGCGGCCGACGTCCTGCCCGCGCTCGCCGATCCGCGGCACTAGGCACCGGCGGCGTCGAGGCGTGCGCGTTGGCCGGTGGTCAGCTCGAGGTCGACGGCCGCGAGGCTCTCGTCGAGCTGGGCCACCGACGACGCGCCGACCAGTGGGATCACCGGCACCTCACCGCCGATGAGCCACGACAGGACGACCTGGTTGGGCGTCGCCCCGGTTTCCCTCGCCACCTCGCGGAGTGCGGCGAGCCGGGGCGGCGTGCCGGCGTGGTCGTGTTCGGGACCGAGGGGTTTGTCGGCACGGACGTAGGCACCCGACAGCAGCGGGCTGTACGCGACGAGCGTCAGCGCGGGCTCGTGGCGGACGTAGTCGAGGATGTCGCCCGCCGCGACGCCCAGCTGGCCGTCCTTCGAGTGACGGCTCGGCATGTCCGTGCGCTGCCGCAGGTACGTGTGGTGGTACTGGAGCACCTCGTAGCCGGGCAGCCCGGCCGACGCGGCCAGCCCGCGACACCGTTCCACCCGCCAGCTCCAGTGGTTGCTGACCCCCAGCAGGCCGACGCTGCCCTCGTTCACGAGGGCGCCGAACGCCTCGACGGTCTCCTCCAGCGGCACGCGCGGGTCCTGGCCGTGCGCGTAGAGCAGGTCCAGTGTGTCCACGCCGAGCCGTTCGCGGCTGCGGGCCGACGACTCGCGGATCACCGCCGCCGACAGGCCCTCGATGTTCGTCGTGAGCGTGGTGCTCGGCGCGAGCGGACGCCCGGCGAGCTTCGTCGCGATCACCACCTCCGAACCGACGCCGTTCGCGCGACGCCAGCGCCCGAGGAGGGACTCGCTCTCACCGCCCTGCGTTCCGTGCACCCAGTACGCGTAGTTGTTGGCGGTGTCGACGAACGTGCCACCGGCCTCGACGTACCGGTCGAGAATGGCGTACGAGGTGGCCTCGTCGGTGGCCGTGCCGAACAGCATGGCGCCCAGGCTCAACACGCTGACCTGCCGAGGGGAGCTCGTCCCCAGAGTGCGGTACTTCATGGCCGCGGAGTCTGGATGTTGGAGCGCGCTCCAGGTCAAGTCGTCAGAACCACGTGTGCTCCCCGATCCCGGGAGTCACCACCTTGGTGTGACCAGCTCGTCAAAGACCACCGTGACCAGGAGCGGAGGACTTTCCGCCCGGATCGATGGCAACGACGAAGTGGTTCTTCAACGCACGGTTCGCGCGTCGCGACTTTCGCGAGGCGGCCAAGTCACTACCGATGTCCGCGACCGCGGAGCCGATTCCGGTTGTGACGGCGGGAGCAAGGCGGTCCCAGCCGAACACGCCACCCGCGGCGGCGGCGCCGATCGCACCGAAGGTGAACGACTTGGAAACGCGTGCGAATATCGCGCTTTTCTCCTTCGCCGACTTGTTCAACGCCGCGAGATCGGCAGCGAGGCGGTGCCGAAAGGCCCTGCCCGGATCCCCGATACCATCCTGTTCCACCTCCTCGTACGTGGCGATCGCGGAGGAGAGCGAGCTGCGCCAGCTGGCGAAGGCTTCCTCGTTCGCCCTGATCGCGATGATGTCCCGGTCGGCGAGCTGATGAATCGACGGCAACTTCCACCGGTGGAGGCGGGTGAAAGTCCGCATGTCCCTTCCCGTGGCAACCGTCTTCGCCCCGGTCAGGCGCAGGTACTCGCGAAAGAACCGGATGTGCGTGTCGGACGGAAACCACATGTCGGACAACGTCCCGTACCTGTGTGCGGCGAGCAACGCGTCCTCGACGTCGGAAATCGCGTTCGACGCGGTATCCCAAGGGAACCTGGAATGCTTGCGATGCATCCTCTCCACCACCTCGTCCGCTTTCGACAGAAAGACGCTCGAGTCCGCCAGAGCGGGCCCGCCACGCCGGGTGAAACGCTCCTCCAGATCGAACACGAGTGGGACCATCACGTTCTCCGCGAGCAACTTCGCGTAAGACGAGTAGTAACCGAGCACATCACCGACACTGACCAGGTACGGCGCGTTCGACCCGGTGATCTCTCGCCAGAGTGCGTGCCCCAAGCGGTCCTCGAACCCCACGGAATGGCAGTACAGCAGCAGATGCCGGAACTCGCTGGGCTTCAAGGTGCCAGGCGGCTTGGGACCGATGAGCATCCCGTTGTCCGCCGCGGGCATGTACACATACGGGCGGACATGGGCTTCCGGCTTGTCCTGCACACCGCTCAGGTGGAACTCCGCGTAGGCTGCGTGCAGGTGCTCGACACGCGGTGTCGGCCGACCCTTGAGCCGGTCGGCGAGCTTGTCGCTCAGCTTCTCCCCGAAATGGTTGTGAATCACGTCTACCAGGCTGTTGACGGCCATGTCTCTTCCTCTGCGAGAGCCACGCGGTGGGCAATTCAGCATCGGCGCGACACGCCATCGTAGGCGAGACGCGGCTCGCCGACCGGCGTCTCGACGATCACGATCCGTGAACGTGAGTTTGGTTCGGGGACCACGGTGTAACCCGAACGTGTGCGCACTGACCAAGCCATGGGCAGTCACCGGGTCGTCGCGGGGCGCTACCGACTGGACGAGCGGCTCGGGAGTGGCGGCATGGGCGTCGTCTGGCGTGCGCACGACGTCCGGCTGCAGCGCACGGTGGCGGTGAAGGAAGTGCTGCTGCCGCCC
The DNA here is from genome assembly GCF_054661535.1 of Actinophytocola sp. KF-1. NCBI lineage: Bacteria > Bacillati > Actinomycetota > Actinomycetes > Pseudonocardiales > Pseudonocardiaceae > Actinophytocola > Actinophytocola sp. KF-1. The sequence continues at coordinate 321,656 of NZ_BAAFVK010000008.1, read as the reverse complement.
GCGTTGGACGAGTCGCGGCTGGCGGAGATCAGGACGCGGACCATGCGCGAGGGGCGGATCGCGGCCAGGCTGGACCACCCGCAGCTCACCGCCGTGTACGACGTGCTCGAGGACGGTGGCCGGCCGTTCCTGGTGATGGAGTACCTGCCGTCGAAGAGCCTGTCCCGCGTGCTCGACGAGCGGGGTGCGCTGCCGTACCGGGAGGTCGCGCGGCTCGGGGCGCAGGCCGCGGCCGCGCTCGCCGCCGCGCACGCGGCCGGGGTCGTGCACCGCGACGTCAAACCGGCGAACCTGCTGGTGGGCGACGACGACACCGTCAAGATCACCGACTTCGGGGTGTCCCGGGTGGTCGAGGACGTCACGTGGACGACCACGGGCACGTTCGTCGGCACCCCCGCCTACCTGGCACCCGAGGTGGCGCAGGGCAAGGAGGTCACGTACGCCTCCGACGTCTACTCGCTCGGCGCCACCCTGTACACGGCGGTGGAGGGCACGCCGCCGACCGGCACGAGCAGCAACCCGATGCTGTTGCTGCACCGGATCGCCTCCGGGGACATCGTGCCGCCGAAACAGGCGGGCCCCCTCGGCGGCGTCCTCATGCGCCTCCTCAGCACCGATCCGGCGGACCGTCCCACGATGGCGCAGGCACACACCGCGCTGGCCGAGATCGCCGAGGACCGCGAGCCCACGGCGGTGCTCCCCGCGCCCGTGCCGGCGCCACCCCCGGCCGCACCCGCACCGCCGCCGCCCGCGCAGGGCGGGTCGCCCCGGCGTCGCCGCGCCGCGGCGATCCTCGCGCTGGCGGCGCTGTTCGTGGTGGTCGCCGTCGCGACGACGCTCCTCGTGCTCGACAGGGACGGCACGCCGCCGGACGACAAGGCGGGCGCGCCCGTGGCCGAGAAGACGACGACGACGTCCGCACGCGCGACCTCCGCGCGGCCCACGACCACCACGCGGGCACAGCCCACCGAGGAGACCGAGGAGCCGTCCGCGGCACCGCCCGCGCCGTCCTCGCCCGCGAACGAGCAGCCCCCGCCCGCCGCCGACCCGACGGCGTCCCCCGTGGCCGCGGTGACCGACTACTACGCGATCATGCCCGGCAACCCCGACGTCGGCTGGACGCGGCTGAGCTCGAAGTTCCAGCAGAGCCCGGCCAACGGCCGCGACTACTACAACTCGTACTGGAGCGGCATCACCGCCGTGCGCGCGTCGCAGGTGAGCGGCCAGGGCAGCACGGTCGAGGTGACGCTCGACATCGCCTTCAAGGACGGCCGCGACGCGCACGAACGCCACCGCTACGGGCTGGTCAACCAGAACGGCCGCTGGCTCATCGACACGGTCGACGTCCTCAGCAGCACGATCTCCTGACACGCGTGAAGGCGCGTCGCCAGGGGTACGTCTGCGGCATGAGCGAACCACTGGACCTGGGCGCGACGGACCTGGACGACGAGCGCGCCCGCGCGGAGCACGGACTCGACCGGCCCGAGGAGTTCGACCAGCGCACCGGTGTCGACGAGCGCGCGGAGACGCGGGCCACGCTGCTGCCCGAGGAGGAGGCGGCAGGCAGCGCCGACCCCGAGGCGCAGGCCCGGGAGGTGCTGCGGGACTCCGAGGTGCGCACCGAGGTCCCCGGAGCCGCGCCCGGCACCGTCGCCGAGCAGCGGCCGTCCGGACCGTGACCACCCGCCCGCGACACGTACGGTTGACGGTGTGAGCACCGCAGCGCCGTCCGCCGTCACCCTGAGCCACCACTTCGCCGACGCGCTCCCCGAGCTGGCCGTGCCGTGGCAGGCCGAGGAGGTTCCGGCGCCGCGGTTGCTGGTGCTCAACGAGCCGCTGGCGGTCGAGCTGGGCCTGGACCCCGACTGGCTGCGCAGCCCCGAGGGGGTGCGGCTGCTCGTCGGCAACCACGTCCCCGAGGGCGCGGCCCCGGTGGCGCAGGCCTACGCCGGGCACCAGTTCGGTCACTACTCACCGCGGCTGGGTGACGGCCGCGCGCTGCTGCTCGGCGAGCTCGGTCACGTCGACGGCCACCCGCGTGACCTGCACCTCAAGGGTTCCGGGCGCACCCCGTTCGCCCGCGGCGGCGACGGTCTCGCCGCGGTCGGCCCGATGCTGCGCGAGTTCGTCGTCAGCGAGGCGATGCACGCGCTCGGCATCCCCACGACCCGCGCCCTCGCCGTGGTGGCGACCGGGCGCCCGGTCCGCCGCGACACGCTGCTGCCGGGGGCGGTGCTGGCGCGGGTCGCGAGCAGCCACCTGCGCGTCGGCACCTTCCAGTACGCGCGGGCAGGCGGCGACCTCGACCTCCTGCGCCGCCTCGCCGACCACGCCATCGCGCGGCACCACCCGGCCGCCGCCGAGGCGGAACGCCCCCACCTGGCGCTGTTCGAGGCGGTGGTCGCCGCCCAGGCGTCGCTGGTGGCCCGGTGGATGCTCACCGGGTTCGTCCACGGGGTCATGAACACCGACAACATGACGATCTCGGGCGAGACCATCGACTACGGGCCCTGCGCGTTCATGGACGCGTTCGACCCCGCCACCGTCTACAGCTCCATCGACCGCGGCGGCCGCTACGCCTACGGCAACCAGCCACGCGTTGCGGAGTGGAACCTCGCACGGCTCGCCGAGGCCCTCCTCCCCCTGTTCGCCGACGACCAGGACGAGGCCATCGCACTGGCGACCGGGGCGCTCGACACGGTCCGCCCGCGCTACGACGCCGCCTGGTCCGCGGGCATGCACGCCAAGCTCGGCCTGCCCGGTGACCACGCCGACCGCGACGGCACGCTCGTCGCCGAGCTGGTCACCCTCCTCCAGGACAACCACGTCGACCACACGTCGTTCCACCGCCGCCTCGCCGGGGCCGCCCGCGGCGACACCGAGCCCGCGAGGGAACTGTTCCTCGACCTCGCCGCGATCGACGACTGGCTGGCCCGCTGGCGGTCGCTCGGCCCGGACGCCGACGCGATGGACCGCGTGAACCCGGTCCACATCCCCCGCAACCACCTCGTCGAGGAGGCGCTGGCCGCCGCGACGGCGGGCGACCTCGGCCCGCTCGAGCAGCTGCTGGCCGCGGTGACCGCCCCCTACGACGAACGCCCCGGCCGCGAGCGCTACGCGGCCCCGGCGCCCGTGGACTTCGGCGCCACGTACCAGACCTTCTGCGGAACCTGACCGAACCGACAGCCCCCCACAATCCGGACACCGGCTCCCGAGCGCGGTGGTGTCCGAGGTTGTCCGAGGTCGTCCGACTCCCCTTTCGTCCGCCGGGCTTTGCGGCGAGCGTTGCCTCGTCCTGCAAGTCGCTCGACGGAAGGGAATTCCCGTGAAGCGAGTTCTTCGCCGGGCCGGTGAACGGCTGGCCGCGCTGGTGGTGCCGAAGGTGGACGCCGGTGCGTGCGTGCCGGAGGCCGGCCAGTGCTGCACGCGGCGCAACTACCGGTTCAACTGCTACGGCGCGTGCAAGTACAGCCTCACCTGCTGAGTCGTGCGCCGGCGGGGGCACGAGCGCGCCCCCGCCGGCGCGGCCACCACCTGTCCGGGAGGTCCTGTGCTCGATCTCGTCGTCCGTGCGCTGCTGGTTGTCGTGTTCGCCGGGGCGGTCGCCGGGAAGCTGCGGTCGGTGCGCGCGTTCGCCGAGTTCGCCGGCTCGGTCGCGGTGCTGGCGCCGCGTGCGCTCCCCGCTCGCCCGGTGGCGGTGCTGGTGGTCGCCGCCGAGGCGCTGACCGCGGCGCTGCTCCTCGTGCCCGCCACCCGCCTCGCGGGGTATGCCCTGTCCGTCCTCATGCTCGCCGCGTTCGCCGCCGGCATCGCGCGCGTTGTCCACACAGGACAGCGGGTGCGCTGCCGCTGCTTCGGTGGCGGGGGTGGCGTGCTCGGGCCCGGTCACCTCGCGCGCAACGCGCTGCTCGTCGTGGCCGCCTGCGGAGCCGCGTTCGACAGCACCACCGTCACCGCACCGCGTGCGCTCGTCGCGCTGACCGCGGGCGCGGTGCTCGGCCTCGTCATCGTCCGGTGGGAGGACGTCACGTTCCTGACCCGCCGCTCCGCGCCCACCTGGAGGAACCGTTGACCGTGCTCACGACCGCCGTCGTCCTGCTCGCCGTGGTCACGGCGCTGCACCTGCTGCTGACGTTCGGCCTGGTGGCCAGGCTCCGCGAGCTCCAGCACGGGGCCGGCCTGCCCGCCAAGGACCCCGACCTGCCGCAACCGGGGCGGGTCGTGGCACCGTTCTCGGTCACCGACCTCGACGGCGCCGAGCTCACCGAGGCCGATCTCGCCGGACCGGTCCAGGTCGGGTTCTTCGCCGCCGGGTGCGCACCGTGCACGACACTGTCCGACTGGCTCGCCGCCGAACCGCCCGCGACGCGGTTCATCGCGCTGATCGACGGTGACCCGGCGGCGGACACCACGCAACGCCTGATCGAGAAGCTGTCCCGGCTGGGGCGCGTGGCGCTCATCGGTGTGGAGCACCCGGCGATCACCGCGTTCGCCGTCACGTCCTTCCCGACCCTGCTGCACCTCGAGTCCGGTGTCGTCACCGCGTCCGGTGCGCGGCGAAGCCACTTCACGAGCACACCGTCGCCGGTGGCATGACTCCCACCGGGCAACCCACCCACCGCGCGGCCGCCGTCGCGCTCGCACTGCCGTTCCGGGCGGCGCCGGTGGTGGCCACGGCGACGTTGCTGCTCACCGTCGTCGCCGGGACGGCCCCGGCGTGCGGCGCGTGGCTGACCATGCTGCTCGTCGACGAGCTCACCGCGGGCACCGCGAGCACGGGCCGCGCGGTGCTGCTGGCGCTCGCCGGGGCCGTGGCCGGCGGCCTCGCGATCGTGCTGCTGTACGTCGGGGGCCACCTCGGCGAGGTGTTGCAGCACCGCGTCACGCTCACCGTCGAGAGCACCTTGTTCCACCGCGTCTCGACGCTGCCGGGCATGCGCCACCTCGAGAACCCCGCCTTCCACGACCGGCTGCGGCTCGCCGAGCAGGCCGCGCAGGACGCCCCGGGCACGATCTCGCAGTTCGCGCAGGAGCTGATCCGGTCGGTCGTGCTGCTGACGAGCTTCGCCGGTGCGCTGTTCGTCGTGTGGCCGCCGATGGTCCTGCTGCTCGCCGCGTCGGTCGTCACCGCGGTGCTCGCGCGGCTCGCGACCGCGCGCCGGGAAACGGCCACGGAGGAGGCGTGGGTGGCGACCGACCGGCGGCGGCTGTTCTACCGCACGCTGCTCACGGACATCCGCGCGGCCAAGGAGATCCGCCTGTTCGGCCTCGGCCCGCTGCTGCACACGCGGATGGTCGACTCGCTCCGGCGGACCTCGCGCGCACGGCTCGTCGCGGCCCGCCGCGGCACGGCGGTGCAGAGCGTGCTGGCGCTGCTCGGCGCCGGGGTCACCGGCGTGGGCACCGTCGTGGTCGCGGCGGACGTGCGCCACGGCGGGTCCTCGGTGGGCGACCTCGTGCTGTTCCTCGGCGCGGTCGCGGGCGTGCAGACCGGGCTCTCCGGCGTGGTGCTCCAGCTGGGCGAGGCCAGCAGGGCGGTGCGGCTCTTCGGCCACTACCTCGACATCGTCCACACCGGCGACGACCTCACCGCGGGCACCACGCTCCCCGCCCGGGGCGCGACGATCGAGCTGCGGGACGTCTGGTTCCGCTACCGCGACGACGGGCCGTGGGTGCTGCGCGGGGTGGACCTGACCATCCCGGCGGGGGCGGCGGTCGGTGTCGTCGGCGTGAACGGGGCGGGGAAGAGCACGCTCGTGAAGCTGCTCTGCCGGTTCCACGACCCGGACCGGGGCACGATCACGTGGAACGGCACCGACCTGCGCGACCTCGACCTGGCCGCGCTGCGCGCCCGTGTCAGCGTCACCTTCCAGGACTTCATGACCTACGACCTCACCGCCGCCGAGAACGTGGGACTCGGCCGGGTCGACCGGATCGACGACCACGCGCGGATCGCGGCCGCCGCCCGGTCCGCGGGCATCGCGGACACGCTCGAGGCGCTGCCGGACGGCTACGACACGATGCTCTCCCGCACCCACGGTGACGACGACCACCCGGGGGTCGTGCTGTCGGGCGGGCAGTGGCAGCGCGTGGCGCTCGCGAGGTGCCTCATGCGCACCGACGCCGACCTGCTCGTGCTCGACGAGCCCACCGCGGGGCTCGACGCCGAGGGCGAGCACCGCGTGCACGCGACGCTGGCGCGGCACGCGGCGGGGCGCACCCGGCTGCTCGTGTCACACCGGATGTCGTCCCTGCGTGCCGCCGACCTCGTCGTCACGCTCGCGGGCGGGCGGATCGTCGAGCAGGGCAGTCACGACGAGCTGATGGACGCGGACGGTGAGTACGCGCGGCTGTTCCGCCTCCAGGCCGGTGGCTACCAGGACGCGCGGGTGACCGCGAGCGATGGGGGAACGACGTGACGCTGCTCGGCAGGTGGTGGACCCGGGTGACCGTGCGCGGGCACAGCATGGCGCCCACGCTGCACGACCGGCAGCGGTTGTTCGTGCGGCGGCTGCGCCGCCCACCACGACGCGGCGACGTCATCGTCTTCGCCGTGCCGCCGTCCGACCCGGCGGACCCGCCGTACCGGGTCAAACGAGTCGCCGCGATCGGCGGCGACCCGGTGCCCGGCTGGCTCGCGGACACCATGCCCGGCGTCGCGCGGGTGCCCGCCGGCCACGTCGTGGTCACCGGGGACAACCGGCGCTCGCAGGACTCCCGTCACCTCGGTCTCGTGGCCTGCGGCGACATCGTCGGCACCGTGCCGGTCTCGGTCACCTGAGTCAGCGCCCGCCACCGCACCAGCGCGCGAGCCACCTGGGCTTCGGGGATGTCGAGGAGTTCCAGCAGGTCCCGCAGGTCCGGCACCGGCGGGTGCACGGGCAGGCCGCGGCTGGCCGCGACCCAGCGTCTTCGCCAGGTGGCGGTGTCCCCGCCACAGGCCCGCACGATGGCGAGGACGGTTTCGAGACGCGGGAAGCGCCGACCGGTCAGGGCGTCGTTGAGGGTGCTCCGCGCGCAGCCGGTCCGGCACGCCAGCTGCCGGTAGGTCATGCCGACCAGCCGCCGCAGCTCATCGAGGTCCAGCGCCAGCCGCGCACGAACCCGGCCCGAGATCTCCCCGAACTGACAACTCCCCGCATCCGGCACAATGTGCCATTCTCACCCCGGCAGCGGCGACGCCCAAGGACGAATGCACACCGCAGCAAGCATTCTGCACAAACGCCTCGGAAATCCGGGGACGGTAATTCAGAAGCGCTGATCTTGTGGACGGCGCGACAGCCTTGTTTGCCTTGTGTGGGTTTCGCTGCTGGGTGGTCCCCGTCGTGGGCGGTGTCCTCGCCGGACGGGCGTCCTCGCCGGAGGGGCTGGTCTTCGGGATGGCAGCGGGTCCGGCACGGGGTTGGGTTGGCAAGGACTGGTGTCCGGGGTGGTGGGGCTTCGCCCGCTTCGCGGTGCCGGGCGCGCAGCGCCCGGCTCAGGTTTCCTTCCCGCGTACGCCGGGTATGTCGAAAGCTCGCACAGCCGGGTGCGACACGACGTTCACGACGTCAGGGGTGACCGATGCCAACGGAGGGCGCGCACAGCGACGATCCCGGGCTCAGCGGCGACAACTACATCAGCCGCACGTTGGACGGGGCGGCGACCAGCGAGGTGCGGCGACTGCTCCGCGACCTGCTGTCGGGTCACGGTGGCGTGATCGCCGACGACGCGGTCCTGGTGGCCGACGAGCTCGTCAGCAACGCACTCCAGCACGGCGGGGCGCCCCGGTCCTGCCGCATGTTCCTGACCGGCGACGGTGCGCGGTTGCGGATCGAGGTCGACGACTCCTCGCCGCGGGACCCGGAGATCCGGACCCCCGACCACACCGGCGGCCGCGGGCTGATCCTGGTGGACCGGCTCGCGTCCCGTTGGGGCTTCGACCGCCACGTCGACCACAAGACCGTGTGGGCCGAGCTCACCCTGAACACCCCGGGCAGCAGCGGGCACGCGCCCCACCTCAGCACCGCCCGGACCTGGTCCAGCCTCCGCACGCCCCATCAGCGCCCTGACAGGCGGTAACGTGCACAGCCGTGAGCGACAGCGTCGAGAGCGAAGCGGCCGGGCTGGAGATCGTCCACCGCGAGGTCGACGGCATCCTCGTCCTGACCGTCACGGGCGAGATCGACGTGGAGAACGCGCAGGCACTGTGCGCGGCGATCACCGCGGCCATCGACGAGCGGCGCGGTGAACCCTGCATCCTCGACCTGACCTCGGTCGCGTTCCTCGGCTCCGCCGGTCTCACCGCGCTGGTGCGGGCGACGAGCCACGCGCGCGAACGACGGGAGCCGCTGCGCATCGTCGTGGACTCCAACCGGCCCGTCATCAGGCCCATCCAGGTCACCGGCCTGGACGAGGTGCTGAGCCTCTACCACTCCGTCGAGGAAGCCACGCGCACCGGAACGCGACCGTGAGCACACCCGAGTTTCGCGGTCACCCGATCGGGGTACGAAGCCGCGATGCGAGCGAGACGATGTGACAAGCCCGCGGAAAGAACCGACCGGGGCCGCTCCCGTGACGAATCGCCGTACGCGTCCGCCAATTCCGGTGGAGAACCTTTCAGTCGGGAGGCCCTGGCGTGACCGAGTCCGATGAACCTGGGTTCCAGGTGAGCCACGAACAACACGACGACACGGTGATCGTGCGCGCCAGCGGAGAACTCGACGCCTTCTCGACCGACCGGCTGGTCAAGCACCTCGACGCCGCCGCGGAGGCCACGCCGCCGCCGTCGGCCGTGCTGGTGGACATGACCGGCATCACCTACCTCAGCTCGGCCGGCATCGCGACACTCATCCTCCACACCCAGCGCCACGCCGAACGCGGCAGGCGGCTGCGTGTCGTGGCGGACCACGCCGCCGTCCTGCGGACCATCACCCTGACCGGCGCGGACAACGCCATCGACATCGTCCCCACCCTGGAGGACGCCACCGAGACGGGCTGATCCGCCTCACCGGCCCGACCAGCGGTCAGGCGCTTGCCTCGCTCGGCACCGTCGTCCAGACCGTCTTGCAGCCGGTGCGTTCGTCGCCGTCGACGCCCCAGTCCGCCGACATGCGCCCGACGAGCACCAGCCCGTTGCCGCGGTGCGCGGCGACGCCGAAACGGGACGTGCCGGGTGTGAGCGGGGCGAGGTTGGAGTCCCGCACCTCGACCCGGACGAGCCCGGCCTCCTGCTCGCGCGACACCCGCATCCACTGCGGTCCGCCGCCGTGTTCGAGCGCGTTGGTCACGAGTTCGACGGCCACCACCAGGACGTCCGGGAAGTCACCCTCGTCGAGGTCGCTCAGGAACCGCCGGATCGACGTGCGTACCGCGGACACCGCCTCCGGACCAGCACCCGTCAGGTGCATGACCAGAGGCGGCGGTTGTCTGTCGTCCACTGCTGTGCCGCGCATGTGTTTCCTGTCGCCGGCCGTGCGTCATCGCCCGGGGTCACGTCGGCCTACCCGCTCCTTCAGCTCGGCAAACCTCACGATCGTGTGGTTGCCCGGCGCCGGACACACCCCGCGTGCGCGCACACGCCGGTCAGTCGTCGCGTCGGGAGCGTGCTTCCGCGCCCGTTTCGCCGACCGCGCCGACGTCGTCGTTGCCCGCCACGCGGCCGACGAACTCCTCGTTCTCGCCCGGGCCGGTCGTGGAGGAGTCGTCGCCGTGGTCGCGGCCGGGTTGGCCGCCGGTCGCGCGGGTGCGGGCCACCCCGTGGTCGTCGGGCACGTCGCCTTCCCGTTCCGGGCCCGTCCCGTTCGGCCGCCTGCCCAGCAGCGAGGCGATCCAGTCGCGCATCTGTGTCAGCATGACGCCCGGGTACCCGTCGATCGGGACGTCATGCCTCGTTTTGGCTGGTCGCGGCGAACTCCGCCCACGCCGTCGCACGCAGGGCCGGATCGGTCAGCAGGTCGAGGGCGGTGGCCGCCAGTGCGGTGGCGGCCGCGACCGTCACCGTCCTGGCGCGCGGGCTCGCGGCCGCCGCGGCGAACTCCGGGGTGTGGTCGGTCTGGTCCGGCGGCACGATCGCGACGAACGGGTGGATGGCCGGCGTCACCGCGCTGACGTTGCCGATGTCCGACGAGCCGAGGAACACCCCGGGCGCCGGTTCGGTGAGCGCGATGCCGGACGCCGCCAGGTGCTCGGCGAACCGGGCCGCGATCGTCGCGTTGTTGCGGAAGTGGTGGTACGGCTCGCGTTCCCGCGTGACCGTCGCCGTCGTGCCGGTCGCCGTCGCGATCGCGGTGGCCATCATCGTCACCTGGTCCACCAGGTCCGCCAGTGCCGCCGACGTCAGCGCACGCAGTCCGAACCGCCCCTCGGCGCGGTCCGGGACGATGTTCGTCGCCTCGCCGCCGTGGGTGATGATGCCCTGCACGTGGGACCCGGCGGGCAGCCTCGGGCGGACGGCGGCCACCGTGGTGAAGAGCTGGACCAGCGCGGCCAGCGCGTCGATGCCCTCGGTCGGGTTGCCCGTCGGGTGGGCGGTGCGGCCGTGGTAGGTCACCGTGAGCTCGACCTGCGCGGTCAGCGGCGCCCACATCCAGTCGTGCGCGCCGGGGTGGAACATCAGCGCCGCGTCGACGTCGTCGAACACGCCGTGCGCCACCTCGACGATCTTGCCGCCGCCGCCCTCCTCGGCCGGGGTGCCGACCACCAGCAGCGAACCGTCCGGGTCGGGCAGCGCGTCCCGCACGGCCAGCGCCGCGCCGAGCCCGGCAGCGGCGATCAGGTTGTGGCCGCACGCGTGCCCGAGGCCCGGCAGCGCATCGTACTCGAGCAACAGCGCCACCGTCGGCCTTCCGGCGCCGTGCCGCGCGGTGAACGCCGTCGGCATGCCGGCCACCCCGCGGGTCACCTCGAAGTCCGCCAGCTCCGCGCACAACCGGTCCGCCGCCCGGTGTTCCGCGAACGCCAGTTCCGGGTCGCCGTGCAGCGCGAGCGCCACCTCCCAGATCCGGTCGGCGTGCACGTCGAGTTCGCCCATCCCCGCCCCCTTCCGCCGCCATTCTGCCGCCCGCCGGGCCACCCCGCCGTTTCGCCGGAGTTCTCCGGGGAAACCGCCCCCCATGATCGGACAGCTGCAGACCGTAGTGCTCGACACCCGCGACCCGGCCAGGCTGGCGAGGTTCTACGCCGAACTTCTCGGCGCCGAGATCACCACGGAGGAACCGGACTGGGTGACCATTGTGGACAGTGCGGGGCGGAAGGTGTCGTTCCAGACCTCCCCCGAGCACCGGCCACCGGAGTTCCCCGACCCGGCGGGATCCCAGCAGCTGCACCTGGACGTGCGCGTCGCCGACCCGGAAGCGGCCGAGGCCAAGGTGCTCGCCCTCGGCGCCACCCGCGTGCGGGACGCGCACGAGGACAGCACCTTCCGGGTGTTCCGCGACCCGGACGGTCATCCGTTCTGCCTCGTCTGGGACTGATCGGCCCCGCCCGGCGCGACCGGGCCTGCTCGTACACTCCTCACGGGGTGGTGACGTGACGGAGCTGAGCAGGGCGGACGTGGTCGCCTGGGTCGCGGCGGTCTACCACACCCACGACGCCGAGCAGTGGGTGGAGGAAGGCCCGGCGGCTTTCCAGGTGCGCCTCGACGACGGGCGCGCGCTGCTGGTGCGCAAGCGGACCGGCGAGTACTGGGCGATGTCCGGTGCGACCGACCTGCACCGGGTGTCGAGCGACCGCCGGTTGCGCCGGGCGGTGAGCACGTCCTTCTTCGACACCGACAGCGCCACGGGTGTGGTCCACGACCCGGCGCACGACCTGTCCTGGGAGCAGGTGCACGCGTGGCTCGCCGCCCACCGCGGCGAGCGCGTCATCGGTCAGGTCATCGACCGGGGCTGGGCGTTCCTGGCGACCCAGGGCCCGATCCAGTACGGCGGCGTGACGGGCCACCCGGTGGCGACCTTCGTGGTGGTCAAGCGCACCGGCGAGGTGTGGGACCTGGCGGCGGGCCCGCAGGCGGAGGCCGCGTACCACGCCAGGACCGAGGCCGGGTTCCGCGCGCAGCTGGCCTACGTGACGGCGTACCGCGAGCCGATCGCGCGAATCCCGCGCTGACGACCGCACCCCGGGCGCGGCAACAAGGTGCCATCCCGGGACCGGTCCCGGCGTTCGCCGGTTGTACTGGCGGCCGGACCGCACGGGAGGTGCACGGGTGTCGAAGCGTTGGGCAGGGTTCGGTGTCGCGGTGGCGGGGGCGCTCGTCGTCGCGTGCGGGTCGTCGCCGTCCGGTCCGGACGCGCCGAAGCCGCCCAGGGTGTACGCGTACCAGACCATCCACTTCGGGCCGACGATCGTCGAGACGACCAGTGACCTCGTCGTCATGAACGGCACCGAGGAGATCGGCCGGGCGCAGCTCGGGCTCGGCACGGACCCGGCGTTCACCACCGACGGGCGGTACGCCTTCAGCCTGGCGGGCGACGGCGCGGTCAAGGCCGTCGCGGTGGCGACGGGCAAGGTCACGTCGGTGCCGTGCGATGGCTGCTTCGACCGCTACCTGGAGTGCCAGTGCCAGACGGTCGTGCCCTTCGGTGCGAGCACGATCGCCTGGCTCGACCGCGCGAACCGGTTGGTGCGGACCGATCTCGCGGCCGGATCGCCGGCCCCGGAGCCGACCGGGACCACGGCACCGGCCTGGCGGGACGACCTGGACAGGCAGTACGCGCCGCAGCTGCTCGCGGGCACGGCGGACACCGTGCTGGTCGGCTACTCGTATTCGATGTCGTCGACGCCGCGACCCCTGTACCTGGCCGGGCCGGCCGGCACGCCGCGCCTGCTCACGACGGGACGGCCGGGTCCTCTCGAGGCGGCGCAGTTCAGCCCGGACGGCGCCGAACTCGCGCTGTGGGACGCGCCGGAGGTGAACGAGTGCGCCACGGTGACACTGTTCGATCTCGCGGCGGGCACCGCCGAGACCACGCCGGTGGCGGCGGCGACCGCGCGGTGCGGCACCCGCGACGGGTTCGTCGGCGACCTGTGGTGGGACCACGACGGCACGCTGAACGTCTACTTCCAACCCGACGGCAGCGAGTCCCTCGTCGGGGCGACCCAGCGCAGTTTCACCGACGGCGCGTGGGCGGCCGCGGACGTCGACCGGGCCACTCAGTTGCACCGGCTGGCCGAGGACACCACCGCGGTGCTGAGCAACCCGCACGTCCGCGACAAGGACGTCCTCTACCTCGAGACCGCGGGCAAGCGGACCACGGTCGAACGCGAGGTCAGCCGCGTGGTGGCGCCGCCGCGCTGACCGGACCGTCCTCTTCGGACAGCATCGGTGCCGCGCACGCGCGCAGGTGCTCCCTGGCCGCGGCGACACGGATCGGGCTGCCCGGCGCCGTGCCGACGTCCTCGGTGGTCACGGCGGTGACGGTGGTGCCCGCGGTCGTGGTGACGTCGAGGCGGAACGCGCCGCCGAGCGGCACCACGCGGCGCAGGACACCCTCGACGACGATCGCGTCCGGTGGCGCCGGGGCGGCGTCGGCGAGGGGGCGGCAGCGCTCGGGCCGGGCGACGAGCGTCGTGTGGTGCCCGGTGAGCGCGGACGGCAGGTGGGTGGTGAACCCCAGCAGGGTCGCGCACTCCAGGTCGGCGGGCGCGTCGAAGACCTCGGCGGTGGCGCCGAGCTGCCGGATCTCGCCGCGCACGAGCAGGGCGGTGCGGCGTGCGAGCGCACGGGCTTCCTCGCGGTCGTGCGTGACGAGCACGACCGCGGCGTCCTGCTCGTCCAGCGCGGCGCGCAGGTCGGCGAGCAGGTCCGTGCGCGTGGTGGCGTCGAGGCCGCTGAACGGCTCGTCGAGCAGCAGCACGCGCGGCGCGACGGCGAGGGCACGGGCGATGGCGACCCGCTGCGCCTCGCCGCCGGAAAGCGTGTGGGCGTGGCGGCCCGCGAGGTGCGCGACGCCGAGCGCGGCCAGCCACGGCTCGGCGCGACGACGGGCCTCGTGCCGCCGGATCCCGCGCAACCGCAGGCCCGCGGCCGCGTTGTCGAGCACCGACTTCCGTTGCAGCACCGGGCGTTGCAGCACCGCGGCGACGGCGAGGCGGAGCTGGGCGGTGGTGGCGACCGCACCGTCGAGCAGCACCGTTCCGGACCGGGACGCGGTGCCCAGGTGCGCGAGCGCGCGGAGGAACGTCGACTTGCCCGCGCCGTTGGGGCCGAGGACCGCGAGCGTCTCCCCCGCCGGGACGTCCAGCGCGGGCACGGACACCAGTTCGCGCCCGTGCGCGGTGACGCGCAGATCGCGGCAGCCGATGCTCACCGGTGCACCTGCCTGCGGTGTTGCGCGAGCGTGCCGACGAGGTTGACGGCGAACGCGAGCACGAGCAGCACGAGCCCGAACGCGATGGCCAGCGCGAACTGGCCGCGGCTGGTGGCCAGCACGGCGGCGGTGGTGAGCACCCGGGTCTCCCCCGCCAGGTTGCCGCCGACCATCTGGGCGGCCCCGACTTCGCTGACCACGGCGCCGAACCCGGCCATCGCCGCGGCCAGCAGCGGCAGCTTCGCCTCCGCGAGCAGTGCGCCGATCGCCCGCGTGCGGGTGGCGCCCAGCCCGCGCATCTGCGGCAGGAAGTCCGGGTCGACCTGCTGCAGCGCGGTGGCGGTCAGGGCGGTCACGATCGGCGCGGCGATCGCGGCCTGCGCGATGACCATGGCGGCCGGGGTGTAGAGCAGGCCGAACGCGCCGAGCGGTCCGGACCGCCACAACAGCACGGTGACGAACAAGCCGACGACGACCGGCGGCAGCCCCATGCCGGTGTTGGCGATCGCCAGCAGCACCCGGCGGCCGCGGAACCGGCCGAGCGCCAGGACGGTGCCGACGGGGGCGCCGACGACGAAGGCGATGGCGGTGGCGCTGAGGGACACCTCGAGGGTGAGCGCGGTGATCGCCCACGTGTCCTCGTCGCCGGTCAGCAGCAACCGCAGCGCTTCGAGGAGGCCGTCGCCGAGCACGTCCACGCCGTCAGTTCCCCAGCGCCGACTCGTCCTTGCCGGCGTCCGGCACGAACAGGGGCTCGGCGTCACCGAACTCGCCGATCATCCGCTGTGCGCGCGGGCCGGTGATCCAGTCGGCGAACGCCTTCGCCCCGTCCGGCTGGACCCGGTCGCCCGCCCGCTTCGTCATCTCGATGACGTGGTAGATGTTGAGCAGCGCCTTGTCGCCCTCGTTGAGCACCGCGAGGTCGAGGTTTCCCCGCTGGGACAGGTAGGTCGCCCGGTCGGTCAGCGTGTAGGCCGACGTCTCGCTCGCGACGCGCAACGTGGCGCCCATGCCCTGCCCGGTCGAGCGGTACCACTGTCCGGCCGGGACGATGCCGTTCGCCTCCCACAGCTGCTTCTCGCGTGCGTGGGTGCCGGAGTCGTCGCCGCGCGAGACGAACCCCGCCCGCGCGTCCGCGATCCGCCGCATCGCGTCGGCGGCCGGGACACCGCGGATCCCGGCGGGGTCGGCCTCGGGTCCGACGAGCACGAAGTCGTTGTGCATCACCAGGCGCCGCGCCCCGGCCGTGCCCTCGGCGACGAACTCCTCCTCGGCCTTCGGGGAGTGCACCAGCAGGACGTCGGCCTCACCGCGGCGGCCGAGCTCGATGGCCTGCCCGCTGCCGACGGCCACCGGTTTGACGTGCCAGCCGGTGTCGGCGGTGAAGGCGGGCAGCAGTTCGTCGAGCAGACCGGAGTCCTGCGTGCTCGTGGTGGTGGCGAGGATCAGCGACTTCTCGCCCGACGGCCCGGCCGCCTTACTCGGCCCGCCGCACGCCGTGAGCGACACGAGAACGGCGATGAGGGCGGCCGCACAACGAACTCGTCGCATCCACTGTCTCCTTCTGTAGCATCACAGACCGGTACAAGGATACCGAGGCGGAGTGATGACGCGTTACCTGGAAATCGCCACCGAGCTGGCCCGCCGGATCCGCGCGGGCGACCTGGCGGCGGGCGCCGAACTACCCGCGGTCCGCTCCTACGCGAACGAGCTGGGCACGACGTCGTCGACGGTCGTCCGCGCCTACCGGCACCTCGCCGACGCGGCCGTGATCACGGTGGCGGACCGGCGCCGGGCACGCGTGGCAGGCGACGGACCACTCGCCGCGGCGAGGCTCCTGGACGCCGACCGGGTGTTCCGGCTGGCAGCGAGCGACGACCCGGCGATGCAGATCCTGCTCGACCGCACCGCGCCCGCGGTGGTCCCGGTCGGGAGCCGCGGCAGTTTCCATGCGCTGCGTGCCCTGGCACGCGGCGACGCGGACGGCGCGGCCATCCACCTCCGCCACCACACCGGCGGCTACAACGGTCCGTTCGCGACGGCGTTGTTGCGGGGCAAGGACCCGCACCTGCTCCACCTGTGGCGTCGCGAGCAGGGCCTGCTGGTGCGCACGGACATCCGGTCGGTCGCCGACCTGTCCGGCAGGCTGGTCGCCAGGCGCGAGCCGGGTGCGGGCACCCGCGTGCTGCTGGAGCAACTCCTCATCGAGGCGGGCATCGCACCACACACCGTGCACGGCCCGGAACTCGACTCGCACCTGGAGACCGGCCTCGCCGTCGCCGCGGGAATCGCCGACGCGGCACTGGGATTGCGCGCGACCGCGACCGACCTCGGTCTCCACTTCGTGCCCCTGACCTGGGAGTCCTACGACATCGTGCTCAGCGGCGCGGCCCTGGGCGCGGCACAGCCCCTCCTGTCCGCGCTGCGAGACCGGGAAACCCGCACGGCCATGGCAACGCTCGACGGCTACGACCTCACGAACACCGGCACCCTCGAACGGCTGGACGAAGCGGCGGTGTCTGCCTGACCGACACCGCGGTGCCCTGACAGCGCCGTTCAGCCCACCACACAAGGATTGCTGCTGCCATCCCGGAGATCAGCCCGTCCGGCGAGGCCCCGGAGGGAAAACCACAACAAGGCCAACCACCAAGCCCGGACACGGACCGCCACATCGACACTGTCCTGAACGCGCCTTTCAGGACACAAAAGCCAGGCGGAGCACCCGGCCCACAACAGCCCCAAGCCGCACCGACGGGCAAGCGCAACCCCACCCACACAAGGACTGCCTGCCTGCCATCCCGTCGACCTGGCGAAGCCCGATCACACCGGGTCAAGGGGGCCCGAAACACGAACCAACCACATGCCCAAAGCCGCCGGGCCCCCTTGACGCGGTGTGATAGCCCTCCGGGAGGTCGACGGGATGGCAGGCAGACAACGGACACCAGTCCCTGCCAACCCAACCCCGTGCAAGACCCGCTGCCATCCCGGAGACCAGCCCGTCCGGCGAGGACCCCCCGGAGGGAAACCCACAACAAGGCCAACCCACAAGCCCAGGAAAGACCCATCCGAACGTAGAACGGGCCCTGCCCCCACACCGAACGCGGAGGCTCCCGTCAAAGTCGGGTTAACCCTGGCAGGAGCCGATCCCAGCGGGTCGGCACCGCCGCGCACTCCCCGGGCAACGGTCAGCGAATTCTCCTACCGGTCTCCACGCACGAGTAGCCGCCCAGCGCCTCCACCCGTGCCCGGAAATCCGCGCGGTCGAGCAGGGCCCACAGCGGAGCGAGCCGGTCGTCGTCGAGAGAATCGGCGCGCAGCACGAGGTCGTACGGCTCCTGCGCGACGGGCACGAAGTCGAGGCCGAACGCGCGTGCCGCGGCGAGGATCCCGAGCCCCGCGTCGGCCCGGCCCGCCGACACCGCGGCGGCGACGGCCAGGTGCGTGTGCTCCTCCCGCGCATAACCGGGGATGTCCGCCGGATCCATGCCACGCCGGGCCAGCTCGTGGTCGAGCAACGCCCGCGTCCCGGCCCCGCGCTGCCGGTTGACGTACCGCAGCCCCGGCCGGGCGAGGTCGTCGATCTTCGCCAGTTCGAGCGGGTTGCCGGGTGCGACGATCAGGCCCTGGTCGCGGTGCACGAGGCGGATCACGGCGACGTCGCCGTCGAGCAGTCTGTCCACATAGGGCAGCGTGTACTCGCCGGTGGCCGGGTCGAGCAGGTGCGAGCCCGCGAGGTGGCACAGGCCGTCCCGCAACGCGACGAGCCCGCCGAGCGATCCCACGTTCGACGACGCGAGCGTGATCAGCGGGTCGTCGGCCCGCAGCGCCGACGCGGCGAGGTCGAGCACGAGGTCGTGGGACCCGATCGCGACGATGGTCCGGTCGATCTCCGACAGCCCGCGCAGCAGCTCGACCCGCACCTCCTCCCCCGCGTGGTGACCCTCCACTCCGGACGGCACGACCAGCAGCCCGTCCGCGCGCACCAGTGAGGTGAGCACCCCGGCGCCGCGTGGCAGCGGGGTCGCGACGACGCGGTCGCGGACCCGGCCGAGCCGGACGCGGACCCAGTCGTCCACACCGATCGCCGACGGCAGCTTCCGCGCCAGGCGGGCCGTGGTGGACGGGCGTTCGCGGGGCGCGGCGCCTTCCAGCTCGGCGAGCACCGGCGCGGCGAAGATGTCGAACGTGAGCGCGGCCGACACCGGGTAGCCCGGCACCCCGACCACCGGCGTCGCGTCGACGACGCCGAGCACGACCGGGTGCCCCGGCCGGACGGCGACGCCGTGGACCGCGAGCGTGCCCGCGCCCGCGACCACGCGGGACGTGTAGTCGTCGCGGCCCGCGCTGGAGCCCGCGACGAGCAGGACCAGGTCCGCGGTCGCGGCGGCCGACCGGAGCGCGGCGGTGATCGCGTCCGGGTCGTCCGGCACGATCTCGGCGACCCGTGCCTCGCAGCCGATCTCGCGGGCCTGCGCGGCGAGCATGAGCGAGTTCGTGTCGAGGATGTCGCCCGGTTCGAGCGCCGCGCCGAGGGGCCGGATCTCGTCGCCGGTCGGGATGACCGCCACGACCGGCGGCCTGCGCACGGCCAGCTCGGTCACGCCGGCGGCCGCGCACGCGGCCACGTCGACCGGCCGCAGCCGGTGCCCTTCCGGCAGCAGCAGCTCGGCAGCGCTGATGTCCTCGCCGATCGACCGGACGTGCTGGTACGGCGGGACCGCGGCGCGGATCTCGGCCTGGTCGCCGACCCGGTGCACGTGCTCGCGCATGATCACCGCGTCGTAGCCCGCGGGCAGCGGGTCGCCGGTGTCGACGACCTCGAAGTCGGTGAGCAGCACCGGCGTGGTCTCGGCGGCGCCGACCGTGTCGGCCGCGCGGACCGCGATCCCGTCCATGGCGGACGAGTCGAACGCGGGCGAGGACCGCCGCGCCCACACGGGTTCGGCGGTCACCCGGCCGACGGCCGCACCGACCGGCACCCGCGCGACCCCGGCGCGTGGCGGGCAGCCCGCGGCGGCACGGGCCTCGCGCCACGCGGTGTGGGCCGCGGCGGCGGGGACGTCGGAGACGAACGGGCTGTTCATCGGTACAGCACGACCTCCACCTCGGTGCCCGCGTCGAGCCCGGTCGCCGGTTCCGGCACGACCAGGTACCCGTCGGCGCGGGTGAGCACGGACAGCAGCGCGGACGGGCCGAACACCGGCTCGGCGATGCCGTCCCGCAGCCGGATCTGGACCACGTCGAGCCGTCCCGCCGCGGACGCGAGGTCCCGGGACAGCCGGGCCCGGGTGCTCGGTACGGGTGGCGGGGTCTCGCACCCGGACAGCCGCCACAGCAACGGGATCCCGACCTGGCCGAACACGACCAGCGCGGACAGCGGGTTGCCGGGCAGCCCGATCAGCGGGATGCCGCCGCAGTCCGCGAGCAGCGTCGGCTTGCCCGGTTTGATCGCGAGGCCGTGGCACCAGACGTCGCCCACGGCGGCGACCGCGCCCGCGGTCTCGTCCCGCGCGCCGACCGACGACCCGGCCGACACGACCACCAGGTCGGCGCCGGTCAGCACCTCGGTCAGCTTGTCCTTCAACGCACCCGGTTCGTCGCTGACGATCCCGGCGAGCACCGGCTCGCCACCCGCGTCGGCGACCAGCCCGGCCAGCGCGGAGGCGGTCGCGTCCCGCACCTGCCCGGCCGTGAGTTCCACCGTGGACGGCGGGACGACCTCGTCACCGGTGGAGATGATCGCGACGCGGGGCCGGGCGTGCACCGCGACCGACGTGACCCCGGCCGCCGCGAGCAACCCGAGGTCGGGCGCGCGCAGTGGCCGACCGCCGGGCACGAGCGGCGCTCCCGCCGCCACGTCCTCGTCCGCGCGCACCAGCCCGCCGCCGGGCGCGACCGGCCGGGTGACCTCGATCGTGCCGGGCATGGTCTCGGCCGTGTACTCGACCATCACCACGGCGTCCGCGCCCTCGGGCAGCACTCCTCCGGTCGGCATCGCGACCGCGCCACCGGGCCGCACCGCGACCTCGGGTGCCGCGCCCATCCGCACCGCGCCCAGCAGGTCCAGGTAGGACGGCAGGCCGTCGGACGCGCCGTAGGTGTCCGCCGCGCGCACCGCGTAGCCATCCACAGTGGACTTCACGAAGCCCGGGAGCGCGTGCGGTGACGGGATGTCGGCGGCGGGCACCCGGTGGAGCGCCTCGGCGAGCGGGACGGACTCGACCGGCGTCCGGTGGTCCGGACGAAAACCCGCGAGCGCCTCGGCGACCGTGCGGGCAGAGAAGAACTCCTTACCGGTCAACGATCCGGCTGCTCCTTCGCACCTTCGGGGCGGGGTTGCGGCCGGGCCGCTGCCCCGCCCTTGTCCAAGCCCAGCACCGACACCACCGGCCCGAGCGCGACCTGCCCGAGCCCGCAGATCGACGTCTTCCGCATCGCCTCCTCCAGCCGCAGCACGTGCGACCGCTCGTCGTCGTCCACAGCGGACTTGCCGGCCAGCAACGCGTGCGCCTTCGTGGACCCCACCCGGCAGGGCACGCACTTGCCGCACGACTCGTTGCGGAAGAACCGGAGCACGTTCGTGGCCGCGGCCAGCAGGTCGGTGCCCTCCGCCATCACGACGAGCGCACCCGAGCCGAGCATCGTCCCGGCCTGCGCGAGCGTGCCGAAGTCGAGCGCGAGGTCGAGCTGGTCGGGGCCGATGAAGTTCGACGACGCCCCACCAGGCTGCACCGCACCGACGGCCTTGCCGCCCTGCACACCGCCCGCGAGGTCGATGAGCGCGCGCACGGTGGTGCCCATCGGCACGCAGTACACGCCGGGGTTCGCGACGTGCCCGGACACGGCGAAGAACTTCCAGCCGACCGAGTCGCCGAGGCCCTGCGCACCCCACCACTCGGCGCCGCGCTGCAGGATCACCGGCACGTCCGCGAACGTCTCCACCGAGTTGATCAACGTCGGGCGGCCGTGCAGGCCGTAGTTGCCGGGGAACGGCGGCTTGTTGCGCGGCTCGCCGCGGTGCCCCTCCATGCACTCGAGCAGCGCGGTCTCCTCGCCGAGGATGTACCCGCCGGGCGAGACGAAGATCTCCAGCTCCAGCCGCCGCCCGCTGCCGCACGCGTCCGGGCCGATCACCCCGGCGGCACGCAGCGCGTCGATCTCCGCGCGCAGCACCCGTTCCTCGGGCCCGTACTCGTGGCGGATGAACACGTAACCCTGCTGCGCGCCGACCACGGCCATGCCGAGCAGCAGCCCCTCGAGCACCAGGTGCGGCTGGTCGGCGAGGATCTGGCGGTCCTTGAACGTGCCCGGCTCGGACTCGTCGGCGTTGCAGATCGCGTACTTGACCGGGTCGTCGGTGCCCGCGACCAGCTCCCACTTCTTGCCGGTGGGGAACCCGGCGCCGCCCATGCCGCGCAGCCCGGACGCCGACAGCGTGGCGACGACCTCGTCCGCGGTCAGCTCACCGGCGAGCAGCGCACGCAGCGACGCGTACCGGTCCCCGGCTCCCGAGCCACGCGGGTACGGGTCGTTGGGCCACGGCTCGGTCCGCGTCGCCGCCACCGCCGCCGCGACGCCGTCGCCACGCGCCGCCGCGACCACGGCGTCCACATCGGACATCGGGACGGGGTGCTCGTTCACGTCGGCGGCGGGTGCGGTGTCGCAGCGGCCGAGGCAGGAGACCTCGACCAGCTCGACGTCGGTGTCCGCGCCGTACTGTTCCTTGATCGCCGCGATCCGGTCCTCGCCGCCGCGCAGCCAGCACGACAGGTCGTGGCAGACGTGCAGCGCGACCTTCGGCGGCGGCGTGGTGCGGAAGTGCGGGTAGAACGAGACGATCCCCTCGATCTCGTACCTCGGCCGCTTGACCTCGCGGGCCAGCTCCTCCAGCTCCTCGCGGGGCAGCCAGCCCAGCCGCGCCTGGATCGCGTTGAGCGCGGGGATCAGCGACGGGCCGGGGAACTTCCCCGCGCGCGCCTCCACGCCGGGGACCCGACGAGCCCTGGTCTCCGCCGCGCGTTCGGGACTCAGTGTCATTCCGCCGCTCCCAGCGCCGCTGCCTCGGTGACGTGGTCCGCGCCCAGTGCCTCCACCTGCACCGCGCAGAACTTGAACTCGGGGATCTTGCCGTACGGGTCGATCTCGTCGATGGTCAGCAGGTTCGCCGCCGCCTCCCGGAAGTGGAACGGGATGAAGCAGTTGCCGAGCTGCTCGCGGTGGGAGATCCGGACCCGCAGCTCGATCACGCCGCGGCGGGACCGCACCCGCACCAGCTCACCGTGCGCGAGGCCGCGGTCGGCCGCGTCCTTCGGGTGCATGTACACCTCGGCGATCGGCGAGATCGTGTCCAGCGCGTACGAGCGCCGCGTCATCGACCCGGTGTGCCAGTGCTCCAGCAACCGGCCGGTGTTGAGCACCAGCGGGTACTCCGCGTCCGGCAGCTCCTTGGCGGGCAACCACTGCGCGGGCACGAGGTGCGCGAGCCCGTCGTCGGTGTTGAACCGCTCGTCGAACAACACGATCGTGCCGTCGGAGTGGTCCGGGTCCTCGTTCGGGTAGAGCTTCCCGGACAGCCCGAGGTTCTCGTGCCTGAGATTGGCGTACGACGGCATGAGCGCGACCATCTCGTCGAAGATCTCGCTCGGCGACTCGTAGTGCCAGTCCAGGCCGATGCGCTGCGCGATGTCCTGCACGATCTCCCAGTCCACCCGCGCATCGCCGGGCGGGTCCATCACCTTGCGGCCGAGCTGCACGCGCCGGTCGGTGTTGGTGTAGCTGCCCTCCTTCTCCAGGTACGAGGAGGCGGGCAGGATCACGTCGGCGAACTCCGCGGTCTCGGTGAGGAAGATGTCCTGCACCACCAGGAAGTCCAGCTGCGACAGCGCCTTGCGGACCTTGTTGATGTTCGGGTCGGACAGGAACGGGTTCTCGCCCAGCATGTACATGCCGCGCACCCCGTCCGGCTTGAGCACCGACCCGATGATCTCGGTGACCGTGAGGCCGCGCTTCGGGTCGAGCTTGGTGCCCCACGCCTCCTCGAACCGCAGCCGCGTCTTCTCCTGGTCGACGCCCTGGTAGTCCGGGTAGAACATCGGGATCAGGCCCGCGTCGGAGGCGCCCTGCACGTTGTTCTGGCCGCGCAACGGGTGCAGGCCCGCGCCGGGCTTGCCGACGTTGCCCGTGATCGAGCACAGCGCGATCAGGCAGCGTGCGTTGTCGGTGCCGGTGGTGTGCTGGGAGATGCCCATGCCCCAGTAGATGACGCCGGCCTTCGCCTCGCCCCACACCTTCGCGACCTCGCGGATCAGGTCCGCGTCCACACCGGTGATCTGCGCGGCCCGCTCCGGCGGGTAGTCCGCGACCGTGCGCGCCAGCTCGTCGTAGTTCGACGTGCGCTCGCGGATGAAGTCGCGGTCGATCAGCCCGAGCCGGATCACCTCGTGCATGATCGCGTTGTAGAACGCCACGTCCGTGCCGGGCTTGACCTGGCAGTGGTAGTCGGCGTGCTCGGACACCGTGCTGGCGCGCGGGTCCACGTAGATGATCTTCGTGCCGTTGCGGCGGGCCTGCTTGAAGAACGAGCTGGCCACCGGGTGGTTGGCGGTCGGGTTCGAGCCGGTGATGATCACGACCTCGGCGTTCGCGACGTCACCGTAGGTCGTGGACACCGCGCCGGAACCCACACCCTCGAACAGCGCCGCCACCGACGACGCGTGGCACAGGCGGGTGCAGTGGTCGACGTTGTTGGTGCCGAACCCGGTGCGGATCAGCTTCTGGAAGAGGTAGGCCTCCTCGTTGGAGCACTTCGCCGAGCCGAAGCCCGCGATCGCGCCGGGGCCACCCTTGGCGTGGATCTCCCTGAGCCGCCGGGCGACCAGGTCGAGCGCCTCGTCCCACGTCGCCTCGCGGAAGTACGGCATGACCTCGTCGTAGTCGACCAGCCCGCCCGGCTTGCGCCGGCCGTCGCGGCCCATCTTCTTGTCACCGCGGCCACCGCCGCTGCGCTCGCCGCCGTTCACCCGGCCCCGGTCATTGCCGTTGTTGCCGTCGCCCCGGACGTCCGCCGACAGCGGTCCCTTCGGGTAGGCCGAGTCGATGCGGATGAGCGGCTTGGTCAGGCGCTGCGGCGAGGCGGCGTAGTCCCAGCCGTACCGGCCCTTCACGCACAGCCGGCTCTGCGACCCCGGCTGGTCGCGGCCCTCGGCGAAGGAGATCGCGCCACGCTCGCGGTCCACGTAGTAGGTGAGCGCGCAGCCGACCCCGCAGTACGGGCAGACGCTGTCGACCGCGTCGAGCTGCTCACGCGGCTGGATCGGGATGTTGTTGATCGCCTTGTTCGTCAGCGCGCCGGTCGGGCACGCCTGCACGCACTCACCGCAGGTCACGCACGAGCTCTGGCCCATCGGGTCGTTGAAGTCGAACGCGATGAGCGTCTGGTAGCCCTTGCCGGACCGGCCGATCACGTCGTTGCCCTGCACGTCGTCGCAGGCACGCACGCAGCGGTCGCACAGGATGCAGGCGTCGTGGTTGACCTCGATGACCGGGTTCGACAGGTCGACGCCGCGGCCCGACCCGCACGGCAGCTCGGTCGTCTCCTTCGCCACGTCGAACCGGTCGGCCAGCTCCAGCAGCAGGTTGTCGCCGGTCTTGTTCGCCTTGGGGTCCTCGGCGCGCGGCGGCTGGTCGGAGATCAGCAGCTCGGTCAGCGTGGCCCGCTGGCGCTGGATCTCATCGGTGTCGGTCGTGACGGTCATGCCGTCCTCGCACGGCCGCACGCAGGCGGCGGCCAGCACGCGGCCGCCGGTGTCGACCACGCACATGCGGCACACGCCCACCGGGTCGTAGCGCTCGTTGTGGCACAGCACGGGGATGTCGACCCCGGCCTGCTTCGCCGCGTCGTAGATCGTCGTGCCCTCGGGCACCGTCACCGACCGGCCGTCGATCTCGGCCGTGACCGTCCGCACGGACGTCTCCGGCTCCTCGAGAGTCTTGACGTGCCCTCCTGCTGCAAGGCCGGAGGTTCCCACACGGCTACGCTGCGTCTGGGTTGCTTCCTGCTTCATTGCCCTGTGCCTTCCAGAAGGATGGACTCACCGAGGCTCCACAGGCGTTTCGCCTCTCCGCCCGCCCGGCGGCGAGGATGTTCAAGGCCGCGTTGTGGTCCCGGTCGTGCCGCGCCCCGCACCCGGGGCAAGTCCACAATCGGATCTTCAGCGGCATGACGTCCATGACGTGACCACATGCGGAGCACGTCCTGGAGCTGGGCAGCCAGCGGGACACCCTGTGCACCGTGCGTCCGTACCGCTCGGCCTTTTCTTCCAGGAGCCGAACGAGCTGCGCCCATCCGGCGTCCGAGATTGCTCGCGCCAACCGGTGGTTGCGGACCATGCCACCAATGTTCAGATCCTCCACATGGACCGCTTGGTTCTCGCGGATCAGGATGAGGGCCTGCTTGTGGTGGCAATCCCGCCGAGCACGAGCTATCTTGCCGTGCAGCACCGCGATCTTTCGACGTGTCTTCACCCGGTTCGCACTGCCCTTGGTACGACGGTGCTTTTCGCGTTCCAACCGAGCCAACTTGCGCTGGGCCCGTTGCTGGTGCTTCGGGTTCGCCACATCCACCCGTCGTCCCGCAGTGTCGGCGACGGTCATCAGGCGAGAGATCCCGAGATCGACTCCGGCCTCCTGCTGGACGCACGGGAGTGGTGTCGAATCGACCTCCACCACGAACGAGGCGTGGTAGTGGCCATCCGGTTCTCGTATGATCGTGACCGACGACGGCACAGATGGCAGATCCCGGGACCAGCGGACCCGCACATCCCCCACCTTCGCCAAGTACAGGCGCCCGTTGGGGCGGAGGCGGAATCCGTTTCGAGTGAATCGAACGGACTGCCGTGCGTCCTTGCGAGATTTGAACCGCGGACGACCAACCTTGCGGCCCCGCCGCTTGCCACTCACCGACTCGAAGAAATTCGAGAACGCCCGGTTCGCGTCCCGCACCGATTGCACCAGCGCGACCGACGCCACCTCGGACAGCCACACCCGCGCCGGGCTCATTTTGGCTTCGGTGATCACCCGCCGTTGCACCTCGGTCGAAGACACCAGCTCCCCGGAGCGGTGTGCCTCGTTCCGGCACAGAAGCGCGTCGTTGAACACGACCCGAGCACACCCGAACGTGCGCGCCAGCATTCCGCGTTGAACCTCGGTCGGTTCGAGCCGATAGCGGTACCTGGCCTGCACGTTGATCACCATAACCGGCGGCTACGACAACGTCGGACGACCATGCACCCATGGCAAGTACGTTCGCCCTGATTGATGAGGCGTGTACCAACAACTCCACGGTCATCGTCTCCTCGCTCGTCCGGCATTGCATACAGCATACCGTTACGGCTCTCGGCTGTTGAGCCCGACGCTAGGCCTACAGGTGAAGATCCGCCAGATCCGCCTGGGCGACCTTCCCGTCCTGGTCCAAACCCCGTGCTTCGTAGTAGCTCGCGACCATGGCACGGAGCCGGTCGGCGGTGAGCACGGCGGTCCGGCCGGAGCCGAGCTCCAGCGGCGTCTCGAGCATCCGGGCGGGCAGCGTGTCGTCGGCCGCGGTGGCGCCTTCGCGCAGGTTGAAGGCCCTCTTCGCGCGCACGATCCGGCGCGCGGCGGCCCGCAGCTCGTCCGCGTCGAGGTCCCAGCCGGTGACCAGCGCCAGCAGCCGCGCCCACTCGGTGAACGGGTCCTCGAACACCCCGCGCAGGAACTTGCACAGGATCATGGAGTCCATGACCGCGGCCTTGTCCTCGGTCTGGATGGCCGCCGCCACGTGGGCCTCGCCGCCGCGGAAGCGGTCCACGTCGCCGGACAGGTCCGCCTCGTACGCGCCGGAGCGGTTGTGGTCGGCGCCGCGGGCGTTGACGGCGAGGCCGAGCGCCATCGACTGGAGGCTGCGTGGTTCGTAGCCGGGCATCTCCAGGCCCTTGACCTGCGCGGCGAAGTCGATCGACCCGTGCCCGACCCGCCCGGCCGCGCGCCGCGAGCCCTCGGCGAGCAACTCCCCCAGCCCGGGCGCCCGCGTGCCGATCTCGTCCAGTGCCCGCAGCAGGGCCGCGCCGTCGCCGAACCGCAGCCACGGCGCGTCGATCAGGCCGCGCTCGGCGCACTCCATGGCCCACGCGACGGTGCCGCCCGCCGAGATGGTGTCGATGCCGAGCTCGTCGCAGCGGGCGCTGGCGGCGAACACGTCGTCCGGGTCGGACACCCCGCACAGCGGGCCGAGCGCGAAGACGTTCTCGTACTCCATGCGCTGGCTGCCGCCACCCTTGCGGGCGTAGATGTGCTCGCAGCCGATCGAGCAGGACGCGCAGCTGTTGCGGGCCACCCCGCGCAGCTCGTGCAGTTCCTCCGCGGCCAGCCGGGGCGCCTCGTCGAAGGTGGCGGCGGTGAAGTTGCGGGTCGGGAGGGTGCTGACCGCGTTGAACGCCAGCAGGTTCGCGAGCGTGCCCAGCTCCCGGTACTTGGCGGTGGCGGGCCCGAAGCTGCGGCCGCGCAGGTCCTTCGCGGCGGCGAGCACACCGGCCTGGTCGGCGGCCCCCACCTTCGTGGCCGCCTTGACCAGCACCGCCTTGATGTTCTTGGCGCCCAGCACGGCACCGAGACCACCACGGCCGGCGTGCCTGCCGTCGTGGCTGATGGTCGCGTAGCGGACACCGCGCTCCCCCGCCGGCCCGATCGCGGCGGTGCGCCAGCCGCGGCCGAACCGTTCCCTGGCCGTGGTCTCCGCGTCGGCGGCGGACAGCCCGGCGAGTTCGGGCGCCGGTTCGAGCCGCGGCCCGTCGCCGTCGATGAGCAGCACGGACAGCTCGTCCGCGCGGCCGCGGAGCACGATGGCGTCGTGCCCGGTGAGCTTGCCCGCGATGGCGAACTGGCTGGACGCGAGCGCGTCGGTGAGCAGGCCGGTGAGCGGCGACTTGGCGACCACGGCGAACTTGGCGCTCGTGGTCAGCGGGGTGCCGACGAGCGAGGAGAACACGAACGCGAGCGGCGCCTCGGCGGCGAGCGGGTCCACGCGGGGCGGGGCGAGCCGGTGCAGGAGCCACGTGCCGAGCCCGACCCCGCCGAGGTACGCGCGCAGCACCTGGTCGTCGAGGGTGAGCGGGCTGCCGGTCGCGGTCGCGCCGTGCACGTCCACGACGAGGGCCCGCCCGAAGAATCCACCTGCCGCCATGGTGTCGACTGTATGCCCTAGCCGCCCGCGTCCGCCGACAGGAAGGCCACGCTGTCCCCCGCGACCAGCGGCAACCGCGCGTCCCTGGTCACCTGGTCGCCGTTCAACGCGGCCACGACGTGCCGGTCCAGCGTCAGCCCGACGGCCTCGGCGGCGGCCCCGATCGTCGCGGCCCGCACGGTCCTCGGGCGGTGCCCGCCACCCTTGGCGAGCGCCCCGAACCGCTCGACGACCACCTCGGGTGGCTCGCGGTCGCGGGCGGCCCGGTAGTCCTCGGGGGTGTTGACGTTGAGCACCGACGCCAGGTCCGGGTCGTGTTTCGCCACGGCGGCGTCGGCCAGCAGCGCGTCGTCGTCGAGCTGGGTCACCGCGCAGTGCTTGAAGATCATCCCCGGGCGCTGGTTGCCCTCGGCGAGCAACTTCGCGACCAGCCCGGCGATCCTGGTCCGGTAGGCGGCGGCGAGTGGCTGGCGGAACCCGCGTGCCACCGGCAGCACCACGTCGACGTCGTCGGTGAGCGCCCGCAGCACCCGCCGGACGTACGCGGGGTGCAAGAACGGCAGGTCGGTGGAGCACACGAACGCGGCGTCGGCCCGGTCCTCGAGCGTGGCCAGCCCGGCGGCGAGCCCCTGCATGGGGCCGAGCCCCTCGACCGGGTCCTCGACGACCGTCACCCCGGCGGGCAGCTCTGGCAGCTCCTGCCCGGGCGCGGCGACGACCACCACCGGACCGTCGACCGACCGCGCGACGACCGCGGCGGCGCGGTGGAGCAACGTCGAACCGTGCCACTCCAGCCCGGCCTTCGCCGTCCCCATCCGGGTGGACCGGCCACCCGCGAGCACCACACCCGCCGCACCACGCACCCGTCCGAGAATAGCCACGTGTTTCCGGCAGGATGGCGAGCATGTCGTCATCACTGTTGCCAGCCCTGCCCGAGGAGACGTTCACCCGAGTGTTGTGCGTGGCCGCGCACCCGGACGACAACGAGTACAGCACGTCCGCGGCTGTCGCCCGGTGGACGGCGCGCGGCATCGAGGTCGGGTACCTGCTGCTCACCCGCGGTGAGGCGGGCATGCCGACGCCGCCGGAGGAGACCGCGCGGATCCGGCTCGCGGAGCAGCGGGCCGCGTGTGACGCCGTCGGTGTCCGGCACCTCACCGTGCTCGAACACCCCGACGGTGTGCTCGTCTACAACCTCGACCTGCGCCGCGACATCTGCCGGGAGATCCGCCGGTTCAAGCCCGACGTCGTGGTGCACGGCGGGCACGAGGTCGAGACGGCGGTGGGCTTCGACCAGGCCGACCACCGCGTGGCCGGCCTCGCGACGGCCGACGCGATCCGCGACGCGGGCAACCGGTGGGTGTTCCCGGAGCAGATCGACGACGAGGGCCTCGAACCACACGACGTGCGGTGGACCCTCGTCCCGGGACTGCCCGGCACGTTCGAGGCGACCCACGGCGTCGACGTCACCGGCGAACCGCTGCGGCGCGGCATCGCGTCGCTCGAGGCACACGCCGAGTACCTGGCCGCGCTCCCGGACCACCCCGCACCCGCGGACTTCATCCCCATGTTCACCGCGCTGGGCGGCAAGGCCATGGGTGTCGAACACGCCGTGCTGTTCCGTGCCAGGGACCTGCAGGCCCCACCGGACTTCTTCACGGACCTGTTCGGCGGCAACGCCTGAGGCCTGTGTCGAAGTCGGTCACAGCCATTCGTTGATCGGGGCGACGCGGACGGTGGCTTCGTAACGGACGACGAGTTCGTCGAACCGGGTAGCCGCCACAGCGACCTCCTGCGCACCCACCCCCGGATCCCGTCGATCAACTGCCACGTGCTCCACAACGGCGGCCGACCCGACCACGTGGTCAAGCAGGTGATGCGGTGGCCGGCCACCGACACCCGATCAACTGAGCGTCAGCCGATCCGAAGGTCGACGACCGGTAGGTATTCATGGCCGCGTGCGACCTCGAACCCCACCTGCTCCCCGACCGCCCAGGAGTCCTGATCATCGCAACCGCGCCACCGGCCAACCCGCCACCCGATCCCTGACGCCTACGACCACCGACCGGAGTCGCGGCAACGACTAGGCGGTCGCGGCGGCGGTGCGTGGGCGGAGCAGGAACGCGCCGACGTAGAGCAGTGCCGCCACCACGAGGAGGCCGTCGAAGCCGACGAGCATGCCGACGTACTCGAGGCAGCCGCCGACGAGGGCGCCGAGCAGGTTCGCGCCGAAGCTCGCGGTGGCGTCCGCGGTGTCGGTGAACCGTTTCGCGAACACCACGTTCGCGGCGAAGATCGGCAGGAACGCGATCGTCACGGCGACGACCGCGCGCAGCGGCACGGGCATCGACAGCAGCCAGCTGTCAGGGAACAGCCACGCGAGCAGCAACCCGGCGAACAGCACCGCGTACATGACCCGCAGCGGTGGGGTGCGGAACCGGCGCGTCACCTCCACCGCGGCGAGCACCGCGACCAGCACGCCCGCGAACACGATCGCGTTGACCACCCACGTGGTGCCGAACAGGAGCGCGAACCCGGTGACGCTCTTGGTTTCCAGCAGCATGAAGCCGGCGCCGAGCAGGAACAGGTCGGTGTACGGGCGCATCCTGCGGTACGACCCGCCACCTCCGAACAGGCCGACCGCGAGTACCCCGGCCGCGACGATCAACGCGACGGTGACCAGGTACATGGTGGGGATGCGGTCGGTGAACAGGTACAGGAACGGGCGGTCGTCGGTCGCGGGCGGTGGTGTGCCGGCCGCGGCGCCCTGCCAGTCCGAGGCGCAGCGCTGACCGGACGGTGCCAGGCCGACGGTGATCACGGCCTGGCGGAGTTCGTCGTCGAGTGCGTCCACGCACGGCTTGTGGCCGAACGCGGTCTCCGCGGTGCGGGCGAGCCGGTCGATCAGCCAGTCCTCGCGGTAGAAGTTGTACATCGCGAACGCGCCGCCGTCGGTGAGGTGCTCGCGTGCGCTGCGGAACGCCTCCTCGGTGAACAGGTAGCTCTCCAGCCGCAGCGAGCTGGCGCCCTGCACGAGGGTGAGCGAGTCGGGCAGCGCGAACAGGATGAGGTCGTACTTCTCGTCCGTGCGGGACAGGAAGGCACGGCCGTCGTCGACGTGGGTGGTGACGCGGGGGTCGGCGTAGGGCCGGTCCGGGTGCCGTTCGCGGCCGATCCGGAGCAGGCCGGGGTCGATCTCGACGGCGTCGACGTGCTCGGCGCCGTTGCGCAGCGCGATCGCGACGTCGGTGCCGCTGCCCGCGCCGACGATCAGCACGTTCCCCGGGCCGTTCGCGGCGCGTTCGTAGGGCAGGCCGTACTGCGGTGACCACCGGAGCCGGGTCTCCGCCGGGATGACGTTCTGGTGCGGCACCCCGTTGGCGGAGACGGTGGTGATCGGCACCCCCTGCCACTCCTGCTCGGCGGTTTCCACCTTGTAGTAGGGCGTCCACCGCAGGTTGTCCTGTGTGGACTCGGCGAAGAGCACGCCGAGCAGCACGAGCATCGGCACGCCGACGACGGCCGCGGCGACCGCGGTGGCGACGAGGCGGCGGCCCGGCACCAGCAGCACGCAGAACAGCACGGTGACGACGAGTCCCCACCAGATCGGCGGGGCGCCGAGGAACGAGAGCCCGGTGAACGCGGCGATCCCGGCGAGGCTGCCGACGAGGTCGTAGCGGTAGGCGGTGAGGCGGGGCAGCTCGCGGAAGCAGCGGCCGACGAGTTCCGCGGGCCCGGCCAGCACCACCGCGCTCGCGAGGAACACCACCGGCAGGATCACGATCGCGGACGGCCCGGTGGTGGCGAGGCTGGTGAAGTGCACCATGTCCGAGCCGCTCTGGTCCACGGTGACCGGCCGCCACGCGACGAGCCCGACGAGCGCGGCGAGCACCACCGGCGAGTAGAACGGCAGCCGCCGGGCCCGCCCGGACCGCAGGAACCCGATGCCGATACCGAGGAACGACCCCAGCAGCACGAAGTTCGAGAAGTAGCTCAGGTGGACCACGTTCGACCCGGTCCACCGGATCAGCGCCAGCTCGAGGAAGAGCATCAGCGCACTCGCCAGGACCAACCGGGGCCGCACCGCGAACGGCGACGCCCAGTCCCGGCCGGTCACGTCCTTAGCACCGGTGTCCGCGGTCGTCGATGACATGCGGGGCACCCTAGGGGATCACCGCGCCGCGCACACAGCGAACGGCCACCGCCCGGGGAGCAGGCGGTGGCCGTCGGTGGCACGCGGGTCAGCAGTAGCCGTTCACCGGGCCGGACAGGCCGGTCCACATGAACGCGTCCGTGACCCACGTGCCGTCCGTGAGGCGGTTCCACAGGCTGGTGGTGCCCCACCGCCCGGTGTGCGTGGTGCCGTTGGCCGAGCAGGAGATGGACACCGTGGCGCCGTCGGCCACCGTGCCCGCCAGGGCGTAACCGGTGCCGGGGCCGGTCCGCTTGTTGACCACGCCGCCGCCGTTGGTGTCGATGACGCCCTGCGTGAACCCGAGCGCGCCGTAGTTGTACAGCGAGCCACCCGGGTACACGCGCGTGCTGCCGTGCAGCGCCGAGCCCTGGTAGGCGGCGCCGCCGTTCTGCGGCACCCACTTGCCCACGTTGTGGTCGCCGATGCCGACGTAGGCGCTGTTCTGCCGCAGCGCGAAGTGCACGTGCCTGCCGGACGCGGCACCGCCGCACGTCACGTCCGTGCCCGTGTTGCCGAGGACCGTGCCCTGGCTGACCGCGGCGCCGTTGACGTTGATGTTGTTCCACAGGTGGTAATAGTCGGTGGCGTAGCCGCGGTCGTGGATGACGCGGATCCAGCCCGTGCACATCGTGTACGCGGTGCCCGCCCGCGCGGCACGCACCACCTGGTCGCCCCCGGCCAGGTCCAGCGAGCTCCACGGCGCCGCGGCACCGCTCCAGCCGTGCGGGCCGCCCGGCATGCCCCACGTCTGCCCGACCGCGAACGGCAGCGCCATGCCGGTGCGCCAGTCACCGCCCGCCTGGACACCGGGCTGGGCGCCGTCCTGCGCGGCGAGCAGCGGGCGTTCCTCGGCGGTCACCAGGGGCGCTTCGGCGGACAGGTCGGCGAACGCCTCCTCACCTTCCAGCGCGACCACCCAGCGGGCGCCTTCGCGGTGTGCCACGAACAACCAGCCCTCCGGCATGGCGTCGGCGCCGGGCGCGGTCGCCAGCACCGCGGTGCCGAACGCCCAGTGGTTGTCGTGTCTGCTGACGTTCACCCTCGGTGTCGTCGCCGCGGTCGCGGCGGCGGGTGCCGTGGCGTGCATCCTCGCGGTCACCTCGGCGACGAGGTCGGGCCGGGGCGCGGCGGTGGCCTGCACGGCCGGTGCGGCGAGGAGACCGGCGGCCAGCAGTCCGGTCAGGATCCGTGCTCTCATGTCGTACCTCCGGGTTCGGGGCGACGGCGAGTCGATTCCACCAGGACTCCCCTCGGCGGCGGGGTGTTGTTGCCGGAGCCGGGAGAGATCGCAATTAGTGCCGGGCGAGCCACCACCGCGCCGCCGCGCGGACCTCCGGCGGCAGGTCCGCCCGGTCGCGCACCTCCGACAGCACGGGCGTCGCGCGCTGCATCCCCGCCGCGTAGACCACGGCCCGCAGCACCTCCTCGCTGCCTGCGTGGTGGCGCACGGCGCCCGCGAGCACCGCGTTCCTGCTGCGGCCGGGCAGGTTGCCGAGCCCGAACGCCGCCTGCACGGACACCGCGCGGGGCGGCTGCGCGGCCAGCAGCGCCTCGAGCGCAGGCCGGTGCTCGGCGCCGCCGATCATGCCGAGCGCCGCGGTCCGTTCCCGGCGTGGCGCGCGGTCACGGGCCAGCGCGTCGGCGAGCGGTGTGCCGAACGGGCTCGCCGCGAGCACGGCCGCCGCGCCCATCCGGACGTCGACCTGCGGGGCGAACAACAGCTCGTCGACGAGCCGCGACAGCAGCCGGTTCTCGGTCACCGACGTCCCGCGCGTCGCGACGTCGAGCGCCGCCTCCGCCGCGCGCACCAGCCCGGCGACGGTCTCCGCGCGTTCCGGCGCGACCTTCCCCGTGCCGGGCCGTGTCCTGCCCGCCGGCGGCGTGAGCGCGCACAACAGGTCCGTCGCCGCGCGCCGCACGTCCCCGGGCAGGCCATCGTCCGCCGCGTGGGCGCGGGCGAGCACCGCCAGTGTCCTGGCCTCGGCGTGCGCGAACCGGGCCGCCGCGGCGGCCAGTTCGCACACCTCGAGCGCGGCACGCAGGGTCCGCTCGCTGGTCGGCGCGGCGACCTCGTCCACGAGCAGCTGGGTGGCGTGGCGGTCGTGCACCAGCAGCATGAGCGGGTCGACGACGATCTGGCTCGCCGGGTCGGCGATCATCTCCGCCACGGCGGCCGCGA
This sequence comes from Actinophytocola sp. KF-1, assembly GCF_054661535.1. Lineage (NCBI taxonomy): Bacteria > Bacillati > Actinomycetota > Actinomycetes > Pseudonocardiales > Pseudonocardiaceae > Actinophytocola > Actinophytocola sp. KF-1. Next base: position 286,779 of record NZ_BAAFVK010000008.1, on the reverse strand, counting down.
TGGCCTCGCGGGCCACGGGGTGGCCCTGCAGCCTGCGCAGCGCCTCCCACCGGTGGTGGTAGTCCCGCCCGCGTGCCACGGACATCTCGGCGAGCAGGCGGGTCACGAGCGTGGCCCACATCGGTCTCGGCAGGTAGACGTGCGGGATCGCGACGACCCGCGCGCTCATCCCGTCCCAGTCCACGGCCGGCATCGGCACGTCGCCGAGGCACCGGTCGAGCAGGTCGTCGAGTTCGCGGGCGAGCACGGCGTCGACGGTGAACCCGCGGTCGAGCCGCGGCGCGCCGGGACGCACCGATCGGACCTGGTGCACGGTGTCGACCGCGGCGGTGAGGTGCCCGGCAGGCAGGCCGAGCAGTTCCTCGTAGGCGCGGATCACGCGGTACGGCACCGGCAGGACACCGTTCTCCCACCGCGAGATCTGGCTGGGCGTCACCGGCCCGAGCCTGCCCGCGAACGCGTGCACGCACCGCCGCGCGACGGCCAGGTCGGGGTCCCGCCCGTACAACCGGTTCATCCGCAGCAGCCACGCGATCCGGGTGCGACTGTCGAAGCGACCGTCGTCGTCGGCGATCTTGTTCGGGCGCCCGCTGGTGACCCGGCCGGTCGACGTCGACACGCTCCGTAGTATCAGCGGTCGCCGGGAACACGCACAAGCCGCCGACCGGCCCCTTGTGCGCGCCGGCGCCGGGTCCGCCTAGGTTCGGGGACATGAGACCACTCAGGACGGCCGTCGTCGGGTTCGGCACCGCGGGACGGGTGTTCCACACGCCGTTCCTCGACGCGGACCCGGACTACGCCCTGACCGCGGTCGTGACGGGCAACGAGCAGCGCCGCGCCGAGGTGCTGGCCCGCTACCCCGGCACCGAGGTCGTCGACCGGGCCGGCGCGCTGCTGGACCGGGAGCTGGACCTCGTCGTGATCGGCACGCCGCCGGCCACCCACGCCGAGCTGGCGCACACCTTCCTCGACGCCGGGGTCGCGGTGGTGGTCGACAAGCCGTTCACCGTCACCGCCGCCGACGGCCGGGCACTCGTCGAGAAGGCCGGACGGCTCGGCGTGCCGCTGACCGTGTTCCAGAACCGCCGCTGGGACGGGGACTTCCGCACCGTGCGGCGGTTGCTGGCCGACGGGGAGCTGGGCGAGGTGTGGCGGTTCGAGTCGCGGTTCGAGTGGTGGAAACCCGACCGCGGCGCGTCGTGGAAGACCGCGACACCCGCCCGCGCGGGCGGCGGCATCCTGTACGACCTCGGCACCCACGTGATCGACCAGGCCCTGCGGCTGTTCGGCGACGCGGTCCCCGTCCACCACGAGCTGTTCACCCGCGCGCCGGGTGGCGCGGCGCCCGACGACGCGTTCGTGGTGCTGCGGCACGACTCGGGTGTCGTGTCGCACCTGTGGATGAACGGGCTCGCCGGTCAGGCCGGGCCGCGGTTCCGGGTGCTCGGGTCGGCGGGCGGGTTCACCAAGCACGGCCTCGACCCGCAGGAGGCCGCGCTCCGCGCGGGCGCGCGGCCCACCGGCCCGGACTTCGGGCGCGAACCGGAGACCGCGTGGGGCAGGGTCGGCCTCGACGGCGCCACCAGGGCCGTCGAGACGGAACCGGGCCGCTACGCGGAGTTCTACGCGTTGCTGGCGACAGCACTGCGGTCCGGCGGCCCGCTGCCGGTCGACCCGGTGGACGCGGTCCGCGTCATCGAGTTGATCGAGACGCTGCTGGCGTGACCGTCACGCGGACCCGCCCAGCGCGACGTCGTCCGCCCGGCCGGTGACCGGCCCGGCCACGCCGAGCGCGACGTCACCGCCGAACCGGTGCGCCAGGCACCGGTGCAGCAGGCCCAGGAACAGGGTGGCGGGCCCGCGCGCACGTACCGCGTGCAGGTCGGCCGGGGTGGCGGCGGCGAGCGGCCGGTCGGCGAGCGCGACCAGTGCCGCGTCGACGACCTCGACGAACTCGGGGTAGCCGACCGCGAGCAGGTCGCCGCCGGGTGCGGCGAACAGGTGGCGCGGCTCGCCGCGGTCGTGGAACTGGGCGGGGGTGGGGACGTCGGCGAGCGTCTCCCCGTCCAGGTAGCGCACCCGCTGCGGGACGCGGCTGCCGGGCCGCGGGAGCACGGCGACCACGCCGGCGCCGGGCACGTCGGCCACCTCGGCGACGGCGGTCCGCTGTGCCGCGACGCGGGGCGCGTCCCCGTCCAGCCGCCACAGCTGCACCGTGCCGTCCCAGGTCAGCCGGAGCAGCCGGTCCGGTCCGGTGAACCCGAGGTGCCGCAGGTAGCCGTCGCCGACCGGCGCGGTGGCCAGCGGGCGCAACCCGCCTGCCGTGATCTGCGCCAGGTACAGGGCGTCGTTCGCGGCGACGGCGACCCGGCCGCTGCCGGGGTCGATGGCGACGGTGCACGTCTCCACCCGGTGCCTGGCCGGGATCGCGAGTTCGGCGCGCACGTCGAGGACGCGGTGGCGGTAGCGGCGGAAGTCGCGGCCGCTGCCCGACATGAGGTGCAGGAGGGTCGTGTTCTTCTTCTCGTCGTACACCACTCCCGCGAACCCGTCGGCGGTGCGGAGGAGGGTGCCCCGCCAGGGGAACCGGCAGACCCCGTCGTCCTGGACGTCACCGCCGCTGACGACCAGCACGTCGGCGTCCAGCGCGAGGATCCTGGCGTGGGCGCCGACGGACACCCGCGTGTGCGCCCCGGCGTCGGGGAGTGTGTACACCGCCGCCTCGTTCGCGGCGACGACGGCGATCCGGCGTCCGTCGGGCGTGATCGAGCCGCGGAGGGGGTTCGCCGTCGGCAGCCGCACCGGCCGGAGCGTGGCGCGACGGGACTCGTCCAGTTCGGCCGGGTCCACGGCGGCGAGCGCGTCGAACAGCGGGGCGTCGTGATCCGCGGGCCGCCATCCGGCGCACCGCCGGGCGGCCGCGGCGGCGTCGACGACCGGCAGGTCCTTGGCCAGCCGCCACACACCGGCCCAGTCCCGCCGCTGCGCGAACTCGTCGACCAGGTACGCCGCTTCCCGTTTGCCCAGCCGGGTGCGCCCGCCGCGGCGGACGGTGTCAGCCAGCGCCCGCACCAGGTCGGGGTCGCCGGCGGCCCTGGCCCGGACGCGGGCACGCACGTCCTCGCCCGCGCCCTGGTACGCGACGGCGAGCAGCGAGTGGTCCGGGTCGGCCACCCGGTACTGCTCGTCCTGCCCGGTCAGCAGGAAGAACATGGCCGCCTGCCGGGGATCCGCCGGTGCGAGGTGGTGTTCGACGCAGAACGCGGTCAGCGCATGGTCCTGTGTGGACAGTGCGAGGGCGCAGGCGGCGGCCACCAGGTCCTGGTGCCCGGCGAGGATTCTCGTCCGCGCGGTGGCCGCGATGGGGTGGCCGGTCCGGCACGCGGCGGCGGCCACGTCCCCCGGGTCGGCCTCCGCGCCGAGCGCGACCAGGCTGAGCCCGCCGCCGCTCCTCGGCCTGCGCCAGCGCGCCAGCGCCGCCCACAGCCGGGGGTCCGGCTCCGCGAGCCACAGGTCCCACACGGCGTCGGTGGCGACGGGATCGCCGCGGTCACCGGCCATGACGAGCCAGCCCCGCGCCGGCCTGCCCAGCGGACCACGGGCGAGCGCGACCCACCGGTCGACCCTGGCCGTCACGACGGGCCGCCGGGCGCGCTGTCGTCGCGACGGTCCACACCGACAGCATCCCAGACGGGGCAGCCCGGGCGGGCCGTGGTCGACGCACTCTCCGGCGTGCTCTCGACCAGGGCGGCCACCTCGTCGGGCGGCAGCGATCTCGTGGTGCCGCTGCTGTCCGCCGCCGACGCGGCCACCGCGCACACGAGCTGCGGCGGACCGTCGGCGCGTTCGTCGTTGTACGCGCTGGGCGCGGCGATCACGCCCGCCACCAAGCTCATGGGGTGGGCGCGGGGGCGTGGTTCCACGCCATCCGCGACCACGGCAGCGCCAGGTCGTCGACAGTGGACACCGCGACCGGGGACAGCTCGCCGACGGGCGGGGCGTCGCGGTGGCGGGCGAACACGGTGCCCGCGTAGCGGTGGCCGGTGTCGGCGGCGACGAACAGCGTGGTGCGGCCGGGCTCCCGGGCGTGTTCCCAGCGGGCGGCGAGGTAGGCGGCGCCGGTGGACAGGCCCGCGAACACGGCGTGTGCCCGCAGCAGGTCGATGCTGCCCGCGAGCGCGGCGGTGAACCCCACCCAGTGGATCGTGTCGTAGAGCGTGTGGTCGACGTTGCCGAACGGGATGGAACTGCCGATGCCCGCGATGATGATGTCCGGATCGGCCACGTGCTGGCTGCCGAACGTGACGCTGCCGAACGGCTGCACCCCGGTGAGCACCACGTCCGGCGACCGTCTCCGCAGGTATCCGGCGAGTGCGCCGGTCGAGGCGCCGGACCCGACCCCGCCGACCACGGTCAGCGGTGCGCCGCCCAGCTCGTCGGCGATCCGGTCGGCCACCGCGCGGTAGCCGAGGTAGTGGATGTCGTCGTGGTACTGGCGCATCCAGTGGTACCCGGGGTTGTCGCGCAGGATCTCCCGGACACGGGCGACCCGGCGGCTCTGGTCGAGCTTGAGGCTCGTCGACGGCGCCATCTGTTCCAGGTGCGCGCCGAGGATCGCGAGCTGGGACCGCAGCGTGTCGTCGACGGTGGTGGAGCCGACGATGTGGCAGCCCATGCCGTACCGGTGGCAGGCGAGCGCGAGCGCGTACGCGTAGATGCCGCTGGAGGAGTCCAGCAGGGTGTCGCCGGGACGGACCACGCCGGTGTCGAGCAGGTGCCGGACGGCGGCGAGCGCGGACACCACCTTCATGGACTCAAACCGCAGGCAGACGAGCCCGGTCCCGAGCCGTACGAGGTCCGGTCTGCTGATCGCGTCGGCGATGTGACTGTCCATGCCTGCCCTCCGGTCGGCCGGTGCTGAAGATCCGGGTCACGGGGATGGCCCGGTCGTGCAGGGCTCGTACGCAGTGCCGCAGCCGTTCGTCGAGGTCGTCGGCGGCCGGGTCGAACAGCAGGCCCGCGACGTTCCCGCTGTGCGCGACCTGCACCCCGGCCGCGCCGGCGCGGCCCGCGATGGCCTCCAGTTCGGGGAGTTCCTCCTTCGGCAGCCTGCGCTGGTTGCGGCGGGCGCTCTCGGTGCTGACCCAGCCGAGCAGGCCGACGTCGGCCTCGGCGAGCGCGCGGCGCAGCAGGGCACGCAACCGTTCGAACTCCCGCACGTCGTCGTGCGCGTCGGCGGCGGGCAGGGCCAGCGTGTCCACCGGCCTGCCGCCCGCGGTGAGGCACCCGACCACGATCACGGGCGGGAGCGCGGCGCCGAGGTCCTCCAGGACGCGGCCTTCCCGCTGTGCGAACAACAACGGCCGGTCCTCGAGCATGAGCGGGTCGCTGGCGTCCTCCGCCTGGACGGCCAGCCGCGCGATCACCCCGGAGGGCAGCACGAGGCCGAAACTCGCCGCGACCGCGCGGACGGTGGCGATGACGTCGCCGGTCGAGGAGCCCATGCCCAGCCCCAACGGGATGTCGCTGTGGAGGCGCAGGTGCCCGCCGCACCGCGGGCGGCCCGTCCGGCGTGCGCACTCGGCGATGGCGAGGGAGGCGGCGCGAGCGGCCTTCACCCGGCCGGCCGGGCTGACCACGACCCGGCCGCGTGGCAGCGGCGTGAACTCGGCCCGCGCACCGGGGCCGGGCATCGGCAGCGTGACCAGGCCCCGGCACGGGCGTCCCGACGCGTCGAGGAACACCCCCTGCAGGATCTCGCCGTGGTGCGCGGAAGCGTGCCCGATGGCGACGGTCATGCCCGCGTCGCCGCGCGGTAGCGGTACAGCACCGTGGGGTCGGCGCTGAACTGCGAGAACGGGAAGGGTTCCGCCGACAGCGCGCGCACCCCGGCGCCGAGGAACGCCCGCGCGACCGCACTCCCGGTCTGCGCGTACACGACGAGCGGCACGGCCCGTTCCCGGCAGCGCCCGAGGATCGCGTCGAACGTGCCGTTGCTCAGGGTCATGCCGGTGGCGACGACGGCGTCGGCGGTGTCGAGCACCTCGGTCATCGACGTCGCCACGGTGTCGCCCCACTGCGTGGTGCGCAGGTTGTGGTCGCACGGCAGGCACACGCCGCCGCGCTCGCGGATCGCCGCCACGAGCGGGTTCACCACCCCGATGAGCGCCACGCGCGCGCCCGGCGCGATGTCGAGCAGCGCGGCGATGGCGGCGTCGCGGGCGCGGGCCCGTACCTCGGGGGTGCCCGCGGGCAGCACGACCGCCTCCGCGTCCGGGGCGTCGCGGTGCGGGCGCGCCTCGGCGAGGTACGCGTCGAGCGCGGCGATCCGCAGCGGCAGCGGACCGTCCCGCAGCAGGTCGTCGAGCGTGCTGCCGGACGCGTCGTGGCAGATCGCGGGGTCGACCGCCCCCGCCTCGAACGCGCAGGCGCCGAACGACCGTCCACATCGGACGAGGAGGTACTGGTTGCGGTAGGTCGTGTGCCCGCCCGCGAGCCGGGTGCCGTGGTGCAGCCAGAACACGCTGGTGGCCACCAGTTCTCCCGGCGGGGCGCCGTGTTCGCCCGCGCGGACCGCGCTGACGAGCTCGTCGACGGTCACGCGGCACCGCCGCGGTGCACGCGGAACAGGTAGGTGAGCACGCCGTCCTGCCAGTCGTGCCGCAGCGCCACCTCGACGGTGAAGCCGTTGTCGTGCGCGTGACCGACGATGCCGCGCAGGTCGGCGGTGTTCGAGACGATGAGGTACACCTCGCCGCCGGGCGCCAGGAGGTCCCGTCCGGCGAGCTGGGCGAAGAAGCGGGCGAGCAGCGGCGCGCCGACGCACACGTTGCGCACGACGGCGGGGTCGTCGCTGACGACCTGGCTGACCGCGGGCGGGTTGAACGTGATCACGTCGAGCTGCCGCCCGGCCGGGAACCCGTCGAACACGTCGGCGACGACGGGCACGAACGTGGCCCCGTCGCGGTGCCCGACCAGGCGCTGGTAGTGCCGCGCGGCGGTGTCGACGCTGGCGGCGTCCACGTCGATCGCGTAGACCTCCCGCGCGCCGCGCAGCCCGGCGACCACGGTCTCCACCCCGAGCCCGACGCCCATGGCGGCGTAGCGGCGGCCCGCGACGGGGATGGTGCCGTCGAGCAGCCGCTGGTGGACCATCCGGCTCGTCCCGCCGGGCAGGAACACGCCTGGCGGGACGTCGAACACCCAGCCGTTCCACTCGTAGGAGCGCGGGCTGTGCAGGTCGGCCTTCGGCTGGTTGAGCGCGATGATCCGCTCGGCGGGCAGGGGCGGTGGCAGCTGGTCGATCAACAAGTCCACAGAGGACTCCTCCGGTGGGGACATGGCAGAGCGTGACGAGATCGCCACACTGTGCCATTATACAAATGAAAACCATTATCGTCTAGAGGTGACGGGGGACGCCCCTCCCCAGGGGATGGGCTCAGCGACCCTCGGCGCCGGGACGGCAGTCCGGCGGCTGGCACAGCATCAGCGACAGCGCCTCGTGGAACACGTCGCCGATATGGGCGGGGTTCTGCGCGATGAACGCCTTGCCGCCGGTCGCCTCGGCGATCGCGGTCAGCGCGGCCCGGTCGACGCCGGGGCCGATGCCGATCCCGACGAGTGTCAAGGGCCTGCCCGGGTTCCGCAGCCCGCGCAGTTCGGTGAGCAGCCGGTCGAGGGTGATGTCGCTGGCGTTGTCGTCCTTGCCGTCGGTCAGGACGACGACCGTGTTGATCCGCCCCGGTTCCCAGCCGCGCACGGCGTCCCGGTAGGCGGCGAGCACCGCGTCGTACAGCGCGGTGTTGCCGTCCTGCAGGGCCTGCACGGCGCGCAGCGTGTCGACCGCGCCACTGGCGAGGTGCTCGGCCATCGGCCGGACGGGCAACAGCACCTGGTAGTCCTTGGCACCGTCCAGGTCCGTCGCGAACACCCACATGCCGAGCTTCGTGGTCGGCTTGAACAGCCGCATCCCGGTCGCCGCGGCCTCGACGGTGACCGCCATCCGGGTCCGGCCGGTGCCCGGCACCTGCTCGGCCATGGACCCGGACACGTCGAGCAGCACCTGCAACCGGCCGCTCAGGTTCACCCCGGCCCATGCCGCGAGCACCTGCTCCACCTCGGCGGAGCCGCGCAGCGGCGCCGGGGTCACCCGCTCCCCCGACGTGCGCCGGTCGCCGGACCGGTCGCGCAACGCGGCGCCGTCCGGGGTGCGGAAACCGGCGTCGGCGAGCATGTCGGCGCTGTCCTGGGTCAGCAGCCGGTCCAGGAACCGTTCCGCGACACCGCGTTTGGCCACCGGGGTTCCCGGCAGCACGGTGTACGGGAAGTCGAGCGCGGGCACGCCGTCGTCCGGGTAGATCGCGACCAGCGGGAGCTGCCCAGGCTTGGCGTTGTGCAGGAGCAGGGCGTGCTCGGAGGTGGGGAACGCCTCGAGCGGATCGGCGACGCCGCCGGGCAGGCGGCGGAACAGGTCCTCCTGCCGGGGCACCGTGTTCCGGGAGAGCGCGCGCATCGCGACCGTGCGTGCCGTGCCCGGGTCCGGGGCGTCCGCGACGAGGTCGTTCAGCTCCAGCAAGGTGGAGATCCCGACCGGATCCCGTGCGGGGTCGGGGAACCCGACCGCGAGCCCGCCTGCGGCGGGACCGATGACCTGCCCCCACCCCGGCTTCTCGTCCGGCCACCCGAGGTCGGACGCGACGGTCTCGGTGACCCCCAGCACCACCGGCGAACTCGCGATCGACGTCCCGGTGGCGGGCACGGACCACGCGCCGGCGTCCTGCGCGCGCCACAACCACATGGTGGACTCGGGGATCCACACGTCCGGCGGCCCGCCGGCGACGGCGAGCGACTCGACGACCTCGGAGGAGTCCCGCTCCACCACGCGTACGCGGTAGCAGGCGCGCTCGTCGTCGGCCGCGTGCCGCGCGACCTGGGCGACGACGGGCGCGATCTCGAACGCGGCGGCCACCGTGAGCGACGGCCGGGCCGCACAACCGGCGGCACGGAGCCGGTCCCCGAGAAAGCCGACGGCAAACCAGCCCACCAGCGCGACCACGAGCAACCCCACGGCGACCGGCGTGCGCCGGCCACGCGACCGGACCGATGAGTGCCGTCCCACCGCCGCGCCCTCCATCCGCTCAGCGGACACCACCGCGCTCGCACCCTACCGGCCTGGTCACTCGATCAGGGGATCACGAGCCGCCCCACCGGGCGCTGCGCGCCCGGCTTCCCGAGCGGCGGTCGTGCCGGGAAAGGCGACGAGCACCTGCGACGCTGTGTGCGGTGGCTTGTGACGTGCCGTGACACGGAAGCGCCGTACTGATCGGGTGCCCGGCTCACGAGGCCGGGTCGCGCGAGTGGACGGAGCGGGTGTGCACAGCATCTGGCGAGCGGAACGCGTGGTCGCCGGGCGGTACCGGTTGGCTGCGCCGGTCGGCGAGGGTGCGATGGGGACCGTGTGGCGGGCGTTCGACCTGCGGCTCGGCCGGGTCGTGGCCATCAAGCAGTTGCGCGTGCCCGCCGGGGACGACGCGGCGCCGGCGCGGCGGCGGGTGATCCGGGAGGCGCGGGCGGCCGCGCGGCTGCAGCACCCGAACGCGGTCGCGGTCCACGACGTCGCCACCGACGACCTGGGCAACCCGGTCCTGGTGATGGAGTACGTGCCGTCCCGCAGCCTCGCGGCCGTGCTCGACGACGGCGGTGTCCTGCCCGTGGCCCAGGTCGCCAGCATCGGCGCGCAGCTCGCGGCGGCGCTGGCCGCGGGGCACGCCGCCGGGATCGTGCACCGGGACGTCAAGCCCGCGAACGTCCTGCTCGGCGTGGACGGCTCGGCGAAGATCACCGACTTCGGGCTCGCCAGGAGCGTCGACGACGGCGCCGTCACCGACACCGGGCTGCTGGCGGGCACACCGGCGTTCCTCGCCCCGGAGGCGGCGTACGGCGAGGCGCCCACGCCCGCCACGGACGTGTTCTCCCTCGGCGCCACCCTCTACGCCGCGCTCGAGGGCACGCCCCCGTTCGGCACCGCCGCCAACCCGGTGGCCCAGCTCCAGCGCGTCGCCGAGGGCGGGGCGCCGCCGCCGAGGAACGCGGGCGCGCTGACGGCGCCGATCATGGCGATGCTGCGCGACGATCCCGCCGCGCGGCCCACCATAGGCGAGGTCGCCGACACCCTGGCCGCCGCGGGCGCCCCGACGCGCCTCGACCTCCGCCCGCTGCCTGCCGCCGCTCCCCCGCCGCGCCGCCGGCACCTCGCGTTCGTGGCCATGGCGGCGCTCGTGGTCGGCCTGCTGACGCTGCTGCTGCTCACCACGTGGCCCGTCGGCCGCGCCGACCGCGGTGCGGCCGCGGCGCTGACGACCACGTCCACCCCGCCGCCGGCCCCGGACGCGGAGGTGCTGCGGCAGACCGTCACCCGCTTCTACGCCCTGGTCGCCGACGACCCGGGACAGGCGTGGTCCCTGCTCGGTCCCGCGCTGCGCGACCAGGGCCGCGACCGGTTCGAGGAGCGGTGGCGCGACGTCACCGGCCTGCTGGTGACCGGCGCCCCCACCGTCTCCGGCGACACGGTCGTCGTCGAGATCGAGTACACCGCCGGGGCGCACGTCCGCGAGACCCACCGCCACACCCTGCTGGCCCAGGACGGCGCCGTGCTGATCAACTCCGACGAGGTCGTCGACAGCGCGACCGCGACCGCCACCACCGCGACGACGACCACCACCGCGGTCACCGGGGAGGACAAGGGCCGCGGCCGGGGGCCCAAGAAGGACGTCGGGCGCGGCGGTACCTGAGACGCGGTCAGGCGGCGGCCGTGCGCAGGGCGCGCACGAGCCGGTCGCCGTCCCCGCTCTTGCCCAGCACGCCGACCGCGCCGGTCCTGATCGCGGCCCTGGCCTGCTCGGGGTGCGGGTCGGAGGTGTGCACGAGCACCCGTGCCTGCGGCCACACGCGGAGGATCCGGCGGGTGGCCTCGATCCCGTCCACGCCGGGCAGCCGCACGTCCATGAGCACGACGTCGGGCCGTTCCCGGAGCACGACGTCGATCGCGGTCTCACCGTCCGGGCAGGTCCCCACGACGGTGATGTCGTCGGTCTCGGAGAGCACCCGCACGAGGCACTCGCGCATCAACCGGTGATCCTCGACCAGCACCACACGCATCGGGCCTCCCTCTCCGCTCTCCCGCCATGACAGGCGGCGAAGACCCGCGCGGTGTCACCGCTCGTCGGTGTCGGCGTCCTGCGTGGTGGTCGTCGCCTCGCTGGTGGGCGGGGGTGTGGTCGTCGTGACGTCGGTCGTCTGCTCCCCGCCGGTCGTGGTCGGTGGCGCCGCCTGCGCGGGCGGCGTGGTCGTGGTGGTCGTCGGTGCCGCCTGGCCGGTCGTCGTGGTCGGGACGGCCCGGCGGCGCGTCGTCGTGCTGGTCGCGGGCTGGTCGTCGACCTGGACCGGCTGCCCGGCGGCCGGTGCCACGGGCACGGACACCGAGGTCCCCGGGTCCTGGCTCTTCCCGCCCTGTTCGGCGGGTGCCGGGTCCTGTGTCGGCTGCACCCCGGCGTGACCGCCGAGCAGCCACAGCCCCACGGCGACCAGCGCGACGACGAAGACCCCGGTCACGGCGAGCGGCCCCCGTGGCCTGCCCGCGGCCGTGGCCGCCACCGGCGCGACCAGTTCGGTGGGCGGGTCGATGACCGTGGTGCCCGCCTCGACGGGCGCGGCGACGACCGGGGCGACGACCGGCAGAGGCCCGGACGGCTCGTCGACGGCGGTGAGCAGGTCACGGGCCTGTTCTGCGGTGGGGCGGGCGTCCGGGTCGGTGGTGAGCAGGGCGAGCAGCACGTCGGTGAGGGGGCCCGACCGCCGCGGCGGGGTGATCTCCCCGCAGGCCACGGAGTGGAGCAGCCCGAGCACGTTCGGCCCCAGACCGAACGGCGGTTCCCCCTCCACGGCGGCGTACAGGGTCGAGCCCAGCGAGAACATGTCGGAGGCGGGGGTGGGGTCGGCGCCGAGCGCCACCTCGGGCGCGAGGTAGGCGGGGGTGCCAGCGACGAGGCCGGTCCTGGTCACCGCCGCGTCGTCGACGGCCCGGGAGATGCCGAAGTCGGTGAGCTTCGCGACGCCGTCCGCACCGAGCAGGATGTTGGCGGGCGTGATGTCGCGGTGCACGATGCCCGCGGCGTGCGCGGCCGCGAGCGCGGAGGCCACCTGCGCGCCGACGGCGGCCACCGCTGACGGCGCGAGGGGCCCGTCCTCGGTGATCGCGGTCGCGAGGCTGCGCGAGGGCAGGTACTCCATGACGAGGTGCGGCACGCCGTCCTCGTCGACCACGTCGAACACGGTGATCGCGTTGGGGTGCTGCAGGCGGGCGGCGATCCGGCCTTCACGCAGGCAGCGGGCGACCTTCTCGTTCGTCTCCGCTGCCCCCAGCCCGGGCCGGAGCAGCAACTTCTTGACGGCCACGGGACGCAGCAGGCGCTCGTCGTGGCCCTGCCAGACCATCCCCATCGCACCGGTCCCGATCGGCCGCACCAACCGGTAACGCCCGGCGACGAGGTGCCCCTCCCCCGTCACGACGGCACCGTCCGACACCGGAGCACGTCCTGAGTTGCCACGACGACCTCACTCTCACCGGGTGCCACCCCGCTCCAAGAGTTTCATCGTGAGCGTCCTGTTAAACCTCTTCGGCCGACCGAGTCCGAACGAGCAAGCCGACGAGCGACGTTCGCGAGAGTGCGCGCAGGAAGGGGACGACGTGCCGACCGGTCCTCAGCGCCGGCCCGCTCGGTGCGTCCGCGTGGCACACCAAGTCGATCGGCCAGCCCGCCCACCTGCCAGACGGAGGCACGGCACGTCCAGGCGACCCATCCGGAGACGGCAACACCATCCAGCGCTGGAATCTCTTCTGTCCGTCGTGCGGCCACGCTCGTAACCGTCTACAGGACCATGACGACCCCTGGGTCGGCCAACGCAGACATGGGGACGTTCCACTATGGCGTATTGCCTGGACAATCGGTTGGTGGTCGCACTCGCGTCCGCGCGTACCAAGAACAACACGTCGATGAACCGTTGCCGAAGGGCACCGCGTTTACGTTCATCAAGCGTCTGCTGTCACTCAACGACATCGCCGAACCGCACGACCCGCTGATCGAGGTCATCGTGCTGTCCAAGAACGACCCGGACACCGGCCTACGGGTGATGCGTTCGATCCAGCATCACCGGCTTCCCATCACCAGAGCGATCTTCACTCAGGGGCAGTCCCCGTACAGCTACATACCCGCGCTGAACATGTCACTGTTCCTCTCAGCCAACGGGGCCGACGTCCGTGACGCGGTCGAACGAGGCTTTCCCGGTGGTCAAGTGTTGCACTGGTCCGCGACCGAGGATCCGGCAGCCGACGATGACGAGCGCGACCTACGTATCGCCTTCGACTTCGACGGTGTCCTCGCAGGCGACGAAGCGGAACAGGTCATGCAGCAACGCGGCCTCGAGGACTTCCACCAGCACGAGTCCATGAACGCGAATACACCCCACGCCCCAGGACCCCTGCAACCGTTTCTGGCAGGCATCAACAAGATCCAGAAGCGTGAAGAGGAACGCCGCCAACAAGACCCTTCGTATCGGATCCGGGTACGCGTGTCGGTGGTGACCGCGCGAAACGCACCGTCACACGAACGCGCCGTGGCCAGCCTCAAAGCCTGGGGGGTCACGGTCAACGACGCCTTCTTCCTGGGTGGTTTGGACAAGGGGCCGATTCTCGGCGTGCTTCGTCCACACATCTTCTTCGATGACCAAGAAAGGCACGTACGCCTGACCTCGAAAGCCACCCCCAGCGTGCATGTCCCCTTTGGCGTCATCAACCACCAGAAACGATCTGGAACTGGCTCGGTTGTGCTCGGCGGTGATCATGTCCGGTCTCCGTGAGCTGCTCACTCGCGCGGCGCCGCCTTCGACATCAGCGGCGCCGGACGGCGCCGTCAGGCCGGTTTGCGCGCCTCGATGAGGAAACGGGTCGTGGTGGCGACGAACGGGCCGTCGGCTTCGATCTTGTCGTGCAGTTCGCGCAGGCGGGTCCGGTACGCGTCCACAGTGAAGCCGGGCACCATCCAGATCACCTTGCGCAGGAAGTACACCACGGCGCCGACGTCGAAGAACTCCGTGCGCAGGCTCGCCGTCCTCAGGTCCACGACCTCGAGCCCCGCCGCTTCCGCCATGGCACGCGCCTCCTCGGGGTCGCGTTCCGCCCACCGCCGCGGCCCCAGGAAGAACTCGACCAGCTCGGCGACGCTGCGCTGCCCCACCTCCTGCGACAGGTACGTCCCGCCCGGCGCGAGCACCCGCGCGATCTCCGCCCACCACGCCCGCACCGGGTGCCGGCTCACCACCAGGTCGAAGGTGTTGTCCCGCAACGGAAAGGGCGGCTTCCCGGCGTCGGCGACCACGTGGACACCGCGCGGGCGCAGGTTCCGCGCGGCCCGTGCGCGGTTGGGCGGCCACGCCTCCAGCGCGACCGTCACCGGCGCCAGGTGGGGCACCCCGGCCAGCACCTCACCGCCGCCGGTCTGGATGTCCAGGGCCACCGACGCGGCGGCCATGCGTTCGCCCATCAGGCGCTGGTAGCCCCACGGCGGCCGTTCCTCCGTCGCCCTGCCGTCCAGCCACGAGAAGTCCCAGCCGTCGACCGGGACCGCCGCCGCTTCGGCGACCAGTTCCTCGAAGGTCATGCGGCCAGCCAGTCCGCGGTCGTCTCGATCACCTCGGCGGACGCCTTCGCGCCGAGGAAGCCGTGCCCCGCCCCGGGGATCGAGTGCCAGTCCGTGCGCGGGCGGCGCAGCGCGGTGTCCCTCGCGATGTCGTGGGACACGTGCTCGTCGGCGTCGCCGTGGACGACCAGCGCGGGTTGCGGGGCGGACAGGAACGCGTCGGCGGGGCGCGGCGTCGTCGCGAACTCCTCGAACAGCGGTGCGCCCAGCACGAACCGGCCCTCGATGTCGACGTCGCCGCCGGCCCGGTCGCCGTACAGTGCGCGTCCCCTCGGCAGTTCCGGTTCGAGGAACGTGTGCCGCAGGTCCAGCACCGGCTGCCACAGCACGACGGCACGCACCGCGTCGGCGAGGTCGGCCAGCGACAGGGTGACGCTGACGGCGCCGAAGCTGGAGCCGAGCACCGCGACCGGCCGCCCGGCCCACGACACGGCGGCCCGCAGGTCCCGCCGCTCCCCGGCGATCGTCATCTCGCGGTCGACGCCGTCGCTGTTGCCGTGGCCGCGGAAGGAGAACCGCAGCACGGACAGTCCACGTGCGACCAACGCGGCCGCGAGCGGTTCGAACAGCCCGTTCTCGGCCAGGTCGACGGTGATCCCGTGCGCGAGCACGACGGCACGCTCGCCGGCCTCGTGCCACACCGCGTCCAGGCGCAGGCCGTCCTCGGTCGTCAACCACACTCGACTCGCCACGGCGGCGAGTCTACGAACTCCTCACCCCTCGGCCAGCCAATTTCCCACCAGGTACGACTCGATCGAGTCGGGACGGCCGTCGCCGAGGGCGCGGACCTCCGCGCGGGTGAACCAGCGCGCCTCGTCCAGCTCGTCGTGGTCCACGGCGAACTCGTCGGTCTCGGCCAGCGCGCGGAAGCCGACCATGAGCCCCGACGGGAACGGCCACGCCTGCGACGCCTGGTAGGCGACGTCACGCACCCGCACCCCGGCCTCCTCGGCGAGCTCGCGCCGCACCGCGTCCTCCAGGCTCTCCCCGATCTCCAGGAACCCGGCGAGCGTGGCAAACGACGACGCGCCGCGGTGCCGCGCGAGCAGGCAGCGCCGCCGGTCCGGGGCCTCCACGAGCATGATCACGGCGGGTTCGATGCGCGGGAAGTGCAGCTTCCCGCAGCCGTGGCACCGCCGTACGTGCCCGGCCTGCTCGGCCGCGGTCGCCGAGCCGCACGCACCGCAGAACCGCTGGTTGCGGGCCCAGTGCAGCATGCCGCGGGCGTAGGCGAGGGTGGCCGCTTCCTGCGGGTCCAGCCCGGTGAACAGGCCGCGGATGTCGACCGCCGCCTCGGCGCCAGCCGCCCGCAGCGCGTCCTCTTCGGTCTCGTCGGACAGGTCGACGGCGAACACCGCGACCTCGCCCTGGCCGAGGAAGACGGCGTCCCGGTCCGGCGCGTCGAGGTGCACCGGCACCCCGTCCGCGACCAGGCACCGATCCCGCCAGAACGCCAGCGCCCGGCCACCCGCCCGGGCGGCGGCCAGCCATTCGGCGTCCCCGCGACGACCGCGGTCGAGGGCCAGCCCGTTGTACGGCAAAGTGACGTTCGTCGGCACGCGTGCCACCCTAGAACGCATGGCGACAGACGATCCGAACTGTGCGGTGGCACACGGCGACGCGCAGGCGCCGCCCGAGACCCGCACCCTGGTTGCCGTGTTCGCGTCCCCGGCCGCGGACGTGCTGTTGCGCTACGCGGCCGACCTCGGCTTCCGCACCGTCCTCGTGGAACCGGAACGCGGCCGCGTGTCCAACGAGGAGGCGGGCGTGACCACGGTCCTCACCCACTTCCCGCAGCTGGACGGCGAGGCCGACGTCGTGGTGACCGACCACCACCGCGCCGAGCTGGGCCAGGTGCTCGCCGAAGCGCTCAAGCTCCCGGTGCGCTGGATCGGCGTGATGGGCAACCCGCGCCACCCCGGCCCGCACGTCGCGGCGCTGCGCGACCTGGGCGTCGCCGACGAGGAGATCGCGCGCGTCCACCGGCCCATCGGCCTCAACATCGGGTCGCGGACGCCGCCGGAGATCGCGATCGCCACGCTCGCCGGCCTCATCGCCGACCGCAACGGCAAACCGGGCGGCTTCGAGTTCTGACCCCGGCGCGGCCGCCGGCCCCCTCGAACCACACTACCGGCGACCACCGACACAACCACCCGCCGAAGATCGACACCGGCCCGGTTGTCCACAGCCCGGCCGGTTGTCCACAGCCGACGGCCCGCACACCCGGCGTTGTCGGTGCCTGCCCGTACGCTGGCAACCGGGGGCCGGAGGCCGCCCCTCTATCACCGCCGCTTCCGCGGATCGCGGCGCTCGCCCGACCGCCGTCGGCTGACGCTCGTCGGCCACGCTCGCCGTCACCGCTCGCGGTCTTCGCACCCACCGCCCGAGCACCACCTGCGCGCTCTGCGCATCCGCCGTCCGGGCGACCCGAACCACCCGCGGGTCTCCGCACCCCAACGCCCACGCACCGCCTGCGCGGTCTCCGCAGCCGCCTCTGCGCACCGCGACCACCCGCGCAGCCTCCGCACCCACCCACGCACCGCCTGCGCGGTCTCCGCAGCCACCCTCCGCACACCGCGACCACCCGCACGGTCTCCGCACCACCGCCCGAGCACCGCGAACCACCCGCAGGGTCTCCGCATCCAACGCCCGAGCATCACCTGCGCGCTTTGCGCGCCCGCCGCCCAGGCGACCCGAACCACCCGCAGGTCTCCGCACCACCATCCGCGCACCGCCTGCGCGGTCTCCGCACCCGCCCACCGCGCGCCCGCGAACCACCCGCACGGTCTGCGCACCCACCGCCCGAGCAACCCGAACCACCCGCGGGTCTCCGCACCACCGCCCACGCACCGCCAACACTGCGAGTTCTCCGCACCCAACGCCCACGCACCGCCTGCGCGGTCTGCGCACCCAGCCTCCGGGCCCCGAACCACCCGCACCGTCTCTGCACCCGCCGCCCGAGCACCACCTGCGTGGTCTCCGCACCCACGCCGACCCCCTGCGGGTCTCCGCACCACCGCCCGCGCACCCACCGCCCGAGCGACCGCACGGTCCTGGCACCCACCGCACAACCACCGCCCGGGCGAGCCCGCATGGTCTCGGCTCCACCCGCCCGGACACCCGCGAACCGCCGACCCGGCCCACCATCCCCAAGCCGCTTGCCCGCTCCAGGCGCACGAGGTAGCTTACTAAGCGCTTGCTTAGCTCGTTGCCGAAAGCGTTCGAAGGAGAACCCGTGGCTCAGTCCCGTGTCGCGATCGTCACCGGTGCTGCTCGAGGGATTGGCGCGGCCGTCGCCAAGCGCCTCGCCGAGGACGGTTACGCCGTCGGCGTCCTGGACCTCACCGAGGACCACTGCAAAGACACCGTCGCCGCCATTCAGCAGGCCGGCGGCACCGCGCTCGCCGTCGGCGCCGACGTGTCGAACGCCGAGCAGGTCACCGCCGCCGTCACGAAGGTCGCACAGGAGCTCGGGCCGCCCGCCGTGCTGGTCAACAACGCGGGCATCCTGCGCGACAACCTGCTGTTCAAGATGTCCGAGGACGACTGGGACATGGTCATGAACGTGCACCTGCGCGGCGCGTTCCTGATGTCGCGCGAGGTGCAGAAGTACCAGACCGAGGCGGGCTGGGGCCGGATCATCAACCTGTCCAGCACCTCCGCGCTCGGCAACCGCGGCCAGGCCAACTACTCCGCGGCCAAGGCGGGCATGCAGGGCTTCACCAAGACCCTCGCGATCGAGCTCGGCAAGTTCGGCATCACGGTCAACGCGATCGCGCCCGGCTTCATCGAGACCGACATGACCGCGGCCACCGCGGAGCGCGTCGGCGTGGACTTCGAGCAGTTCAAGCAGGGCGCGGCCGCCGCCATCCCGGTGCAGCGCGTCGGGCAGCCGGAGGACATCGCCGCCATGGCGTCGTTCTTCGCGCGCGAGGAGTCCGGGTTCGTGTCCGGCCAGGTGATCTACGTGGCCGGCGGGCCACAGGACTGAGAGACACCGACATGCGGATCTTCGCGAACCTCGACGAGTTCGCCGCCGCCAAGGGCGAGCAGCTCGGCCACGGCGCCTGGCACACCGTCACCCAGGAGCAGGTCAACCAGTTCGCCGACGCCACCGGCGACCACCAGTGGATCCACGTCGACACCGAGAAGGCGGCGGCGGGCCCGTTCGGCGCCACCATCGCCCACGGCTACCTCACGCTGTCGCTGATCCCCTTCCTGGGCAAGGAGATCTACCGCGTCGACGGCATCACCATGGGCATCAACTACGGGCTCGGCAAGGTCCGCTTCCCGTCCGTGGTGCCGGTCGGGTCCCGCATCCGCGCGGGCGCGGAGCTGGTCGACCTGACCGACCGGGCGCAGGGCAAGCAGGCCACGCTGCGCTGGACCGTCGAGATCGAAGGCGGCGACAAACCGGCCTGCGTCGCCGAGACGATCGTGGTGTACGTGCCGTGAACGAGACGCGACTGCGGGAGCTGGCGCGCGAGTTCCGCGCCGAGCACGACCACACCGCCATGGACCGGCTGGACTTCCTGCGTGCCCGGTTCGACGCCGGACTCGCGTGGGTCCACTTCCCCACCGGGCTCGGCGGCCTCGACCTGCCGCGCGAGCTGCAGAACGTCGTGGACGAGGAACTCGCGGGCACACCGGACAACGACCCGCGCCGCATCGGCATCGGGCTCGGCATGGCCGCGCCGACCATCCTCGCCTTCGGCACTGAGGAACAGAAGAAGCGCTTCCTCCGTCCTCTCTGGACCGGTGAGGAGGTGTGGTGCCAGCTGTTCTCCGAGCCCGGCGCCGGTTCCGACCTCGCCGCGCTCGGCACGCGAGCGGTCCGCGACGGCGACGACTGGGTGATCACCGGCCAGAAGGTGTGGACCTCCAGCGCGCACACGGCCCGGTTCGCGATCCTCGTGGCCCGCCACGACCCGGACCTGCCCAAGCACGCCGGCCTCACCTACTTCGTCCTCGACATGACCGACCCCGGCGTCGAGGTCCGGCCGCTGCGCCAGATCACCGGCGAGGCCGAGTTCAACGAGGTCTTCATGACCAACGCGCGGGTGCCGGACGCGTACCGGCTCGGCGCGGTAGGCGAGGGCTGGAAGGTAGCGCAGACCACGCTCATGAACGAGCGCGTCGCCATCGGCAGCCGCCCGGCACCCCGGGACGGCGGCATGTCCGGCGTGGTCGCGCAGACGTGGCGGGACCACCCGGAGAACCACACGCCAGAACTGCACGACCGGCTGCTGGACCTGTGGACGCAGTCGGAAGCGTTGCGACTGGCGGGGATCCGGCTCCGCCAGCAGCTCGCCGCGGGCGCACCCGGTCCGGAGGGCTCGGCGATGAAGCTCGCGTTCGCGCGGCTCGCGCAGCGGCTGACGGGCCTGGAGGTGGAACTGCTCGGCGACGACGGCCTCCGCTACGACGACTGGACGCTCCGCCGCCCCGACAAGGTGGACTTCACGGGCCGCGAGGCCGGGTACCGCTACCTGCGCGCCAAGGGCAACTCGATCGAGGGCGGCACGTCGGAGGTGCTGCGCAACATCATCGCCGAGCGGGTGCTCGGACTCCCCGCCGAGCCGCGCACCGACACCAAGGTCGCCTGGAAGGACCTGCCGCGATGAACCTGCTCTACACCGACGTCGAGGACGACCTGCGGGCGAGCGTCAAGGACCTGCTGGCCGACCGCGCGTCGGCCGCCGACGTGCTGGCGCGCTGCGAGACGGCCGAGCCCCACGACCTGGACCTGTGGCGCAGGCTGACCGAGCTGGGTGTGGCGTCGCTGCACGTGCCGGAGGAGCTGGGCGGGCAGGGCGCGTCGACGCGCGAGGTCGCGGTCGTGATGGAGGAGCTGGGCCGCTCGGTCGCGCCGGTGCCGTTCCTCGGCAGCGCCGTGCTCGCCACCACGGCGCTGCTGGGCTGCAAGCCGAGCGACGAGGTGCGCGGGCTGCTGGAGGCCATCGGGTCCGGTTCGTCGATCGCGACCCTGGCGGTGTCGCTCGCGACCGCGCCGGGCACGACCGTGCCGGACGCGATCCGCTCCGACTCCGGCCTGACGGGCCGGGTCCGCTCGGTCGCCGACGCGCTGCCCGCCGACGTGCTGGTGGTCCCCGCCCAGGGCGGTAGCGGGCTGGAACTGTACGCCGTTCCCGTCGCGCAGGAAGGCGTCGAGGTCACACCGGTCACGTCGCTGGACCTGACCCGCCCGGTCGCGGACGTCACGCTCGACGGCGCCACCGGCACCCTCCTGGCCGGCCCGGAGTCCGCGGAGCAGGCAGTGGACGGTGCACTGTGGACGGCGGCCGGGCTGCTGGCGTCCGAACAGCTCGGCGTCGCGGAGTGGTGCCTGGACACGACGGTCGCGTACCTGAAGGACCGGCACCAGTTCGGCCGCCCGGTCGGCTCGTTCCAGGCACTGAAGCACCGGCTGGCCGACATCTGGGGCGACCTGGTGCTGGCGCGCGCGGCGGCCCGCAACGCGGCGGACGACCCGGGCCGGCTGTCGGCGAGCGTGGCGCAGTCGCTGTGCTCGACCGTCGCCGTGCACGCGGCGGAGGAGTGCGTGCAACTCCACGGCGGCATCGGCATGACGTGGGAGCACCCGGCGCACCTGTACCTGAAGCGCGCGAAGGCCGACTCGATCGCGCTCGGCACCGCGGGCCGGCACCGGCAGCTGCTGGCGCCGCACGCGAACATCCTGCCGTGACCCAACCCCTGCCCGACGACCTGTGGCCGGACGTGCGGCCGGACGCCGCACGCCGCCTCATGGCGGCCGCCGTCGAGTCGTTCGCGTCCCGTGGCTACCACGCCACGACGACCCGAGACATCGCGACGGCGGCCGGCATGTCGCCCGCCGCCCTGTACGTGCACTTCCCGGCCAAGTCGGCGGTGCTGTTCGCGATCAGCCGCAGCGGCCACGAACGCACCCTCGCGATGGTCGAGACCACGATCGCCGAACACCCGGACCCGGTGGAGGCGATGCGCACGCTCGTGGAGCGCTTCGTGGCGTGGCACGCGCGGCGGCACGTCGTCGCCAGGGTGGTACAGCACGAGCTGGACGCACTGCCGCAGGAGGACTACGAGGTGGTCGTGGACCTCCGCCGCCGCACCGAAGGCCTCGTCCGGGACGTGATCACCCGAGGCGTGGAGGCCGGGGTGTTCACGGTGCCGGACGTGCGCACCGCGGCGCGGGCGGTGCTGTCACTGGGGATCGACGTGGCGCGCTGGTACTCCCCGTCGAGCAAGCCGTCGCCCGCGGTGCTGGGCAAGCAGTACGGGGAGCTGGTGCTCAGCATGCTCGGGCACCACTAGGTTCTCCCCTTCCAGGCCTTGTCGCGCACCGTCGCGCTCGAGCTGCCCCGCTTTTGCGCGGCCGATTAAACTCGGACATCTATATAGTTCATAGTTGTTACAGGCTGGCAGTAAAGCTGGACCAGAGTGGGCAGCTCCCAGAGGCACGATTGGCTCGGAAGTCCGCGGGTGGGCCTGGGCAGACCCGGACCGGCACGCCGGAAGGGCGAAGCGACCGAGCTGGGACGGCTGGGAACCCTGGACTGCAGGGCGAACCCACCGACGTGGGCTTTCCGGGCATGTTCGGCCGAGCAAGCCCGGAGGGCCCACGGAGCGATAAGCCGGAAGGCCAGCCCGGAAGCTCGTTCGGCCCGGCAAGCGGGGATGCCATTCGGCCGACCGAGCCGACACGGGTAGGCCGCGCAAACCCGGAGGCCAGTGCCCGGGCAGCCCGGAGCGGAGGGCCGGGAGTGCGAACCAGCGCGACGGCGGCCACCTTCCGGTCTGAGGATGTGGGTGTCCACTCAGTCCAACTCCGCCCACCGGGCTCGCAGAGCTGGACCCGACCAGTCGACCTGCCCTCCGGCCCGCCTTCCCAACCACCCTCCAGGCTTGTCCTCTCCCCTCCTCGGCACAGCCACCCAGCCGCCAACCCAGCCACCCCACCCAGCGCGATCAGCCAGCCCAGCCAGCCCAGCCAGCAAGCCCCGCTCGCCCAGCCCAGCCAGCCCAGCCCAGCCAGCCCGGCTCGCCCAGCCCAGCCAGCGTCCAACCCTGCGTGCCCGGCAGCCCAGCCCGGCCCAGCCCTTCCGCCCAGCCCGCCAGCCCGACCACCCCAGGCCTGCCCCCCAGCCGGGCCTCCCACCCAACCCAGCCCGCCAGCCCGACCACTCAGCCCGACCACCCCAGGCTGACCCCCCAGCCAGCCCACCCCACCCAGCGCGATCAGCCAGGCAGCCCAGCCCAGCCAGCCCACTCAGCCCAGCCCACTCAGCCAGCCCGGCTCGCCCAGCCCAGCCAGCGTCCAACTCTGCGTGCCCGGCAGGCCAGCCAGCCCAGCCCTTCCACCCAGCCCGCCAGCCCGACCACCCCAGGCTGACCCCCCAGCCGGGCCACCCGCCCCCGCCAGAGGAACCACGCCCACCCGAATCCCGAGGCAAATAATCGGACATCTATATAGTAAATAGCTGCTAGAAACACCGCCAACGAAGTTCCCAGCACCAGCTAAACGAGCTGAACCGTCACGCCCTCGGCCTCGAAGGCGGCCACCACGTCCCCCGGAGCGGCGTCGTCGGTGATCAACGTGTCGATGTCGGTCACCGGGCAGATGCGGGCGAAGGCGTGCGCGCCGAGCTTGGAGCTGTCCGCCACCACGACGATCCGCCGCGCGTGGGCGGCCATCAGCCGGTTGATGCTGGCCTCCCCCTCGTGGTGGGCGTACGCACCCCGCACCGGATCAACGGCATCGACGCCGAGGAACACGACATCCATGGTGATCTCGTCCAGGATCCTGGTCGCCAGCGGACCGGACAGCTCGAACGACGCGGTCCGCGCCACGCCGCCGGTCACCACGATCTTGACGTGCGGCCGCACCGCCAGCTCGCTCGCGATGTTCAGCGCGTTGGTCACGACCGTCACGCCGGGCTCGTCGGCGCCGTTCAGCTCCGGCAGCACGGCCAGCGCACGCGCGACCTCGGTCGTCGTGGTGCCGCCGTTCAGGCCGACGACGCTCCCCCGCGCCACCAACGCGGCGGCGCCACGGCCGATGCGTTCCTTCTCCGACGCGTGCCGGGCCGTCTTGTACCGCAGCGGCAGGTCGTAGGCCACGTTGTTGGCGACGGCCCCACCGCGGGTGCGGGTGAGCAACTGCTGGTCGGCGAGGTGGTCGAGGTCGCGGCGGATCGTCGCGGCGGAGACCGTCAGCTCCTCGGCGAGGTCGTCCACGTCGACCCTGCCCCGCTGCCCGAGCAGGTCCAGCAGGGTGCTCAGCCGTTCGTAGCGATCCACACGACGCAATCTAAACCCCGGACCCGATCGGCACGCATACCTGGGGTTCGCACCCGGTGCTGCGCGCCCACTATGCGGAGCGGCGGTTCACGAGCAGCCCGTCGATGGTGTACGAGACCAGCCGCGCCGCCTGTTCCCCGGACGCGTGCTCGCGGGTCCATGCGCCCGCGTTCATCAGGGCGAAGACGTCCGCGCCGGTCACGTCCGGCCGCACCACCCCGGCCTCGATCGCGCGCGACACGATCCGCTCCCCGATGCCGGCCATCCGCGCGCAGGACGCGTGCAACTCGGACGCCTCGTCGTCGACGCCGTCCGCGAGCAGTTCGGCGAGTCCCCGGTAGCTCGCGGCGTGGGCGACCACGAGGTCCACCCACCGGCGCAGCGCCTCCTCCGGCGGCTCCGCCGCCAACGCCTCGCCCGCGTCGAACAGCGCCTCGTTCCGGTCCCGCAGCAGCGCGCCGACCAGCGCCCTCCGGTTGGGGAAGTGGCCGTACAACGTGCCGATCGCCACCCCGGCCCGCCGCGCGATGCCTTCCAGCGACGCACCGGTGCCCTGCACGCGGAACGTCGTGTCCGCCTCCGCGAGCAGGGCGTCGTGGTTGCGGCGTGCGTCCACCCTCGGCCGACGGCCCACCCTTGCCTCCGATCCAAATCGAGGTACCCTCGACTTAATTACCCGAGCCACCCTCAGTTTACGGGAGACGTGATGATCCTGGTCTTCGGCGCGTCCGGCAGCGTCGGCCGCCACCTCGTCCACCTGCTGCGCGACGCGGACGTCACCGCGTTCGTGCGCGACCCGGCGAAAGGCGAGGAACTCGGCTGCCGCTACGTGGTCGGCGACCTCGACGACCCGCACTCGGTCGCGGCCGCGGTCAAGGGCGCCGACCGGGTGTTCCTCAACGCGGGCGGCGCCCAGCCGACGGACGGCGAGCAGCCCATGGTCCGGCAGCAGCGCACGGTGATCGACGCCGCCGCCGAGGCGGGCGCCGGGCACGTGGTGAAGCTGTCGGTGTGGCACGCCCGCGCGGGCGGCAGGCTCGCCGAGGGCGCGCACTGGCTGGTCGAGCAGCACCTCAAGGCGTCCGGCCTGGGGTGGAGCGTCCTGCAGCCGAGCGGGTTCATGCAGAACTTCCTGACCGGCGCGGCCGTGTTCACCGACCACGGCGACATCCTCGGCGCCTACGGCGGCAGCCGCGTGTCCTATGTGGACTGCGTGGACATCGCGGCGTGCGCGGCCGCGCTGCTCACGGGAGATCCCCGGCACGGCGAGACGTTCGTGCTCACCGGACCGGAAGCGCTCACCCACACCGAGATCGCGGCGAAGCTCTCCGCGGTGGCGGGCAGGGAGATCCGCTACGTCGACCTGCCCGCGCACGCGTTCGCCACCCGGCTCACCGCGCAGGGGCTGCCCACCTCGTTCGCCGAGGACGTCGCCGCCCTGTTCACCGAGGTGGCGACCGGCAGGCTCGCCCCGACCACGACCGCGGTCGCCGACCTCACCGGCCGGCCACCCCGCACTTTCGACGACTTCCTGCGGGACAACGCCGACACGGTCAGGGCGTCCTGGTCGGGGTGAACCTGACTGCCTTCCGCGGCGGGCCGGATTCCTCGCGTCACTCCTGGCGGGAGCCGCGCCAGCATTCCGGCCCCGCCGACCTACCTCGAGCCGCCGAGCACGAGGGGGATGTCGGGGCGGCACGCGGCGCAGGCTATCTTGGCTCACAGCGGCATGCTGGCCACGTCTGTGCAGGTCACACCTCCATAAGCCACGGCCGGCAGGTCGGGATAAGCCCGTGGCTCCCTGGGAAGGCGGTGGCATGGACCGGCTCGTCGCGGCCATCGACATCGGCGGCACGTCGATCAAGTCGGCCCTCGTGGCCGAGGACCTGCACGTGGTGCACACACTCCGCACCCCGACCCGCCGTGTGGCCGGCTCGGTCGACGTCGCCCAGATCGTCGAGTTGATCGACGAGCTGCGGGGCAAGGCCGAGGACGCGACGGTCGTCGGTGTCGGGGTCGCCGCGCCGGGGATCATCGACGAGCGGCTCGGCATCGCGCGGGCCGCGGTCAACCTCGGCTGGCGGGACCTGCCGCTGCGCGACCGGCTCGCCGACGCCGCCGGCATCCCCGTCGCGCTGGGGCACGACGTGCGGACCGGCGGGCTCGCCGAGTTCACCGTCGGCGCCGCGACCGGGGTGCGGAACGCGATGTTCATGCCGATCGGCACCGGCATCGCCGCCGCGGTGCTCGTCGACGGGCACCGGCTCGACGCCGACGGGTACGCGGGCGAGATCGGGCACATCGTCGTCGACCCGGACGGGAAGGTGTGCGGGTGCGGCACGCGCGGTTGCCTGGAGACCGTCGCGTCGGCCGCGTTCATCGCCCGCAACTACAGCGAGCGCAGCGGGAAGACGGTCGACCGGGCCGCCGACGTGGCCGCCGCGGTCGTCGCCGGTGAGCCGGCCGCGCTGGCCGTCTGGGCGCGGGCGGTCGACGGGCTCGCCGCGGCGCTCACGACCGCGATCACGTTGCTTGCGCCGGAGGTCATCGCGATCGGCGGCGGGCTGTCCGAGTCCGGGGACACGCTGATGACGCCGCTGCGCGAGTCGCTCGAGGGGCGGCTGTCGTTCCAGCGGGTGCCTGCGCTCGTGCGCGCGAAGCTCGGCGACAACGCGGGCTGCATCGGCGCGGGCATCCTCGCGTGGCGGGCCGCGGCATGATCCTGACGGTCACGCTGAACGCCGCGCTGGACGTCACCTACGAGGTGCCCGCCCTGCGGCTCGGGCACACCAACCGGCCGGTCGCCACCCACGTCCGCGCGGGCGGCAAGGGCGTCAACGTCGCCCGCGTCCTGCACGCGCTCGGCCACGAGACCATGGTCACCGGGCTCGTCGGCGGCGACACCGGCGCCGCGATCCGCACCGACGTGCTCGTCGCGGGGCTGCGGGAGTCCCTGTTCGACATGGCGGGCCCGTCCCGGCGCACGGTCACGATCGTCTCCGACGGCACCGCGACCGCCGTGAACGAGCCGGGGCCCGACGTGTCCATTTCGGACTGGGCGGACTTCGTCGGCGGCTACCACGCGCTCGCGGCGCGGGCGTCGGTCGTCGTGCTGTCCGGGAGCCTGCCGGGCAACCTGCCCGCCGACGCGTACGCGCAGCTGATCCGCGCCACGCCGACGCCGGTCATCCTCGACACGTCCGGCGCGCCGCTGCTCGCGGGTGTCGCGGCGCGCCCGGCGGTGGTGAAGCCGAACGTGCACGAGCTGACCGAGGTGACCGGGCTCGACGACCCGGTCGAGGCCGCGAGGGCGCTGCTCGACCGGGGCGCGCACGCGGTCGTCGCCTCGCTCGGCCACGACGGCCTGATCGCCGTGTCGCACGAGGGTTCCTGGCGGGTGCGGGTGCCGGAGCGACTGCACGGCAACCCGACCGGCGCGGGTGACGCGTGCGTCGCCGCGCTCGCCGCCGGGCACGCGCTCGAGTGGCCGGAACGGCTCGCGGAGGCGGTCGCGGTCTCCGCCGCTGCCGTCCCCTGCCTGCTGGCCGGCGACATCGACCACGACACGTACACGCGGCTGCGGCCCGCCATCACCGTGGAGGCACTGGATGCTCACGCCGACCGCTGAGATCGTCACGGCCGCACGCGCGGCGGGCCGGGGCGTCGGCGCGTTCAACGTGATCCAGCTCGAGCACGCCGAGGCGCTCGTGGCGGGCGCGGAGAAAGCCGGCACGCCGGTCGTGTTGCAGATCAGCGAGAACGCCGTGAAGTACCACGGTGGGCTGGCACCCATCGCGCAGGCCACGCTGGCGGTCGCCCGCTCGTCGGCCGCGCCGGTGGCCGTGCACCTCGACCACGCCACCGACGTCGCGCTCGTCCGGGAGGCCGTGCGGCTCGGGTTCGGCTCGGTCATGTACGACGCGTCCGTGATGTCCTACGCGGACAACGTCGCGGCGACGACCGACGTGGTGGCCCACTGCCACGAACACGGCGTGTACGTGGAGGCGGAGCTGGGCGAGGTCGGCGGCAAGGACGGTGTGCACGCGCCCGGCGCCCGCACCGACCCGGACGAGGCCGCCGCGTACGTGGCGGCCACCGGCGTGGACGCGCTGGCCGTCGCGGTCGGTACGTCCCACGCGATGCTCACCCGCGACGCGACCGTCGACTTCGGACTGATCGAGCGGCTGCGCGCGACCGTGCCGGTGCCGCTGGTGCTGCACGGCTCGTCCGGCGTGCCCGACGACGACCTGCGGCGCGCGGTCCAGGCGGGCATGACGAAGATCAACATCGCGACACAGCTGAACAAGGCGTTCACGGCGGCCGTCCGCGAGTACCTCCACGCGAACCCGTCCGTCGTGGACACCCGCAAGTACCTCGGCGCGGGCCGGGACGCGGTGGCGGCCGAGGTGGCACGGCTCCTGGCGGTCCTCGGCGCTTGACAGCCTATATGCCATGGGAGCTATATTCCTCCTATGGCATCAACGTTCGAGGTGCTGGCCGAGCCACGCCGCCGGGAGATCCTGGACCTTCTGCGTGACGGCGAACGGCTCGTCGGCGACCTGGTCGAGCGCCTGGAGCTGGCGCAGCCGACGGTGTCCAAGCACCTGAAGGTGCTCAAGGGCGCGGGCCTGGTCGAGGTCCGCCAGGACGCGCAACGCCGCTGGTACCGGCTGCGCCCGGCCCCGCTCGCGGAGATCGACGCGTGGCTCGCGCCGTACCGTCGCATGTGGACGGACAGTCTGGACGCCCTCGAACGCCACCTGGACACGATGGAGGGGTCATGAGCGACGCGACACTGCACACGGTCAACGGGGAGCCGACGCTGCGGTTCGAGCGCAGGCTGCGGCACTCCCCCGCCAAGGTCTGGCGCGCG
This sequence comes from Actinophytocola sp. KF-1, assembly GCF_054661535.1. Taxonomy (NCBI): domain Bacteria; kingdom Bacillati; phylum Actinomycetota; class Actinomycetes; order Pseudonocardiales; family Pseudonocardiaceae; genus Actinophytocola; species Actinophytocola sp. KF-1. Next base: position 257,856 of record NZ_BAAFVK010000008.1, on the reverse strand, counting down.
GTGACCGAGCCCACCGAGATGGCGCACTGGTTCCCGGCGGCGGTCGAGGCCGAGCCGCGGCCCGGCGCCCCGATGCGGTTCACGTTCCCCGACGAGGCGCCGGTGCACGGTGACTGGGACGGCGAGGTGCTGGAGGTCGACGAGCCGAAGGTCTTCATGTTCCGCTGGTCGCACGACGTCATCCGGATCGAGCTGATCCCCGACGGCGACGGCTGCCTGCTCGTGTTCACCCAGACCCTGGGCGGTGGGCGCACGGGGTTCCTGGCCGCCGGGCGCACCGCGGCGGGCTGGGACACCTGCCTCGACGCCCTCGTCGCGCGGCTCGACGGCACGCCGGTCCCGGAGCGCACCGACTGGGTGACCCCGATGGCGCACTACATCGCCAAGTTCGGCCTCGACGAGGGCACGGCGGCCCGCACGGACGACGGCTGGGAGATCCGGTTCGCCCGCGACCTGGTGTGGCGGCAACCCGCTACGGTGTGGGAGGTGCTGACCGAAGGCGAGGCCGGTGCGACGCCGCCGGTGCGCGCCACCAACGAGATCGTGCCCGCGGGCCCGATGACCAGGGCGGACGCCCCTCGGGTCCTCGAGTACGCGTGGCTGCACGACGGCGCCCCCGCCGGCACGGTGCGCTGGGAGCTGTGCTCGGACCCCAAGCTCGGTGAGCGGGTCGAGCTGACGCAGACCGTGCCCGCCCACCTCGCCGACGTCGTGCCGGCGGCGATGGCCGCGTGGCACCTGCAGCTGGAGCTGTTCTTCGCCGCCGTCATGGGCGACGTGCGCTGCGCGTGGTCGGACGAGCGGATCGCCGAGCTGACCAAGCACTACGCGGGCGCGACCAGCCCCTCGTCCTGACCCGCCCGCCGGAGCGCGCCGGCGACGAACCCGTTCGCCTTCAGCTCCTCGACCAGCGCCGACAGGTAGGCGACGGTCTCGGGCCGACGGGACCGCGTGGTGCCGAGCGCCTGGCGGATCTCCATGAACCGCGGCTCGAGCAGGCGCAGGTCCCCCTGCGCCGCGACGTAGGCGGTCATGGGCTGCCGGACACCCGCCACCACCTCGAGGCCCTGCTCGCGGAAGACGGTGGTCCCGTCCTCGCCACGCACGAGGGTGGCGTGCCGGAGCGTGCGGGTGAGGTAGAGGTCGTAGGCCGACCCGTGGTTCACCCCGACCCGCACGCCCGGCCGGTCCACCTCGTCCGGGGTGGTGATCGGGGCGTCCGCCCGCACCGCGTACACGCCCTCGATCAGCACGTACGGCGCGGTGAACGCCACCTTCTCCGCGCGTTTCGGCTCGATCGCGAGGAAGCAGATGTCGGCGCGCCCGCCGGTCATCGCCTCGAACGAGGCGCGGGCGGCGTCGAACGCCACCAGCTCCACGGGCACGCCGAGCCGGTTGCCCAGCTCGCGGGCGATGTCGACGGTCACCCCGGTGGGCGCGTCGACGCTGCCCTGGGCGAGCACGGGGTTGCCGAGGTTGATCGACGCCCGCAGCACGCCCGTGGGCGCGAGGTCCTCAGTGATCACCGCACGAGGATCTCAGACCGCGGTGACCGCCTCCCGCCACAGGGCGAGCCCCTCGTCGATCTGGTCGGCGTTCACCACGAGCGGCGGGATCATCCGCACGACGTTGCCCGCCGCGCCGCAGGTCAACAGCAGCAACCCGGCCGCGGCGGCCGCCTGCTGCACCCGTGCGGCGGCGGCCGGGTCGGGCTCGCCGTCGCGGTCGACGAACTCGTTGCCCAGCATGAGACCCAGCCCGCGCACGTCCCCGATGGCAGGCACGTCCGCGGCGACCTTCGCGAGCCCCTCGCGCAGCCGCGCGCCCTGGGTGGCCGCGTTCTCGACCAGCCCCTCGGACCGGACGACGTCGAGCGTGGCGATCGCGGCCGCGCAGGCGACGGCGTTGCCGCCGTAGGTGCCGCCCTGCGACCCCGGCCACGCCTTGGCCATGAGGTCCTTCGGCGCGGCGATCGCCGAGAGCGGGAACCCGCTGGCCAGGCCCTTGGCGGTGATCAGCACGTCGGGCCGGACGGCGAAGTGGTCGTGGCCCCAGAACCGGCCGGTGCGCCCGAACCCGGTCTGGACCTCGTCGACCACGAGCAGGATGCCGTGCTTGTCGGCCCGTTCGCGCAAGCCGCGCAGGAACGCGCTGGTGGCGGGCACGTACCCGCCCTCGCCGAGCACGGGCTCGACGAAGAACGCGGCGGTCTCGGCGGGCGAGGTCAGCGTCTGCAGCGTGTAGTCCAGCTCGCGCAGCGCGAACCGCGTCGCCTCCTCCTCGCTCCAGCCGTACCGGTAGGCCGTCGGGAACGGCGAGACCACGACCCCGCCCATGAGCGGCGCGAACCCGGCGCGGAACTTGGTGGCCGAGGTGGTCATGGAGGCGGCGCCGATCGTGCGGCCGTGGAACGAGCCGTGGAAGACCACGACGTTCGGCCGCCCGGTGGCGTGCCGGGACAGGCGCAGGGCCGCCTCGACCGCTTCGCTGCCCGAGTTGGCGAAGAACAGCGAGTCGAGCCCGGTGGGCAGCACCTCGGAGAGCCGCTCCGACAGCGTCAGCAGCGGCCGGTGCATCACCGTCGTGTACTGGCCGTGGATCAGTTTCCCGGCCTGCTCGCGCACGGCCTCGACGACCCGCGGGTGGCAGTGCCCGGTGCTGGTGACACCGATCCCGGCGGTGAAGTCCAGATACCGGCGCCCGTCCTCGCCGTACAGGTACACGCCCTCACCGCGCTCGGCGAGCACCGGCGTCGCCTGCTTGAGGACCGGGGACAACTCAGCCATCAGCACACCCTCCCGTGGATTGTCGACAATCCTACGGACGGGCCGGGCAGGTGGCTACCCTTCCTTCACGGCCTGGAGGGTGAAGCTCGCCGCCAGCGAGCCGGGCTTCTCGGTGAGCCGCCATTCGCCCTGCTCGTCGGCGGTCATGTGCCCCGGCAGCGCCTCCCACGGCACGCTGTCGTGCTCGACGAGGCCGGTCAGCCGCATGCCTGCGGTGAGCAGCCCGGTGATCGTCTGGCCGAGCCCGTGGTCCCAGCTGTGCGTGATCCGGGTCGTGAACTCGGTGCGGTCACCGGTGTAGGTGCCGGGGTCCTCGTCGACGATCGGCTCCTCGGTCTCGAAGTACGGGTAGTGCGGCCGCAGGTCGTCGCCCAGCGCCATCAGCATCGGGTGCGCCTCGCGGATGAACAGCCGCCCGCCCGGCCGCAGCAGCCCGGCGACGACCCGCGCCCACCGGGCCACGTCCGGCAGCCAGCAGAGCGCCCCGATGCCGGTGTAGACGAGGTCGAACCCGCCCGCGCCGAGGACCTCGACCGCGTCGTACACGTCGGCCTCGTGGAAGTCGATGCCGGCGCCGGCCACCGCCGCGAGCTTCCGCGCCTCCGCCAGCGAGACCGGCGACAGGTCGAGGCCGGTCATGCGGGCGCCGAGGCGCGACAGCGAGACGGTGTCGGTGCCGATGTGGCACTGCAGGTGCACACCACGCAGGCCGGCGACGTCCCCGAGCAGCGGCAGGTCGAACCGGACGACGTCGCTCAGGTGGCCGGGGTCGGCGAACCGGTCGAGGCCGTACATCGCCGACGCGGCGTGCGCGGGCGCCCGCTCGTCCCAGTTCGCTCTGTTGATCGCCAGGTAGTCCACGGGCGGGACAGTGCCAGAGCACCGCCCCGCCCGTGAACCGGTTTTCCCGGGTCAGTGCCCGCGGGCGAGCCACTCCTCCAGGTGCGGCGCCTCCGCGCCGATCGTCGTGTCGTCGCCGTGGCCGGTGTGGACCACCGTGTCCGCGGGCAGGGTCAGGAGCTTCTCGCGGATCGAGCCGACGATCGTCGGGAAGTCCGAGTACGACCGGCCGGTGGCGCCCGGGCCGCCCTGGAACAGGGTGTCGCCGGTGAAGACAACGCCCAGGTCGGGGACGTGGAAGCACACCGCGCCCGGCGCGTGGCCCGGGGTGTGGAGCACGTGGATCGCCGTGTCGCCGACCCGCAGGACGTCCCCGTCGGACAACGTGTCGGCGGGGCGGTCGTGCTCGTGGGCGAGGCGCCACAGCACGTCGTCGGCGGGGTGCAGCAGCACCGGCGCGCCGGTCATCTCGGCCAGCTCCGGCGCGGCGTTGACGTGGTCGTCGTGCGCGTGCGTGCAGGCGATGGCGAGCACTTCCCGGCCGCCGGCCGCCGCCGCGATGGCGGCGGCGTCGTGGGCGGCGTCGATCACCAGCACCTGCTCGTCGTCGCCGAGGAGCCAGACGTTGTTGTCGACCTCCCACGCACCGCCGTCGAGGTGGAAGGTGCCCGACGTGACGACCTTCTGCACCCGCATCAGAACACCACCACGGACCGCAGCACGTCCCCGTGGTGCATCTTGGTGAACGCCTCCTCCACCTGGTCCAGCGCGATGGTCTCGGTGACGAACGCGTCCAGGTCCAGCCTGCCCTGCCGGTAGAGGTCGACGAGGTACGGGAAGTCCCGCGACGGCAGGCAGTCGCCGTACCAGCTGGACTTGAGCGAGCCGCCGCGGGAGAAGAAGTCGATCATCGGCATCTCGAGGCGCATGTCGGGGGTCGGCACCCCGACGAGCACGACGGTGCCCGCGAGGTCACGAGCGTAGAACGCCTGCTGCCACGTTTCCGGCCGCCCGACCGCCTCGATCACGACGTCCGCGCCGAACCCGCCGGTCAGCTCCCGCACCGCCTCGACCACGTCGCCCTGCCCGGCGTTGACGGTGTGTGTGGCGCCGAAACCCTTGGCCCAGGCCAGTTTCCGGTCGTCGAGGTCGACGGCGATGATCTTCGTGGCACCGGCCAGCTGCGCGCCCGCGATGGCCGCGTTGCCGACGCCGCCGCAGCCGATGACCGCGACGCTGTCCCCGCGCGACACCCCGCCGGTGTTCACCGCGGCGCCGATGCCGGCCATGATCCCGCAGCCCAGCAGGCCGACCGCGGCGGGCGACGCGTCCGGGTCCACCTTCGTGCATTGTCCACTGTGGACGAGCGTCTTCTCGGCGAACGCGCCGATGCCCAGCGCGGGCGACAGTGCGGTGCCGTCGGTCAGCGTCATCGGCTGCGCCGCGTTGAAGGTGGCGAAGCAGTACCACGGCCGCCCGCGCAGGCAGGCGCGGCAGGTGCCGCAGACGGCGCGCCAGTTGAGGATGACGAAGTCACCGGGCTCGAGGTCGGTCACGCCGTCGCCGACGGACTCGACGATCCCGGCGGCCTCGTGCCCGAGCAGGAACGGGTACTCGTCGTTGATGCCACCCTCGCGGTAGTGCAGGTCGGTGTGGCAGACCCCGCAGGCCTGGACCTTCACCACCGCCTCCCCCGGCCCGGGGTCCGGCACGACGACCGTCGCGATCTCCACCGGAGCGCCCTTCGACCGGGCGATGACGCCCCGTACCTCCTGAGCCATGTGCCGCCCTTCCCATGCGCCGTTGCGTATGGGTTACTTCTACCAGCCCGGACCCCCGTGAGCAGGGAACGACCGCGGGCTGTGGAACGGATCCAGAAAATTGTCGGTGCCGTGCGCGACCATGCGCACCATGAGCGACAACGTGGTGACCGAACGGCCGCTGATCGGCGTCGACGGCCTGGCCGCGCCGAAGTGGGCGGCCGCCGACCGGGCGACCGCCAACGCGAGCTGGTGGCAGACGGTCCGCTCGGTGCCCGCCGCGGTGGCCACCGTGACCGGGTACTCGTGGCAGGCGTCCCGCTCGCGGACGCTGCTCGCCGCGGTGCTGCACGTGCTGTCGGGCTGCGTCACCGCGTTCGGCCTGCTGGCCACGGCCGACGTGCTGGTCCGGTTGCTGGAGCAGGGCCCGACGCCGGAGCGGGTGGTCGCCGCGCTGCCCGCGATCGCGCTCGTGGCGGGCACGTTCTCGCTCCGCGCGCTGCTCGACGCGGCGGTCGAGCTGGTGCAGGGCATGCTGACCCCGTACGTCGAGATGGCCGCGCGGGACCGGATGCACCAGGCGGTGCTCGGCGTGGAGGCCGCCGCGTTCGACGACGCCGACTTCCGGGAGCTGGTCCGGCAGGGCGGCGAGCGGGGCGCACAGGCCATCCGCGGTTCGACGCAGGGGGTCGCGGACCTCATGTCGTCGGTGGTGTCGATGGTCGCGGCGATGGCGACGGTGGCGATCTTCAGCAGCTGGCTGCTGCCCGCGATGCTCGTGACCGCGGGCATCGACGCGTGGGCCGCCATGCGCGCCGCGAAGCTGAACTACGAGTCGTTCCTGAAGATGGTCACCCGGGACCGGCAGCAGTGGGTGATCGGCGACCTGATCACGCAACGCGACGCCGCGCTGGAGGTGCGGGCGTTCACCGCGCAGCAGACGTTGCTCGCGGAGTACCGCAGGGTGGCGAACATCCTGGCGGAGGCGGCGATCCGGGTGGAGCGGCGGCAGACGTGGATCCAGCTGACCGGCAGGGCGGCGGCGGGGGCGGGCACCGCGCTGTCGTACGCGGTGCTCGGCTGGCTGCTCTACACGGAGGCGATGCCGCTCGCGCTCGCCGGGGCGGCCGTGGTGGCCATGCGGACGGGCTCCACGGCGCTGCGGAACACGATGTACCAGATCAACCGGTTGTACGAGCACAGCTTCCACATCGACCTGTTCCGCACACTGCTGGCGGACGCGGGCACCCGCGGCGGCCCAGAACCGGTCACGGACGCCCCGGCCAACCCGGCGACGATCGAGCTGCGGGACGTGTCGTTCACCTATCCCGGCCAGGACAAGCCCGCCGTGGCGAACGTGTCGCTGACGCTGCGCCGCGGCGAGGTGGTCGCGCTGGTGGGCGAGAACGGCTCGGGGAAGTCGACGCTGGGCAAGCTGATCACCGGGCTCTACCGGCCGACCGAAGGACAGGTGCTGTGGGACGGCGTCGACATCGCGTTCGCGCACCGGCACACCGTGCACACGCAGATCTCGGTCATCACCCAGGAACCGCTGCGCTGGCCGGTGACCGCCGCCGACAACATCCGGGTGGGCCGCCTGGACCGCGACACCCGCGACGGTACATTGTGGACCTCGCACGCGGCGACGTCCGGCGCCGACGAGGTGATCGACAGCCTGCCCCGCAAGGAGAACACGATCCTGTCGCGGCTCTACGAGGAGGGCAAGGACCTGTCGGGCGGCCAGTGGCAACGACTGTCGGTGTCGCGCGGCGCGTACCGGGACGCACCGGTCCTGGTGGCCGACGAACCGACGGCCGCCCTGGACGCCCGCGCGGAGGCCAAGGTCTTCCAGGCACTACGCGAAGCAGGCGGCGAACGCACGGCCGTGCTCGTCACCCACCGCCTGGCGAACGTCCGGCACGCGGACCGCATCCTGGTCCTCGAACAGGGCCGTGTCACGGAGGACGGCACCCACGAGGAACTCATGGCGCGCGGCGGCCTGTACGCGGAGCTGTACTCCCTGCAGGCGGCCGCCTATCGCTGATGCCGGGTGGGTGTGAGGTGGGGGCGCTTCGCGGGCTCTGGATCCGCTCCAGGCTCCAGCACGCGGACCACCGCCACTGCCTCGCTCCCGAACCTGAAGCGCCGTTCGCGCATTGATTACCCTCAAAGCGCCTTTCAGGACATGGGCGGGCGCGCAGCGCCTCCCACCACGCTCCGAAAGCCCTCTGTGTGCCTCGAGAGCGCCACTCGAGAAGCGAAGTTGGGCCCGCTCCGCGGGCCGGACGCGCACCGCCCGAGCCGCACCCCGACCATGCCCCGGAATCGCTATCCGAGGCGTCGAATGTCCTGGCAGCCCATTCCAGGACATGAAGTCCGGCCCCACTCTGCGAACCCGGCGCGCAACGCCCCCACCACATCCCGAACCCACCCAGCGGCCTCCAAGCGCACAACCCAACAACCCCCACACGTCCGGAAAGGCGCGTTCACATCGCTGGGTGACGTGAACGCGCCTTTCCGGACAACGGCGGGCTAGTTGTAGCTCACCTGGCCTTCGATCTCGCCGTGGAGTTCTCTGTGGTACTGACCGTGCCGGTGCTCGTCGAAGTCGCCGTGCAGGCGGGGGTCGAAGGGGCCGTGCAGTTCGGGGTGGTACTGCCCGTGCACGTCCGGGTCGAACTCGCCGTGGAGGTCCGGGTGGTACGGCCCGTGCAGCTCCGGGTGGTAGTCCCCGTGCAGCCGGGGGTGGAACTCGCCGTGCCACTCCGGGTGGTACTGACCGTGCATGCCGGGGTGGAACGGCCCGTGCACGTCCGGCTGGTACTGGCCGTGCAAGCCGGGGTGGTACTGACCGTGGATCCCGGGGTGGTAGTCCCCGTGCCACTGCGGGTGGAAGTCCCCGTGCAGGCCGGGGTGGAAGTCACCGTGCCAGTCCGGGTGGTACTGGCCGTGCAGGCCGGGGTGGAACTGGCCGTGCGAGTCGGGGTGGTACTGACCGTGCACGTTCGGGTTGTACTGGCCGTGCACGTCCGGGTGGTAGTCGCCGTGGGTGGCCGGGTGGTACGCGCCGTGCCGGCCCGGGTCGTAGGCGCCGTGCGTGGACGGGTGGTACGGGCCCTGCTGGTCGACCGGCTGGTAGTGGCGCTGCATCGCACCGGCGGTCAACGGGCCCACGATGCCGTCCGGCTGCAGCCCCTCCGCGCGCTGGAAGTCGACCGTCGCGCGGTGGGTCGCCTGCCCGAAGTCACCGTCGACGTCCAGGCCCGCGCCCATCACGTCGTTGAGCTTCTCCTGCCACTCCGACACCTCCCGGCCGTGGCTGCCCCGCCGCAGGTAGTCGTTGCCCCGGCCGCTACCCGACGAGCGCCTGCCGCCACCGCCACCGCTGCCACCCCCGGACGCGGCCCCCGCCGCGGCGCCCGCGTTGGCGTTCCCCCCGGTCGCGGTCGCGTTGCCGCCGCCACCGCCGTGCGCCGTGTTGGAGTTGGTGCTGTGGCCGCCCTGCGCCTCGTTGGAGTTGGTGATGTTGACGTTGACGACGACCGGTCCCGTCGACCCACCGGCACCGCCCTGCGCGGAACCACCGGCGCCCCCGTGGCCGGTACCGCCGTCGCCACCCTGACCGGTGCCACCCGCGCCGCCGTCACCGCCCGCGCCACCGGCACCGCCCGCACCACCCGCGCCGCCGGATCCACCGCCCGACCCGGATCCCGAACCGCCGGAGGGCGGCGGCGGGTCCTCTTCACCGAAGATCTGGTCGCCAAGCCACTTGCCCGCCCGGCGCCCCACCTCGTCCAGCGCCGGGCCGACCCCGGGGACGAAGCTCGCTTCCGTCATGCTCGCTTCCGCGGCCACACCCTCGTCGTTCTGCCCCATGACTCCACCTCGCTCCCACGCGATGACACTCGTCGCATCAGTAGGTATAAGCGACGACGGCGAAGCACCGCCCTGGACAAGATGCGGCCAAAGAGGCGGCCGGGGCGGACCGATTGGGCAGCGCTAGCGGCTGGGCCGCGCCACCTCGATGCCCACGTCACCACCGGCCCGCAGCGCCACCCTCCTGGTCGGTTCGACCGTGAACCCGGCCGCCGCGATCCGGCGCGCCACCGAGTCGCCGACGTTGTCCCGCAGCTGCTCGCTCATCCGCCGCCGCATCCCGTGGCCGTGCCCGTGCCCGTCGACCACCGCGTCCGCCAGGACCAGCAGGCCGTCCGGCCGCAGCACCCGGCGCACCTCGGCGAGCAGCGCGTCCTTCGACCCGGTGTCCAGGTGGTGGAGCATGAGGCTGGAGAAGACCCGGTCGAACGAACCGTCCGGGTACGGCAGGTCCTGCGCGAACCCGCGGTCCAGCCGCACGGCGACGCCGGCGCGCCGGGCCTTGCGGCGGGCGCGGGCAAGCGCCTTCGGGTCCGGGTCCAGCCCGGTCAGCTCGACGTCCGGGTGCCGCTTCCCGGTGGTGCGCAACAGGTTTCCGGTGCCACAGCCGACGTCCAGTACCCGGTGGCCCGCCGACAAGCCGGCCGCCGTGATCATCTGCTGGTGCACGGGCTGCACCCCGAACAGGTGGTGCACGAGGTCGTAGAGCGGCAGCAGCCAGTGCTTGCCCATGCCCGGGACGTACTCCCGTTCCGTGGGCGAATGAGACGTTCTTTCGGTCATGACATCATTCTGGGCGCACCTGAAGCTGTGCGGGTGTGCTGATCCGTGGCACGAGTGGGACGATCTGACGGTGAGGACCGTGCGAACGGCACCGGGCGGCGACCGGCCCGCGACCTACTCGATGCGGCCCGCGCCGGGCGAACCACCCGTGATGGCGCGGCGGCTGAACCACGACTGGCGGCTGCGGGGCTCCTTCGAGGAGCACGCGCACGACTTCCCCGGCCTGGCGTACTTCCCCACGACGGGCGGGACGCTGCGCACCGGCAGGCGGGACCGCCCGATCGAGGCAGGCGACCTGTACGTGATCGCGCCGGGCGACGTCATGGGCCACATCCACGAGGCCGACCTGGCCGACGCGGACGGCTGGGGCGTGTTCTTCACCGCCGACGCCCTCGGCCCGGACGTGCCCGGTACGCACCTCGCGTGGCGCACGCACCCGCTGCTGTTCCCGTTCGTGCGCGGCGGTGCGATCGGCGCGCTCCGGCTGCGGGTGCCGGCAGCGGACCGGCCGGAATGGCTGGGGCGTATGCGGGCACTGGACGACGAGCTGGCCCGCCGCGAGGACGGCTACCGGGAGGCGGCGCTCGCCCACCTGGTGCTGCTGCTCGTCGCCGTCTCCCGGCTGGCCGCGGACGTGGTCGGCGACCTGCGGGAGAACGCCGAACCGCTGTTGGCGGAGGTGTTCGCGGTCATCGAGGAGCGCTACGCGGAGCCGCTGTCACTGCGGGACGTCGCCGCGGCGGTCAACCTCACCCCGGGCCACCTGACGTCCACGGTCCGCAAGCGCACCGGGCGCACCGTCCAGGAGTGGATCACCGAGCGGCGCATGGTGCAGGCGAGGCGCCTGCTCGCCGCGACCGACCTGCCGGTCGGCGAGGTGGGCAGGCGGGTCGGCTTCCCGGACGCCGGCTACTTCGCCCGCACCTTCGGCAAGGTCCACGGCACCAGCCCGGCCCGCTGGCGACGGGCGGGCTGAGAGCGCCAGGTCGGGCACCGGAACCCTCACGAAGCCCGACGAACAGCGTGACAAGCAGGCCGGGCACAACCGCGAACGCGAGAATCAGGCGAGCCCCCGGACCGCACACCCGACCCCGCCCCGGCCCCCATGCCGCGAAGGCGCGTTGACGGCACCCCGCCCGCCGCAAAAGGCCCCTTCACGGCACCCCGGATGCCGCAAAAGGAGCGTTCGCAGCGCTCAACGCCGCGAACGCGCCTATCACCGCACGAGCCATGCCACGAACGCCCTTTCACAGCACGAGCAACGCCGAGAACGCGCCTTTCACAGCACGAGCAACGCCGAGAACGCGCCTTTCACAGCACGAGCAATGCCGCGAACGCGCCTTTCACGGCACAAGAAGCCGCTGATCCGCACATGAGGACCCGCGCCGCTCCGCGCGAAAAACAGAATCCGCCCGCCCCCAGTACCCAAGGGAAAGCCCCACCCAGTCCCGGGGGCCCCCCGCCCAGCCAGTCTACCGGGGTCCACCGACCGGGGGATGGTTGTCGATCTTGGCTGTGGACAACCAGTGTGGCTGTGGACAACTTTCTGCACGAGAACGCAACTCGGTATGCGTGAGAGCGTGACTCGCGACGAGCCCGGCGTCAGGTCTTGCCTGCGCGCCGGTGTGCGATGCCGGAACCCACGGCGACCAGCACCGCACAGGCACCCAACCCGCCGAGCGCGCCGCGCACCGCGGTCCATTCCGCACCGGCGACCGCCGCCACCACGCCCCACGCGACACCCCCGACCGCCGCGACCAGGCCCGCGCCCCCGCACACCGCGCCGACGACCGCGGGCAGTCCCGGCCGGGTGCCCTTGCCCGCCAGGAACATCGCGACGATCCCGGTGACGTGCAGCAACCCGGCCACCGCCAGGCCGCCCACGATGGCCACCCCGGCCGCGAGCCAGTACCCGTGCGCCGCGAGCACGATCGCCAGCACCACCGCGCCCGCACCGCCCAGCAGGCTGCACGCGAGCGCGCAGAACCACAACGACCCCAGCAGCCCCGTCGATGCCGGACGTGACACGTCAGCCGGACACGAGCGGCAGCAGGTTGGGCCGCCACACGCCGTCGTGCTCGCGGGCCGTGCGCAGCCGCTCCTCGGGCACCTCGCCGTACGTCGTCGTCCGCTGCCGCGCGGGGCGGCCCGCCTTCGCGGCCAGTGCCTCGAGCCCGGCGATCGTCTTGTAGCTGCCGTTCTCCGACCCGGCCATGCGGCTGATGGTCTCCTCCATCAGCGTGCCGCCGAGGTCGTTCACGCCGCCGCGCAGCACGTCCACCACACCCTCGTCGCCGAGTTTCACCCACGACGTCTGGATGTTGTCGATCCGGCCGTGCAGCAGCAGCCTGGCGAGCGCGTGCACGGCGCGGTTCTCCAGGTGCGTCGGGCCCGGCCGGGCGATGCCCGCGAGGTACAGCGGCGCGTTCGTGTGCACGAACGGCAGCAGCACGAACTCGGTGAACCCGCCGGTGCGCTCCTGCAGGTCGCGGATCAGCTTGAGGTGCGCGACCCAGTGCGACGGGTTGTCGACGTGCCCGTACATCATCGTGGAGGTCGTGTTGATGCCCAGCTCGTGCGCGGTGGTCACGACCTCGACCCACGACGCCGTCGGCAGCTTGCCCTTGGTGAGCACCCAGCGCACGTCGTCGTCGAGGATCTCCGCCGCCGTGCCCGGCAGCGAGTCGACACCCGCCTCGCGTGCGGCCGTCAGCCAGTCGCGAATGGACATGTTCGTCCGCGACGCGCCGTTCACGACCTCCATCGGCGAGAACGCGTGCACGTGGAGGCCGGGGGCGCGCTTCTTCACCTCGGCCGCGATGTCGAAGTACGCGGTGCCGGGCAGGTCGGGGTGGATGCCGCCCTGCATGCACACCTCGGTCGCGCCGACCGCCCACGCCTGTTCGGCGCGCTGCCCGACCTGCTCCAGCGACAGGGTGTACGCGTCGCTGTCGGTGCGGCGCTGGGCGAACGCGCAGAACCGGCAGCCGGTGTAGCAGACGTTCGTGAAGTTGATGTTCCTGGTGACCACGTAGGACACGTCGTCGCCGACGGTGTCGCGCCGGATGTCGTCGGCCAGCGCGGCGAGCGCCTCGATCTCGTGGCCGGGTTGCGCGGACAGCAGGGTGAGCGCGTCCTCGTCGGACAGTCCGGCCGGGTCGGCCTCGGCGTGCCGCAGCGCGGTCGCGAACTCGCCGCGTGCCCGGGTGCCGGGCATGGCGATCACCTGCTGCCGCAGCTCTTCCCAGTCGCCGTAGACGGAGTCGAAGTCGTCGCGGCGGTCGGTGGTGCGGCCCTCGGTGTCGATGGAGGTGTGCAGGTCGGTGCGGCCCGACGAGACGAGCGCGACCTCCGGCTCCTGCCACGGCCTGCCGACGATCTCCGCGTCCGGGTCGGCGAGCCCGCGCTCGTCCGCGAGCGCGGCCACGTGCGGCGCCACGCGCGGGTCGAGCCACGGCTCGCCGCGCGTCACGTACTCCGGGTAGATCGGCAGCCGCTCGGCCAGCTCGAACCCGGCGGCACGCGTGTGCTTCGCCAGCTCCTCGAGCCGCGGCCACGGCCGTTCCGGATTGACGTGGTCGATGGTCAGCGGGGACACGCCGCCCCAGTCGTCGATGCCGGCCCGCAGCAGCAGCTCGAACTCACCCGCGATCAGGTTCGGCGGCGCCTGTATGCGCATCTTCGGCCCGAGCACGAGCCGCGCGACCGCCACCGTGGCGGCCAGCTCCCGCGCCTCGACGTCGGGCATGCCGCGCATCGCGGTGTCCGGCTTGGCGCGGAAGTTCTGGACGATGACCTCCTGGATGCCGCCGTACTGCCGCGCGACCTTGCGGATGGCGAACAGCGTGTCGACGCGCTCGGCGAGCGTCTCGCCGATGCCGAGCAGCAGGCCGGTGGTGAACGGGACGGCGGAGCGGCCCGCGTCCTCCAGCACGCGCAGCCGCACGGCCGGTTCCTTGTCCGGTGAGCCGTAGTGCGGGCCGCCGGGCTCGGACCACAGCCGGGTCGCGGTGGTCTCCAGCATCATGCCCATCGACGCCGACACCGGCTTGAGCCGCTGGAAGTCCTGCCAGGTCAGCACGCCCGGGTTGAGGTGCGGCAGCACCCCGGTCTCCTCGAGGATCTTGATGGAGATCGCGCGGACGTAGGACAGCGTGTCCGGGTAGCCGGCCTCCTCGAGCCAGGTCCGCGCCGCCTCCCAGCGGACCTCGGGCTTGTCGCCGAGCGTGATCAGCACCTCGCGGCACCCGGCCGCCGCGCCCTTGCGGGCGATGTCGAGCACCTCGTCCTCGGACAGGAACGCCGCGGGCAGCCTGCCGGGCACGGTCGCGAACGTGCAGTAGTGGCAGCGGTCGGCGCACAGCCTGGTCAGCGGCACGAACACGCTGCGCGAGTAGGTGATCGTGCGTGCCCTGCCGACGGCGGCGAGGCCCTGGTCGCGGACCCGGGACGCGGCGTCGAAGAGCGCCTCGAGCTGCTCGCCCCTGGCGTGCAGGAGGGTCTCGGCCTCGGTCGCGTCGAGCGCGGCGCCGTCCCCCGCGCGGCGCAGCGCCCGCCGGATCGCCGACTCGTTCGGTACGAAACCGTCCACAAGCTCCCCTTCCACTGGCGGCTCAGTCCCCAAGCTAGCCGCCACCCCTGACAACCACGCACGTGACGGTCATCCCAACCGCGCCGGTGTGCGGATCATTCCGACCGGCTCGGAGTTGAGCAGGACCCGCGTCTCACCACATGGACAGCGCTGGTAGACCACCCAGCCCTGGCTCGTGACGTGGCTGGACGTGGTCTCGAAACGGTGCGATGCGGTCATGCCGGCCAGTCTGCTGTAATGGTCCTATGCATTTGAACCCTTACGGCGAGGAACCGGTCCGGTTCGCGATCGACCTGCTCCTCGTGCCGCCGCGGTCGGCCGCCGAGCTCGGCAGGCGCTGCGCGGCGGCGGGTGTCGTCGTCGACGTGCAGCCCACCGACGACGACCTGCACGAGGTCGAACGGTTCCTCGCCCGCTGGCTCGGGGTGGTCGACGCGACGACGACCGAGCAGCGGGCGGAGCGGCTCAACGTGCTGCTCGCGCAGTCCTCGGCGTACCCGAGGCTGACCAACCACGCGAGCGACGGCTGGCACATCCACTACCGCGACGCCGACCTGCCGCTCGCCGGGGTGCTGCGCGCGCTGATCAGCGTCGGCACGGCGCTGCACCTCACCGGCCGCGGCATGACCCGGCTGCGGCGGTGCGCGCTCGAGGAGTGCCGCGCCCCGTTCGCCGACTTCAGCCGCGGCGGGCGGCAGCGCTACTGCTCCCCCGGCTGCGCCAACCGCGACGCCGTCCGCCGCCACCGGGCGAAGAAGTTCGCGTAGTACTCCCGGGGTCGTACCCGCGAAACCGACCCCGGGTGGACGACATCCGCGCCGATCACGCGGAGACTTCTCCCCATGACCACGATCAGCCGTCTCGCGGACTCACTGACGCGCAGCTGGACCGACGGCAGCCGCGTCGAGCGGATCGCCTACACCGTCGGCGGGCTGCTGTTCCTCAGCGGACTCGCGCACCTCGTGGTGCTGGTCGTGTCGGGTGGCACGTGGACCGGCCCGCTGTCGCTGCGCAAGCCGACCACGTTCGGGCTCTCCTTCGGACTGACGCTCGCCACCGTCGCGTGGGTCACCCACTTCGTGCCGATGGCGGCGCGCACGCGCACGGTGTTACTCGGCGCGTTCACGGTGACGTGCGTGGTCGAGACCAGCCTCGTGTCGATGCAGGCGTGGCGGGGCGTGCCGTCGCACTTCAACTTCGAGACCCCGTTCGACACGGTGGTGTCGACGACGCTCGCCGCCGGCGGGTTCGCGATCGTGATCACGACGATCGCGATGACGCTCACCGCGTTCCGCTCCGCGCGGATCACCTCGCCCGCGATGCGCCTCGCGGTGCGGTTCGGGTTCGCGACGCTGCTCGTCGCGCTGGCCGTCGGCGCGGCGATGATCGCGACCGGTTCGGTCGCCGCGCGCGGGCCGGACCCGTCCGTCGCGTACACGACAGCGGGCTTCCTCAAGCCCGCACACGCGGTGACGATGCACGCCATTCTCGTCATCCCGGCGCTCGCCTGGCTTCTCACATTCACTCGTTGGGGTGAGAATCAGCAACTGAACATCATCCGGCTCGGCGTCGCCGGCTACTCGTTGCTGAGCATCGTGATCATCGTCGAGTCGGCGACGCACACCGCCCCGTTCGCCGCTCCGCCCCTGGCCATGGCGGTTTCCGGGCTCGGACTGGCGGTGCTGGCGGCGGCGGGCGCGCTCGGGTTGTTCGGCGTCCTGGCGCGACCGCGGACCCGTCGAAACGTGAGATCGGCTCAATAGACTGGCCCGGTGCCAGTGCGGAAGTCGAAAACAGGAAGAACCCAACAGGAACGCAGCGCGGCGATGCGGCGCAGGCTCCTCGACGCGACCGTCGAGTGCCTGGTGCGGTACGGCTACGCGGGCACGACCACCACGAGAGTCACCGAACTGGCCGGCGTGACGCGCGGCGCGCAGGTGCACCACTTCCCCACGCGAGCCGACCTCGTCGCCGCAGCGGTCCGCCACCTCGCGGCGAAGCGAGCGGACCTGGCTTTCGAGAAGATCGACGCGGTGCGCACCGCCCCCGACCCGCTCGACGCGGCGCTGGAGCTGATGTGGGAGGTGCACCAGGGCCCGATCCAGTACGCCACGATGGAGATGTGGATCGCGGCCCGCACCGACCCCGAGCTGCGCGACCAGATGACGAAGGTGGAGCCGGCGGCGCGGGCGTCGCTGATCGAGTTCACGGAGGCCGCGTTCGGCGAGTACGCGGGCAACCCGCGCTTCCGCCACGTCCTCTACACCGCGATGGACGCCATCCGCGGCATCCTCCTGATGGGACTGTCCGACGAGGCGCCGGAGAACGTGGGGAAACGCTGGCACCGCGCCAAGACCGACCTCCGGGACCTGATGAACGCGGTCCTGCCAAGCCTCCCGAACGGCCGCGCCTGACCCTGTGGATGGCGCGCCCCGAATTGTCGGTGGCCGACGGTAGGCTGGTTTCCGGGGGCCGGAGGCCACGGCCGGTCGCGAGCTTCCGGAGCCCTGTGGACAACTGCACGTTCCCGGCCCGTCTTTGTCGGTGGTGGGCGGTACGCTGGATTCCGGGGGCCGGAGGCCGACCGCAACCGCGCGGAGCTTGTGGGCAACCACGGCTTGGCGGCCCGGCTCGGTTGGTGCCCGAGCGGGCTGATTGTCGGGAGCCAGAGGCCAACCGCGGAAACTGCGGGCGACCAGGCCTTTGGCGCCTCGGCTCTGCCGGTGCCCGGCGGCACGCTGTTTGTCGGGAGCCGAAGGCCAGGCCAATGGCGCGGAATCTGCGGACAACCACACCTCGGCGACCCGGCTTCCTCGGTGCCCAGCCGCAAGCTGATGCCGGGAACCGGAAGCCAACCGCCCGGAGCCTGCCGGACAACCACACCTCAGCGGCCCGGCTTCCTCGGCGCCCAACCGCAAGCTGATGCCGAGAGCCGGAAGCCAACCGCGCGGAATCTGCAGGGCAACCATGCCTCGTGCGGCTCGGCCTGCTCGGTGCCCGGCCGCAAGCTGACGTCGGGAACCGGCAGCCAACCACGTCGAGCCTGCCAGACAACCACACCTCAGCGGCCCAGCTTCCTCGATACCCAGCCACAGGATGATTTCAGGAGCCGGAGGCGAACCGCACCTTCGCACCCCGGCTTCGTCGGTGCCCGGCCGCAAGCTGACGTCGGGAACCGGCAGCCCACCACGTGGAGCCTGGGACAACCACACTTCGACGGCCCGGCTTCCTCGATGCCAGCCGCAAGTTGATGCCGAGAGCCGGAAGCCAACCGAACGAGGCCTGCGGACAACCACACCTCGACGACCCGGCTTCCTCGATACCCAGCCACAGGCTGAATCAGGAGCCGGAGGCGAACCGCACCTTCGCACCCGGCTCAGGCGGTGTCCGGCCGCAAGCTGATGCCGGGAACCGGAAGCAACCCGCCCGGAGCCTGTGGACAACCACACCTCGGCGACTTGGCTTCCTCGATGCCCGACCGCAAGCTGATGTCGAGAAACCGGAAGCCGTCCACGTGGAGCCTGCGGACAACCACACCTCGACGACCCGGCTTCGTCGGTGCTCAGCGGCAAGCTGATGTGGGGAGCCGAAGGCCGACCGCACGGAATCTGCGGACATCCACACGTTCGCACCCGGCTCTGCCGGTGCCCGGCGGCACGCTGATCGCCAGGAGCCGGAGGCCAACCGCGACCGCATGGAGCCTGTGGACAACCCCGCCTCGGCGGCCCGGCCTTGTCGGTGGTCGGCGGTACGCTGGATTCCGGGGGCCGGAGGCCGAGGCCCTGACAGAATCCGCGACGCCACCCGCACCAATGGCCGCCATCCGCCGACGATCGTCGGGGTGGACGCGCCCGCGCCAACTTTGTCGGTGGCCACCGACACGCCGGACTCCGGAGGCCGCCACAAAGCCAAAAACCGCCCCAAACGGACCGCCGACGCTCAAAGCGTTCCGGACAGATCGACGTCGAGCAACGGCGTGCCACCGTCGATGAGCAACCGCCCGCCCGGCACCAGCGCCGCCCGCACCCGCGCTCGCGCGAGCACCCCCGCCCGCGGATGACGCCCGTCGAAGGCGCCGACCCGGACCGCGAACGCCAGGTCGAACAGCGGCTCCCCGTCCAGCACCACGAAATCCTCGGCGGCCACCTGCCGGACGCTGAGCAACCCGCCGGCGATCTCCGCGGCGGCGGTGCGCTCGACCAGCCCGACCCCCTTCGCCGACCGGTCGATCACCAGCACGTGCCCGCCCGGTGCGATCCGCGTGCACACCGCCTTCGCCGCGGCGCCCGGTGCGCCACCGATCTCGAGCACCCGCATCCCCGGTCGCAGCGGCAACGCGTCGACGATCGCGGCGAGGCGGGGCGAGAGGGCTGCCATCTCAGGGACGCATCAACGGCGCGAGGTAGGCGCGGGCGAACGCACGGACCTGCTCGTCGGTCTCCAGAGGGATCGCGCTCTCCGGCATCAGCGTGAACGAGATCGCCAACCGCACGAACAGCTCCGCCACCCCCTCCGGCGTCCGATCCCCGACCGGCGCCCGGGAACCACCTTGCAGGACGAGGAAATCCCGCGCGGCGGCGACCACGAGTGCGCCGTTGGTGGTCAGGTACGGCAGCAGCGCCTCCGGGTCGGAGGCGAGCAACCGGTTCAGCAACCGGTCGGCCCGCGCGTACCGCACCCCGACGACGAAACCCTCGACCAGTCTTTCCTCCACAGTGGACACACCGGCGACCGCGGTGGCGATGCTGCCGAAGAACCGCCGCGACTCGCGCACCAGCACGGCCTGCACGAGCGCGTCCTTGCCGTCGAACCGCCGGTACAGCGTCGCCCTCGACACGCCCGCGCGCTTCGCGACGACGTCCACCGTCGTGCGGCGCAGGCCGTAGGTGAGGAACTCCTCGAGCGCGGTGTCCAGAATGGACTCCCCGACCTCGTCGGTCGACGGGTCGGCGAGCACCAGTTCCAGCAGCGAGCTCATCCCAGCGGCCCGATCCCCGCCCGCCGGTAACCGGCACGCGCCCGCGCCGTGTACCGCACCCGCGCGGGCAGCAGCGGCCAGGTGCGCTGGATGGCGGTGCGCAGCGTGCGGTGGCGGCGCTCGTCGCGGTCGGTCCACGTCTCGCCGATCATCTCCCGCACCACGGGTGGCAGCGTACCGACCGAGTGCCACCACAGCGGCTTCGCCGTCGGCTTGCGCGCCAGCCGGTACAGGAACGCGGGCACGAGCGGGAAGGTCGCGGGCGGCTCCTTGGCGAACGTGATCAGCCCGCGCGCGGCGGGCGTCAGTTCCAACCGCTCGCGGCACATCGTGTCGAACCACACCTGGAAGGTCGGGAAGTCCGGCGGCACGATCCGGTCCGACACGCCGTACGCGCGGTAGGCGCCGCGGCCCTCCTGGTACAGCTGCTCCTTCTCGGCCTCGGTCATCGGGTGGTCGAACAGGTCGATCATCTGGAACAGCGCGTCCCAGATCGTGGCGTGCGCCCAGAAGTACGTCTCCGGGTCCAGCGCGTGGTACCGCCTGCCCTGCGCGTCGGTGCCCTTGATGTGCGTGTGGTAGTCCCGGATCCGCCGCGCGGTCTCGGCACCGTTCGGGTAGTCGAACGTGACGCCCTGGATCTCCGGCACCGACCGCAGCACGCGTTCCCACGGCTCGTTGAAGAAGTCCGAGTGGTGCTCGACGCCCGCGCCGAGGCCCGGGTGCATCAGCTGGAGCAGGCCGGCCTTCACCAGCAGCAGGTAGCCGCGGACCTCCCCCGCGTACCGCCAGTGCAGCGTGCCCGGCCCGGGCACCCCCAGCGCCTGCTCGGCCCGTACGACCTCGGTCATGCCCGCTCCTGAGTCGATGAGACGGTTCTGACTCTTTGTATCACGGGTTCAGATCCGGCGGAACCGCCTACGCTGTGCGGGTGGACCTGGAGCTGCGGCACCTGAAGGTCGTCTGCGCCATCGCCGAGCACGGCAGCGTCACCAGGGCGGCCGCGCACCTCGGGCTCGCCCAGCCCGCGCTGACCGCACAGCTCAACCGCATCGAGCGGGCACTGGGCGGGCCGCTGTTCGACCGCGACCACCGGGGCGCGCGCCCCACCGCGCTCGGCGAGCTGGTGCTCTCCCGCGCGAAGGTCGTGCTGCCCGCGGTGGCCGACCTGCGGCAGGAGGCCGCGCGGCTCGCGAGCACGCCGGTCGAGACCATCCGGTACCGGATCGGCTCGGTCGGCAACTCGATGGTCAGCGGGCTCATGCGGCGGCTGTCGGAGAGCAGGCCGGACACGAGCGTCACGACGCAGGCGTCGTGGTCGGCGCTGGAGCTGACCGAGCTGGTCGCGGCGGGCAGGCTGGACTTCGCGATCATCGGCGTGTGCGGCGACGCGCCACCGCCCCCCGGCCTGGAGTGGCGGCCGGTCGCGGTCGACGCGGTCGGTGTGCTGCTCGCCGACGACCACCCGCTCTCGGGCGGCGACGAGGTCGACCTCGCCGACTTCGCGGCCGCGCGGTGGGCCGCCACCCCGGGCGACGGGTGCTTCGCGGAGTGTTTCGCCGCGGCGTGCGCGCGGGCCGGGTTCACGCCGGGCCCCATGTACGAGACGGACCTGCGCGTCTGCCTGGACCTCGTCACGAGCGGGCAGGCGGTCGCGCTGTGCCAGCCGACGTTCCGCGAGCAGCCCGGGGTGCGCGGGTACCCGTTCGCCGGCGCGCCGCTGCGGTGGCGGCACCTGCTCGGCTGGCACCCCGACGCGCCGGCGGACGCCGTGGCGGCCCAGGTGCACGAGTTCGCGCGCGAGGCGTACCGCGACTCGCTGCTGCACAGCCCCGCGTACGCGGGATGGCTGGTCAGGCACCCCGAGTTCGGTGCATAAGACGGGCGTTATGGCCCAACTGGTATGTCCCCGGGCGGGCCCGGTCGCCCTAGCGTCTCCCTTGTTGATCCACCCTGCTTTTGCTGTCAAGGGAGACACCGAAACATGGATCGAAGACTCCGTTCGGGCATTTTCGTCGCGGCCCTGCTCACCGGGCTCGCGACCGCGCCCGCGGCGACGGCGGCACCACCGCCGTCGCCGGCACCGTCGGACGCGGGCATGCTCGCGGCGATGCAGCGCGACCTCGGGCTCACGGCCGACCAGGCGGTGACCCGGCTCGCGACCGAGAAACGGGCCAACGACACGAACCTGGTGCTGCGCAAGGATCTCGGCGGCACCTACGCGGGCGGCTGGCTCGCCGACGGGAAGCTCGTCGTCGGCGTGACGTCGTCGGCGGCCGCGTCGTCGGTGCGTGCGCACGGCGCCACGGCACGCGTCGTGGCACACAGCGAGAAGGCGCTCGACACCGTGCGCTTCTCGTTGGACCGCAACAAGTCCAAGGCGCCGAAGACCGTGCCCGGCTGGTACGTGGACACGCCGTCGAACACCGTGGTCGTGTTGTCGCGGCCGGACTCGACCGCCGCGGCGTGGCGGTTCGTCCGGGCGTCGGGGGTCGCGACGGACGCGGTGCGGGTGGTGGCGTCGAACGAGTCGCCGCGGCCGCTCATCGACGTCGTCGGCGGCAACGCGTACTACATCGGGTCGGGCACGCGGTGCTCGGTCGGCTTCTCGGTGAACGGCGGGTTCGTCACCGCGGGCCACTGCGGCCGGACCGGTGCCACGACCACGCAGCCCAGCGGCCAGTTCGCCGGTTCGAGCTTCCCCGGCAACGACTATGCGTGGGTGCGGGTGGCCGCGGGCAACACCCCGGTCGGCGCGGTCAACAACTACGCGGGCGGCCGCGTGGCGGTGGCGGGTTCGCAGGACGCGGCGGTCGGGTCGACCGTGTGCCGGTCCGGGTCCACGACCGGCTGGCACTGCGGGACGATCCAGGCGCGCAACGCGTCGGTGACGTACCCGGAGGGCACGATCACCGGTCTGATCAGGACGAACGTGTGCGCCGAGCCGGGTGACTCCGGCGGCTCGCTGCTGGCGGGCAGCCAGGCGCAGGGCGTGACCTCCGGCGGTTCCGGCAACTGCAGCTCCGGCGGGACGACGTACTTCCAGCCGGTGAACGAGATCCTGCAGGCGTACGGCCTGACGCTGGTCACGAACGGCGGCGGCGAGCCACCGGGCGGCGACTGCGACGGGACGGTCAGCGGCAACCTGGCGTCCGGCGCCAGTGCCGTGCAGCCGAACGGCAGCTACTACCAGTCCACGGCGAGCGGCACGCACACCGGTTGCCTGGACGGCCCGTCCGGCGCGGACTTCGACCTGTACCTGCAGAAGTGGAACGGGTCGGCGTGGGCCGACGTCGCGAGCGGCACGACCCCGAACCCCGACGAGACGGTGTCGTACAACGGGACCGCGGGGTACTACCGGTACGTCGTGCACGCGTACAGCGGGTCCGGCGCCTACACGCTGGGGTATTCGCGCCCATGACCGTGGTTGACGTCGACCGCCTGGTCGACGACCTGGCCGACGTCATCCACGGGGTGGTGCGGGCGGTGGCGTGCGCTGCGGACGGCACGCCACTCGCCACCTCCACGGGCCTGCCGCCCGCCCAGGCGACCCAGCTGGCGGCGCTCGCCGCCGGGGTCGCCGGGCTGGCGGCGGGCGCCGCCGCGTTGCTGGGCGCGAACCGCGTGCACCAGACGACGATCGAGATGGGACGCGGGGTGCTGGTCCTGACCACGCTCCCGGACGGCACGCACCTGGCGGTGCTCACGGTTCGCGAGTGAGGCGCGGCCTCCGGCCCCCGGTCACGATTGTCCCACGCGGCACCGACATTCCCGGGCCGGTTGTCCACAGGGAACGCCGGACCACCGGCGGTGACCGGACACACGGGACCGCACGAGAACCGGGTATGTACCGCCCAGGCGGATAACGGGCCCGCGCCCGAACCGGCTGGGCGTCGACGACGACGCGCCCCGTGCAGCCCGCCGCGATGAAGGGGGAATGGCCTCCGGCCCCCGAGATCCACGCTACCGGAGACCACCGACAGGAACGGCCACCGCGAGGTGGGGTGTGGGGACAGCTGCCCTCGCTGTGGACAACCGGCCTCGCGTGGGCCGGGACTGTCGGTGCCATCCGGTAGCGTGGTTCGAGGGGGCCGGCGGCCACGCCGCCCACCGGCCGGGGCGGTTCGCTGCGATAGTGGTCGCCATGGATCTCGCCGACCTGTACCGCGACCTGCACCAGCACCCCGAGCTCGGGTTCGCCGAGACGCGCACCGCGGCCGTCGCGGCCAGGGAGTTGCGGGCCGCCGGGTTCGAGGTGACCGAGGGGGTCGGCCGCACCGGGGTGGTCGGCGTCCTGCGCAACGGCGACGGCCCGACCGCGCTCCTGCGCGCCGACATGGACGCCCTGCCGGTCGAGGAGAAGACCGGCCTCCCCTACGCCAGCACCGCCGTCGTCGACGGCACCCCGGTCGCGCACGCGTGCGGGCACGACGTGCACGTCACGTGCCTGATCGGCGCCGCCCGCGCGTTGTCCGCCGACCGGTCCGGCTGGGCCGGCACGGTGCTCGCGGTGTGCCAGCCCGCGGAGGAGATCGGCGGCGGCGCGGAGGCGATGGTCGCCGACGGGCTGTTCGAGCGCTTCGGCAGGCCGGACGTGGTGCTGGGCCAGCACGTCGCGCCCATCCCGGCCGGCGTGATCGGGCTGCGGCCGGGCCCCGCGTTCGCGGCGGCCGACTCGCTCCGCGTCACCCTGCACGGCCGCGGCGGGCACGGCTCCCGCCCCGAGGCCGCGGTCGACCCGGTCGTGATGGCCGCGTCCGTGGTCCTGCGGCTGCAGACCGTCGTCGCGCGGGAGACCGCCGCCACCGACACCGTCGTGGTCACCGTCGGCGCGATGCGCGCGGGCACGGTCGCCAACATCATCCCCGACGAGGCCGAGCTGCTGCTCAGCATCCGCACCTACGACCCGGACGTCCGCGCCCGCACCCTCGCCGCGGTGGAACGGATCGTGCGGGCCGAGGCGGCCGCCGCGGGCGCGCCGAGGCCACCCGAGATCGTGGCGGAGAACAGCTTCCCGGCCGCGGTCAACGACCCGGCCGCGGCCGACCGGACCCGCCCCGCCCTGGCGTCCGCGGTGCCGATCGTGGTGGACCCGGGCCCGGTCACGGGCAGCGAGGACGTCGGCGTGCTCGCCACGGCGGCCGGGGTGCCGCTGGTGTACTGGCTGCTCGGCGGCGCGGACCCGCAGGCCTTCGCGGGCGCGACGTCGATGGAGGAGATCCGCGCGCGGGTCGCCGACCAGCCCGCCAACCACTCGCCGCTGTTCGCGCCGGTCATCAGCCCGACGCTCGACCTGGGCACCGCGGCGCTGGCCGCCGCGGCCCGCGCCTGGCTGCCCGCGAACTCGTGATCACCTTCACACCGCTCAACAACCCCGCCCGCACACCGCGTCTGTAGGGCGCGGGCCGCGCCACGCGGCCGGATCGCACGGTGTGCGGCAACCTCCCGGGGTTGCGCCGCGTATCACCGGAGCGAGCGGTGAACGGGAGGTCATGGGTGGAACGGCGAGCGGACGGGCGACGCCCCGCGGCGAGGTCGCGGGCTTGGATGCACGAGCCGACCGTGCCGGCCCGGCGCGCTGTGCGGCCACCGGCGGACCAGCCGCGTCGCGGGCGGTTCGCCCTGGTCAGCGGCAAGGTCGTCGTGGGCGCGGTGTCCGCGCTGGTGCTGTCGGGCACCGGCTACTACTGGTCGCAGCTGAGCGACTTCGCCGACCAGGTGACCACGGTCGACGTGATCGCCGGCAGCGAGGACGACGGCCCGCCCATCGACGGCGCGGTCGACATCCTGCTCGTCGGCATGGACTCGCGGACCGACCCGCAGGGCAACCCGCTGTCGAAGCAGCAGCTCGCGATCCTGAACGCGGGCAAGGCCGACGGCGTGCTCAACACCGACACGATCATGCTGGTGCACATCCCGGTCGAGGGCGGCAAGGCCACCGGCATCTCCATCCCCCGCGACTCCTACGTCGACATCCCCGGCTACGGCAAGCACAAGATCAACTCCGCGTACTCGCGGAAGAAGAACGACGCCATGGCGGCACTGCGCGAGCAGGGCGTCACCGACCGGCGCACCCTTACGGTGGAGTCCAACAAGGAGGGCGCCGTCAGCCTGATCACCACCGTGCAGCAGCTGACCGGGGTCACCATCGACCACTACGCCGAGGTCAACCTGCTCGGCTTCTACGACATCACGAGGGCGATCGGCGGCATCGAGGTCTGCCTGAAAGCACCGGTCAGGGACAAGGACTCGGGCGCGAACTTCCCGGCGGGCCGCCAGACCCTGTCCGGTGCGCCCGCGCTGGCGTTCGTGCGGCAGCGCAAGGGACTGCCCAACGGCGACATCGACC
This sequence comes from Actinophytocola sp. KF-1, assembly GCF_054661535.1. Lineage (NCBI taxonomy): Bacteria > Bacillati > Actinomycetota > Actinomycetes > Pseudonocardiales > Pseudonocardiaceae > Actinophytocola > Actinophytocola sp. KF-1. The sequence goes on along the minus strand of NZ_BAAFVK010000008.1, from coordinate 231,893 downwards.
GCGTCGCCCGCCAGCAGGTGTTCCTCGCGGGCATGGCCAGGAAGGCGTTCTCGGCCGGCCTGCTGGCGCCGGGCTCGAAGACCATGGCCCAGCTGCAGCAGGCGGTGACCAAGTCGGTCGTACTCGACCAGGGCTGGAACATCGTCGAGTTCGCCCAGCAGATGGTGGGCTTCACCGGCGGGAACCTCACCTTCCAGACCATCCCGCACGGCGACATCGGCATGCCCACCCCGGACGGCAAGGCCGTCGAGGTGGACCCGGCCGAGGTCAAGGACTTCGTCCGCGGTGTCATCCCCGATGACGACGACGCGACCCCCGACACCCCCGCCGACGGCGGCGCGGAGCCCGCGTCGATCACCGTCAACGTGCGCAACGCCGCCCAGGTCGACGGCCTGGCGGGGGACGTGGCCGACATCCTCGCCGACGACGGTTTCACCGTCGGACTGGTCGAGGACGCCGCCACCCGCGACACCACCGTCGTCCGCCACGCACCCGGCGAACGGGCGGCCGCGGACCTCGTCGCCGCCGCGCTGACCGGGCCAGCGCGGGCCGAGGAGGACGCGAACCAGCAACCCGGCCAGGTCACCGTGCTGCTCGGCCAGGACTACCCCACGACCGACGGCTTCGCGCGGGCGGGCCTGGTGGACCCGCACCCGGTCCGGCAACCGGCCGACGGCGGGCCCGCCGTCGCCGACGGCACCTGCGTGAACTGACGTGCTACCGGGCGACGGCGGCCTCCGCCTTCGCCCAGTTGCCCCGCAGCTTGTCCACGTACGCCCGCGCCTGCGAACCCGGCGTGTCGCCGCCCGCGACCGCGCTCATGGCGCCCGGGCCCGCGTTGTACCCCAGCGCGAGCAGGTCATCGTGGCTGAACGGCGGCCGCTCGGCCACCGGCAGCCGCGCGGCCAGGTCGTGGAGGTACCAGGCGGCCGCCTGGATGGCGAGCTCCGGGTCGTCGGGCAGTTCCTCCCACCGCCGGCCGGCGAACGGCCTGCCCTGCTTGGTGTCGTCGAACGCGGCCCGGTGCATGTTCGCGACCCCGAACGCGGCGTCGGAGTCGATCTTCTGCCAGGCGCGTTCCAGCTCGGGGTCGTGCGGCTTGTACGACTCGTTGTAGAGGATCGCCATCAGCAGCACCGGGTTGACCTCCGCGGCACCGGCGTGCTCGACGACCGCGTCGGCGAACTCCGCTGGGTCCTGGTTCACCCCCGCCCGCTGTGCCGTCGTCGACGGGACGGGGGTGGCGGACTGGGCCGCGGCCGACGTCGGCGACGGCTCGGCGGGTCGTTCCGTGTCCGGCACGGAACAGCCCGCCGCGCACACCACGGCGACCAGCCCGGCCACGGCGCTCGCGCGCGGCACCGGCGTCAGCTGCTGTAGTCGTAGAAGCCGCGGTTGCTCTTCTTGCCGAGCAGACCCGCGTCGACCATGCGCAGCAGCAGCGGCGGCGGCGAGTACAGCGGCTCCTTGAACTCCGCGTACATCGACTCCGCGATCGCCTTCGTGGTGTCCAGGCCGATCAGGTCGGTCAGCGCCAGCGGGCCCATCGGGTGCGCGCAGCCCTGGATCATGCCGGTGTCGATGTCCTCCGCGGACGCGAAGCCCGACTCCAGCATCCGGATCGCGGACAGCAGGTAGGGCACCAGCAGCGCGTTCACGACGAACCCGGCGCGGTCCTGCGACAGGATGACCTGCTTGTTCAGCTTGCCCTGCGCGAACGCCTGCGCGCGGGCCTTCGTGTCCTCGCCGGTCAGCAGCGACGGGACCAGCTCGACCAGCTTCAGCACCGGCACCGGGTTGAAGAAGTGGATGCCGATGACCTGCTGCGGCCGCGACGTCGCCATGCCCAGCTTCATGATCGGGATCGACGACGTGTTGGACGCGAACACCGCCGTCGGGTCGCTCACGACCTTGTCGAGCGAGGCGAACACCTCGGTCTTGGCCTGCTCGTTCTCCGCGACGGCCTCGACCACCAGCTGCCGGTCGGCGAAGTCACCCATGTCGGGGGTGAACCTGATCCGGTCGAGCGCGGCGGCGCGGTCCTCCTCGGACAGCTTCCCGTTGCGGACCGCGCGGGCCAGGGACTTCTCGATCCGGGCCTGCCCCGCCTTCAGCGCGTCCCCGGACACCTCCGTGACCACCACGTCAAGGCCGGCCCGCGCGCTCACCTCCGCGATGCCGGACCCCATGAGGCCACACCCGACGACGCCGACCCGCTCTATCCCACTCACGATGCTCCCTAGACATTGCGCCGGTACTGACCACCGACCTCGAAGAAGGCGTCGGTGACCTGTCCCAGCGTGCACACCCTGGCCGCGGCCATCAACTCACCGAACACGTTACGGTCCTCCGCCACCGCCGCGCGAAGCCGCCGCAGGGCCTCCTCCGCCTCGGCCTTGTGCGCCGCCTGGAACGCCCTGGTCCGCTCCACCTGCGACCGCTTCTCCTCCTCGGTCGCGCGGGCCAGCTCGATCGTCGGCAGCTCCTCGGCGTTCTCGCTCGACGGCAGGAACGTGTTCACCCCGATCAACGGTAGCGACCCGTCGTGCTTGCGCTGCTCGTAGAGCATGCTCTCGTCCTGGATGCGACCGCGCTGGTAGCCGGTCTCCATCGCGCCGAGCACCCCGCCGCGCTCGGAGAGCCGCTCGAACTCGGTGAGCACGGCCTCCTCGACCAGGTCGGTCAGCTCGTCGATGATGAACGAGCCCTGCAGCGGGTTCTCGTTCTTCGACAGCCCCCACTCCTTGTTGATGATCAGCTGGATCGCCATCGCGCGGCGCACCGACGACTCCGTCGGCGTGGTGATCGCCTCGTCGTAGGCGTTGGTGTGCAGCGAGTTGCAGTTGTCGTAGAGCGCGCACAGCGCCTGCAGCGTGGTGCGGATGTCGTTGAAGTGCATCTCCTGCGCGTGCAGCGACCGGCCGGAGGTCTGCACGTGGTACTTGAACTTCTGCGACCGCTCGTTCGCGCCGTACTTCTCCCGCATGGCCACGGCCCAGATCCGCCTGGCCACCCGGCCGATCACGTTGTACTCGGCGTCCAGGCCGTTGGAGAAGAAGAACGACAGGTTCGGCGCGAAGTCGTCGATGTGCATGCCGCGCGCGAGGTAGGACTCGACGTAGGTGAACCCGTTGGCCAGCGTGAACGTGAGCTGGCTGATCGGGTTCGCGCCCGCCTCCGCGATGTGGTAGCCGGAGATCGACACCGAGTAGAAGTTGCGGACCTTGTTGGCGATGAACCACTCCTGGATGTCCGCCATCATCCGCAAGCTGAACTCGGTGGAGAAGATGCAGGTGTTCTGCCCCTGGTCCTCCTTGAGGATGTCGGCCTGCACGGTGCCGCGCACGTTGGCGAGCGCCCAGGCGGCCAGCTCCTCGCGCTCCTCGTCGCTGGGCTGGCGGCCGTGCTCGGCGACGAACTTGTCGACGGTCTGGTCGATGGCCGTGTTCAGGAAGAACGCGAGGATCGTCGGCGCCGGGCCGTTGATCGTCATCGACACGGACGTGGTGGGCGCGGTCAGGTCGAAGCCGTCGTAGAGCGCCTTCATGTCGTCGAGCGTCGCGATCGAGACGCCGGACGTGCCGACCTTGCCGTAGATGTCGGGCGGGGTGTCCGGGTCGTGCCCGTAGAGCGTGACCGAGTCGAACGCCGTGGACAGGCGGGTCGCGGGCTGTCCATCGGACAGGTAGCGGAACCGGCGGTTGGTGCGGAACGCGTCGCCCTCGCCCGCGAACATGCGGGCCGGGTCCTCGCTGTCCCGCTTGAACGGGAACACGCCCGCGGTGAACGGGAAATAGCCGGGCAGGTTCTCCTTGCGCAGGAAGCGCAGCAGCGACCCGTCGTCGTCGAAGCGCGGCATCGCGACGCGGGGGAGGCGGGTGCCGGACAGGGTCTCGCGCCACAGCTGCGTGTGCAGCTCCTTGTCGCGGACCTTCACGACCAGTTCCTCGCCCGCGTAGTCCTCGGCCAGCTTCCGGTGCCGGTCGAGGAGGTCCTCGGTGTCACGGGCGACCCGCCGCTCCGCCTCGGCAACGAGCTTGTCCAGGTCGTCGGTGCCCGCGCCGGACCGTTCGAGGGCGTCACGTGCCCGGGTCAGGGCGTCGTGCTCGCGGACCGCGGCCACCTGGTCGTCGGTCTCTTTGTGATACGCACGGATGGTCTCGGCGATCTCCGCCAGGTACCGCGCGCGCTGCGGCGGCACGACGGTCGCGGCCCGCGTCGAGACCTTCCCGGCGACGGGGGCGAGCGTCGGCTCGCCGACGGCCAGGCCGCCCTCGGCGAGCAGGTCACGCAGGTGGTGGTAGAGCGCGGTGACGCCGTCGTCGTTGAAGGTGGCGGCGCTGGTGCCGTATACCGGCATGTCCTCCCAGGAGACGCCGAACGCCTCCCGGTTGCGGACCATCTGGCGCGCCACGTCGCGGCGCGCGTCCTCGGCGCCGCGGCGCTCGAACTTGTTGATGGCGACGACGTCCGCGAAGTCCAGCATGTCGATCTTCTCGAGCTGGGACGCGGCGCCGAACTCCGGCGTCATCACGTACAGGGAGGTGTCGACGAACGGCACGATCGCGGCGTCGCCCTGCCCGATGCCCGGGGTCTCGACGATCACCAGGTCGTTGCCGGCGGCCTTGCACGCGGCGATCGCGTCGGTCAGCGCCTCGGGCACCTCGGTGACGGCGCCGCGGGTGGCCATCGAGCGGAAGTAGATCTGGGCGCCGTCGTCGCCGCCGACGCCGCCGAGGGAGTTCATGCGGATCCGGTCGCCGAGCAGCGCACCCCCGCCGCGGCGGCGCGTCGGGTCGACGGCGAGGACGGCGATGCGCAGCTTGTCCTGCTGGTCCACGCGGAAGCGGCGGACCAGCTCGTCGGTGAGCGACGACTTGCCGGAGCCGCCGGTGCCGGTGATGCCGAGGACCGGCACCTGCCGTTTGGCCGCGGCGTCGCGGAGCGCGGCGAGCGTGTCGTCGGACAGCCTGCCCGCCTCGATCGCGGTGATCGTGTGCGCCAGCACGTCGTGCCCGCCCGCGACGATCGCCTCGACGGCGGGCTCCGGCCGGTCGGCGAGGTCGTGGTCGCAGGCCTCGATCATTGTGTTGATCATGCGGGCGAGGCCCAGCCGCTGACCGTCCTCCGGCGAGAAGATGCGCGCCACGCCGCGTTCGTGCAGCAGGGCGATCTCCTCGGGGACGATGACGCCGCCGCCCCCGCCGTAGACCTTGATGTGTCCCGCGCCGTGCTCGTCGAGCAGTTCGACGAGGTAGCTGAAGTACTCGACGTGGCCGCCCTGGTAGGCGCTGATCGCGACACCCTGGACGTCCTCCTGGATCGCCGCGCGCACGACTTCGGCGACCGACCGGTTGTGCCCGAGGTGGATCACCTCGGCACCCTGCGACTGCAGGATCCGGCGCATGATGTTGATCGCCGCGTCGTGCCCGTCGAACAGGCTCGCCGCGGTGACGAAACGGACCGGGTGCTTCGGCCGGTGCAACGGGGTCTTCGCCATGAAAATAGTTTGTCGTCCTACTTTTGGATGTGCAACCGATGTGGCGTAGCTCTCGCAAGATGTGATATCCCACCAGCGACGATGCCCGCTCGAACCACCCTGGAGCCCCACGTGCCGGTGCCGGAGTCCGTCCGCAGAATGCTCGACGACGACCTGGCGTCCCGGTCGCTCGGCATCACCCTGGTCGACGCGGGCCCCGGCCACGCCACCGTGCGCATGACCATCACCGACACCATGGTCAACGGCCACGACCTCGCCCACGGCGGGTACGTGTTCCTGCTCGCCGACACCGCGTTCGCGTGCGCCTGCAACAGCCACGGCCCGGTCACGGTCGCCGCGGGCGCCGACGTGACGTTCGTACGCTCCGCTCACCTCGGCGACGAGCTGACCGCCCGGGCGGAGGAACGGGTGGTCTACGGCCGCAGCGGCATCTACGACGTCACGGTCACCAGGGGCGACGAGGTAATCGCCGAGTTCCGGGGCCGCAGCCGCACGTTGCGCTGACCCGTACTCGATGCGCCGCCGTTGTCGCTGTTCCGGGGTCTGGGTGGCGTCTCCGGAGCTGACCGATGTCCTTACCGGTTCGAACACCCCACGGGTGGTCGTCCCGTGCACTGCTGAACCGGTTCTTCGCCGGTGAGCTGGCCGACCTGCCGGAGGACACCGAGACCGACGAAGGCGCCCGGGAGGGCAGCCTAGACTCACCCCGGCCAGGGGGAAGGTCACCGTCACGGATCGGGCTGGTCGAGCGACGCACGGGTGGAAGCACCGCCAGGAGGGAACGGCATGGGAATCATCTCCAAGCTCAAAGGTGAGCTGGTCGACATCATCGAGTGGCTGGACGACAGCCGGTCGACGCTTGCCTGGCGGTTCCCCCGCTACGAGAACGAGATCAAGAACGGTGCCGAGCTGATCGTGCGCGAGGGCCAGCAGGCCGTGTTCGTGTACCGGGGGCAGCTGGCCGACAAGTTCGGCCCGGGGCACTACGAGCTGGTGACCGAGAACCTGCCGATCCTCTCGACGCTGCAGGGGTGGGCGCACGGCTTCCGCAGCCCGTTCCGCAGCGAGGTGTACTTCATCAACACCCGCCCGGTCACCGACCTGCGGTGGGGCACGCCCTCGCCGGTGACCGTGCGCGATCCCGACTTCACGATGGTCCAGGTGCGCGCCAACGGGCTGTGCGTGCTGCGCATCGCCGAGCCGGAGATCTTCCTCCGCGAGGTGATCGGCACCGACTCCTCCGTCAGCACCGACGAGATCGCCGAGCTGCTGCGCCGGGTGATCACGCAGGCCTTCTCGGACATGGTCCTCGAGACCGGCCTCGGCGTGATCGACCTGCAGGGCAAGCAGTCCGAGCTGGCCGCGAAGCTCAGGGACTACGTGCAGGAGCGCGTCGACGACGAGTTCGGCCTCAAGATCGACGACATCGTCATGACGATCACCCTGCCCGAAGAGGTCACCCAGGCCATGACGCGCGGCGTCGCCCGCGGCGTCGAGCAGGCCCGCTACCTGGACAACGTCGGCCCCATGGACCGCCTCCAGCAGGGCGCCGCCGCGGAGGCGATGGTCGAGGCGGCCCGCAACCCGGGCGGTGGCGCGGGCAGCATGATGGGCGCCGGGCTGGGCATGGCGCTCGGCCAGCAGATGGGCGGCATGATGGCCGGTGCCGCGGCGCCGCCCGCCGGGCCGCCGCCCCTGCCGACGGCACAGCAGTTCCACGTGGAGATCAACGGCCAGGCCGCCGGGCCCTACACGCCCGACCAGCTGCGCCCGCTGATCGCCGCCGGGCAGGTCACGCCCGCGACCCTCGCGTGGACGAACGAGATGCCCGGCTGGGCGGCCGCGCAGACCGTGCCCGCGCTGGCCACGCTGTTCGCCCCGGCCGGACCGCCGCCGCTGCCCGGCGCCGCGCCCGCGGGCACCGCGTGACCGGGCCGAGCGGCCCGCCGCCGCTCCCGCCATCGCAGCCGAGCGGCCCGCCGCCGTTACCCGGCGGGCCGCCGCCCCTGCCCAGCGGCCCGCACCAAGGACCGCACCAAGTACCGCCGCACGCACCGCCACCGCTCCCCCAGCCACCGCGGGCCGCGCCCGGGCAACCCCTGCGCGCGACACTGCACACGACCGAGCAGACCCGCACCTACCCGTGCCACCAGTGCGGCGCGCAGCTCGTGTTCGACATCGGCGCGCAGCGGCTCAAGTGCCCCAGCTGCGGCAACGAGCAGCCGATCATCGAGGACGCCGGCAGGCAGGTCGTCGAGCACGACCTGCGCGGCATCAGCTCGGCACGGGCGCGCACGCTCGTCCAGCAGGGCGCCGAGAAGGAGATCGTCTGCCAGAACTGCGGCGGGCACACCACCTTCAGCGGTTCGCTGACCGCGACCCGCTGCCCGTACTGCGCGACCCCGATCCAGCGCGACGACGTCCACGACTCACCCGACCGCCTGCCCGTGGACGCGGTCCTGCCGTTCCAGGTCGCCGAGCCCGCCGCCCGTGACGTCGTCGAGAAGTGGATCAAGAGCCGCTGGTTCGCGCCCACCGAGTTCAAGAAGTACAGCGAGGCCGGCTCGTTCGCGAGCGTGTACGTCTCCTACTTCACCTTCGACGCGACGGCCGACACCGACTACCGCGGCGAGCGCGGCACCACGTACACCGTCACCGTCGGATCCGGCGAGAACAGGCGCACCGAGACGCGGATCCGCTGGACCCCCACGTCGGGCCGCGTGCACAACCGGTTCGACGACCTGCCGGTCCTCGCGAACACCGGGCTGGACGAGAAGAAGGTGGCCGCGCTCGAGCCGTGGCCGACGCAGCAGGCGCGGCCGTACTCGGCCGAGTACGTCGCCGGGCACCTCAGCCGGACCTACGACCGCACCGCCGAGGACTGCTTCGGCCAGGCCAGGCAGCAGATGGAGGCGGAGATCGACCGCACGGTCCGCCGCGACATCGGCGGCGACCAGCAGCGGGTGCACTCGAAGAACTCGCACTGGTACGACATGCGGTTCAAGTACCTGCTGCTGCCGGTGTGGCTCCTGACCGTCGTGTACGAGGGCAGGCCGTTCCAGGTGTGCATCAACGGCGTCACCGGCGAGGTCCAGGGCAGGCGGCCGATCAGCAAATTCAAGGTCGCGATCGCCGTCGTGGTGGCGGTCATCGTGGTGGCCGGGCTGGTGTACCTCTACCAATCCACGCGTGGAGGCTGACGTGGGCACCGTGATCGTCGTGCTGCTCGTGGTGGTGCTGGCCGCCGCGCTCGGGTTCGCCGTCGCGCTCGCCGCCAAGGGGCGGCGGCGCGCGGCCGAGTCCCTCGGCACGGGCCTGGCCGCGAACGTGCCGCGCGAGTGGGCCGGTGCGCACTCGCCGGAGGCCAAGCTGCACCGCAGGCTGGTGGCCGCGGCCCGGTTCCTGTCGGCGCAACCGCTGGGTGACGCGGCCGAGATCGAGCGGCGCGTCGCGGTCGAGCAGCAGCTGCGGGAGCTGGACGAGCAACTGGTCGCGGCCGCCGCCGTGCCGCCACCCGCACGCGGTGAGGCACTCGCGAAGATCGAACCACTGGTGGCGGCGGCCGAGTCGGCGGTCGCCGCCATCGCGAGCGAGCGCGTGGACGTCGACCACCTCGAGCGCGGCAGGCGGGAACTGGACGACTAGGCCAGCCAGGACAGCATGCGGCCCTGGGACCAGGTGCGGCCGACGCCCTCGGCACGCAGCGCCGCGTGCTCGAACACGGCCACGCCGATGATGCTGTGGCCGGAGGCGCGGCGGTCGCCGAAGGTCGGGATCGCGGGGGCGACGCCGACGCCTTCCGCGGACACCCACGCGACCGGCCTGCGGGTCGCCGCGTCGTCGAGGCGGTGCAGGAAACGCAGCCGCTGCTCCAGCGAGAAGTCCCTCAGCGCCCACGTCGTGGTGACGACCGGCAGGACGTCGTCCGGCACCCGGGCGAAGGCCTCGGGCAGCAGGTCGATCACGTCACCCCGCAGCAGGTGCGGCGGGGCCGTCGCCGCCAGCGCCAGTTCCGCGTCGAGCACGGAGACCTGTTCCGGCGGCAGGCAGGCACGCAACCAGCGGGCGTCGTCCGGGTCGGTGACGTCGACGGGATCGAGGTCGACGCCGATGCGCGCGACGACCTCGGGCATCGCCCGCGCCGGCACGGGCCGGTCGCCCACCACCGACGCCGTGTGCCGCACGGGAGACGACGGGTCGCCGAGTGCCTGCCCGTTGTCGTAGGCGATCGCGACGCGGTCGACCGTGAGGTTGAGCCCGGCCGAGCAGCCGACGTCGATCAGGCCGACCGCGTCCGCGCCTGCCCGCCGCGCCGCCTCGGCGATGGCCGGGTAGAGCACCGCGCAGCGCCCGGTCTCGCCGGTCCGCGTCGTGCGCCGGGCGGCGATGACCGCGACCTCGTCGGTCTCATTGAGCAACGTGTCGACGGCCGCCGTGGCGGCGGCGTCACCGTCGCGGGCGGCGTAGGCCGCGGCGAGCGCGGGCGCACGGCCTGCGATGGCGAGGTCGTGCAGTGCGGCGAGGATCAGCGCGGGCCGCCGCCTGCGTGCCGGTGCCGCCTCGACGGCGCGCAGCGCCGCCGCCGACTCACTCACCGCGACGGCGACGCGTTCGTACAGCGTCCCAGCGGCGTCGACCTCGCCGAAGCGCCGGTACACCTCGGCGAGGGTCCTAGCCACGCAGCACGCCCTCGGCCAGTGCGTGCAGTGCCGCGGTCAGGCGGTCGGTGTCGCCGCGTTCCAGCAGGCGCAGGACCGGGTCGCTGTGCAGGCCCGCCAGGAGCAGGTCAGCGACCAGTTCCGCGTCCAGCGCCGGGTTCGCCTCCGCCAGCAGCGCGCTGACGTGCCCGTGCCACAACTGGTAGACGGGGTGTTCGCGGGCCGGGCCGTCGTGGGGTTTCGGCATCGACGCGACCTCCGCGCCCAGCGCCGCCATCAGGCCCTTGTTGCGCCCGACGACCTCGACCACGGCCGTGAGGAACGCGAGCAGCCGCTCGCGGGGCGGGGCGCCGGGGCCGAGCGGCGGTTCACCGCTGCGGACCGCCTCACCGAGCTCGAAGGCGCGTTCCTGCATGAGCGCCAGCATCAGCCCCATCCGGTTGCCGAAGCGGTGGAAGACCGTGCCCTTGCCGACCCCGGCCGCCGCCGCGACCTGCTCGATCGTCACCTCGTCCGGCCGGTGCCTGCCGAGCAGCTCCTCCGCGGCGAGCAGGATCGCGCGGCGGTTGCGGGCCGCGTCCTGGCGCATGCGTCACCTCACCCCGTACTGGACCGCCGGTCCAGTTAGTAGTAACTTGACCGCTGGTCCAGTTAGTTCGTCGAACCAGGAGAATACCGTGCGCACCGTCCGCTTCCACGCCTACGGCGGCCCTGACGTGCTGAAAGTCGAGGAGGTGGACGTGCCGGTCCCCGGCGAGGGGCAGGTGCTGATCCGCACGACGGCGATCGGCGCCAACTTCGTGGACACCAAGTTCCGCCGCGGCCCGTCGGCGGGGTCGCTGTTCACGATGCCGCTGCCCGGCTCGCCGACCGGCGACGTCGTCGGCACGGTCGAGGCCACCGGTCCCGGCGTGGCCGCGACCCTCACCGGCAGGCGCGTCGCGGCGCTGGCGGCGAGGGACGCGTTCGCCGACTTCGTGCTCGCCGACGCGGCCGCGATCGCCGAGGTGCCCGACGGCCTCGACGACGGCGCCGCGAGCGTCCTGCCCAGCCCCGCGCCGGTGGCGCTGCGGGTCGTGCGCGCGGGCCGGGTCGCGGCCGGGGAGACCGTGCTCGTGCACGCCGCCGCGGGCACGATCGGCCACCTGGCCGTCCAGCTCGCCAAGCTCGAGGGCGCGGGCACGGTCATCGCCACGGCCGGGTCGGCCGCCAAGCTCGAGTTCGCCCGCGCGCACGGCGCGGACGTGGCGATCGACTACACCGCGGACGACTGGCCCGACCAGGTGCGGGCCGCGGCGCCGCGCGGCCTCGACGTCGTGCTCGACTCGGTCGGCGGGGCCGTGCTGCGCACGGGCATCGACCTGCTCGCCCCGTTCGGCAGGCTCGTCGCCTACGGCGTGGCGTCCGGCGAGTTCGGCGACGTCCCCGTGATGGACCTGGTCGGCCTGCGCACGGTCACCGCCTTCTCGCTGCTGGCCTGGCGTGCGGCCGCGCCGGAGCGGGCCGCGGCCGAGGTCGCCGAGCTGGCGGGGCACCTCGCGGCGGGGCGGTTGCGCGTGTCCGTCCACACGCGACTGCCACTCGGCGAAGCCGTTGCCGCGCACCGCATCCTCGAGAACCGCGAACAGCTCGGCCGCGTCCTCCTGATCCCCTAGTCGCGAGCGGACGGCAGCCGGGTGCCACCCCGGCCTCACCTGAGCGCGAGGAACACCACCCCGCCGACGACCGGGCCGAGCACCGCGCCGACCACCACCTGCGCGACCGTGTGGTCCTCCACCACCACCCGCGACCAGCACACGAGCGCCAGCGCGGGCACCAGCAGCAGGTACCACGGCCCGTACAGGAGCACGATCGTCGCGACCGCGCCGCCCGCGACCGTGGCGTGCACGGACACCTTCCACCACCGCGTGATCACCAGGCACGCCAGCAGCGTCGCGACCATCGACCACGCCAGCGCCAGCACGTCGCCCGGCGCGCTGCCGACGAGCATGACCGCCAGGCCGGCGAGGGTGGACACGAGGATCAGCAGGAACGGCACCAGCCTGCGCTCGCGTTCGCGCACCCAATGCCCCTCCCAGCGCCCGCCGCGCGCGCCGCGGATGACGATGGCCATGGGGATCGCGCAGTAGAACACCGTCACGAGCAGGCCCCAGCCGGCCGTCGCGACGACGTCGTGCGCGGTGCCGTGCCACGCGACGGCGAACGACAGCAGCGGCACGACCACAGCGGGCGAGAGCACCTCGGTGACCGCGCGGGCGAGGCGGCGCGGCAGACTGGGAGCGGCGGTGACGTCCACGGAGCACATGGTGGCACCTGAGGAAGGGAACACGCATGAAGGTTGGGGAGCGGGCACCGGACTTCGAGCTGCCGGACGAGACCGGCACGACCCGCGCGCTGCGGGAGTTCCTGGAGACCGGACCGGTGGTGCTGTTCTTCTACCCGGCCGCGATGACGAAGGGCTGCACCGCGGAGAGCTGCCACTTCCGCGACCTCGCCGCCGAGTTCACCGCGGTCGGCGCGCACCGGGTCGGGATCAGCCCCGACGCGGTGGCGAAGCAGGCGGAGTTCAGCGGCAAGCACGGCTTCGACTACCCACTGCTGTCCGATGTGGACGGCGAGGTGGCGAGGCAGTTCGGGGTGCGGCGCAGCTTCGGCCCGCTGCTGACCCGGCGCCAGACGTTCGTCATCGACACCGACCGCACGGTCCTCGACGTGATCAAGAGCGAGCTGCGGATGGCCGTGCACGCCGACCGCGCGCTCGAGGTGCTGCGCGCCCGCGCCGCATGAGCCGCGACGAGGCCCCGGGACCCGAACGGTCCCGGGGCCTCGTGCGTGCTCAGTTCTCGATCACGTCCGCGGGGATCTCGGTGTCCTCGCGCAACGCGTCCCACAGCTGCTGGGAGCGCGCCTCGTCCATGGTGTGCGCGTCGGCGCCGGTCACCGGCACCGTCGTCGTCACCGTGCCGCCGTCGGAGATGCCGTTCATGGCGAACCCGAGGCTCGCGAGGTGCCACAGGTGGTCGCCCTCGTCGACGGTCAGCGCGTCGGTGGCCTCGCTGACCATGGGGAACAACGTGAACGGGTTCAGCAGCGAGCCGGGGCTGGCCATCTCGCCCGCCAGCGCGCCGATGAACTTGCGCTGGTTCACCACGCGGTCGAGGTCCGAACGCGGGGTCGCGTCCGACTTCCGCATGCGCACGAACGCGAGCGCCTGCACACCGTCGAGCGTCTGCTTGCCCGCGGGGATGACGGCGCCGGTCTGCCGGTCGACCATCTTCGCGGGGATGTCCATCTCGACACCGCCGACCGCGTCCACGATGCCCGCGAAGCCGAGGAAGCTGATCTCCGCGTAGTGCTCGATCCGCAGCCCGGTGTTGGCCTCGACGGTCTTCACCAGCAGCGGCGCCTCGCCCCGCCCGTACACGGCGTTGATCTGCATCCGGCCCTCGCCGGGGACCTCCACGCGCAGGTCGCGGGGCAGCGACACCAGCGTCGGCTTCGTGTCGTTGTCCGGGATGTGCGCGATCATGATCGTGTCGGTGAGCTTGCTGGTCGGGTCACCGGTGTGGTACTTGGCCTGCTCCTCGGGGGTCAGGCCCTCGCGGCTGTCCGACCCGACGATCAGCCAGTTGGTGCCCGCGGCCTCGGCCGGGCGGCCGGGGTAGTCCTCGATGGCGGCGACGCGGTTCAGCGACGAGTCCATCCAGAAGAAGCCGACGCCGATCAGCAGGAGCAGGACCAGGAACGCGATCCCGATCCGGCGGCCCCAGCGCGGACGGCGGCGCGGCCTGCGGGGTGGTGGCGGTGGGTAGCCCTCGCCGCGGCCGGGCGGTGGCTGGTGGTGGTCGTCGCGTCTCGGTGGCGGCCCGTAGTTCGGCCGTTGCTCCTGTCCGGGCAGCGGCAGCATCTGCGTCTGGTGGTAAGGCGGCTTGCGGCTCCCACCCTGCGGACGGCCGTAGCCGGGGCCCTGCCGTGGCGGCGGACCGGGCCGGCGTGGCGGCGGCTGATAACTCATCTCCCCACCCTTTCGTCACGAACCAGGACGTGGGGAACCGCACCGAGGTTGCGCATCACGTCGCACACCGTACGAGACGGTGATCAAATGGGCACACGGAGTCCTGCCGGCGCCGGTTTCGCGAGCGCCTCCGCGATCTCGCGGTCGACGTCGACGACACCCAGCACACCGAGTGTGAACCGTCTGACCAGCCGCGTCCACTCGCGGTGGCGGCGCAGCAGCGCGTGGCCATCGCCGCGGACGTCGAACCTGGCCACTGCCTCGGTGACCTCCTTGGCGCGTTCGGCGTAGGTGTATGACAGCGCGGGGTCGGTCGTGGTGTCGCGGTCGCCGTGCGCGATGAACACCGTCCGCCCGGCCAGCTGCGCCACCGGCTCACCGTCGGGCGTCCACGGCGCGAGCGCGCACACCGCGGTCACGGCGTCCTCGTCGGCGACCCGCAGCCCGACCCGGCCGCCCATGGAGTGCCCGACGATCGCCACCGGCACGCCGGGGTGCGCCCGGCGCAGCTCGCCGACCGCCCAGCGCGCGTCGGCCACCGGGTCGAGACCGGGTGCGTTCCAGCCGCGGTAGCGGTTGCACAGCTGCCACACCGCGACCCCCGGCGCCCGCGCGAGGTCCCGCGCGAACGGGATCATCCGCAGGTACGCGGGCTGCCACGGCGCCGCGGGCGCCGTGCTGTTCTCCTGACCGCCGTGGAGCACGAGCACGGCGGCACGCACGCCACCGCCGCTCGCACCCCGCCGCCGCAGCCGAGGTGTCACCGTCACCGACCACTCTCCCTGTTCCCTGTGCCGTTCCCTGGGCCGTTCCCTGGGCCGTTCACGAACGCCTCGATCCCGTCCAGCACGCGTTCGAGCCCGAACTCGAACTCGTCCTCCCAGCTCAGCTCGTCGTCCCGCCACACGGCCGCCAGCACCGGGAACCGGTCCGCGTCCAGGTGCTCGTCGAGCAGCGGCGCGAAGGCGCGCCAGAACTGCTCGTCGGACACGCCGGAACGCTGCTCGGCCCGCGCGCGGTCGGCGAGCTGCCGGGCGCGGCCCTGCACGTAGCCGACCACGAGCCCCACCACGGCCATCATCTGACCGTTCGTCAGCCCGATGCCGGAGATCATCCGCAGCAGCGCGTCCAGTGCCGCGGTCTGGTTCGGGCCCATCAGGCCGCGCGAGATCGACGCCTCCAGCAGCCACGGGTGCCGCCGGTAGCCCGCGAGGCTCCTGCGGGCGAAGGCGGCGAGGCTCGCGCGCCAGCCCGCCGGGTCCGGCTCCGGCGGCCCGTCCTCGCCCATCACCGCGTCGAGCATCAGCTCGAACAGCTCGGTCTTGCCCGGCAGGTAGCGGTAGAGCGACATGGTGCCGACGCCGAGCTCGTCGGCGACGCGGCGCATCGACAGCGCGTCGAGCCCTTCGGCGTCGGCGATCGCGATGGCCGTCGCCACGATCCCCGGCACCGTCATACCCGGTTTTCGGCCCCGCGTGGGCGCCGGTTTGGTCCCCCACAGCAGCGCCATCGTCGCTGCCGACGCGGCGCCGCCGCCGAAGCTCGCGGCCTTGTCGTCCTCGGTGGTCATGGTGACCGCCATCGTAGGTGGTACTGTTTATGCGTACGGTGTACCCACTTTTTTGGGAGTGTCATGAAGGTGTTGGTGACCGGCGCGACCGGTCATGTGGGGCGGCACGTCGTCACGCAGCTCGCCGAGGCGGGGCACGAGGTGCGGGCGATTACGAGGAACCCGGCGGGCGCGGCCTTCCCGCCGGGTGTCGAGGTGGTGCGCGGCGACCTCCTCGACCCGGCGTCGGTGCCGGTCGACGGCGTGGACCGGATGTACCTGTTCCCCGAGCCGAGGACCGCGACCGAGGTGGTGGCGCGGGCGAAGGCGGCCGGGGTGACCAGGATCGTGACGCTGTCGTCGGGCGCGGTGACGGGTGGCTTCGACACGGACTTCCAGCTGCCGGTCGAACAGGCCGTGGAGGCGTCGGGTCTGGCGTACACGCACCTGCGGCCGGGCGACTTCGCGTCGAACACGGAACGGTTGTGGGGCCCGATGATCCGCGCGGACCGGGTGGTGCGGTACGCGCAGCCGGACGCGCCGAGCCTGGCGATCCACGACGGCGACATCGCGGCGGTGGCCGTGGCCGCGCTGACCGAGGACGGGCACAGCGGGCGCTGGTACGACCTGACCGGGCCGGAGCTGCTGACGCGCCGCGAGCAGGTGGCCGCGATCGCGGGCGCGCTCGGCGAGGAGGTGCGGTTCGAGGAGGTCAGCGCGGCGGAGGCCAGGGCGATCCTCGAGCGGCAGGGCGGCTGGGCGGCGGAGAACGCGGGCTTCCTGCTGGGTTTCGAGGAGTACTCGGCCGGCGGCACGTCGTTCGACGACGTCGACTGGTCGGCGGCGCTCGTCCCGCTCCCCACCGTCGAGGAGGTGCTCGGCCGCCCCGCGCGGACGTACGCGGAATGGGCACGGGACCACGTGGCGGCGTTCCGGGCCTAGGCTTGCCGGTGTGACGGTTGCGGGATTGCTCCTGGCCGCGGGCGCCGGCCGGCGGTTCGGGATGCCGAAGGCGCTGGTGCGCCACGACGGGCGGTTGTTCGTCGAGCACGCGGCCGACGCGCTGCACGCGGGCGGGTGCGCACCCGTGGTGGTCGTGCTCGGCGCACTGGCCGCGGACGTCCGGAGCACCGCGGTGTTGTCCGGATCGTCCCTTGTGGACAACCCGGAGTGGGAGTCGGGCATGGGGTCGTCGTTGCGGACCGGCCTCGCGGCGCTCCCCCGGACCGACTGCGAGGCGGTCGTCGTGCTGCCGGTCGACACGCCGGGGGTGACCGCGGCAGCGGTGCGCCGGTTCGTCGGGCTCGCGTCCCCGTCCGTGCTGGCGCGCGCGACCTACGACGGCGTGCCCGGCCACCCGGTGCTGATCGGGCGCGACCGGTGGGCGGAGGTGTCGGCACTGGCGACCGGCGACGCGGGCGCGCGCCCGTACCTGGCCGCACACGAGGTGACGGCGGTGCCGTGCGAGGACGTGGCCACCGGCGCGGACGTCGACCGCCCGGAGGACCTGCTCACCTGACCGCACGCACACGCAGGCGGCCGTCGCCCACGATCCGGCCGGCCCGCGAACCGTGGGGTGTCACGTGGTCGCCGTCCGGACCGCGTGCCACGAGCGGGGCGCACCCGCGGACCAAGCCCTTGATCGCCCCACCTGTTCGCATTGTTCGGCTTCGACACCGACCCTGCTCGCCGGTCCCGGCGGCCACCGTCACGGCGGCGGCGCAGGGCCGAGGTCACGGCCACGCCGGCGCTCATGCTGATCTTCATCGGCATGCAGGCCATCCGGGGCCCACTCGCGAGCGGGAAGCTCGTCGCGTGGGGCCGCCGACCGTGGCGGCTCGCCCGGGTGCTCACCGCGATCAGCCCGCCGTGGATGAGTACCCGCGACTCGGTCAGTGGGGAACCGAGCGAGGCGAAGCCACCGCGAGGGTGACCAGCTCGGCTCGCCTGCCTGGTCCCCCTCGTAGCGCACCGCGGCCTGGCCGGGGCTCGGGTCAGGCCGCCGCCGGCTGGTTTGCGAACTGGGTGCGGTACAGCTCCGCGTAGCGGCCGCCCGCCGCCAGCAACGTGTCGTGGTCGCCGCGTTCGACGATGCGGCCCGCCTCCACCACCAGGATCTGGTCCGCGGCCCGGATGGTCGACAGGCGGTGCGCGATCACGATGGCCGTGCGGTCGGTCAGCGCGTCCGCCAGTGCCTCCTGCACCGCCACCTCCGACTCCGAGTCCAGGTGTGCGGTCGCCTCGTCCAGGATCACGACCCGCGGCGACGCCAGCAGCAGGCGTGCGATCGTCAGCCGCTGCCGCTCGCCGCCGGACAGCCGGTAGCCGCGCTCCCCCACCACCGTGTCGAGGCCGTCCGGCAGGCTGCGCACCAGGTCGTCCAGCCGGGCCCGCGCCAGCGCCGCCCAGAGGTCGTCCTCCGTCGCGGACGGCCTGGGGTACAACAGGTTCGCGCGGATGGTGTCGTGGAACAGGTGACCGTCCTGGGTCACGACGCCGACCGCGTCGCGGAGCGCGTCGAACGACAGGTCGCGGACGTCCACATCGGACAACCGGACGGTGCCGGACGACACGTCGTAGAGCCTGGGCACGAGCGACGCGATCGTCGACTTGCCCGCCCCCGACGACCCGACCAGCGCCACCATCTCCCCCGCCTCGGCGCGGAACGACACCCCGTGCAGCACCTCCTCGCCACCCCGCTTGTCGAGCACCGCCACCTCCTCGAGCGACGCCAGCGACACCTGCTCCGGCGACGGGTACGCGAAGTGCACGTCGTCGAACTCCACCGACACGCCACCGGCGGGCACCGTCGTCGGCGACGGCTTCTCGGCGATCATCGGCTTCAGGTCCAGCACCTCGAAGACGCGCTCGAACGACACCAGCGCCGTCATCACGTCCACGCGCACGTTCGCGAGCGCGGTCAGCGGCGTGTACAGCCTCGTGAGCAGCAGCGCGAGCGCCACGACCGTGCCCGGGTCCAGCGCACCCGTGATCGCCAGGTACCCGCCGAGCCCGTACACCAGCGCCTGCGCGAGCGCCGACACCAGCGTCAGGCTCGTCATGAACCAGCGGGTCAGCATCGCCGAGCGCACCCCGATGTCGCGCACCCGCGCCGCGCGCCCGGAGAACTCCTCCAGCTCCGCGCGCGGGTGCCCGAACAGCTTCACGAGCGTCGCGCCCGGCGCCGAGAACCGCTCGGTCATCTGCGTGGTCATCGACGCGTTCAGCGTGGCCGACTCGCGCTGCAGGTCCGCCATCCGCTTGCCCATCCGGCGCGCGGGCAGCACGAAGATCGGTAACAGGACCAGCGCCAGCAGCGTCACCTGCCACGACAGCGTCAGCATCACGCCGACCGACAGCACCAGCTGGATCACGTTGGTCACGAGCCCGGCGAGCGTCGACGTGAACGCCCGCTGCGCGCCCATCACGTCGTTGTTGAGCCGCGACACCAGCGCACCCGTCCTCGTCCGGGTGAAGAACGCCACCGGCATCCGCTGCACGTGCCCGAACACCGCGCGCCGCAGGTCGTAGATCAGTCCCTCACCGATGCGCGACGACTGCCACCGCTCGGCCAGCCCCAGCCCGGCGTCCGCCACCGCCACACCCGCGATCGCCACCGCGAGCCACACCACCACCGACACCGCGCCGCCGCCCACGATGGCGTTCACGACCTCGCCCGCGAGCAGCGGCGTGCTCACGGCGAGCACCGCCGAGATCATCGTCAGCAGCAGGAACACCACCAGCTTGCCCCGGTGCGGTCCCGCGAACGCGTAGACGCGGCGGATCGTGCCCTTCTTCAGCCCCTTCGGCGCGTCCTTCGCGTGCATGGCGCCACGCATCAGCATCCAGCTGTTCTCCACGTGCACCCCTCCTCTGCCCGATCTCGGCAACGCCGGTGGTGGTCGGCGCCTTCCCGGTTACCCGGAGAGCGAACACGTGGACACGGCCCGATAGCCTGCCCGCGTGGAGCGGACCGGTCGACGAGCGTTGCGTCTCGACCTGTTCTTCTACGGTGTCAGCCTGCTCTTCGCCGCCGGCAACGCGATGTTCTCCGAGTTCTACGGCTATCGCGTGTGGGGCAACTTCGCCACGGCAGGTTATCTCCTGGCACTGACAATTTCGGTCGCGCAGCTCGTGACCAGCACGAAGGTCGCCTGGCTGGCGTCGCGCTGGACACCCGTGGTGGTCGCGGGGCTGCTCGCCGGGGTCGTGCCGCTGTTCGTGCTGGTCTTCCGCCGCGACCCCGGGTTCGTGTGGGGGAACTGGCCGTGGTCGTTCCCGGCGCAGCCCGAGGTGTGGGTCGTCGAGCGGTCCGCGAGCCTGCTGCTGGAGCACGGCACGCCGTACCCGGACCTCGGGCTGCTGGGCAGGCCGCCGCACCCCGACGACTACACGCCCTACGGCCCGGCCATGACGTTCTTCGGCCTGCCGCGCGCGTTGTTCGGCGACGGGGCGCTGACCGACTCGCGGATCGCGTTCGCGGTCGTCACCGTGCTCGTCGTCGCGCTGGCGTGGCAGGTGATGGGCAGGCCGCGGGTGCCGGTGCTCGCGGCGCAGCTCGCCGCGGTCAGCCCGCTCACGCTGCTGACGGTGGTGGTGGCGGGCGACGACATCCCGGTGATCGCCCTGATCGTGCTCGGTGCGGCGCTGGCGTTCCGTGCTGCCCCGGTCTGGGCAGGCGTCACCCTGGCCGTGGTCATCAACATGAAGCTCACGGCCCTGCCCGCGCTCGCCGTGGTCGCCGTCGCGATCTTCGCCGCGCGCGGCGGGCGAGCGTTGTTGATCTTCTTTGGTACAGTGTTGATCACGAGCGCGGTGCTGGTGATCCCGGTGCTGTCGGTCGACCCCCAGTCGTTCGTCGAGCACGTGGTCCTCTACCCGGCCGGGCTCGGCGAGGCCGGTTCACCCGCCGCGAGCCCGCTGCCAGGACATCTGATCGCGCAGCTCGGCCCGGTCGGGCACGCGGTGTCCCTCGCACTGCTCGCGCTGGCCGCCGGTGCCATCGCGGTGTGGCTGGTGATCCGGCCGCCACGCGACCCCGCGGACGTCATGCTGCGCACCGCGGTGGGCCTCGGGACGGCGATCACCCTCGCACCGGCCACACGCTGGGGTTATCTCGTGTACCCACTGGCGATGTCCGGCGCGATGCTCGGCTTCGCCGCCGCGCGAGAGGAGGGGACCAGGACGCCTGCGGGCCCGACCGGCGAAAACACCAGGCCCCCAGCAGGAGACCCCGACACTGACGACGATCCGATCGCGAGCCCCGACACCCGCGGCATCCAAGCGTGACCCGGTTACTTCTTCTTCGTTCGCGTTGCGCCACCCCGGCCGCGCAACGTCACCCCGGATTCTGACAGGACGCGGTGCACGAAACCGTACGACCGCCCCGTCGACTCGGCCAGGGCACGAATGCTGGCACCCTTCTCGTACTTCTTCTTGAGGTCGGCTGCCAGTTTGTCGCGCGTACTGCCGGTGATCCGCGCGCCCTTCTTCAGATCAGCCACGTCGTCCGCCTTCCGTAGCGTGTCACGGAGGTTTAGTGGAACACCTGCCGTGGCAATGATCGAACACGAGCGCGCGGAATGCCAGGCGAGATCGAAAATACCTATGAAATCGCTCACGCCTCACCGGGATGGCGCAATGGTCAGGCCAGCTGGACCAGTTCCAGATAGTCCGCTGACCAGTGATCTTCCGTGCCGTCGGGCAGCAGGATCACTCGTTCGGGCTCCAGCGCCTCGACCGCGCCCGGGTCGTGTGTGACGAGCACAACTGCGCCGGTATATCCCCGCAAAGCCTCCAAAACCCGCTCGCGGGACGCCGGGTCGAGGTTGTTCGTCGGCTCGTCGAGCAGCAGCACGTTGGCGGCACTGGACACCAGGCCCGCCAGCGCGAGCCTGGTCTTCTCGCCACCGGACAGCGTGCCCGCGGGCTGCTCGAGCTGCTCGCCGGTGAACAGGAACGTGCCGAGCAGCGACCGGAGCTGCTGCTCCGGCGTGTCCGGCGCGGCGTGGCGGACGTTCTCCCACACCGACGCGCTGTGGTCGAGCGTCTCGTGTTCCTGGGCGTAGTAGCCGATGCGCAGCCCGTGGCCGGGCACGACCTCGCCCGCGTCGGCCTCCTCCATGCCGCCGAGCAGCCGCAGCAACGTGGTCTTGCCCGCGCCGTTGAGGCCGAGCACGACCACGCGGGAGCCGCGGTCGATCGCGAGGTCGACCCCGGAGAAGATCTCGAGCGAGCCGTAGGACTTCGACAGGCCCTCCGCCTGGAGCGGGGTCTTGCCGCACGGCGCGGGCTCGGGGAAGCGGATCCGCGCGACCTTGTCGGCCTGCCGGACCTCGTCCAGCCCGGACAGCAGCCGCTCCGCGCGCTTCATCATGTTCTGCGCGGCGACCGCCTTGGTGGCCTTCGCGCGCATCTTGTCGGCCTGCGCCTGCAGCGCGCCCGCCTTCTTCTCGGCGTTGGCGCGTTCGCGGCGGCGGCGCTTCTCGTCGGCGGCGCGGGCGTCGAGGTACCGCTGCCACGTCATGTTGTAGACGTCGACCTCGCCGCGCATGGCGTCGAGGAACCACACCTTGTTGACCACGTCGGCGAGCAGCTCGACGTCGTGGCTGATCACGACGAGCCCGCCGTTGTGCGCCTTGAGGAAGCCGCGCAGCCAGTTGATCGAGTCGGCGTCGAGGTGGTTGGTCGGCTCGTCGAGCAGCAGCGTGGTGCCGGAGCCGCCGCTGCCCGCGCCCGCCTCGGCGGCGGCGAACAGGATGCGGGCCAGCTCGACGCGGCGGCGCTGACCACCGGACAGCGTGCCGACCTGCTGAGCGAGCACGCGGTCGGGCAGGCCGAGGTTCGCGCAGATCCGCGCGGCCTCGCTCTCCGCCGCGTAGCCACCGAGCGCGGCGAAACGCTCCTCGAGGCGGCCGTAGCGGCGGACGGCCTTGTCGCGGACGTTGTCGTCGGCGTGCTCGGACATGGCCGACTGCGCCTTCTCCATCTCGCGCAGCAGCTCGTCGAGACCACGCGCGGACAGCACGCGGTCCTTGGCGGTGATGGACAGGTTGCCCTCGCGCGGGTCCTGCGGCAGGTAGCCGATCTCACCCGATCGGCGCAGCTCGCCTGCGTAGGGCTCGCCTTCGCCCGCGAGGACGCGCAGTGAGGTGGTCTTGCCCGCGCCGTTGCGGCCGACGAGACCGATGCGGTCGCCGGGCTGGACACGCAGCGTGGCGTCGGAGAGCAGGATGCGGGTGCCGGCACGCAGTTCGAGGTCGGTTGCGGTGATCATGGTTTGCGAAGCTCCGGGAGGTTGGTCATGGGCAGGCCTCGTCTGCCCGCCGGCCGTGACCGGCGAGCCCGCCCGCCACCTAGGCCGTACGGATCACCACGACCCCGACTATACGTGCCGCCGCCAACCGGTTTACCGCCCGGCCGCGAGGACGCCGGGGTCGTCGCCGTGCAGTGGTGTCCCCTCCGACGGGACCGTGCCGAACCGCGGCTTGCCGCGTCCGCGCTTGTCGAAGGTGACCGCGACGGAGCGCCAGCGGACCGGAACCCGCATGTCGGGCGTGGGCCGACGGTGGGTGAACAGCTCCACCACCCCCGGCCGCACCGCGACAACAGCGATCCCGGCACCAGCTCCACCGGTTCGTCCACCGGCAGATCCTGTCAGATTCGCCGCACCTGGCGGCGCGGGTCTCGCGCACTAAGCGCCCGCTTAGCTAAGGTCTGGCCATGACACCGGACTTCAAGGGAAAGGTCGCGCTGGTCACGGGTGCCAGCCGCGGCATCGGGCACGCCATCGCCGTCGAGCTCGCCCGTGGTGGCGCCGCCGTCACCATCTCCTCGCGCAAGGCCGACCAGATCGCGGCCGCGGCCGACGAGCTGCGCGGGCTCGTGCCGGACGCGCGGGTGCTGGCGGTGCCCGCGAACACCGGCAACGACGACGACCGGGCCGAGGTCGTGCGCCGCACGGTCGAGGAGTTCGGCTCGCTCGACGTGCTGATCAACAACACCGGCATCAACCCGACCTACGGCCCGCTCGCCGACGCCGACCTCGGCGCGGTGCGCAAGCTGTTCGACGTCAACGTGGTCGGCGCGCTCGGGTACGTGCAGCTCGCGCTGAAGGCGTGGATGGCGGAGCACGGCGGGTCGATCGTGAACATCGCGTCGGTCGCGGGCCTGCGGTCCTCCGGGGTCATCGCCGCGTACGGCGCGTCGAAGGCCGCGCTGATCCGGCTCACCGAGGAGCTGGCGTGGCAGCTCGGCCCGAAGGTGCGGGTCAACGCGGTCGCCCCCGCGGTGGTGAAGACGAAGTTCGCCGAGGCCCTGTACAGCGCGGACGAGGAGGCGGCGGCCGCGCGGTACCCGATGCGGCGGCTCGGCGACCCGGCCGACGTGGCGCAGCTGGTCGCGTTCCTCGCGTCCGACCAGGCGTCGTGGATCACCGGCGAGACCGTCCGCGTCGACGGCGGGATGCTCGCGACCGGGTCGCTCTAGGGACCGGGGGTCTGGGGGGCGCTCCCCGGAAGTTGCGACAGCACCGTGTTCACCTGGTGCCGGTAGACGATCGACGTGCGGAAGCCGACGATCTCGCGGCGGCTGGTGAGGCGGTCGACGAGGAACGCGTGCAGGGCGTCGATGTCCTGCGCGGCGACGTGGATGATGAAGTCGTCGCTGCCGGCCAGGGTGAACACCGAGAGCACCTCCGGCAGCGCGGCGACCGAGTTCTGGAAGGACTCGATCACCCGCCGCGACAGCGGCCGCACCTGTGCCGCGACCAGTGCCTGGACGCCCCGGTTGAGCGCCTTGAGGTCGATGTCCGCGTGGTAGCCGCGGATCACGCCGCGCTGGCGCAGCAGCCGGGTGCGTTCCAGGCAGGTCGACGGCGCGATGCCGACCTTGCGCGCGATGTCCTGGTTGGGTTGCCGCGCGTCCTCCTGCAGCTCCCGGATGATCGCCGAATCCACTTCGTCCATGCCCCCATTCTGCCCCGCTCCGCCGAATATCCTTCGGCGTTGCTCCGCGCTGCCTCCCGATCTGCCTAGCGTTCTCGGTACCGGTTTCGCGTTTGTTCGGCAGGAGGACGTGATGGTCGAATCGTGGGAGCACGCTGAGGTCGTGACCAGGCTCGGTCGGCGCTCGGGGGTGCCGGTCACCGTGGCGGTGCACTCGCGGACGCTCGGGCCCGCGGCGGGCGGGATCCGGCTGAAGCAGTACCCGACGTGGCAGGACGGCCAGCTCGACGCGCTGCGGCTGGCGAAGGGCATGACGTACAAGAACGCCGTGGCGGGCGTGCCGTTCGGTGGGGGGAAGAGCGTGATCGCGGTCCCGTCGTCGACGCCGATCACGCCGTCACTGCGCGCGGACGCGCTCGCCGACCTCGGTGAGCTGATCGCGTCGTTCGACGGGTCGTACCTGGCGGGGCCGGACATCGGGACCACGTCGGAGGACATGCTGTACCTGCGGGAGTTCACCGACCACGTGTTCTGCCTGCCGGAGTCGGCGGGCGGCACCGGTTCGTCGAGCGGCCCGACCGCCGCGGGCGTGCTGGCCGCGCTGCGGGCGGGGGCCACGGCCGTGTTCGGGTCGCCGTCGGTGGCGGGCAGACGGGTCGCGGTGGTCGGCATGGGCTCGGTGGGGTCGCTGCTCGCCCGCGCGCTGGCGGACGAGGGCGCGACGGTGCTCGCCGCGGACGTCGACGCCGCGCGCTGCGCCGGGTACGAGCAGGCGCCGGTGGCGTACGACCTGCCCGTGGACGTGCTGGTCCCGGCCGCTGTGGGCGGGGTCGTCGACACGTCGGTGCGGGCGCCGCTGGTCGTCGGCCCGGCGAACAACCAGCTGCCCCACGACGAGGTGGCCGCGACCCTGTCCGGCGCGGGGGTCACGTGGATCCCGGACTTCGTGGCGAGCGCCGGTGGCGTGATCTACACCCTCACCCGCGAGGCGGAGGGCCTCGACCACGACGCCGCCATGACCCGGGTCGCGGCCATCGGGGACACGGTCGCGACCCTGCTCACCCGCGCCGCCGAGGCGGGAACGACCCCGCTGGCGGAGGCGCTCCGGCTGGCCGAACAGCGCCTGGGCGCGGCGGCGCTGGTCTAGTCGCGCCGGGCGAGGAGCCGCTCGAACTCCGTCACGACGGTGCGGAGCACCTCCCGGTCCGCCGAGATGTCCGGCAGGGCGAGCTCCCACCGGCCCGCCAGCAGCAGGTCCCTGACCTCGGCTTCGGAGCGGGCTGCCCGCGGCCTGTCCCCGTGCGCTTCCCCCAGCACCCCCGCAGGCCACGGCGCATGTCCCACCCAGGGCGGCGAGCCGACGTCCGAGATGAAGTGCAGGTCGACGTGGGCGGGCACCGAGCGGGTGATCCGCTCGACCCGCTCCTCGTCGCCCTGGTGCCGGAACGACTGGACGACCGCCGCCAGGCTCGACTCCCAGTTCGGGTGCCGCGCGAGTTCCGGGCAGTACGACACCGCCTGGTCGGCCAGCCGGTCCGCCAGGTCCCCGTCGCCCGCCGCGCGCGCGGACCCGGCGAGCTCCGCGAGGGTCTGGGCCCGCAACCCCAGTTCGAGCCCCCGCGCGAGGCGGATGGCGCGGGCCAGGTCGCCGGCGTCGGCGAGCATGAGCGACAGCCGCGCCGTCACCTTGTCGTCGGACCGTCGCCGGGCGAGTTCCTCGGCGACGTCGTACTGACCCGCCGCGACACGGCCGGCGACGAGCACGACGGTGACCTCCCGCCGCACGTCCGGCGCGACGATCGGCGCGGCCACCGCCGCGGCTCGCCGGAACCGGCCCGCCGCGACGAGGGCCCGCACGACGTCGAGGCGCGCCAGGTCGCGCTGGTAGTCGCCGACGATGGCCGCCAGCACCGTCTCGGCGCGGTCGAACTCCCCTGCCTCGGCCAGCGTGCGGGCGAGGGACCGGGCCTGCGTGTCCTCGTGGTCGGTCACCCCCTGCGAGCGGGCGATGGCCTCGGTCTCCGCCGCGAGGCGGATCGCGTCCGCCTCCCTGCCCGCGGCCACCATCGTCTTCGCCAACCGGGCGTACGCGGCCGCCTTGCGCGGCTGCTCCTCGATGGACGACGCGATCCGCACGGCGTCGTCGAGTTCGTCCCGCTCCGCCGCGACGACGGCGATGGCGGTCAGCAGGTTCGCGCGCCAGCCGTCGCTCGTGGACTCGGCGGCCTCCTCGGCCGCGCGGAGCCACCGCCGGACGTCCTCGGGCGCGGCCGCCGCCGCGAGGTGGGCGTACCCCTCCGCCCGCAGTTCGATCCTGTGCACGGCCTCCGTGAGGGCGGTGGCGGCGGCGACGTCGCCCGCCCGGGCGACCACCCGCACCAGCGACATGGCCTGGGATTCCCGCTGGAAGTCCCCTGCCACCGTGTTGTTCAACCGCCGCGCCTCGGTCACGGCCGCCATGGCACGGTCCTGCTCCCCGGCGGCGAGCCACGCCTCGGCGAGCGCGCAGTGGGCGGCCACGGCCTGCCCGGTGTCCTCGATGGCGGCGGCCACCTCCTCGGCGCGCTCGGGCAGGCCGGCTGCCAGCAAGGCGGCCACCAGGCTCGGCGTCGCCTCCCGCAGTGCGCGCCCGCCGCCCGCCGCCTCGTACCGCGCGAACGCCTCGGCCACGTCGCCGACGGCGACCAGGGCCCGCAGGTGCGCCGCGAGAGCCCGCCCCGACCGCCCGGGAGCGGTCGTCGCGACGAGCCGCGCGGCCGGGGCCATCAGCGACACCGCGGCTGCCCGGTCCCGCTCGGCAACGCACGCGACGATCTCGGCGATCCCGGCGAGGCGGGCGGCCGGTTCGGTGATCGAGTCGACCAGTTCCCTGGCCCGCGCCAGATCACCGGCGCGTGCGGCCGTGCCCGCGACCGCGACGAGTGCCTGGGCCTGCTCTTCCTTGCCGTACAGCATTCTCGCCATGGACTCGGCGCGGACGGTGTGGCCGAGCGCGGCCCACACCGCGGGGAGGTCCGGCGGCATGGTGCCGTTGCGGTACTCCAGACGGTCGCGGTGCACCGCGTACCGGGCGGTCATCACCAGGGCGGGCTGGTCGTGCCGCTCGGCCAGCACGTTGCGGACGATGTCGAGTTCGGTCAGCGCGGGGAGGTCGCCGCCCGCGACCTCGGACATGCGGTCGTGCCGGTCCGGGTCGGCGGTCAGCGCGACCATGCGTTCGAGGTCGCCGGTCGCGACCAGCATCCGGAAGTAGCCGCGCAGCAGGTACTCGGGGGTGTCCGGGGGCCAGCCCGCGGCGCGGTGGCGGTCCGCCCACGCGTGCAGGCGTTCGCGGTGGCGGGCCAGGCATGTGCCGCCCAGGTGCTCGCGCGCGGTGACCTGCAGCTCTTCGTGGCCCAGCAGGTACACGTCGGGGCGGCGGCCGGGTTGCCAGCGGCTCGGCCGGACGTCGAACGAGCGGGCCGCGACCGTGCGGAGGAGCCTGCGGACGGTCCCCGCGGTCGAGTCGGTCAGCTCGGCGAGGTCGGCGGCGCTCAGGCCACCGGCGGCGGCGACGGTCAGGCCGAGCAGGTCCTGTTCGGCCGGGGAGCCGTCGAGCAGCCGGGCCAGCTCGAGCTCCATGTCGTCCTGGATGACCCGGGCGGCCGAGGACTGCGCGAGCGGCCGGACGATGCCGGGATCGCGGAGCGGGTGACCGGGCCGGACGTCGGCGGGCAGCGGCGGGTTGGGGCGGCCGGAGACGATGACCCGCATGCCGTCGGGCGGCTGCGCGGGCAGCAGTGCCGCGATGCTGTGCGACAGTGCCGACCCACCGCCCGGCCGCCACCCCCGGTCCTCGTCCAGCCCGTCGACCAGCAGCACGAGGCGCTCACCGCGGGTGCGGCAGCGCTCCGCCGCGTCGGCGAGCAGGCCCCGGAAGTGGAGCTCGCGGCCCGCCTCACCCAGCGCGAGCGGCGCGGGCGCGTCGAGCAGCTCGGCGAGCTGTTCCACGACGACGTCGAGGAACGCGCCGCGGTGGTCCTGGTCGCCGTACCGGGCGGTGACGAAGAACGACACGATCCGCGTGTTCACCGGCGGGTGCAGCACGAACCACGACATCAGGGCCGACTTGCCGACCCACTTCGCGCCTCGCACCCACAGGTACGCGTGGTCTGCCGCCGCCGAGGTGCAGAACTCCTCGAGGACGGCCAGTTCTGCTTCCCGTCCGACGAGTGCCGCCGGGGCGATCTCGCGCACCTGCTCCCGGTAGCGCGAGCGGGCCGGGCCCGCGCCGTGGAGGTGGAGGTGGCCGATGTCCCGTGCCTGCACGACGTTGTGCGCGGACCCGCCGTCGACGACGTTGTGCACCCCCGGCCCTTCGGACATCTGCCCATTGTGCCGGGGCTACCGGCACCGCGATGGGCACTCTGCCCGTTGGGGCGGTGTCAGCGACTCCAGGGCCCGTCGCCACCCGGGCCGCCGAAGCCGTCCTGTGGGGCGCCGGGGTGACCTGTGGTGGCGGGGCGGCGGGCTGAGGGGTGGCGGCCTGCTCGGCCCGCGGTGCGGGATCCTCCTGCGCGGGCCGAGCCCCGGTGACCATCGCCTCCGCGGCGGCGGGTTCCCAAGGCACGGTCGGCTCCGCGGTCTGTTCGCCGGGCGCGGTCGGCTGGTCCGGTGTGTCGGTCATGCCGCCAGGATGCGCGTCAAGTCCGTGCGCCCCGGTGAATCACCGGACGAGGTTCGCGAGCGCCGCCACGGACCGGTGGACGTCCGCGCGGACCGCGCGCCCGATCGCCATCCCCACCGGGCCGAAGACCGGGCGGCCGGTGACCTCCGCGTCGATGGTCACCGTCGAGCCGGCGCCCGACTCCCGGATGGACAGTGCCAGTGCGACCCGCACCCCGCCGACGCCGCGGCCCTTGATCCGCAACCCCGACGGCGGGGTGTACGACTCGACCAGCCAGCTGACCCGGTTGCGCAGCCCCATCACCTTGACCACCGAGGTGAGCGACGTGCCCCGCCCGATCTCGCCAGGCAGCTCGCCGCGCCAGCCGTCGTGCAGGGTCATCCACTCGTCGAAGCGGGTCAGGTCGGAGGCCACCGCCCACGTGCGGGACGGCGAGGCCGGGACGGTGGCTGTCGCGTTGACCTTGGGCACGTCGGAGAGCCTATGCCCCATCGGCCCGGTGCGCTGCCCTCATGGGCGCCCGAGTGCCGTACCGCGGCCCCGCGTTTTCCCAAGACTGGGAGGCAACACCGCAGAGAGAGGTACGCGACCATGGCCGCCCCCAAGATCAAGCAGTTGTTCTTCCAGACCGAGGGAGAGGGCTTCGCCCACGAGCACGGTGAGGCGAACTCCGCCGAGAAGATCTACGTCTACCTCGAGCTCGAGAACGACGACCACAACGAGACCGGGCCGTTCAACGTCACGTTCACGGCGGGCGGGCAGTTCGTCAGCGGTGCGACGCACCAGAGCATGTACGGCGGCTCGACCGACGAGGAGTGGTTCACGGCGGGCCCGCTGGAGGAGGGCCAGCACGAGCTGAAGCTCCTGCTGGAGTCCGAGGACCCGGCGGGTTTCGCCTGGGACGAGCCCGCGGTCGAGGCGAGCCTGTGGGTCACCGTGGTCCCCGCCCGCCGCAGCGCCATCCCGGACGACTCCGAGCACACCCGCGACTGGGCGTACGTGAACATCATCATCAACGCCGACAACTTCCTCGAGAAGCCGTTGCGGGGCGGTCGTTTCTACGCCCGCATCACCGACGCCGAGGGCAAGACCGCCGCGCACGACGGTGACGTCGACGAGGGCATCCTCGCCATCCCCGGCGTGTGGGCGCCGAAGAAGGACGCGACGCTCACCCTGTACGTCGACGCGCTGCACGGCGACGAGTACATGCGGCTCGAGGGTTCCGGCGACTTCGCGGTCGCGGGCGACGCGGTGAAGTTCCGCGCCACGCAGGGGTTCCAGGACATCACGGTGTCCGCGAAGGACTCCGACACGGCCGCGCACAAGGCGGGTGTCAAGGGCACGGCCGGGCTCGACTGGAAGATCGTCAAGGTCGGCGGCGAGTACGCGTCGGAGGACTCGGAGAGCCACACCAGCGAGCACAGCCAGCAGTGGACGATCCGCGTCCCGAAGGAGAACCTGAAGCTCAACCAGTTGCACTAGCGCGAAAAGCGGCCGCCCGCCGGGACGAACCCGGCGGGCGGCCGACGAAAACCCGACCCTACGGCCGCACGTACCCGTTGAGGTGCAACGAGACCGCGCGGAGCGAACCGGTGTCGGCGTTCGCGGCGTCCTGCACCTTGAACGTCCACGTGCCGTCGGCAGGCGCGCCGATCAGCGCGTCGATCGACGAGGCCGGCCGCCACGTCCCGGTGAACGGCGCGGTGCCGGACGTCACCGACGAGAACGGGTTCGCGGCGGCGTCGCTGAACACGACCTGGCACATGTTGTTGCCGCTGCTGCCGTTGCGGCTGAACAGCGTCGCCGTCCGGCCGCTCGGCGAGGTCAGCGTGCCGACCAGGTCACCGACGTAGGTGTGGTCGATGCCCACGGTCGTGGCGCCTTCCACGGAGCTGCACGTCGTGCCGTCCACCGACAGCGAGATCTTCGACGCGCGGCCGAAGCCGCTCACCGGGATCTGCACCGTCGCCCCGAGCGTGCTGTTGTCGGGGATCGCGATCGGGGCGCCCGAGTACGCGAACGTCACCGACTCGTCCGACGGCTGCCCGACGGGCACCGCGAACGTCGACGTCCTCGGCGAGAACACGCCGGCGAACGTCACCCGGGTGGCGAACTGGATCGGCACACCGACCTCGTGCGTGGCGGGCACGGTGATCGTGTAGTCCTTCACCACGGTCTCGCCGCGCGGGATCGTGCCGTAGGACTGGGCGCGCGGCGTCACGGTCACGCCCGGGGTGGACGTGGTGAGCACGACGCTCGTCGACACCGCGGTGCCGTCACCGATGTTGGTCACCGGCAGGGACACCGTCGCCGTGTCGCCCGGCTGCAGGAACTCGCTGCCGGTGCTCGGCGTCACCTTCGGCGTCTCCGCGACCGCGAGCGGCTGCGGGCTGGCGCCGGTGTAGGCGAGCACGCGGTCGGCGAGCAGCACGCCGTGGCCGCTGCGGCCGTCGACGCCCGGCTCGGCGATGTCGATCGCCGTGCGGGTCAGCGCCTCCCGCACCTCCGCCGGGTCGATGCCCGGGTTGCCGGAGAGCACGAGACCCGCGATGGCCGCCGCGTGCGGGGCCGCCGCCGAGGTGCCGTAGAACCGGTTGAAGCCGCTCACGCTGGTGACGACGCCGTCCGCGGCGGTGATGTCCGGCTTCTGCCGCACCTCGCCGCCGGTCGAGCTGAAGTTGCCCGGGGTGATCGGCGTGCCGTCCGCCTCGAAGAAGACCTTGCGGGGACCGTCCGAGGAGAACCGTTCCAGCCGCGAGTTCGAGTCGTACGAGCCCGGGTACGGACCGGCCGGGTTGGCCGGGTCGCCGGGCACGAGGACACCGGACCACGCCACGGCCGCCGGGGCGGCCGCGGTCGAGAACGCGCCGCGCGCGGCCGAGTGGCCCCACGAGACACCCGGGGTGGCGAACGCCTTCAGCGTGCCCTGGTTGACGTAGCGGCCGCGCAGCACGGTCACCGACAGGTACCGGTCGGCGCCCGCGAACTTGACCACCGCGACCCGCAGGTTCGAGCCGGCAGGCACGTCGACGCGCTCGTAGGCGTCCTGCGTGCCGGTCTGGTAGTTCTGGCTCGCCGCGACCACGTTGCCCGCCGAGTCCACGAGGTACAGGTCGTAGTCGTTGTTCGACGCGCCGACCGGGTCGGCCCAGTTCAGGATGACCGGGCGGCCGGCCGCGGCCGTGAACGGGTCGAGGATCTGCGTGCCGGGACCGGGGTCGAAGTCGTGGGCGTAGCCCGCCATCTTGCCGATGACCTGGCCGGAGTTGACGTAGTCACCCTCCCAGTGACCCGCGGTGCCGTCGACGGTGTTGCCCTCGTTGCCCGCGGACGAGAAGTACAGCGCGCCGTCCGCGATCACGTCGTTCACGGCCTGGGCGATGATCCAGTCCTGGAAACGGGCTTCCTTGAAGTAGATGATGTCGTCGACGATGATGTCGCAGCCCGCGTCGAAGCGGAGCTTGCGGATGTTGTCCGCGAAGCTCGCGTCGCTGCGGAACGCCGTGGCGAAGCCGAGTTCGGCGTTCGGCGCGACGTCGTGGATGATCTCGAGCATCGCGGTGCCCTCGTCACCGGAGCCCGCCTCGCCCGGCAGCACGTCCACGGCGGGCAGTTCGCCGCGGGCCTGCGAGGCCGCGAGCGAGGAGACGCCGTCGGACAGTGCGCAGATCTTCACGCCGATGCCGGTGACCCCGATGTCGGCGCGCGCGGTGTCCGCGTTGTGCGCGCGGTCGCCCTCGCTGTCGAGCGTGCCGGCGCGGGTGGACAGGGCGGCGCGGGTCTCCTTCTCGATCCGCGCGTCACGCTCGGCCTTGGTCTCGGGCTTGCGGCCCTCGTCCGGGGAGAGCTCGCGGGCGGTCATGTAGCCGCCCGCTTCCTCGACGCGCTTCACGTCGGGCAGCGCGGCGATCGAGTTGACGGCCGACAGCGGCACGTCGGCCCGGATCGAGCCGTACCGCGCCGAGGTGACCTTGACCTCGGCGCCCTTCGCCGCGAGTGCCTTCAGCAGGCCGTCGCTGACGCGGGCGCGGATGTCGACGGACACCTTGCCCTTGGCGTTCGTGTCGACGTCGTTCTGGAGCAGCGGCACGGCGGCGCTCGCCGTCCTGGCGCTGTTCAACCGCTGCTGCAACACCAGCTGTGAGTCCACTTTGGCCTCAGCGGGCGACTGGCTCTTCTTGATGGCCTGGAGCGCGGCGATCTGGTTCGCCGCCCTCTTCTCGGCCGAGATCTGCTGGTCCTCGCGCGGCGGTGCGGCCACCGCGGGGGTTGCGAGTCCCACCACGGCCAGCAGACACGCCGCGGTGGTGAGAAGGACTCGGGATCTTCGTGATGCGTGTGCAGGTGAACGCACGGATGTCCTCCGCGATTGCTCGGCCGTGCCCCGACTCACGACTGCCAGTGCCGGTGCCCCCGGCCGGACCAAACGTATGGTCAGAAGCTTTCCGACACAGCGGCCATTCGGCGCAACCACACAGCGTGTGTGTTAACAGTTGCCGTCTGTCAGCGACTCACAGGACGAAGGCGTCGGACCAGGGCTGTGCGCTGCGTCCGGAGAGGGCGTCGAGCAGTGTCGCGGCCTGACTGTCCGTGAGGGACGCGACGAAATCGATCACAGCGCGTCCTCTTGCCAGTTCGAGGATTCCGAGTTCGCCGTGCGGCGGCTCCCCCGTCGCGCCGACCAAAGTGGACATATCGGTCCTGGCGAGCGCGCGGTACTCGGTGAGTGCCAGGTCGACGAGGTCGCCGAGCCGCCGTGGCAGCCGGTTGGCCTCGTGCCGGTCGGACAGCCACTGTTCCAGCGCCTCCACCAGCGACGTCAGCATCGCGGCCTGACCTCGTTGGTGCAGCGCCAGATCGGGGCGCAGCAGGACGAACCTGCGGTGGACGAACTTCAGCACCTGCACCTCGTGCCACTGTGCCGGTGCGAGCATGACGTGCCCGGAGCGGGTGGGCGGGTCCATCACGACGGTCATGCCGTCGACGAGCCGGACGGTCCACACCGACGAGAAGCGCGCGACCGCCTGTTCCGCCTCGACCGAACCGTCGAACGGGGTGTCGAGCATGCCGTCGACCAGCTCGGCCCGCACCCGCGCCACGGCGGCGACGAACGCGTCGTCGTCGACCACCCACGCGTCGCGGCGGTGCATGCGGCGGCGGAGCTGTTCGAGCGAGTACCCGGGGCGCCGGGCCTGCGCGGCGAGCGTCTCGTCGTCCAGCGCGGCGAGCTCGAGCGCGTTGGTCAGCC
Source organism: Actinophytocola sp. KF-1 (assembly GCF_054661535.1). NCBI lineage: Bacteria > Bacillati > Actinomycetota > Actinomycetes > Pseudonocardiales > Pseudonocardiaceae > Actinophytocola > Actinophytocola sp. KF-1. Next base: position 197,312 of record NZ_BAAFVK010000008.1, on the reverse strand, counting down.
AGTGGCCGAGCTCGGCGGCGACCGGCGCGTGCTGCAGGACGCCGATGCGGTGGAAGTCCTCGAGGTCGTGGATGGCGTAGGCGATGTCGTCGGCGGTGTCCATGACGGAGGCCTCGACGGTCTGCTGCCAGCTCGCGAGCCGGCCCGCGAACGCGGCGCGGGACTGCGCCATGTCGTCCAGCTCGGTGACGTAGACGGAGAACTTGCTCGACCCGGTGCCCGGCTCGCCCGCGGGCTCGGACGCCCCGCGCGGCGGCGAGGACATGTGCCTCGGGTGCGGGTCGGGGTGGGTGAGGCGCGTCCACGGGTACTTCAGCATGGCGGCGCGCACCGCGGCGGTGAGGTCGAGGCCCACGGCGCTCGGCCCGCCGGTGTCGGTGGTGGTCACGATCCGCAGGCTCTGCGCGTTGCCCTCGAACCCGTCGGGGAGGCTGAAGCGGTGCCGCGCCAGCCGGTCGAGCACCTGCTCGCCGAGGTGCCCGAACGGCGGGTGCCCGAGGTCGTGGGCGAGGGCGGCGGCCTCGGCGACGTCCGGGTCGCAGCCACCCAGCTTGTCGATCACCGGGGCGAACACCGGGTCGGCGCTGAGCCGTTCCGCGATGGCGCGGGCCACCTGGGCGACCTTGAGGCTGTGGGTCAGGCGGTTGTGGAGCAGGCCGGAGCCGGAGGCGCTGACGACCTGCGTCACGCCGCCGAGGCGCGCGAAGAACGGGGACGCGACGATGCGGTCGCGGTCGACCCGGTACGGGCTCGCTGCCAGGTCGCCGGACTCGGGCCCCGCATGGCGCTCGGAGCGGCGCGCCTCCCTGTGGTCGACCTGATCAGCCATGCGGATGACCTTAGCTCGGGCGCTGGGGTCCGTTGTCAGGCCGCCTTGAGTTGTCCACAGGTGCCGTGGTTGTCCACAGCTCGCCGCTGCGGGCCGTTTTTGTCGGTGGGCACCGGTAGACTGGACAGCGGGGTGCCCCCGGGAGTGGTGGGGGCTGCCCGCATGTACGGGGGGGACTGTTTTCGCAGGTCAGAGGCTTTTGTGCCCCGCGGCTGGGGTGTCGGAGCCTGATCGAGGTCGGTGGTCGGTGGTGACCTCGCGGGCGTTGTGTGGTCGGGGGCTGCTTTCCTCCGGGGCTTCGCCGGACGGGCAGGTCCGGGATGGCGCGGGTTTGGTCTCGGGCTGGGTTGACCAGGACTGGTCTGCGCCTGCGTGGGGTGATGGGCTTGGCCCGCTTCGCGGGGTCGCGACGCGCAACGCCCGGCGTGCTGGGATCGATTTCGCCAGGAGTAATGCGGCTCCGCCGAGAGCGATGGGGGCCTGGTCAGCGGTGTTTCGCTCGGTGTGGCTCGTTGGGCCCGGGCTGGCTTGTGGTTGACCTTGCTGTGGGTTTTCCCTCCGGGGGGTCCTCGCCGGACGGGCTGGTCTCCGGGATGGCGGCGGGTCTTGCACGGGGTTGGGTTGGCAGGGACTGGTGTCCGTGGCTGCCTGCCATCCCGTCGACCTCCCGGCGGGAGGTCGACGGGATGGCAGGCAGGCAGTTCTTGTGGGGTGGGGCTTGCGCCCTTTCTGTGCTCACACCATCGAGTGGGGTGGTCGGGGGTGCGGCGTGTCAGCTGGTTCTGGCCTGCGTGGCTCGTGTACCGGTTGTGGGTGCCGCCTGTTCCGGAGGATGGTCGCCCATGAACTCGCCCGTCCAGCTCCTTGCCACGAAGATCCGGCAGGTCTTTCCCGATCGCGACCCGGTCGAGGTGCAGCGGGTGCTCGACGGGTACGCCGGGCAGGAACGCGCGCGGGTCCAGCTCGCGATCGTGAAGCTCTGCGACGAGGACGGCGTCGACAAGTTGCGGCACTACGTCGACACCGCGTGCCAGGACTACCGGGACGTGCTCGCGTGGGCCGAGTATCCGCAGCAGATGCGGCCCGACTGGTTCTCATTGTCGGTGACCGAGCGTGCGAAGGTCGTGAAAGCCGATCGGCAGCAGCACGCTCGGTGGTTGGCGAGGTAGCGGGCGTCGGCGGTTGCGCCGGAACGCCGTGCCGTCGGCGCCTAGAATCGGGCCCATGCGCTACTCACCTGGCCAGGTCGCCGAGCAGACCGGGTTCAGCCTGGACACCCTGCGCTACTACGAGCGGATCGGCCTGCTGGACGGCATCGAGCGCAACTCGGGCGGGCAGCGGGTGTTCACCGACGACGACGTCGCGTGGCTGCGGATCCTGCGCTGCCTGCGGGACACCGGCATGCCGATCCAGCGGATGGTGCGGTACGCGGAGCTGGCGCGCGGCGGTGACGAGACCGTGGCGGAGCGGCTCGAGGTGCTGCGCGAGCACGACCGCGACATCGACGAGAAGATCGCGCACCTGCTGCTGGAACAGGAGCACATCCGCGCGAAGATCGCCTACTACCAGCGGGAACTGGACGAGCGGATCGCTCAGCCGGGCGTGACGAACCCGGTCTCGTAGGCGAGGATCACCGCCTGGGTGCGGTCGCGCGCACCCAGTTTCGCGAGCACGTTGCCCACGTGCGTCTTCACCGTCTGCACGCTGACGAACAACCGCTCCGAGATCTCCACATTGGACAGGCCGGTCGCCATCAGGCGCAGCACCTCGGCCTCGCGGTCGGTGAGCCCGGCGTGCGCCAGCCCGCTCGCGCGACCGCCGCCGTGTGCCGCGGCGAGTGCCCGGATCGCGGACGGGAACAGCAGCGACTCCCCGCTCACCACCATGCGGATGGCCCGCACGATGTCCTCCGGGCGGGTGCGCTTGAGCAGGAACCCGTTGGCGCCTGCCCGCAGCGCGTCGTAGACGTAGTCGTCGTTCTCGAACGTCGTGACCACGAGGATCTTCGGTGGCTCGCCGACGGTCTCCAGGATGTGCTTGCTCGCCTGGATGCCGTCGACGGCCGGCATGCGGACGTCCATCAGCACGACGTCCGGCCGGAGCTTCACGACGAGCGGCAGCACCTCGGCGCCGTCACCGGCCTCGCCGACGACGGTCAGGTCGGGCTCGGCGTTGATGATCGCCCGCAGCCCGGCCCTGATCAGCTCCTCGTCGTCGACGAGCAACACCGTCGTCTTGCCGTCCGTCATTCCCGCACCGTCCTCAGTGGAATCCGCACCTGCACCCGCCAGCGGCCCCCTTCGGGCCCGGCGGTCATCTGTCCACGGAGGACGGTGACGCGCTCGCGCATGCCGGACAGGCCGTGCCCGCCGCCCGTCCTCGTCCTCGTCCTGCCGTGCTCGTCGATCGGGTTGGAGAGGTCCAGCTCGAACCGGTCCCCCGCGGCGGCGAGCCGCAGCCGGACCGGCACCTTGCCCGCGTGCCGCAGCACGTTCGTGAGTCCTTCCTGGACGATCCGGTACGCCTCGCGGGACACCGCGGACGGCACGCCGTCGAGCGCGCCCTCCACCGTGGACTCGACGGTGACCCCGGCGATCCTGGTCTGCTCCAGCAGGGCGGGCAGGTTCGCGAGGGTCCACTGTGGATCACCGGTGCCTGCCTCCTCGCGGAGCAGCCCGAGCACGTGGTCGAGGTCGGCGAGCGCGGCGCGGGCGGACTCCTCGATGGCCGACAGCGCGGTGCGGGCGAACGCGGGATCGGAGTCAAGGACCCGGCCCGCGGCGCTGGCCTGGATGGTGACGACGGAGAGCGCGTGCCCGACGGAGTCGTGCAGCTCGCGGGCGAGCCGGTTGCGCTCGGCGAGCCGTTCGGTGCGCTGCTCGAGTTCGGCGAGCAGCTCGGCGGCGGGCGGTCCCAGCAGGAACGGCGCGGCACGGGTGGCCAGGACCGCCGACCCGACGACCATGTGCACGAGCAGGAGGAACGCGGCCAGACCGGCGATGGGCACCCACGCGCCCGCCCACCCGCGCGGGGTGGCGACGGTGAACCCGAGCGCGTCGATCTGCCCGGTGAACGGCGCGAAGAAGGTGAGCACGACGGTCGGCGGCACGGTGAGCGTGAGCACCGACAGGATCCCGCCGACGACGAGGTGCAACACGAACCACCCGGCGAACCGCGCCCGCGACTCCCACGAGCGGCTGCCCGTGGTGGCCTGCTCCGGCACCCCGTCCCCGAGCAGTTCGCGAGCGGCGGTGCCTTCGATCACCCGCACCGCGGGGATGAGCGACATCAGCCCCATCACCCCGACGACGAGGACCAGCGACAACGCGACGACCAGCGTGGTCTCGTCCTGGAAGGCGGCGGGCATCAGCGACGGGAGGACCATGCCCGCGATCAGCATGAACGGGACCAGCACGGCGCCGCCCAGGATCAGGTACACCCATCGCCGGTAGGTCGACGGGCGGATCACCGGGCCAAGCACGAGGTCGAGAACGGCCGCCACACCTCGATCCTGGCAGACCCGGCGGGCGGCGGCCCTCCCCCACAGGACCGGCGAAGATCACTCCGAGGAGGGAGCGGGAGGACTACGCTGCAGACGGCCCCCGAACGAGGACGAGGATGACTGACGAGCAGGACGGGTCCCGGCGCCCACCGGTGGACGGCCCCACGGTGATGGGCCCGTCGACCGGCCACCTCCACGGTCCCGCACCGGAAGAGCCGACACTCCCGGCCACACCGGACAAACCCCCCACGACAGCCGAAGAACCCACGCGCCCCGGCAGCGCGACCGACGAGCCCACACTCGCCGAGACGACGCCGACCGCCCCGGACGGTCCCAGGGACGCCACCCCCGTCGACGAACCCACCCTCCGCGACCCTGCGGCCGCGCGCACCACACCACCGCCGACCTTCCCCGACGACCCGACCCCGATCGACGACACCGCCGCCGACCCCACGACCGGCACCACCCCGCCCCGCCCCGCCGACCCAACCGTGGCGACCTCGATCGACACCACCCCGGCCGAACGCACAGCCCGCAACCCCTTCCCCAACGGCCCGACGGTAGCGACCCCGATCGACGACACCACCCCCGCCAACCCCACGACCGGCACCACCCCGCCCCTCCCCAACGGCCCAACCGTGGCGACCCCGATCGACGACACCACTCCGGCCGAACGCACAGCCCGCAACCCCTTCCCCGACGACCCCACCGTCGCGACCCCCACCGACAACACCACCCTCGCCAACCCCACGACCGGCACCACTCCGACCTTCCCCGACGGCCCAACCGTGGCGACCCCCACCCCCGCCAACCCCACAGCCCGCAACCCCTTCCCCGACGACCCCACTGTCGCCACCCCCATCGACGAGACCACCATCGCCGGGCCGACCGTCGCCGCACCGGCGTCGACCTGGCCGTACGGCCCGACGATGAACATCCCGGTCGAGGGCCGTCCCGACGAGCCGACCGCCGCCGTCGTCGACGAGTCGCCCACCACCACCGGGCCCACGGTCGCGAGCTGGCCCCTCGACGAACTCCTCCCGCCGCCCACCGAGCTGGTGTGGCGCCCCGACACCCGCGCGCCCCCGCCCCCGCGCCGCCGACCGGCCTACTACATCGCCCTCGGCGCGGCCGTCGTGCTCGTCGTCGCGTTGGTGGCGGCCGCCGCGCTCGCGACCGTCGTGCGGCCGGCCCGCACCGTGGCGGGCACCGCGCAGCCTGCGCAGGCCATCCCCGAGATCACCGCCCCCAGCAGCGAGCCGCCGCCCACCACCGCGACGACCGCCCCGCCGCGGGAGGGGCCTGCCGACCACCCGCTGTCCACCTCGACCGCCCGCATGGCCGACGCCACCTGCGCGCTCCCCCGCTTCGACCTGCCCGACGAGAGCCAGGCCGCGTTCTACGCCGCCGCCAAGACCTGCGCCGACGACGCCTGGCGCGGGGTCCTCGCCGACGCGGGTCTCGAGGGCGGCGTCGAGGTCGTCACGGTCACGAGCCCGGTGCCGACCACCTCGTGCGGGGAGATCACCCCGGACAGCCCGGCGACGCAGTGCGACGGCACCGTCTACATGACCCCCGCGTACCTGCGGGACACCGAGCGGAACGGCCGCTACCCGGGCCGCTACTTCGGGGTGTTCCTCCGCGAGTACGCCCGTGCGCTCCAGTTCACGACCGGTCTCGCGGAGCTGGCGGCGGACGTGGACGGCGCCGACGAGCGGCTCGCGCGGCAGGCCACCTGCATGGCGGGCATCGCGAGCGGCGCCATGGCGAACCGCGGTGCGGTGGACGCCAACATCACCGGCGAGATCGCCGACCGGCTGTCCGGTGTGGACGCCCCACCGGACGCGAAGGCCTGGCTGGACAAGGGTTTCCAGGCCCGCACCCTCGACGCCTGCAACACCTGGACATGAAAGAGCCGCGCGGGCTGTCACCCGCGCGGCTCCGGCAAACCTACCTCAGATGGTGAACCCGAGCGCCCGCAGCTGCTCGCGGCCGTCGTCGGTGATCTTCTCCGGCCCCCACGGGGGCATCCAGACCCAGTTGATCCGGAAGTCGTCGACGAGACCGCCGCCCGGGCCCGCGGTGAGCGCGGCACGGGTCTGGTCCTCGATCACGTCGGTCAATGGGCACGCCGCGGACGTCAGCGTCATGTCGAGCGTCGCGGTGTTGTCGTCCTCGACGCGGATGTCGTACACCAGGCCGAGGTCCACGACGTTGATGCCCAACTCGGGGTCGACGACGTCGCGCATGGCCTCCTCGACGTCCTCGACCGCGGCCACGTCCGCCTTCGGCGCGGGCGGCTCGGGCAGCGCCTCGACGCCCCGGTCGACCTGCTCTTCTGTGCTGCTCATTGGTTTCCCTCCCCGTGCTGACGCGCGGGCCCGTCCGGCAGTTCGGTCAGGTCGATGCGCACTGGAAACGGCTCGTTCGTCTCGAACACCCGGCTGACCGCGGGTACCTCCCGGTACCCGAACTCACCCGCCAGGTGGTGGGCGGCCAGCGACAACGGCTCGTCGTACCGCTTGACCTTCGTGTCGGTGAGCCGCGAGCCCGGCGAGATGATCTCCACGGCGACGAGGATCTCGTCCGCGGCACGGTCGGAGAACGCCTCAGCGATCATCAGTTCTTTCCTTCGCCGGCCCGGGCGACGGCGTCCTTGAACGCCATCCAGCCAAGCAAAGCACACTTCACGCGCGCCGGGTATTTGGCGACGCCCGCGAACGCGACGCCGTCCTCGAGCACGTCCTCGTCCGGTTCGACCTTGCCGCGGCCCTGCACCATCTCGACGAACGCGTCCATGGTGGACAGCGCCTCCGGCACGGTGCGGCCGGTGACGAGGTCGGTCAGCACCGACGTGGAGGCCTGGCTGATCGAGCAGCCCTGGCCCTCGTAGGAGACGTCGGTGACCTTGTCGTCCGCGACCGCGACCCGCAGCGTCACCTCGTCGCCGCAGGTCGGGTTGACCTGGAACGACTCGGCGTCGTAGGGCTCCCGCAGGCCGCGGCCGTGCGGGTTCTTGTAGTGGTCCAGGATGATCTCCTGGTACATGGACTCGAGGTTCATCCGAAGACCTTCTTCACCGCCGCCAGACCCGTGACCAACGCGTCCGCCTCGGCGGTCGTGTTGTACAGGTAGAACGACGCTCGGGTGGTCGCCGGAATTCCGTACCGCACGACGGCGGGCCGCGCGCAGTGGTGGCCGACGCGCACCGCGACGCCCTGCTCGTCCAGCACCTGGCCCACGTCGTGCGGGTGGATGCCCTCGAGCGTGAACGACACCTCGGCGACCCGGCCCTCCGCGGTCGGCGGGCCGACGATCCGCACGCCCTCGACGGCCGACAGCGCGTCGAGCACGTACGCGGTCAGCTCGTGCTCGTGCGCGGCGATCCGGTCCATGCCGACCGCGGTCAGGTAGTCGACGGCCGCGCCCAGCCCGACCGCCTCGGCGATCGGCGGGGTGCCCGCCTCGAACTTGTGCGGCGGCGCGGCGAAGGTCGACCGCTCCATGGTGACGACCTCGATCATCTCGCCGCCGCCGAGGAACGGCGGCAGCTCCCGCAGGAGCGGCAACCGTCCCCACAGGACACCGATGCCGGTCGGGCCGAGCATCTTGTGGCCGGTGAACGCGACGAAGTCGGCGCCGAGCGCGGTCACGTCGAGCGGCATGTGCGGTGCGGACTGCGACGCGTCCACCAGCACCAGCGCGCCGACCTCCTTGGTGCGCTTGACGACGACGTCGACCGGGTTGATGGTGCCGAGCAGGTTCGACACGTGCACCATCGACACGATCTTCGTGCGCTCGGTGATCACCGAGTCCAGGGTGGACAGGTCGAGGCGGCCGTCGTCGGTGATCGTGAACCACTTGACGGTCGCGCCGGTCCGCTCCGCGAGCATGTGCCACGGCACGATGTTGCTGTGGTGCTCCATCTCGGTGATGACGATCTCGTCGCCGGGACCGAGCCGGCCCGCGTCACCGAAGACCCGCGCGATCAGGTTCATCGCCTCGGACGAGTTCTTCGTGAAGATGACCTCGTCCCGCGACGGCGCGCCGATGAACGCCGCCACCTTGTCGCGGGCGCCCTCGTACAGCGCCGTGGCTTCCTCGGCCAGCGTGTGGATGCCGCGGTGCACGTTGGCGTTGTGCTTCTCGTAGTAGCCGACGATCGCGTCGAGCACCTGGCGCGGCTTCTGCGACGTCGCCGCGTTGTCCAGGTACACGAGCGGCTTGTCGCCGTGCACCAGCCTGGACAGGATCGGGAAGTCCTTGCGGATCGTCTCGACGTCCAGGGATGCGGCTGTGGTGGTCATCCGGGAACCTCGTTCTCAGTACGCGGTGTCAGCCGATCGCGGCCGGCTCCTGCTTGCCGGTGAACCGGACGTAGCCGTGCTCCTCGAGCTGGTCGGCCAGCTCGCGGCCACCCGACTCGACGATCTTGCCGCCGGCGAAGACGTGCACGAAGTCCGGCGTGATGTGGCGCAGGATGCGGGTGTAGTGGGTGATCAGCATGATGCCGACCTCGCCACCGGCCTTGACCCGGTTGATGCCCTCGGAGACCACGCGCAGCGCGTCGACGTCGAGGCCGGAGTCGGTCTCGTCGAGGATCGCGAACTTCGGCGCCAGCAGCGCGAGCTGCAGGATCTCGTGGCGCTTCTTCTCACCACCGGAGAAGCCCTCGTTGACCGACCGCTCCGCGAACGCCGGGTCGATCTCGAGCTCCGCCATGGCCTCCTTGACCTCCTTGACCCAGTGGCGCAGCTTGGGGGCCTCGCCACGGACCGCGGTGGCGGCGGTGCGCAGGAAGTTCGACATGGACACGCCGGGCACCTCGACCGGGTACTGCATGGCGAGGAACAGGCCGGCACGCGCACGCTCGTCGACCGACAGCGACAGCACGTCCTCGCCGTCGAGCAGCACCTCGCCGGAGGTCACCTCGTACTTGGGGTGGCCCGCGATGGCGTAGGACAGGGTGGACTTGCCGGACCCGTTGGGGCCCATGATCGCGTGCGTCTCGCCCGAGTTGATCGTCAGGTTGACCCCGGACAGGATCTCCTTGGCGGCGTCGTCGGCGTTGACCGAGACGTGCAGATCCTTGATCTCCAGCGTGGCCATCTTCTGTGCTTTCTCCTTGGTGTTACAAGTCAGTTGGTGGTGGTGGTGACGTCGACGTACACGTCACCGTCGCGGATCTCGACGGGGAACACGTCCACCGGCTCCGTGGCCGGGAGTGCGGACGGCCGCCCCGTGCGCAGGTCGAAGCAGGAGCCGTGCAGCCAGCACTCGATGCCCTTCTTCGTGACCTCGCCCTCGGAGAGGTTGAGCGTCGCGTGGCTGCACTCGTCCCGCAGCGCGTGCACCTCGTCGCCCTGGCGGACCAGGACGACCGGCTCGTCGTCGACCTCGACGCCGAACGGCTTCCCGTCGTCCAGGTCGGACAGCGCACACGCCCGGGTCATGCCCCTACTGCTTCCAGTTCCGCCTCGATGGCCGCTTCGAGCCGTTCCCGGACCTCCGGCACCTGGATCTTCATCAGCAGCTCGTGGAAGAAGCCGCGGACGACGAGCCTGCGCGCGACGCCCTCGGGGATGCCGCGGGCCTGCAGGTAGAACAGCTGCTCGTCGTCGAACCGGCCGGTGGCGCTGGCGTGGCCGGCGCCGGCGATCTCGCCGGTCTCGATCTCCAGGTTCGGCACCGAGTCGGCGCGCGCGCCCTCGGTGAGCACCAGGTTCCGGTTCAGCTCGAACGTCTCGGTGCCCTCGGCGGCCGCGCGGATCAGCACGTCGCCGATCCAGACGGTCCGCGCGTCGTCGCCCTGCAGCGCGCCCTTGTAGACCACGTTGGACTTGCAGTTGGGCTGCGCGTGGTCGGCGAAGGTCCGCAGCTCGATGTGCTGGCCCGAGTCGGCGAAGTAAAGGCCGTTCAGCTCGGCGTCGCCGCCGGGGCCCGCGTAGGTCACGGTCGGGCTGACGCGCACCAGGTCGCCGCCCAGGGCCACCAGGTGGTGGCGCAGGGTGGCGTCGCGGCCCAGCTTGGCGTGGTGCGCCGAGACCTGCACGGCGTCGTCGGCCCAGTCGTGCACGCTGACGACGGTGAGCCTGGCGCCGTCGCCGACGACGATCTCGACGTTGTCGGCGACCGTGCCGGAACCCTTGTGGTCGAGCACGACCACGGCCTCGGCGAACTGCTCGGCGCGGATCTGCAGGTGGCCGTAGGCGACCTGGCCCTCGCCGGGGCCGGTGACCGTCACCGTCGTGACGCCTGCCCGCGTCTCCTTGGGCACCGTGATGACGGTGGCCTGGGTGAAGGAGCTGTACGCCTGCGCGGCGATCCGGTCGGCGGGCGTGCCGCCCTCGCCGAGCCGGGCGTCGTCGCGGCCGACGGTCTCGACCCGCACGTCGGGACCGCCGACCTCGACACGAAGCTCACCTGAAGCTACCGCAGAGCCGTCGTGGAGGCCACGGAGCCGCTTCATCGGCGTGAAGCGCCAGATCTCCTCGCGCCCGCCGGGCACCTCGAACGCCTCGACGTCGAACGAGGCGAACTGCTCCGCGCGGGACGCGGCGGGAACCACCGCCCCGTGGGAGTGCGGTGTCTGTGTTGCCTGGCTCATTTAGCCGACGGCCCCTTCCATCTGCAGCTCGATGAGCCGGTTCAGTTCCAGTGCGTACTCCATGGGCAGCTCGCGGGCGATCGGCTCGACGAAGCCGCGCACGACCATCGCCATCGCCTCGTCCTCGGTGAGGCCGCGGGACATCAGGTAGAACAGCTGGTCCTCGCTGACCTTCGAGACGGTCGCCTCGTGGCCCATGGACACGTTGTCGTTGCGGATGTCCACGTACGGGTAGGTGTCCGAGCGGCTGATCTGGTCGACCAGCAGCGCGTCGCACTTCACCGTGGACTTCGAGTTGTGGGCCCGCTTGGCCACCTTGACCAGACCGCGGTAGGAGGTCCGGCCGCCGCCGCGCGCCACCGACTTCGACACGATCGTCGAGGAGGTGTGCGGCGCGAGGTGCTCCATCTTGGCGCCCGCGTCCTGGTGCTGGCCCTCGCCCGCGAACGCGATCGAGAGGACCTCGCCCTTGGCGTGCTCGCCCATGAGGAACACCGACGGGTACTTCATGGTGACCTTGGAGCCGATGTTGCCGTCGATCCACTCCATGGTCGCGCCCTCTTCGGCCTTGGCGCGCTTGGTGACCAGGTTGTAGACGTTGTTCGACCAGTTCTGGATGGTCGTGTACCGGCAGCGGCCGCCCTTCTTCACGATGATCTCGACCACGGCCGAGTGCAGCGAGTCGGAGCTGTAGATCGGCGCGGTGCAGCCCTCGACGTAGTGCACGTAGGCGCCCTCGTCGACGATGATCAGCGTCCGCTCGAACTGGCCCATGTTCTCGGTGTTGATCCGGAAGTAGGCCTGCAGCGGGATCTCGACGTGCACGCCCTTCGGCACGTAGATGAACGAGCCGCCGGACCAGACGGCGCCGTTCAGCGCGGAGAACTTGTTGTCACCGTGCGGGATGACCGAGCCGTAGTACTCCTCGAACAGCTCCGGGTGCTCCTTGAGCGCGGTGTCCGTGTCCAGGAAGATCACGCCCTGGCGCTCGAGCTCCTCGTTGATCTTGTGGTAGACCACCTCGGACTCGTACTGGGCGGCGACACCGGCGACCAGGCGGGCCTTCTCGGCCTCCGGGATGCCCAGCTTGTCGTAGGTGTTCTTGATGTCCTCGGGCAGGTCCTCCCAGCTCTGGGCCTGCTTCTCGGTCGAGCGCACGAAGTACTTGATCGAGTCGAAGTCGATGCCCGACAGGTCGGCGCCCCAGTTGGGCATGGGCTTGCGGTCGAAGAGACGCAGAGCCTTGAGCCGGGACTCGAGCATCCACTCCGGCTCGTTCTTCTTGGCCGAGATGTCCCGGACGACGGCCTCGGAGAGGCCGCGCTGGGCGCTCGCGCCGGCGACGTCGGAGTCCGCCCAGCCGAACTGATACTTGCCCAGTGCGGCGATCGTCTCCTCTTGCGTCAACGGCGTGCCGGCGCGCTCCGCGGCGGTGGTCATGAAGGCGTCCCTTCGGTTGTGGTGGGAGCTGTCGCGCCCGCCTCCGGTGGTTCGGCGCCACCGAGCGGTACGTGTGTGGTGCACGCGGCGTCGCCGCGCGCGATGGTGGAGAGCCGCTGCACGTGGGTGCCGAGCAGTTCGGCGAACGCCGCCGTCTCGACCTCGCACAGCTCGGGGAACTCCGCCGCGACGTGCGCGACCGGGCAGTGGTGCTGGCACAGCTGCTCCCCCGCCCCGACGCGCCTGGTCGACGCAGCGTAACCCTCGCTGGTGAGGGCCTCCGCGAGGGCCTTGGCGCGTTCGGCGGGCCCCGGCTCGCCGAGCACCTCGTCGCGGTGCCTGCCGACCATCGCGTTGACCCGGCGCCTGGCGAACTCGCGCACCGCGCCCTCGCCGGACGACTCCGCGACGAAGCGGATGGCCGCGATGGCGAGGTCGTCGTACGCGTGGCCGAACCGGGCGCGCCCGGACTCGGTCAGCAGCCACAGCTTCGCGGGCCGCCCGCGACCGCGCCTGCCGAGCGACGGCGCGTCCCGCATGCACGCCTCGCCGTCGGCCTCCAGGCAGTCCAGGTGCCTGCGGACCGCGGCGGGGCTGAGCCCGAGCGTCTTCGCGACGGCCGCCGCGGTGATCGGTCCCCGTTCCAGCAGCAGCCGCGCCACACCATGCCTGGTGCGGCCCTCGGAGAGCTGCTGCTCGTTTTTCACAACACCAGTGTGTCTTATTTCCCTGAGGTGGGCAAAGCGGCCCCGCCGTGAGGTGATCGGAGTCACGGGACGCCCCGACCGATACGCTTCCGCACGTGGCGGTGGGTGATGTGACGCGGGCAGACCTGGACGGACAGCCGTCCGGACCGGCCGGGTCCTCCACCGCGCCTCTTGACGGCCGCGAGCGCAGGCAGCTCGACGTCATCCGCCGGTTCGGCACGGTCGGCGCGCTGCTGCTGGCGGTGGGCTCGCTGGGCGCGGGCGCCGCGCCGGTGAACAACCCGGTGTGGGGCCTGCCGGTGTTCGGCCTGTTCAGCCGCATGACCACGGTGTCGCTCGCGATCGCGTTCGCCGGCGTGTTCATGATCGTGCTCGCGTGGCTGGGCCTCGGGCGGCTGTCGCTGCCGGGGCGGGCGCGGATGGTGTCGCTGCCGCAGATGGCCCGCACGCTGGTCATGTGGACCGCGCCGCTGGTCATCACCGTCCCGATGTTCTCCAAGGACGTCTACAGCTACCTCGCGCAGAGCGAGATCGCCGCGCGCGGCCTCGACCCGTACACCGTCGGCCCGGCCGACGCGCTCGGCTACGAGGACATCCTCACCAAGAACGTGCCGACCATGTGGCGGGAGACCCCGTCGCCGTACGGGCCGTTGTTCCTGGTCATCGGGCGCGGCATCACCTGGCTGACCGGCGACCACGTGGTCATGGGCGTCGCGTTCCACCGGCTGCTCGCGCTGTTCGGGTTCGCGATGATCGTGTGGGCGCTGCCCCGGCTGGCCCGGCGGTTCGGCATCAACCCGGTGAGCGCGCTGTGGCTGGGCGCCGCGAACCCGCTCGTGCTGTTCCACCTGGTGGTGGGCGTGCACAACGAGGCGCTCGCGATCGGGCTCATGCTGGTCGGCATCGAGCTGGGCCTGCGGCGGATGCCGCCCTGCGGGCCGGGCGGGCCGTACCCGCCGTGGCAGCCGGGCGAGCTGCTCTGGTACGGCGTCGGCGCGGTGGTCATCACGCTGGGCGCGGTCGTGAAGATCCCGGCCGCGCTGGCCCTGGGCTTCCTCGGGGTGATGATCGCGCGGCGGTGGGGCGGCCGCTGGAAACACCTGTTCCTCACCGCGGGCGCGCTGCTGGTGATCTTCCTGGGCGTGGTCGCCCTGACCTCGATCGGCAGCGGCCTCGGCTTCGGCTGGGCGTCCACCCTCAACACCGCCAACACCATCAAGAGCTGGATGGCGCCGATGACGGCGCTCGGCTTCGGCGCCGGCGGGCTCGGCATCGTCCTCGGCCTCGGCAACCACATCGACGCGGCGATCACGGTCAGCCGGATGGTCGGCACGCTGCTCGGTCCCCTGCTCGCCGCGAAGCTGCTGCTGGACAGCTTCCGCTGGCGCCTGCGGCCGATGATCGGGCTCGGCGCCGCGATGGGCGCCGTGCTCGTGCTGGGCGCGACCGTGCAGCCCTGGTACCTGCTGTGGGCGGCGATCCCGCTGGCCTCGGCGGCGGGCAACACCCGGTTCCGCATGGGCGCGACGGCGATCAGCGCCGCGTTCGCGGTGGCCCTGCCGCCGACCGGCAACACCTTCGACGGCCGCACCTACCAGCTGCCCTACGCCTACCTCGCGGCGGCGATCGTCGTGGCGATCGCGCTGTTCGCGGTGCGCGGACACATCCCGACGCGGCCCCGCCGCGAGCGAGCACCCGACATTGTCGGTGGCCGGGTCTGACGTCCCGGCCATGGCTCAGCCGCGGGCGGCACGGTGGGGCGACACCGGACGCGACCGGCACGTCACGCGCGTGCGGGAGCAGTGGCCCTCGGTGCTCGGTCACCCACTGCGAGGGGCATGAAGGGCGGCTATAGGAGAAGGCAATAGCCTTACCGGCGTGAACGAGTCTGCCGTCGAGCTGTCCGGGCTGGTCAAGCGCTTCGGCGCGACGACCGCGGTCGACGGGCTGAGCCTGCGGCTGGCGCGCGGGCAGGTCCTCGCCCTGCTGGGCCCCAACGGCGCGGGCAAGACCACGACGGTGGAGATCTGCGAGGGTTTCCAGCGCCGCGACGCCGGCGACGTCCGCGTGCTCGGGCTCGACCCGGCGACCGACCTCGAGCGGCTGCGGCCACGCATCGGCGTGATGCCGCAGGGCGGTGGCGCCTACCCCGGGGTGCGGGCGGAGGAGATGCTCGCGCTCGTCGCCGCGTGCGCGGCCGACCCGATCGACCCGGCGTGGCTGATCGAGGTGCTCGGGCTGTCCGGGGCGCGCCGCACGCAGTACAAGCGGCTGTCGGGCGGCCAACAGCAGCGGCTCTCGCTCGCGTGCGCGCTGGTCGGCAGGCCGGAGCTGGTGTTCCTCGACGAGCCGACGGCCGGGCTGGACCCGCAGGCGCGGCGGCTGGTGTGGGAGCTGGTGCGCGCGCTGCGTGCCGACGGGGTGAGCGTCCTGCTGACCACGCACGCGATGGAGGAGGCCGAGGAGCTGGCCGACCACGTCGTGATCATCGATCGCGGCCGGGTCGTGGCGGACGGCAGCCCCAGCCAGCTCACCGCCGAGCGGCCGGACGCCGCGCAGCTGCGCTTCCGCGCGCGGGCGGGCCTCGACCTGACCGAGCTGTGCGCGGCGCTGCCCGACGGCTGCCGGCTGGAGGAGCCGACGCCGGGCGCGTACGTGCTGACCGGCCGCGTCGACCCGCAGGTGGTGTCGGCGGTGACGGCGTGGTGCGCGCAGCAGGGTGTGCTTGCGGAGGAGCTGCACGTGGGCAAGCGCAGCCTCGAGGACGTGTTCCTCGACCTGACCGGGAAGGAACTGCGGTGACCACGACCTTCCCGCGGGGCACGTTCACCCCCGCGCCGGGCCGCGGCCGCGCGGGCCGGATGCTGTTCGTGCACGCGCGGACCGAGGCGCTGCTCACGCTGCGCAACAGCGAGCAGGTCCTCCTGACGCTGCTGATCCCCGCCGCGCTGCTCGTCGGCCTCACGGTCCTCGACATCTTCGACCTGCCCGACCCGCGCGTGGACTCGGTCGTGCCGAGGGTGTTCGCGCTCGCGGTCATGTCGTCGGCGTTCACCGGGCAGGCGATCGCGCTCGGGTTCGACCGCCGCTACGGCGTGCTCAAGCGCCTCGCCGCGACGGCACTGCCCCGGTGGCTGCTGGTGGCGGGCCGGGCGGTCGCCGGGCTCGTCGTGGTCGCCGTGCAGATCGTGGTGCTGGGCGTGATCGCCGCCGTCATGGGCTGGTCACCGGATCCCGCCGCGCTGGCGTGGGTGGTGCTGCTGGTGGTCGTCGGCACGTTGTCGTTCGGCGCGCTGGGCGTGCTGCTCGGCGGCGCGCTCAAGGCCGAGGTGGTGCTGGCGCTCGCCAACATCGTGTGGTTCGTGCTGCTGCTCGGCGGCGGCATCGTGGTCCCCCCGGACTCGATGCCCGCCGGCCTCGGCGACGTGGTCATGCTGCTGCCGTCCGGCGCCCTGACCGACGGCATGCACACCGCACTCGTCGAGGGCGCGGCGCCGAGCTGGACCGTGTTCGCGGTGCTGGCGGGCTGGGGCGCGGTCGCGTCCGTGGCCGCGACCCGCACCACGAAGCTCTCCTAGTCCGCGGCCAGGGCCGCCGCCTGGTGGCGGTGGCCGACGGTCTCGTACCCGACGATCACCACCAGCGGCGCGAGCGCGACGACCAGCAGCGACCAGCCCATCGACGCGCCCGCGCCGACGGCCACCACCGCGAGCACCAGCGCCACGATCGCCCCCGCGAACAACAGCGCGTGGAACGGGTCGAAACGGGCCATGAGCAGCGAGTACACACCGAAGAGCCCGGCGGTGAACACCAGCACCGGGACGGCCGTGGACAGCACCGCGTACGTCGAGCTGACGTGCGCCTCGTGCTCGATGACGTACGCGGCCACGTGCAGCCCGGCGCCGGTCGCGGCCAGCGACCCGAACACGAGGAGGTGCAGGTAGCCCCACGGGAACGCGCGTTCGCGGTGACGGGCGAGCACCTCGGCCGACGGCATGATGAAGTACACCCACCACAGGCCGAACGCGAGCGCGGTGCCCGAGAACGCGACCAGGACCGCCTCCACCGACCAGCCCCGCGCCTCGACGACCGCGGAGATGGCGGTGATCGTGCCGAGCACCACCTCGCCCAGCGTGATGATCACCAGCAGGCCGTACCGCTCGGCGATGTGGTGCGCGTGCCACGGCGTCCCGCCGCCCCGCCGTTCCGCGACCACCGGCCCGGCCATCTCGACCACCACCAGCACCAGGTACGGCACCCAGAGCACCGACAGCGGCGGGCTGACGACCAGCAGCACGAGCCAGCCGACCTGGGCCACGCCGACCGCGGTCGCGTAGGCCAGGCAGACGCCGCGGCGGGCGGGGTCATGCCGCGCGGCCCGCAGCCACAGGGCCAGCGTGGCGATCCGCATGACCACGTAGCCGGCCACCACGACCCGGTTGTCCAGGTGGTCGCCTTCGTCGATGGACGCGAACGCGGCGGGCAGCCCGAGCGCGAGGACCAGCACCCCAAGCATCACGACGAGCGTCGCGGCCCGGAAGAAGATGTCGTCGTTGTCGTACGCGGACGCGAGCCACGAGTAGTTGATCCACGCCCAGCAGATGGCGAACATGGCGAACCCGAACCCGGCCAGCGCGGCGCCGGTGTGCCCCTCGGCGAGCAGGTGCGCCATCTGGTTGCCCGCCTGGCTGAACGCGACCACGAACGTCAGGTCGAACAGCAGCTCCAGCGGGGTCGCCGCGCGGTGGGACTGCGCCGGGTCGCGCCCGGACATCCGCGCGAGGCGGTGGCTGCGCGACGGCTGCTCGGTCTCGCTCATCGTGCTCCCTCATGCCCAGGTCAGAACCCTGGGCATGGTGTCACACGGGACGCGGGCCGAAGCGGGACGCGAACGCCGACAGCTGCGCGTGTCGCCCGTCCGGGTCGTCGGCGGTGGGACTCACGACCAGCCGCGTCACGCCCTGTGCCGCGTACGCCTCGACCGACGACTCCGGCACGTCGATCGACGCCCACCGGGTGTACTCCAGCGCGTCCGGGTCCCGCCCCGCCTCGGCGGCCGCCGCCCGCGCCAGGTCGAACTGCCGCGCCCGCTCGCCGGGCGTGAGCGCGCCGCCGGGGAACCAGCCGTCGCCGCGCCCGCCCGCCCGGCGCGCGGCCGCCGCGCTCGACCCGCCGACGTGGATCGGCAGCGGCCCACCGGCGGGCTGCGGGAAGCTGCACAGGTCCTCGAACGGGTAGAACTCGCCCGTGTGGCTCACCCCGTCCGCACCGCCGGACCACAGCAGCCGCAGCACGTCGATCGCCTCGTCGGCGCGCCTGCCGCGGCTCGCGAAGTCCACGCCCACCGCGCGCGCCTCCCCCGGCAGCGCGCCGACCCCCACGGTCAGCAGCCGCAGCCTGCCCTTCGACAGCACGTCGACGGTCGCCAGCCGCTTCGCCAGCGTCACCGGGTGGTGGTATGGCAGCAGCAGCACGGCCGTGCCCAGCAGCAGCCGGGACGTGACCGCGGCGACGAACGCCAGCGTGTCGACCGGGTCGAGGTAGGGCGTCGTGGGCGGGAACTCGAACGCGCCGAGCGCGGCGCCGGGGTGCAGCACGACGTGCTCGGGCAGGTACAGGCCCTCGAACCCGCACTCCTCGGCGTGCCGCGCGAAGTCGGCGAGCCGGCCGGGGTCGAGGCCGTGGACGGCGGGCTGGTAGCTGATCGCGAAACGCACGCCGCCGGACGCTAGACCTTCCCGCCGAGGTCAGGGCAAACCCGCGCGCGGACCCCGCCCGACCACTCCTTACGATCGGGTGGTGCCGCTGGAGACGCTGAAGGCCCGCATCGAACGCCTGCCCAACCCGAGCCGACGGCTGCAGCTCGGCTTCGCCGTCGCCGTCCTCGCCACGCAGGCGCTGATCGCGATGACCGGCGCGGTCGTCCGCGTCACCGGCTCCGGCCTGGGCTGCCCGACGTGGCCGCAGTGCTTCCCCGGCAGCATGGTCCCGGTCTCCCACCCCGAGTACGACACGCTGAACCAGTGGATCGAGTACGGCAACCGCCTGTTCACCGGCGTCGTCGGCATCATCGCGGGCGTCTGCTTCGTGCTCGCGTACCTCAACCGCCCGCGCACCGACCGCCGCTACCTGCGGCTCGCGGCCGCCATGCCGATCGGCGTCGTCGTCCAGGCGGTCATCGGCGGCCTGACGGTGCGGCTCGACCTGGTGTGGTGGAGCGTCGCGGTGCACCTGCTCGCGTCGACGATCATGGTGTGGCTCGCGACGCTGCTCGTGCACGCCGTGCCCCGCGACGGCACGCCCGGCGCCCCGGCGCCCGTCCCCGGCACGCTGTCGACCTGGCTGTACGTCCAGACCGGGTTCCTCGCCGGGCTGCTCGTCACCGGCACCATGGTGACCGGCGCGGGCCCGCACGGCGGCGACCCGGAGACGCCGCGCTTCGGCGTCCCGGTCGAGACCATGGCCCACGTGCACGCGGCGTTCCTGTACGCGTTCCTCGGCTCGCTGGTGCTGCTGGGCATCTGGCTCGCCCGCCAGCACGCGTTCCCGCCGCCGTGGCGGCGCTACCGCGTGCTCGTCGCGGTGGTGCTCGCGCAGGGCACCATCGGGTTCGTCCAGTTCTGGACCGGGGTCCCGGAACTGCTGGTCTGCCTGCACGTTCTCGGCGCGATGTGCGTGATCATCGCCACCGGTTCGCTGTGGTGCGGGGTGCGCGGCCGCGCGTCGGCGGAGCAGGCCGCAGTGGCGGGCGCGACCGAGACCGCCTAACGTGGAGACGGAAACCTACGGGTACGTAACCGTAGGTCCACGTCTCAAGGCCGCGTCCCGGCCAAGTTATGAGGTCCCGACACCATCACAGCGACACTGACACCTACGCGTGAGCCCCAGGCCCCCAAGCCAGTCCTCTCGGGTCGCCGCTCCGGCGCCGAGCACCTGACCGTCAAGGTCTTCCTCATCCTCCCCCTCCTCGCCCTCGTGGCCGCCGTCCCCTTCGCGTGGGGCTGGGGGCTCGGCTGGGTCGACGTCGGCCTCGCCGCGGGGTTCTACCTGGTCAGCTCGCTCGGCGTGACCGTCGGGTACCACCGCTACTTCACCCACGGCTCGTTCAAGGCGAAGAGACCGCTGCGGATCGCGCTCGCGCTGGCGGGCAGCCTCGCGTCGCAGGGCTCGGTCGTCGCGTGGGTCGCCGACCACCGCCGCCACCACGCGTTCTCCGACAAGGAGGGCGACCCGCACTCGCCGTGGCTGTTCGGCACGTCGCCGCTGGCGATCGCCAGGGGTTTCTGGCACGCGCACATGGGCTGGCTGTTCGAGCGGGACAAGACCAACGCGGAGCGGTTCGCGCCGGACCTGTTGTCCGACAAGGACATCCAGCTGGTCGACAAGCTGTTCATCCCGATGACCGTGGTGACGCTCGGGCTGCCCGGTGTGCTCGGCGGTCTGATCACCATGTCCTGGTGGGGTGTCGTGACCGGCATCTTCTGGGCGGGCTTCGTGCGTGTCGCGTTCCTGCACCACATCACGTGGTCGGTCAACTCGATCTGCCACATGATCGGCTCGCGGCCGTTCGTGAGCCGCGACAAGGCGGCGAACTTCTGGCCGCTCGCGATCCTGTCCATGGGCGAGTCGTGGCACAACTCCCACCACGCCGACCCGACGGGCGCCCGCCACGGCGTGATGCGCGGGCAGCTCGACATCTCCGCACGCGTGATCTGGATCTTCGAGAAGCTCGGCTGGGCGTGGGCCGTACGCTGGCCGCGACCGGAACGGCTCGCCGCGAAGCTCGCTGCGTAGGCGGTCCGGCCGCAGAGCGGATCCCGTGATCGTGGAGGACATCGTGGCCGAGCCCATCGACGCCATTCTCGTGCACGCCACCGGCGGCCCGGAGGTGCTGGCGCCGTCGAAGATCGACGCGCCGGCGCCCGGCGCGGGTGACCTGCTGGTGTCGGTGGGCGCGGCCGGGGTGAACTACATCGACACCTACCACCGGCGCGGCCTCTACCCGCGCGACCTGCCGTTCGTGCCGGGCGCCGAGGGCGCGGGCACGGTGGTGGCGGTCGGTGCCGACGTCACCGGGTACCGCGTCGGTGACCACGTGGCGTGGGCCGACGCGCCCGGTTCGTACGCGGCGCAGGCGGTCGTGCCGGCGGCGAAGGCGTTCGCGGTGCCGGAGGGCGTCGAGGACGACGTCGCCGCGGCGGCCATGCTGCAGGGGCTGACCGCGCACTACCTGGTGACGTCGACGTACGCCGTGAAGCCGGGCGACACCGTGCTGGTGCACGCCGCCGCCGGTGGCATGGGGTTGCTGCTGACGCAGCTCGTGAAGGCCCGCGGCGGGAAGGTCATCGGGACCGTGTCCACGCCGGAGAAGGAGGCGCTCGCTCGCGAGGCAGGCGCCGACGAGGTGATCCGGTACACGGAGACGGATTTCGTCGCCGCCGTGCGGGAGCTCACCGGTGGGCTCGGGGTCGCTGTCGTGTACGACGGCGTCGGGAAGACGACGTTCGACGGCAGCCTCGCCTGTCTTGCCCGGCGTGGGGTGCTGGCGTTGTACGGGGCGTCCAGCGGGCCCGTGCCGCCGGTCGATCCGCAGCGGTTGAACGCTGCCGGGTCGGTGTTCCTCACGCGGCCCACCTTGGCGCACCACATCGCCACGCCTGAGGAGTTCCGGTGGCGTTGTGACGAGTTGTTCCAGGCCATCGGGGCCGGGCGGGTGTCGGTGCGGATCGGGGGGCGTTATCCCCTCGCCGACGCCGCTCGGGCGCACGCCGACCTCGAGGCTCGGCGGACAACCGGGAAGTTGCTGCTGATCCCCTGAGGCCGTGTTGCCCGGTCTGTCTTTCTGGTTGTCCCTGTAGTGGGTTTCCCTCCGGGGGGCCTCGCCGGACGGGCAAGTCTCCGGGATGGCAGGCAGGCAGTTGTGTGGTGAGCTGCGCTCCGCTTCTGCGGCAACCCCGCTTCGCGGGCCGGGTCAGTTCGGGGTGACCGTCAGTGCGTCCACCACGTAGATGAGGGTCTCGTCGCTGTCCGCTTCGCTGCCGTCCTGGGCCGGGGGGACCACGAGCAGTCTGCGGCCGCCCTCGCGGATGCCGGGCAGGCCCTCGTCCCAGCCGCGGACCAGTTTGGTGTGGCCCAGGTTCTTCACCGGGTACGGCAGGCTCTCCCCCGCGTACCAGGTGCTGTCCAGCACCGTCCCCGAGGACCACAGCACCAGGACGTAGCTGACCTCCAGGCTGGTGCCGCGCACCGCCTGGGGTCCATCACCGCGCACGAGGTCCTGGGCCAGGAGGGTGGTGGGCGGGGCACAGCCGTCGGGGACCGTGACTTGGGGTGCTTCGTCCAGTTCTCCGGTCACGTGGATGTCTGTTGTGTCACATTCACCGTCGACGGTGCTACTCGACGGGGGCTGCGCCGAGGCCGGCAACACGTCCGGGCCACTGCGGCTGACACAGGCGGTGAGCAACGCCAAGACCAGCGCCACCACCGCGAACCTGCCGACCATACGCATGATGCGGTCAGCCTAGATGGCCGTTTTCCTGGGGATCCAGCGCGTAACAGATCGGGTGTGGTCACCCGTTCTTCCTATTCCTCCCTTGCGCGTGTAGAGGTACAGTAACTCCTCGCACTCGATCAGACACAGAACGCATTCCCTCGATCGGGTGTGCCTTCAGGGAGGTGAGAACACCAATGCCCGCGGAAGCCGACAAGGGCTCCCGCGCGAAGAACCCCATCCAAGAGATCTTCTGGACCAGAACCGGCCTCCTCCTCCTGATACTGGTCGTGGTCTCCGGACTGACCATGCTCCTGTCGGCGAACCTGGACCCCGGCGTCGGCAAGAACCTGGTCACCTCGGTGGCCACCGGCACACTGGTCTCGGCCATCGTCGGCTTCGGCCAGACCCTCATCACCGCGACCGCCACCCAGCGGGCGATGCTCACGCCGCTGATCGAGGAATCTCGACAAGCGCTGCGTGACCTCTCCGCCGAGTACCGGTCGATGAACCGTGAGTTCTTCCCCACCCACGTCTTCGAACCGACCGCGGATCCAAACCCCGCGCTCAACCGGCTGATGATGCAGGACCTGCAGAACACGAGGCAGTACCTGTTCCGAGGTTTCTCCGGTCGGCACGCGGCCGCAAGGCTGCTGTTGTCCAAGGCCGAGTGGGAACTTCGCGCGGTGGTCGCGGACCCCGACAACCTCTCGGGGATCAGCGGCCGCGCCCGTTACCTGATCCGCCACTCGGCGGCCGACGTGGACGTCGACACGATCCAGGCCCGGCTGCACCAGGAGATCAGGATGGGCCTGGTCGGGCTGTACCTCGCCCGCAGCAGGTGCACGCGGATGGAGGTCACCGTGATCTCCGACCCGCCGCTGGACCGGCTGGAGATCTTCGACGACAGCGTGTGGGTGACGCTCTACAGCGACGCGCACGCGCCCGCCGAATATCCCCGCACGCTGCGGTTCGAGGACGGCTCGTTCATCTACACCATGGAACGCGCGGAGTTCAGCCGCATCAGCGCGTCCCACCACGCACACCACTTCGTGATCACACCGGAAATGACGCGGCAGGAGTTCATCTCGCGGTTCGAGAAGATCACCAATTCGACCTTGAGCGAGGAGCAGTTCCTCGAGCTCAACGCGGAGTTCTACAACTTCCTCCGCGATTTCGCCGCCACAGCTGAGTTGGGGAGCTGATGTCCCGTGGCCACCAAGGGCTCCGCACTCGTGGAGCTGGCCGAGCAGTTACGGAGCGCCGGCTTCGACCTCCAGTCCCACTGGGCACAGGTGGACCGGTGGTTCGAATCCTGGGCGGACCGGCCGAACCTGCGCACCGACCTCCGCGCGCACCTGCTCGAACTGCCCACCGAACAGGCGAAAGCGGTCATCGCACGATCAAGGGAGACGACGACGCACTTCGCGTGGTGCCTGCGTGACCGGCCGGGTGAGCCGTTCACCTTCTGGCTGCACGAGTACAAGGAGCAGCGCGACTGGCGCGCGGGCTACGCGGACTCGGTGCACAACCACCGGTACCACTTCTGCACGACCATCCTGAAAGGCGCGTACCTGCACGAACGTTACGCCGCGGCGATCAAGCCGGACAACGGCCTGATCGCCGCCACCACGAAACTCTCCGCCACCGAATGCGAGGAGGGCGCCGCGGGCTGCCTGCTCGCGTCGGACTTCCACCGCATTCCGCGGGCGATGAACGGGACGATGACCTTTCTGGTGAAATCCAGACAGGTCACGCCGTGGAGCCTGTCCTACGACCCCGTGACCCAGGAAAGCCACCGCCACGTCCCCGTGGAATCCCGCTTGTCGCACCTCGCGGCGCGACTGTGACACGCGACTGAAAGGAGCCGGAAGGGGCCGAACGACCGCAGACAAACTCCGTTCCCGGCGTTTACCATCTACCCCCACGAGCCAGCCTTCCGCGCCGACCGCACCGGCGCGGGCGACGGCGTGGTTCGGAGGGGTCGATGTCTGTCGAGGAAAACACGCCTGCTGGCGAAATAGTGCCGGTGATCGCACCGGATGTGGTCGACGCCGTCGAGGCGGACGTCCACCGGATCTGCACACGCTATGCCGCGCGCCTGCAGTTCCACGGCTGGCACCACGTGTCGTTCGTCCGCACCAAGGCGGCGCGGTTCGCGGTGCTCAACGGCGCCGAGGTCAGCGTGGTGGAGACGGCCGCCCTCGTGCACGACGTCAACTACCTGGTCCGCAGGAACTCCTCCGCCGCGGCCGGTGGCCGGCTGCGCCGCGCCATCCTCAAGCGGGCGGGCGTCGTCCCGCACGTCGCCGCCTGGATCGACCGGATCGTGGTCGAGGCGGAGATGGCCACCCGGGGCCGCGACATCTCGCTCGAGGCCCAGGCGCTCTCGGACGCCGACACGCTGTTCAAGGCGCTGCCGGTGACGCCGGTGGTGCTGGCGCACCGCTACCTCGAGGAGAACGGCATCGGGCTGCGCGAGCTAGCGAACAAGATCTGCGGCGAGCAGCAGAGCGTGCACGACGAGGGCTTCTACTTCTACAACCCGGAAGCCGCCGAGATGTACACCCGCTGGGCGTCGGCGAACCTCCAGCTGTGGCAGTGCATCCGCGAGTCGCTCGACGACGCGGACGTCTCCCAGCTGCTGGAGGCCGTCAACCGCATGAGCTCCGCCGCCGCGTCCTAGTCGTCCGCTGGGCGTTCCTGCAGCACCCAGCGGTTGCCCTCCGGGTCGTTGAAGCTCACGAACGAGTTCCACCGGTCGCCTGGCCCGTCGACCTGCTTGCCGTCCTCGAAGTGGTACACCGGGGTGGCGTCGACGCCGCGGCCGACCAGTTCGTCGCGGGCCTTCCGCACGTCCTCGACGACGATCTGGACACCGGTCAGCGTGCCCGGTGCCATGTCGCTGATGCCGTTGCCGAAGCCGAGCGAGCAGCCGGACCCCGGCGGCGTGACCTGCACGAAGCGGAAGTCGCCCGCCTCGTGGTCGACGTCGACGGGGAAGGCGAGCTTGTTCGCGTAGAAGTCCTTGGCCCGGTCCACGTCGGTGACGGGCACGGGGATCATCTCGATCTTCCAGTCCACGGTGGGCTCCAGTGTTCTGGCGAGGCGGTCGAAGCCTTCGCCGGCGCCACGTGCCATGCCCGACTCGGCGACGGCGTCGCGGATCTCGGGGGCCGGGAACGTGGCGGTGTGGATGAGGTGGGTGTCGCCGGTCAGCTCGATGGTGATCACCGACTCGTGGTCGGCGCGGGCGTGGCAGTCCGGGTTGCGTTCGGTCATGACGAGCCGGTGCGGCGGGTCGATCTCGAGGTACGTGCCGCCCAGCGCCATCTCCTCGCCCGCCGGGCCGCGCAGCACGTAGTGCCATGCGCCGCCGGGCCGCAGGTCGACCTCGCAGACGACGAGCCGCCAGCCGTGCGGGCCGAACCAGCGCCTCAGCAGGTCCGGGTCCGTGTGGGCGTCGAACACCCGCTGCCTCGGCGCGGTGAACGTCCTGGTGATGACGATGTCGCGGTCACCCATCGGAGAGCACCTCGTCGAGCCGGTCGTAGCTCTCCTCCCAGAAGCGCCGGTAGCCGCCGAGCCACTCGGTCGCGGCCCGCATGGGCGCCGCGACCAGCCGGCAGGGCCTGCGCTGCGCGTCCCGGCCGCGTTCGACCAGGCCGGCGCGTTCCAGGACCTTCAGGTGCTTGGAGATGGCCGGCTGGGTCATGGCGAAGGGTTCGGCCAGCTCCTTGACCGACGCCTCGCCCCTGGCCAGGCGCGCGAGGATGGCCCGCCGCGTGGGGTCGGCCAGCGCGGCGAAGGTCGCGTCGAGCGTGGCCGTCACCGTCCATCACCTTCCGGTTTCATAACCAGAAGGTTATCCGCACTGTCAAGCGCGCAGGAAGTCCCCGATCGCGGCCGCCAGCTCCTCGGGGGCCTCCTCGGCGACGTGGTGGCCGGACTCGATCGGGCCGCCACGCACGTCGGTCGCCCACGCGTCCCACACGGCGAGGAGGTCGCCGTACAGCTCCTCCATGTCGTCCTTGCTGCTCCACAGCACCTGGACCGGGCAGGCGACCCGCCGGCCGGCCTCCCGGTCGGCGTCGTCGGCGGCCCGGTCGGCGTCCAGGCCCGCGCGGTAGTCCTCGACCATCGCGTGCACGGTCGCCGGGTCGTGGATCGCGCGGTGGAAGTCGGCGAAGTTCTCCTCCCCCATGCCCTCCGGGGTGTTGCGGACCCCGACGCCGTACCAGGCGTCCGGGTCGGCGGTGATCACCCGCTCGGGGATCTCGGGCTGGGCGAAGAAGAACCAGTGGTACCACTTCCGGGCGAACGTGGCGTCACAGCGCGCGAGCGCCTCCCCGATCGGCACCGAGTCGACGACGGTCAGCTTCGCGACCCGGTCCGGGTGGTCCATGGCGAGCCGGAAGGCGACGTAGCTGCCGCGGTCGTGCCCCACGACGGCGAACCGGTCGTGGCCCAGCTCGGTCATGAGCCCGGCGACGTCCGCGGCCATCGCCCGTTTCGAGTAGGGCGGCACGGGTGTCGACTCGCCGTACCCGCGCAGGTCAGGGCACACGACCGTGTGGTGCTCGGCCAGCAGGGGCGCGACTCGGTGCCACGTCGTGTGCGTGCGGGGATGGCCGTGGAGGAGGACGACCGGCGGGCCGGAGCCGCCGTGCCGGACGCGCAGGGTGACGTCGCCGACCGTGACCCGGTCCAGGGTGAAGGTGTCGAACACGAGCACGGAATGGCCCGCGCCCGCGGGCCGCAAACCCGTCAGAACGGGAGGCCGAGCACCGGGAGGCTCAGGGCCGAGTCCACGGCCAGCGCCACGAACACCAGCGTCAGGTAGGTGTTCGACATGTGGAAGAGCTTCATCGGCTTGCCGGGCTCGCCGCGCTTGATCGACGCGTACAGCCGGTGCGCGACCACCAGGAACCAGCCGCCCGTGAGCACCGCGAACGCGGTGTACACCCAGCCGGTGGCGGGGACCAGCAGCAGCGTCCACACGACCATCACCCACGAGTAGGTGACGATCTGCCGCGCCACCCGGTCGGGGGTCGTCACGACGGGGAGCATGGGCACACCCGCGCGGGCGTAGTCGTCCTTGAACTTCATCGCCAGCGCCCAGAAGTGGGGCGGGGTCCAGAAGAAGATCACGCCGAACATGACCAGCGCGGGCCACTCGATCGAGCCCGTGACCGCCGACCAGCCGATGACGACCGGCATGCAGCCCGCGGCACCGCCCCACACGATGTTCTGCGCGGTCCGGCGCTTGAGAACCATCGTGTAGATCAGCACGTAGAACAGGATGGCGGCGACGGCCAACAGCGCCGCCAGGAGGTTGGTCGTGGGCCAGAGCCACGCGAACGACAGCACACCGAGCGTGACGCCGAACACGAGCGCGTTCCGCGTGGGCACCTGGTGCTTCGGGAGCGGCCGCGCCGACGTGCGCTTCATCACCGCGTCGATGTCGGCGTCGGCGACGCAGTTCAGCGCGTTGGCGGCGCCCGCGGCCATCGTGCCGCCGAAGAGGGTGGCGAACACCAGCCACGGCGACGGGATGCCCCGCTCGGCCAGCATCATGGCCGGCACGGTCGTGACCAGCAGGAGCTCGATGATCCTCGGCTTGGTCAGCGCGACGTACGCACGCACGACGTCCCTGCGGGTGCGGCGCGGGGCTTCGGTCGTCGCCCCCAGCGCTGCGCTCACTGGCGGCTCCTGACTGGTGTAAGTGGCGGCTGTCCGGGTAACGGCCTGAATGGTAGCCGCGTGACCGTGGACGGCCGCCGTCGGGTGGTTTCGTTAGGCTGAGAAACGCAGCGGGGAATTGAGCGGGGAACCCGAGGATGACCAGCGCGGTCGTGCACCGAGCATGATCGGCAACACGATTAGGTGGGAGCTTGAGTCCGTGTCCATGAGCGCCGACGAACTGGCCCGTTTGACCACACAGAACCTGCCCGCCGACTGGACGGACCTCGACAAACGGGCCGTGGACACCATCCGGGTCCTCGCCGCGGACGCCGTCCAGCACGTCGGCAACGGTCACCCCGGCACCGCGATGAGCCTCGCGCCCGTCGCGTACGCCCTCTACCAGCGGGTGATGCGCCACGACCCGAGCGACCCGGACTGGATCGGCCGTGACCGGTTCGTCCTGTCCGCCGGTCACTCCAGCCTCACCCTGTACCTGCAGCTGTTCCTCTCCGGCTACGGCCTGGAGATCGAGGACATCGCCGCGCTGCGCACCTGGGGCTCCAAGACCCCCGGCCACCCCGAGCACGGGCACACCGCCGGGGTGGAGATCACCACCGGCCCGCTCGGCCAGGGCCTCGCCTCCGCCGTCGGCATGGCGATGGCCGCCCGCCGCGAGCGTGGCCTGTTCGACCCGGACGCCGCGCCCGGTGAGAGCGTGTTCGACCACCACATCTACGTGATCGCCTCCGACGGTGACATCGAGGAGGGCGTCACCTCCGAGGCGTCGTCCCTCGCGGGCCGCCAGGAGCTGGGCAACCTCACCGTCATCTACGACGACAACAAGATCTCCATCGAGGACGACACGAACATCGCGCTGTCCGAGGACACCGCGAAACGCTACGAGGCCTACGGCTGGCACGTCCAGGTCGTCGAGGGCGGCGAGGACGTCGTGGCGATCCTCGACGCGATCGAGGCCGCGAAGGCGGAGACCACCCGGCCGTCGTTCATCCTGCTGCGGACCGTGATCGGCTACCCGGCGCCGAACAAGATGAACACCGGCAAGGCGCACGGCGCGGCGCTGGGCGCCGACGAGGTCGCCGAGGTCAAGAAGATCCTCGGCTTCGACCCGGAGCAGAACTTCGTCGTCGAGCCGGAGGTGCTCAAGCACGCCCGGCTCGTCGCCGACCGCGGCAAGCAGGCCCACGAGGAGTGGCAGAAGCGGTTCGACGAGTGGGCGCGGGCCAACCCGGAGCGCAAGGCGCTGCTGGACCGCGCGAGCGCCTACCGCCTGCCGGACGGCTGGGCCGACGCGCTGCCGTCGTGGGACCCGGACCCGAAGGGTGTCGCGACCCGCAAGGCGTCCGGTGAGGTGCTCAACGCGCTCGCCGACGTGCTGCCCGAGTTGTGGGGCGGCTCCGCGGACCTCGCGGAGAGCAACAACACCACCATGAAGGGCGCCGACTCGTTCGGCCCCGAGTCGGCGAAGACGAAGGAGTGGAACGCCCACCCGTACGGGCGCACGCTGCACTTCGGTGTCCGCGAGCACGCGATGGGCTCGATCCTCAACGGCATCGTGCTGCACGGCCCGACCCGGCCCTACGGCGCGACGTTCCTCGTGTTCTCCGACTACATGCGCCCGCCGGTCCGGCTCGCCGCGCTGCAGAAGCTGCCGGTGACCTACGTGTGGACGCACGACTCGATCGGCCTCGGCGAGGACGGCCCGACCCACCAGCCGGTCGAGCACCTCGCCGCGCTGCGCGCCATCCCTGGCCTGGTCGTCATGCGCCCGGGTGACGCGAACGAGACCGCCGCCACCTGGAAGGCGGTGCTGGAGCAGCACGACGCGCCGGTCGGCATCGCGCTGACGCGGCAGAACCTGCCGGTGCTCGAGGGCACCAGGGAGAAGGCGGCGGAGGGCGTCGCCAAGGGCGCGTACGTGCTCGAGGACAGCTCGGCGGGCGTGCCCCAGGTGGTGATCATCGCCACCGGCTCCGAGCTGCAGATCGCGGTCGAGGCCAGGAAGGTTCTGGAGGCCGAGGGCGTTGCCACGAGAGTGGTGAGCATGCCGTCGCAGGAGCTGTTCGAGGCCCAGGACCGGTCCTACCGCGACCACGTGATCCCACCGATCGTGAAGGCGCGGGTCGCCGTGGAGGCGGGCATCGCCCAGCCGTGGTACCGCTACGTCGGTGACGCGGGGGAGATCGTCTCCATCGAGCACTTCGGCGCGTCCGCCGACTACCAGACCCTGTTCAAGGAGTTCGGTTTCACGACGGACGCCGTCGTCTCCGCGGCCCGGCGCTCACTTGAGAAGACTGAGAGGCTCGCATGACCGACAAGCTTGCCCAGCTGTCCGAGCTGGGCGTGTCCATCTGGCTCGACGACGTGTCCCGCAAGCGCCTGACCTCGGGCAACCTCGCGGAACTGGTGCGTGACAAGCACGTCGTCGGCGTGACCAGCAACCCGACGATCTTCGCGAAGGCGCTGTCCAACGCGTCCGACTACGACGACCAGGTGCGTGAGCTGGCCGCCCGCGGCGCGTCGCTGGACGCGGCCGTCAAGGAGATCACCACCACCGACATCCGCAATGCCTGCGACCTGTTCCGGGACCTCTACACGAGCACCGGCGGCGTCGACGGCCGCGTGTCGATCGAGGTCGACCCGCGCCTCGCGCACGAGACGGACAAGACCGTCGCCGAGGCGCTGGACCTGTGGAAGACGGTCGACCGGCCGAACCTGCTCGTGAAGATCCCCGCCACCGAGGCAGGCATCCCGGCGATCACCCGCACGCTCGCGGAGGGCGTCAGCGTCAACGTCACGCTGATCTTCTCCGTCGAGCGGTACAAGGCGGTGATGGCGGCCTACCTGTCCGGTCTGGAGCAGGCGAAGGCGAACGGGCACGACATCCGCCAGAT
This sequence comes from Actinophytocola sp. KF-1, assembly GCF_054661535.1. Lineage (NCBI taxonomy): Bacteria > Bacillati > Actinomycetota > Actinomycetes > Pseudonocardiales > Pseudonocardiaceae > Actinophytocola > Actinophytocola sp. KF-1. The sequence continues at coordinate 166,140 of NZ_BAAFVK010000008.1, read as the reverse complement.
TCACTCGGTCGCGTCGTTCTTCGTGTCCCGCGTGGACACCGAGGTGGACAAGCGGCTCGACGCGATCGGCACGGACGAGGCGAAGGCCCTGCGCGGCAAGGCCGCCGTCGCCAACGCGCGCCTCGCGTACGCGGCGTTCCAGGAGGTGTTCTCCGGTCCGCGCTGGGAGGAGCTGAAGGCCGCGGGCGCCCACGCGCAGCGTCCACTGTGGGCGTCGACCGGCGTGAAGAACCCGGACTACTCCCCCACGCTGTACGTCGACGAGCTGGTCGTCGCCGACACGGTGAACACGATGCCGGAGAACACGCTGGACGCGGTTGCCGAGCACAGCGACCTCCGCGGCGATACGGTGACCGGCACCGCGGGCGAGGCGCAGCAGGTGTTCGACGACCTCGTCGCGGTCGGCATCGACATCGACGACGTGTTCATCACCTTGGAGAACGAAGGCGTGGAGAAGTTCGAGAAGTCCTGGGAAGAGCTGCTCGATTCGGTCACAGAACAGCTCGCCGCGGCGGGGAGCTGAGCAGACCTCATGACCGAGACGAACGATCTGCCGCCCGAGGCAGTGCGGATCGTGCAGCAGTTCGAGGACCTGATCAAGGGCAAGCTCGAGGGCCGCAAGCGGCTGATCGAGGACGCCGGGCCGCTCGCCGAGCAGCTGGCCGCCGACCAGGTCGCGTCCAAGCTCACGGCCCAGGACCCCACGCTGTGGGGTCCTGAGGCCGAGCCGGAGGCGTCGATCCGGTTGTCCTGGACCACGCTGCACGAGACGTCGCGCCCGCTGGTCGCCGAGATCGAGGCGCTGCGTGCGGAACTGCACGCCGAGGGCGTGGACCGGGTCGTGCTGGCCGGCATGGGCGGGTCGTCGCTCGCACCCGAGGTGATCACCCGCACCGCGGACGTGCCGCTGGTCGTGCTGGACACCACCGACCCGGGCCAGGTCGCCGACGCGCTCGAGGGCGACCTGTCCCGCACGGTCCTGGTGGTGTCCTCGAAGTCGGGGTCCACTGTGGAGACCGACAGCCACCGGCGGATCTTCGAGAAGGCGTTCGCCGACGAGGGCATCGACGCGGCGTCGCGCATCGTGGTGGTGACCGACCCCGGTTCACCGCTGGAGGCGGCGGCCAAGGAAGCGGGCTACCGCAAGGTGTTCGCCGCCGACCCGCACGTCGGCGGGCGCTACTCGGCGCTCACCGCGTTCGGGCTGGTGCCCTCCGGGCTCGCGGGCGCCGACATCGGCACGCTCCTCGACGAGGCAGCGGCGGCGGCGCCGGCCCTGGCGCAGGACAGCACGGAGAACCCGGCGATCGTGCTGGCGGCCGCGCTCGGCGGCGCGCACGCGCGTGGCGCGGAGAAGGTGGTCATCGCCGACACCGGCTCCGGCATCAAGGGGTTCGGGGACTGGGCCGAGCAGCTGATCGCGGAGTCGACCGGCAAGAACGGCACCGGCCTGCTGCCCGTGGTGGTGGAGAGCCCGGAGTCGCCGGACTTCTCCGACGCGCACGCCGACGCGGTGCCGATCGCCATCGGCGAGGGCCGCAACGGTTCGCTGATGGGCATCGAGGGCGCGCTCGGCGGCCAGTTCCTGCTCTGGGAGTACGCGACCGCGCTCGTCGGGCGGCTGCTGGGCATCAACCCGTTCGACCAGCCGGACGTGGAGGCCGCGAAGAAGGCCGCCCGGTCGCTGCTGGACGCGCCGAAGTCCGAACCGGCCACGCCGACCTTCGTCGACGGCCCGGTCGAGGTGCACGCACCGGAGGCGCTCGCGGGCGAGACGACGCTCGCCGGGGTGCTGCGGGCGTTCATCGCGTCCGCGCCGGAGTTCGGCTACGTCGCGGTGCAGGCCTACCTGGACCGGATCGCCGACGCGTCGGCGGTCGTGCTGCGGCCGGAGCTCGCGCGCCGCAGCGGCTTGCAGACCACGTTCGGGTGGGGCCCGCGGTTCCTGCACTCGACCGGCCAGTACCACAAGGGCGGGCACCAGAACGGTGTCTTCCTGCAGCTGACCGGCGCGGTCGAGGAGGACATCGAGGTCCCCGGCCGCCCCTACACACTCGGCACGCTGCAGCTCGCGCAGGCGCTCGGCGACGGTCAGGTGCTGACCGAACACGGGCGCCCGGTGCTGCGGCTGCACTTCACCGACCGGGCCGCCGGGCTGGCGCACCTGGTGCAAGCTCTGCAGGAGGTCAGCAGGTGACACGCGGCTGGCAGAACCCGCTGCGCGACGAGCGGGACAAGCGGCTCCCCACGATCGCCGGGCCCTGTGGCCTGGTGATCTTCGGGGTGACCGGTGACCTGTCCAGGAAGAAGCTCATGCCGGCGATCTACGACCTGGCGAACCGGGGGCTGCTGCCGCCCGGTTTCTCGTTGGTCGGGTTCGCGCGGCGCGACTGGGCGGACGAGGACTTCGGCCAGGTCGTGTACGAGGCGGTCAAGGAGCACGCGCGGACGCCGTTCCGGCAGGAGGTCTGGGACCGGCTGGCCGAGGGCTGCCGGTTCGTGCAGGGCTCGTTCGACGACGACGTCGCGTTCGACAACCTGGTGCAGACCATCCAGGACCTCGACCAGGTCCGCGGCACGGCGGGCAACCACGCGTTCTACCTGTCGATCCCGCCCGCCGCCTTCCCGAAGGTGATCCAGCAGCTGGCGCGGACGGGTCTCGCGGAGCCGAAGAACAACGAGTGGCGCCGCGTGGTCATCGAGAAGCCGTTCGGCCACGACCTGGCGAGCGCCAAGCAGCTCAACAAGATGGTCAACGAGATCTTCCCCGAGGAGTCGGTGTTCCGCATCGACCACTACCTCGGCAAGGAGACCGTCCAGAACATCATGGCGATCCGGTTCGCCAACCAGCTGTTCGAGCCGATCTGGAACTCGAACTACGTGGACCACGTGCAGATCACCATGGCCGAGGACATCGGCCTCGGTGGCCGTGCCGGGTACTACGACGGCATCGGCGCCGCCCGTGACGTGATCCAGAACCACCTGCTGCAGCTGCTCGCGCTGACGGCGATGGAGGAGCCGGTTTCCTTCGACCCCAACGCGGTCCGCGCGGAGAAGGCGAAGATACTGGCCGCCACCAAGCCGGTCGGCCCGTTCAGCGAGACGACCGCGCGCGGTCAGTACACCGGCGGCTGGCAGGGCGGGCAGAAGGTGCCCGGCCTGCTGCAGGAGGGTGGCTTCGCGAAGGACTCGATCACCGAGACGTTCGCGGCCATCGAACTGGCGGTGGACACCCGCCGCTGGGCCGGGGTGCCGTTCTACCTGCGCACCGGCAAGCGCCTCGGTCGCCGCGTCACCGAGATCGCCGTGGTGTTCAAGCGGGCGCCGCACCTGCCGTTCGACGCCACGTCCACCGAGGAGCTGGGCCAGAACGCGCTCGTGTTCCGGGTGCAGCCCGACGAGGGCGTGACGATGCGGTTCGGTTCGAAGGTGCCCGGCTCCACCATGGAGGTCCGGGACGTGAACATGGACTTCTCCTACGGCCACTCGTTCACCGAGTCGTCGCCGGAGGCCTACGAGCGGCTGATCCTGGACGTGCTGCTCGGTGAGCCGTCGCTGTTCCCGAAGAACGACGAGGTCGAGCTGTCCTGGCAGATCCTCGACCCGATCCTGAAGGCCTGGCGCGCGAGCGGGAAGCCGGAGCCCTACCAGGCAGGCACCTGGGGCCCGGAGTCCGCGGACCGCATGCTCGCCCGCACCGGCAGGCACTGGAGGCGGCCGTGAGCGAACCATTGACGCAGATGACGCGACGGAGCGCCGGCGAGGGGGCGTCATGATCATCGATCTTCCCGCGACGACCACGTCGCAGGTGAACTCGAAGCTGGTGCACCTGCGTGAGCAGGGCGGCGCGAACACCATCGGGCGCGTGCTGACGCTGGTGATCGTCACCGACGACAGCGAGCGCACCGAGGACGTCATCGACGCGGCCAACCACGCGAGCCGCGAGCACCCGTGCCGGGTGATCGTGGTGGCGCGGGGCGCGAAGAAGGCGTCCGCGCGGCTGGACGCGCAGATCCGCGTCGGTGGCGACGCCGGTGCCAGCGAGGTGATCGTGCTGCGCCTGTACGGCCCGCTCGCGAGCGAGGGCGCGTCGTGCGTGGTGCCGTTGCTGCTGCCGGACGCGCCGGTCGTGGCGTGGTGGCCGTTCGAGTCCCCCGCGTCGCCGGAGAAGGACCCGATCGGGCGGCTCGCGACGCGCCGGATCACCGACGCGGCCGCGGAGCGGAACCCGACGCGGGCGCTCGAGGCCCGCGCGAAGTCCTATGCGGACGGTGACACCGACCTGGCGTGGACGCGGCTCACGCTGTGGCGCGCGCTGCTCGCCGCGGCGCTGGACCTGCCGCCGTACGAGAAGGTCACGGGCGCCTCGGTGTCCGGGGAGAGCGACTCGCCGTCGGCCGACCTGCTCGCCGCGTGGCTCGCGTCGAAGCTGCGGCTGCCGGTGAAGCGCACGAAGGCCAAGTCCGGTCAGGGCATCGTGTCGGTGGTGCTGGAGCGCCGCTCCGGCAACATCGAGATCCACCGCCCGGACGGCGCGGTCGGGCTGCTGTCCCAGCCGGGTCAGCCGGACCGGCGGGTCGCGCTGCAGCGGCGTGCGGTGCGTGACTGCATCGCCGAGGAGCTGCGGCGGCTGGACCCGGACGAGATCTACGAGTCCGCGTTGAAGGCGCTGAACAAGGTCGACCGCGGGCGCGGCTCCTCGGCCACCCGCAAGGCGACCGCGGGCAAGAAGGTGAAGGCGGAGGCGACCGCGTCGTGACCGGTCCGAACACGATCGTCCACGCGTCGCAGGACGAGCTGGCCACGCGGACGGCCGAGCGGCTCGCCGCGGTCCTCGCCGAGGCGCAGGCCGCCCGCGGCACGGCTTCTGTCGTGCTGACGGGCGGCCGCACCGGCGGCGCCGTGCTCGCCGCCCTGCGGAACGCGACGCTGGACTGGTCGACCATCGACGTCTACTGGGGCGACGAGCGGTTCCTGCCCGGCGGCGACCCGGAACGCAACGAGACGCTGGCCCGCCGGGAGCTGCTCGACCACGTGCCGGTGGCGCCGGAGCGGGTGCACCCGATGGCGCCTTCGGACGGCGAGTACGGCGACGACCCGGACGCGGCGGCCGAGGCGTACGCCGTGCTGCTCAAGGACGTTCCGTCGTTCGACGTGTGCCTGCTCGGGGTCGGCGAGGAGGGCCACACCGCGTCGATCTTCCCGCACTCCCCCGCCGTCGCCGAGACGGCGCGTGCCGCGGTCGCGGTGCGGGACTGCCCGAAGCCGCCGCCGACCCGCGTTTCCCTGACGCTGCCGACGATCGGCCGCGCGGAGCGGGTGTGGCTGATGACCACGGGCGCGGCGAAGGCGGAGGCCGTGGCGGCCGCGCTCGCAGGCGCGGACGCGGCCGACATCCCGGCAGCGGGGGCCCGCGGGCGGCAAGAGACGCTCTGGCTGCTGGACACGGCGGCCGCCGGGGAGAACTGACACTCATACCTCCGTCACTTGACGGATGTCTCCGGCAAGTGACGAGAACAAGATTCTCGGGTGACCCCGGACCCAGGTAACGAGACAGTAGTCCAGCAGGTCTTCTGGGACCTGCCTTTCCCCGCCTATCGCTGGCAACTCATCGCACACGCGGCCGTGTACGGCGCCGACGCCGTCACCATGTCGAAGTTGCACCGCCTACCCCTGCGGCGCTACTCCGACTGCGAGGACGTCGCGGCGACAATTGTCGCCGTCCAGCACACCCGTCCCCGCCCCCGCCGCTACCGGCCGATGACGATCCCGATGAACGTGCCACACCGTTCGCTGATCGTCTCGGTCGTCGTGCCGGGCGTCGCCGACTAGGCGCCGGTCATGCGTATCGGCATCATCGGCGCAGGCCGCGTCGGCACGACGCTCAGCAGGCAGCTCGCCCTCTCCGGGCACGAGGTGTCGCTGTGCGGCCTGCTGGTGGCACGCACGATGCGCGGCGTCGCCGCGTTCGCCGACGTCGCGGTCGTCGCGGTGCCGTTCGACCGCCACCGGGAACTGCCGGTGGCGGAGCTGGCGGGCAAACCGGTCATCGACACCACCAACTACGACCCCGTCCTCGACGGTCCCATCCCCGACCTCGACGACGACTGCCTGACCTCGAGTGACCTGATCCAGAGCCACCTCGTCACCGCGTACGTGGTGAAGGCGTTCAACGCGATCGGCTGGGCGCACCTGCGCGACCACGCCCACCGCGTCCCGCGCCGCGCCGTCCCCGTCGCGGGCGACGACCTGCGGGCGAAGAAGACCGCGATGGCACTGGCCGGCGAGCTCGGTTTCGCACCGGTCGACGTGGGTGGCCTGTCCGTCGGTGGCCGCAAGCTCCAGCCCGGCACCGACGTGTTCGGTGCGGACCTGACCGCGGACGACCTCCGCGCCCGTCTGCACCTGACGACCTGAGCACCCCGGCCCGAGGGCCGGTGGGGCGGCGCGGCCTCACCGGCCCTCCTTCTCGATGGGGTTGGCCACAAAGACGCGGCCGGCCGCCGAGCGGAGGCGCACAGTGGAACCCATGAACAGGGCGGATGTCGCGGCCGTGCTCGACGGGCTGCGGTTCCCGGCCTACCGCTGGGAAGTGATCGCGCAGGCGGAGCTGTTCGGCACCGACTCGGTGACCAGGCGGCGGCTCCACCGCCTGCCCGCCCGCCTGTACGCCGACTGCGACGACGTGGCGGCGACGGTCCGCGCCGCCGACGCGGCGGCCGACCGGCGCCGCCTCGCCCACCGGCACGCGCCGTTCTCGGGGCCCGCCAAGGGGTTCGGGGTGGTGCACGGCCGGAACCGTGGCGACGGCTAAAATCAGGAGTGCCAGCCGACAGCCGTAGGGAAGCGACGATGGGGACACGCCCGGACCGCCTTCCGCCGGCGCATCTCACGAAACCGACGCCTGACATCCAGCGGATCATCGACCGCAGCCTCCGTGTGCGTGTGGTCCGCCACAACGACGACCTGCACGTGTGCCGGGTGGCGGGCGAGATCGACCTGCTGACCGTGACCACCCTCGCGTCCGTGCTCGAGGACCTCCACCAGCGCCGCGTGCCCGTCGTGATCGTCGACCTCACCGAGGTCACCTACTGCGCGGCGGCCGGCGTCCGCGTCCTCCTCGACGCGACCGCACGCGCCCGGTGGGCCGGCCAGCGCCTCGCCGTCGTGATCGCCAACCTCACGGTCGCGAGGGTCCTGCGCGCCACCGAGACCACGGAGGGCATCGAGAACTACTCGAGCCTCTCCGAGGCGATGGTCGCGCTCACCGCGGACTAGCGGCCTGTTCCGATGCGCTGACCAGTGCGAGTCCTGCTCAGCGCCGCGGGGTCGATGAGTTGCCGTTGCTCCACTTCGGCGGACGACGCCCCTGATCAACCCCGATGACACACGGCCTAGCGGCCCCGCGGCCTGCTCGGCACGGGCCGGCGCCTGGCGGGACCGGTGGACACCGTCCGGTAGCCGCCCGCCGTCTCCGGGGCGGCGGTGAGCGCCGGGGCGTCCCGGCCGCCGCTCAGCACGGCCAGGCCGATCATGCTCGCCACGAACGGCAGGTGCACCCCGACCTCGTCGGTGCGGAACGGCACCAGCGCCGGGTCGATCACGCCACCGAACTGCCACAGCAGGAAGTACGCGACGCCGCCCGCGATCAGGAACGCCCGCGCGCTCCTCGGCGTGCGGGCCGCGACGATGCCCGCCGCGCCGAACGCCAGGTGCACGAGGTTGTCCAGCAGCCCGGGCCCCGCCCCGAGCACCCCCGCGACCACGAACAACGCACCCACGACCACCGCGACGACCTGTCCCGGCTCCCGCCGCCCCGTCACGTGCTCCGCCAAGTCCCCACCTTCCCCTTCACCACGCCCTCGACATCTCTGACGCGCGGCACACGCGCCGGTTGTTCATCGAAGATCAATCCACCTTCGTGAGGGGTTACCCGGGACCGGTTCGTCACGAACACGCTCGGAACCCGTCTCATCACCGGCAGGAGAGGATTTGCGCCGGTGAGATCACGTCGCTGGACCGTTCGGCCCATCCGGACCGGTGTCCGGCAACTGGTGATTTGCTCCAGCACATTGATCTGAAACATTTCGTCCCGACCGGACGATTGTTATGTCTTCATTGGCGCGGAGCACAACTCCGGAGGGAGGCCGAGCCTATGTCTTCACGACGACAGCGCCACGCGGCCGAGACACGCGACCGCGTGCCCGCCGGCGCGGAGCTGCCGCGACAACGCACGGGCAGCGCGGAGCCATCCTTGCGCGCCCGCACCGAGTCTGGAGGTTCCGTCCTGGTCGCGTCGACGTTCACCCCCAAAGCCACCCTCGACGACGTACGGATCCTGCCGCGCCCGAGCCTCGCGGCGACCCGCAGGCTGCCCAGGTGGCTGACCGCGCTGCGGGACAGCCCGCGCGCCCGCGGGATCACGTCCGACGTCGCCGCCTTGCTGCTCGCCGTGCTCGACGTGTGGCTCGTCATCCCGGAGGACGCCCCCACCTACTCGATCTGGCTGTCCGCCGTCGCGGTGGCCGCCATGGTCATGCGCAGGCACGTGCCGTTCCTCGCCGTGCTGGTCACCGTGCCCGGCTTCATGACGGGCTGGTCGCAGCTCGCCGCGATGATCGCGCTCGGCTCGCTCGCGAAGAAGCACCGCCTGCTGTCGTGGCGCATGGTGGTCGGCTGCGTGCTGGTCTTCCTCTGCGGCTACGTGCGGTGGCCGCTGTCCGAGTTCGTGGCGCTGAGCTGGCAGGAGCACATGCTCAACGTGATCTGGGCGGTGATCATCGCCGGGATGCCGGTCGCCATCGGGCTGCTGATCTCGGCGCGGCAGGAGCTGTCCGCCCGCATCCGGGAGCTGGCGTCCAGCCGCGAACGGGAGAAGAAGCTGCTCGCCGAGACGATCCGCGCCGCGGAACGCGCCCGGCTCGCCAGGGAGATGCACGACGTCGTGAGCCACCAGGTCACCCTGATCGCGATGCAGGCGGGCGCGCTGCAGGTGTCAACCGGCGAGAACGCCGAGGAGGCGGCCCGCACGATCCGCGAGCTGTCCACGCGCACGCTGGAGGAGCTGCGGAACCTGGTCGGCGTGCTGCGGTCCGGCGACGCGGCCGAGGACGGCGCGCCGGGCGTCGACGAGCTGGACGACCTCGTGGAGAACTTCCGCGACGACCAGGTGCCGGTGGCGCTGGCCGTGGAGGCGGAGCCGTCGCGCCTGCCGAGATCGGTGTCGCACGCGGTGTACCGCACGGTGCAGGAGGCGCTGACGAACGTCCGCAAGCACGCGACCGGGGCACGTGCCTCGGTGCGGGTGCAGGCACAGCAGGACACCCTCGTGGTCGAGGTGCGCAACGAGCGTGCGCGGGCACGCAAGCCGGCTCTGCCGTCCGGCGGTCACGGGTTGATCGGTCTCAAGGAACGTGCCGGGTTGCTCGGGGGCACGTTCTCGGCGGGACCGACCGCCGAGGGCGGCTTCCGGGTCTCAGCCACCTACCCCCTGGCGGGCTGAGAACCACGAAGGCCGCCGGATGGGACTCGCGGTCCGATCCGGCGGCCTTCGTGCTGGACGCGCTTTCAGATACCTTCGCGCTGCTTGCGGAGCCTCGCGAGCGCCTCGGCGAGGATGGCCTCGCCGTCGGCGTCCGAGCGACGCTCCTTCACGTACGCGAGGTGGGTCTTGTAGGGCTCGTTGCGCGGTGCCTTCGGAGGCTCCTGTGCGTCACGGCCACCGGGAAGCCCGCAGCGCGGGCAGTCCCACGACTCCGGCTCCTCGGCGTCGAGTGCGAACGACGGCCGCGACTCGTGCCCGTTGGCGCACCAGTAGGAGACCCGCCGGCGTGGCGCCGACTCACCCCGCTCCGACTCACCCATTGGCCCAGCGCCGACTCGAGTACCTCGAATCGCACTACCACCAGCCATCGACTCTCACACCCCCACAAGGTGGTTCACACGGGAAAAGAAGAACGCCCCGTCCGCCGCCGAACGGGGAGGTATCAGGCGACCTTGATGAGCAGGCCGAGTCCGATGACGCAGATGAGCCAGATCGCGCCGATGAACAGCGTCGCGCGGTCGAGGTTCTTCTCCGCGACACTGGAGCCCGACAGGCTCGACTGCATGCCGCCGCCGAACAGTGACGACAGACCGCCACCACGACCGCGGTGCAGCAGGACCAGAAGGATAAGCAGCAGGCTGGTGATGATCAGACCAATCTGCAGAGCTAGAACCATTTCATCCTCGCTGTCGACCCGGGACCGCGTCTGCACGGTCGAAGCATCAGGTTACCTGGTGCCCAGTGATCGTCACGCAGTGCCCCATCGGCACTGTGGACGGGATTGTTGCGCACGTGAACAAACTGGTCAATACTCTGGGCGGGACTCGTACGACCGATGTTGCTCCGCGTGGCCTCCGCGGTGCCCAGTGCTGGGCACCCGACAGTGAGGAGTACACGCATGATCTCTCGTCGCTCGTTCCTCGGGGGGCTCGCGGCGGCGACCGTCGGCGCTCCGCTGCTGGCCAGGACGGCCGGGGCAGCGCCGCTCGCACCTCTGTCGATCACCATCGCCAACGAGTCCGGGCGCGGACCGCTCTGGACCTACGTCGTCGGCACCGACCTCGCCACCGGCCGGCAGTGCAGGCTGTCCGCCGACGGCGCGCTCGTGCCGGTCAGCGAAGCCGACAACGGCCCGGACGGGTACACCGACTACGCGATCCAGGTCGACGGCTCCCGGACGCTGTCGCTGCCCCAGGGCATGTCCGGGCGCATCTACGTCGCGCTCGGCGACAAGCTGAAGTTCCGGTGCAACCCGGGCAACGCCCTCGCCTACCCGGCGGGCTGGGTCGAGTCGGACCCGAACCACCCGGTCCTGCACGACTGCGCCGAGTTCACCTACGACGGCGCCGGGATGCACTGCAACATCACGATGGTCGACATGCTGTCGGTGCCGATGGAGATCTCCCTGTCGGGTGCTACCCAGCAGCGGACGGGCAGGCTGAAGGACGGCGGCCGGGCCGCGGTCTTCTCCGCGCTGGCGGCCACGCCCGGCTTCGAGAACCTCGTGCTGGGCGACCTGCGGGTCATCGCGCCTGGGCACGGCCTGGACGCGGGCCGGTTCTCACGGGACTACTTCGCCGGCCTGATCGACGAGGTGTGGCACCACTACCGCTCGACCACGATGACCGTGACGGCCGGGGCGCGGACGTTCACGGGCTCGGTGCAGGGCGACCTGTTCGTGTTCGACGGCGGGGTGCGCGCCTTCACCAAGCCGTCGACCAGGGACGTCCTGTTCTGCGACGGCGCGCTGGCCGCCCCGAACGACGGCGTGACCGGCCCGGTGGCGGCGACGCTGGGCGCGGGCTTCAACCGCGGTGTGCTGACCGCGACGGGCGACCAGCCGGTGCGCGACGCGGGCACGTACTACCGGGGGTCCGTCACCAACCACTACTCGCGGGTCATGCACGAGAACACCGTGGACGGCAAGGCGTACGGCTTCGCCTTCGACGACGTGTGCGAGCACGCCTCCTACATCGAGGACCCGGCGCCGACGTCGATGACGCTGACCCTGACCCCGTTCTGACCGCCCTCTCCCTGGTGCCGCGAAAGGCGCGTGCACGACATCGCCGGTGCTCCGAAGGCCGCTTTCGCGCCGGTAACGCGCCGTTCGCGGCACCGCACGTCCTCAGGACACGACGGCCCCTCCCCTGCGCGGTTCGGTTCGGGCGACCATCGGGCCCGGTCGCGTCGTTGATGGCGCTGTCAAGGCAGTGCCACCGTCCTGGCCGGCGCGATCAGGACACCCAGCGACATGAACGCGCCGTTCAGGACACCCCGCCGGGCGCACGCGCCCGGCGGTCCAACACGACGGCCCCCTCCCCCGTGCGGTTCGGGGAGGGGGCCGTCGTGTGCCGTTCGTCAGGGCAGTGGGCCGCCCGCGGCCATGGCGGAGAGCTTGGTGAACTCCTCCGCGTCCAGGCTCGCGCCGCCCACCAGGGCGCCGTCGATGTCGTCCTGCTTCACCAGGTCGCCGATGTTGCCGGACTTGACCGAGCCGCCGTACAGGACGCGGACGCCGTCGGCGATCTCCTGGCCGTACTTCTCGGCCAGCTTCGCCCGGATCGCGCCGCAGACCTCCTGGGCGTCCTGCGGGGTCGCGACCCGGCCGGTGCCGATGGCCCACACCGGCTCGTACGCGATGACGACCTTCGACACCTGCTCGGTCTTCAGGCCCTTGAGCCCGGCGATGAGCTGGTCGGTGGTGTACTCGACGTGGTTGCCGGCCTCGCGCACCTCGAGCTTCTCGCCGATGCACAGGATCGGGGCGATGTCGTGCTTGAGCGCGGCCTTCACCTTCGCGTTGACCAGCTCGTCGGTCTCCGCGTGGTACTCGCGGCGCTCGGAGTGGCCGACGGTCACGTACGAGCAGCCCAGCTTCGCGAGCATCGGCGCGGACACCTCGCCGGTGTAGGCGCCGGAGTCGTAGCGGGACACGTCCTGCGCGCCGTACCGCAGCTTCAGCTTGTCGCCGTCCACGAGCGTCTGGATGCTGCGGATGTCGGTGAACGGCGGCAGCACCGCCACCTCGACCTTCGCGAAGTACTTCTCCGGCAGGGAGAACGCGATCTTCTGCACCAGGGCGATGGCCTCGAGGTGGTTGAGGTTCATCTTCCAGTTGCCGGCGATGAGCACCTGACGACTCATGCCTTGTCCTCCAGCACCGCCACGCCCGGGAGTTCCTTGCCCTCCAGGAATTCCAGCGACGCGCCGCCGCCGGTGGAGATGTGCGAGAAGCCGTCCTCCGGCAGGCCCAGCGCGCGCACGGCCGCCGCCGAGTCGCCGCCGCCGACCACGCTGTACGCGTTGCCGTCCACAATGGCCTGCGCGACCGCGCGGGTGCCCTCGGCGAACGGGGCCATCTCGAACACGCCCATGGGGCCGTTCCAGAAGACGGTGCCGGCGTCGGCGAGCGCCGCGGCGTACCGCTCCGCGGTGATCGGCCCGATGTCCAGGCCCATCCAGTCCTCGCGGATGTCCGCGACGAGCACCGACTCGGTCGCGGCGTCCGCGGCGAACTTGTCGGCGATCACGACGTCCGCGGGCAGCAGGATCTTCTCCCCCGCCTCCGCGAGCAGCTTCTTGCAGGTGTCGATCATGTCGCCCTCGAGCAGCGACGAGCCGACCCCGAGGCCCTCGGCGGCCAGGAACGTGAAGCACATGCCGCCGCCGACGAGCAGCTTGTCCACCTTGGGCAGCAACGACTCGATGACCGCGAGCTTGTCGGACACCTTCGACCCGCCGAGCACCACCACGTACGGGCGGTCCGGCGTGCCGGTCAGCTTCCGCAGCACGTCGACCTCGGCCAGGACCAGGCCCCCTGCGTAGGCGGGCAGGAGCTTCGCCACGTCGTACACCGAGGCCTGCTTGCGGTGCACCACACCGAAACCGTCGGACACGAACACCCCGTTCGCGCCGGCGAGACCCGCGAGGTCACGGGCGAGCGCGCCGCGCTCGGCCTCGTCCTTGCTGGTCTCCCGCGCGTCGAAGCGGATGTTCTCCAGCAGCGCGACCTCGCCGTCCGCGAGACCGTCCACAGTGGTCTTCGCGGAGTCGCCGACCACGTCGCCCGCGAGCGTCACGGTCGCGTCGAGCAGCTCGTCGAGCCGGGCCGCGACGGGCGCGAGCGAGTACTTCGGGTCCGGCTCGCCCTTCGGGCGGCCGAGGTGGGCCGTGACGACCACCCTCGCGCCACCCTCGACCAGCTTGGTCAGCGTGGGCAGCGACGCGCGGATGCGGCCGTCGTCGGTGATCTTGTCGCCGTCGAGGGGCACGTTGAGGTCGGCGCGCACCAGGACGCGCCGACCCCGGACACCCTCGGCGAGCAGGTCGTCGAGTGTCTTCATGCCTCGCCTCAGAGCTTGGACGCGACGAGTGCGGTCAGGTCCGCGAGGCGGTTGGAGTAGCCCCACTCGTTGTCGTACCAGCCGTAGACCTTGACCTGGTTGCCGATGACCTTGGTGATCGGCGCGTCGTAGATGCACGACGCCGGGTCGGTCACGATGTCCGAGGACACGATCGGGTCCTCGCTGTAGCGCAGGATGCCCTTGAGCGGGCCCTCGGCGGCGGCGCGGTAGGCGGCGTTGACCTCGTCGATCGTGGCCTCCCTGGCGAGGTCGACGGTGAGGTCCGTGATCGAGCCGGTCGGCACCGGCACGCGCAGCGAGTAGCCGTCGAGCTTGCCGTTCAGCTCCGGCAGGACCAGGCCGATGGCCTTGGCGGCGCCGGTGGACGTCGGGACGACGTTCAGGGCGGCGGCGCGGGCGCGGCGGAGGTCCTTGTGCGGGCCGTCCTGCAGGTTCTGGTCCTGCGTGTAGGCGTGGATCGTGGTCATCAGGCCCTTCTCGATGGTGAACGCATCGTGGAGGACCTTGGCCAGCGGCGCCAGGCAGTTGGTGGTGCAGGAGGCGTTGGAGATGATGGTCTGCGAGCCGTCGTAGAGGTGCTCGTTCGCGCCGATGACGACCGTCAGGTCCTCGCCCTTCGCGGGCGCGGAGATGATGACCTTCTTGGCGCCGCCCTCGTCGACGTGCTTGCGTGCGTCGTCGGCCTTGGTGAAGAAGCCGGTCGACTCGATGACGACGTCGACGCCGAGGTCCTTCCACGGCAGCTTGCCGGGGTCGCGCTCGGCGAGCGCCTTGATGGTCGTGCCGTCGATCTGGATGCCGTCGTCGGTCGCCTTGACCTCCTGCGGCAGCACACCGAGGACGCTGTCGTACTTCAGCAGGTGCGCCATGGTGGCGACATCGCCGAGGTCGTTGAAGGCCACGATCTCGATGTCGTGCTCGCTGGCCTGCACCGCGCGCCAGAAGTTGCGGCCGATACGGCCGAAGCCGTTGACGCCTACCCGAACGGTCACCGTGCGTCTCCTCGTGCTCGTGATTGTCGAATCAGCCCGATCCACCCTATCGCCCGAGGTTGGCCAGGTCGCGGGTTGTGCGGGCAAGGCAACTGTATCGAATCAGTTGGCACCTGCGCGTGGGGGCCGGAAGTGGTTCGCGGGATTTTTCCCAACAAGGTCGTATCTGGGGGGCGGGGTGCTGCTCTTGTGTTGGCGTAGGGGGGCGCTGGGAGTGGCGGTGAGGCGGGGGACGGCTCGCCGCCAGGGGGGTGCGGCACCCAGAAAAGGCGGGGCCTGCCTGATTGCGTGGGGGTCAATCAGGCAGGCCTCGCGCCGTGTCCGGGTCCGGTGACTTTCTGGCGGACTCTGCCCGTGGAGCGGGTCCGGTTGGTGGTTGACCTTGCTGTGGGTTCCCCTCCGGGGGGCCTCACCGATGGGGTCCTCACCGAAGGGGGACCTCGCCGGAGTGGTGTCGTCGCCGGAGGGGCGTCCTCACCGGAGGGGCGTCCTCACCGGAGGGGCGTCCTCACCGGAGGGCGTCCTGCCGGACGGGCCTCCTCGCCGGAGGGGCTGGTCTCCGGGATGGTGGGGGTCGGTCTGGGGCTGGGTTGGCAAGGACTGGTGTCCGTGGCTGCCTGCCATCCCGCCGACCTCCCACGGGCTATCACACCGCGTCAAGGGGGCCCGGGCGGTTTTGGGCAGGGGTTGGTTCGGGCAGCCGGGCCCCCTTGACCCGGCGTGATCGGGCTTCGCCAGGTCGACGGGATGGCAGGCAGCAGTCCGTTGGTGGTGAGCGCTCGCCTTCGGCGTCGGTGGGTGTCCTGACGGGTCCGTTCCCCCGCTGGTCAGACCTCGGCTTCGAGCATCTCCGGGGTGACCGCCGACTCGGTGTCCGGGAGGCCCAGTTCCTTCGCGCGCTTGTCGGCCATGGCCAGGAGGCGGCGGATGCGGCCCGCGACCGCGTCCTTGGTCATCGGCGGGTCGGACAGCTGGCCCAGCTCCTCCAACGACGCCTGCCGGTTCGACAGGCGCAGCTTGCCCGCCGCCGACAGGTGTTCCGGGGCCGACGCGCCGAGGATCTCCATCGCGCGCTGCACGCGGGCCGCGGCCGCGACCGCGGCGCGGGCCGAGCGGCGGAGGTTGGCGTCGTCGAAGTTCGCCAGGCGGTTGGCCGTCGCGCGGACCTCGCGGCGCATGCGGCGTTCCTCCCAGGCCAGCACCGACGTGTGGGCGCCGAGCCTGGTCAGCATGGCGCCGATGGCGTCGCCGTCGCGGACGACCACCCGGTCGGCGCCCCGGACCTCGCGGGACTTGGCCTGGATGCCCATCCGCCGTGCCGCGCCCACCAGTGCCAGCGCCGCCTCCGGGCCCGGGCACGTGATCTCCAGCGCCGACGAGCGGCCCGGTTCGGTCAGGGAGCCGTGCGCCAGGAACGCGCCGCGCCACGCGGCCTCCGCGTCGCACACGCCGCCCGAGACGACCGCGGCGGGCAGGCCGCGGACCGGGCGGCCCCGTTGGTCGAGCAGGCCGGTCTGCCTGGCGAGGCCCTCACCGTCCTTGACCACGCGCACCACGTACCTCGTGCCTTTGCGCAGGCCGCCGGACGCGAGCACGTGGATGTCCGCGTTGTGCCCGAAGAGGTCGTGGATCTCCTTGCGCAGGCGTCGCGCCGCCGCGCCCGTGTCCAGCTCGGCCTCGACGACCACCCGGCCGCCGACGATGTGCAGTCCGCCCGCGAACCGCAGGAGCGACGACACCTCCGATCGCCGGCAACACGTCTTGGACACCGCCAGCCTGCTCAGCTCGTCCTTGACCGCCGCGGTCATCGCCACGTTGGTTGCTCCTCTCCCACCACGCGCGCCCCCTCCCACAGGGGCCCGCCTCCCACGCAGGCGTACATCCCACCATCAACCCGCTTCGCGTGCCGACCTGACCGCCTCGAACGCGCCACGCAGGCTCTCGGCCAGCCCTGCCGGGTCGTGCCGCTCCCGCGCCCCGGCCGACGCGATCGCGTCCAGCCGCAGCCGCGCGCCCAGCGACTCGGCCGCGCGCCGCAGCCGGTCCGGGGTCGGCACCGAGTCGGCGTCGGCGATCACCGCGTCCACCCGCAGGCGCGGTGCGTGTTCGCAGAGTACGTCCAGATGGCGCTCCGGGGAGAAACCCGCCGTCTCCCCCGGCTGGGGGACGAGGTTCAGTACCACGATGCGGGACGCGGCCGTGTCGATCAGCGCCTCGTGCAGCTCGGGGACCAGCAGGTGCGGCAGCACGCTCGTGAACCACGAACCCGGTCCGAGCAGCACCACGTCCGCGTCGTGCACGGCGGCGACCGCCGCCGGGCACGCCTTCGGCACCTCCCCCGGCTCGCCCGCCGGGTACAGCCGGATCCGCTGCACCTGGCCGGGCGTGGTCGCCACCGCGACCTGCCCCCGGATCCGGCGGACCGCGGCCGGGTCCTCGTCGAGGCCGACCACGTCCGCCTCGATGTCCAGCGGCTCGGTGCACATGGGCAGCACCCGGCCGTGCACCCCCAGCAGCCGCGCGGCCTCGTCGAGCGCGGTGACCGGGTCGTCGAGGAGCTCCAGCAGCGCGGCGAGCACCAGGTTGCCGACCGCGTGTCCGGCGAGCGCGCCCGTGCCGCCGAAGCGGTGCTGGAACACCGTCGACCACAGCGAGTTCTCCGCGTCCTCCCCCGCCAGCGCGGCGAGCGCCTTGCGCAGGTCACCGGGCGGCAGCAGGCCCAGCTCGCGCCGCAGCCTGCCCGACGAGCCACCGTCGTCCGCGACGGTGACCACCGCGGTCACGTCCGGGGTCAACCTGCGCAACGCCGACAGCGTCGCGTGCAGTCCGCGCCCTCCCCCCAGGGCCACCGCTTTCACGGCCGCTCCCGGGAGGCTCCGAGCGGCCCCTGTGCGATCGGGTTCACTCCGCAAGCTCCGTTCACTCGCGCCCCAGGTCGCGGTGGACCACCTTCACCGCCATCCGGTCCTCGTCGGCGAGGCGACGGGACAGCTCCTCCGAGATCGCCACGCTGCGGTGCTTGCCGCCGGTGCAGCCGATCGCGAGCGTCAGGTACCGCTTGCCCTCGCGCCGGTAGCCCGCGCCGATCAGGCGCAGCAGCTCGTGGTAGCGGTCGAGGAACTCCTCCGCGCCCTCCTGCGTGAGCACGTAGTTGCGCACGTCGGCGTCCTTGCCGGTGAGGTCCTTCAGCTCCGGGATCCAGAACGGGTTGGGCAGGAACCGCACGTCCATGACCAGGTCGGCGTCCATGGGGATGCCGTACTTGTAGCCGAACGACAGCACCGTGACCTTGGTGGTGCTGGCGGCGTCGCTGCCGAACGCGTCCTCGATCTTGGCGCGCAGCTGGTGCACTGACAGCGTCGAGGTGTCGAGCACCAGGTCGGCGTCCGAGCGCAGCGGGCCGAGCAGGTCGCGCTCCGCCTTGATGCCGTCGATGAGCCTGCCGTCGCCCTGCATGGGGTGACCGCGGCGGACCTGCTCGAACCGGCGGACCAGCACCTCGTCGGTCGCCTCCAGGAACACCACGCGCGGCTTGTACCCGCTGGCGTCGAGGTCCTTGATGATCGACGCGAGGTCCTCGGTGAACGCGCGGCTGCGCACGTCCATCACCACGGCCACCTTGGTGACCGCGCCCTGGGCCTTCGCACCCAGCTCGACCATCGTGGAGATCAGCTCGGGCGGGAGGTTGTCCACCACGAACCAGCCGATGTCCTCCAGGCACTTGGCCGCGGTGCTGCGGCCCGCGCCGGACAGGCCGGTCACCACGGCGACCTCCACGCCCTGCGCGTGGTCCTCAGGCGTTTCAGTCATGTGTCGCTCCCGTTGTCGTGGTCTGTTCGTGCTGCCAGGGCACTGTGTACCAGCGCCGCGGTGTGCGCGCCGATTCCCGGTACACCGCTGATGTCGTCCACGGAGGCCTGGCGTAACCGTTTGAGCGACCCGAAGTGCTTCAGCAACGCCGCCTTGCGGCTCTGGCCGAGGCCCGGGATGCCGTCGAGCGCCGACGTGGTCATCCGCTTGGAGCGTTTCTGCCGGTGGTAGGCGACGGCGAACCGGTGCGCCTCGTCGCGGACGCGTTGCAGCAGGTAGAGCCCCTCGCTGGTGCGGGAGAGGATGGTCGGCTCCGGGTCGGCCGGCAGCCACACCTCCTCCAGGCGCTTGGCGAGGCCGATCACGGCGACGTCCTGGATGCCCATCTCCGCGAGCACGTCCGCGGCCGCGTTGGCCTGCGGGCCCGCACCGTCGACGACCAGCAGGTTCGGCGGGTAGGCGAACTTCTTGGGCCGCCCGGTCTCCGGGTCGATGCCCGCCCGGGGCTCCTCCCGGGTCTCCTGGAGGTAGCGGTGGAAGCGGCGGCGGACGACCTCGGCGATCGACGCGACGTCGCCCTCGGTGGCCGCCTCCTTGATCGCGAAGCGGCGGTACTCGGACTTGCGGGCCAGCCCGTCCTCGAACACGACGAGCGAGGCCACCACGTCGCTGCCCTGGATGTGGCTGATGTCGATGCACTCGATGCGCAGCGGCGCGGTGTCGAGGCCGAGCGCGTCCTGCAGCTCCTGCAGCGCGGCCGAGCGGGCGGTGAGGTCACCGGCGCGGCGCAGCTTGTGCAGCTGGAACGCCTCTTTGGCGTTGCGTTCGAGCGTCTCCATGAGCGCGCGCTTGTCGCCGCGCTGCGGCACGCGGAGCGCGACGCGGGCGCCGCGCAGCTCCGACAGCAGGTCGGCCATGGCGTCGGCGTCGTCGGGCAGCGCGGGGACCAGCACCTCGCGGGGCACGGGGCTGTCGTCGCCGACCTTGCTGCTCTCGGCCAGCTCGGCCTGGTCGCCGTAGAACTGGATGAGGAACTGGTCGACGAGCCCGGCCTCGTCGATCTCGTCGATCTTGTCGATGACCCAGCCGCGCTGGCCGCGCACCCGGCCGCCGCGGACGTGGAAGACCTGGACGGCGGCCTCCAGCTCGTCGTGCGCGAACGCGACCACGTCGGCGTCCGTGCCGTCGCCGAGGACCACGGCCTGCTTCTCCATCGCGCGGCGCAGCGCCGCCAGGTCGTCGCGCAGGCGCGCGGCGCGCTCGAACTCGAGGTCGGCGGAGGCGGCGTTCATCTCCTTCTCGAGCCGCTTCATCATGTGGTCGGTCTTGCCTGCGAGGAAGTCGCAGAAGTCCTCGACGATGTCGCGGTGCTCGTCGGCGGAGACCCGGCCCACGCACGGGGCCGAGCACTTGCCGATGTAGCCGAGCAGGCAGGGGCGGCCGATCTGGCCGTGCCGCTTGAAGACGCCGTTCGAGCAGGTGCGGGCGGGGAAGACGCGCAGGAGGAGGTCGAGCGTCTCGCGGATCGCCCAGGCGTGCGCGTAGGGGCCGAAGTAGCGGACGCCCTTGCGGCGCGGGCCCCGGTAGACGTGCAGGCGCGGGTACTCCTCGTGCAGCGTCACCGCCAGCACGGGGTAGGTCTTGTCGTCCCGGTAGCGGACGTTGAACCGGGGGTCGAACTCCTTGATCCAGTTGTACTCGAGCTGGAGGGCCTCGACCTCGGTGCCGACGACGGTCCACTCGACGCTGCCCGCGGTCGTCACCATCTGCCGCGTGCGCGGGTGCAGCATCGCGACGTCGGCGAAGTAGGAGTTGAGGCGGCTGCGCAGCGACTTCGCCTTGCCGACGTAGATGACGCGGCCACCGGGGTCACGGAACTTGTACACCCCAGGCGCGTCCGGAATCGTGCCCGGCGACGGACGATATGTCGACGGATCAGCCACCCGACCAGCCTACGACCGACCACCGACAAAGCCGGACACACCCGCTGCCCCGGCGTGGTCCGCCCGCACGGTATGGCTGCCCGGATGGCCGCCCTCCCGGCCGGTCACCGCGCCCGGCGGCCCGCCTAGCGTCACGCCGGGAGGTGAGTGCCGTGACGTTGCCGGTGCTGGACAAGGAGAGCTACCAGTACGCGTGTTCGGACTGGGTGATGGAGGCGGGCCGGGCGCTGCAGCGGGAGGGTTACCTGCGGTCCGAGCCCACGGGGTCCTACGACGACGAGTTCGACGCCGCCCTGCGGGAGTTCCAGTCCGACCGCGGCATCTACGAGGAGGACCAGGTCGGTCCCGAGACGTGGGCCGCGCTGGGCGTCGAGGACTCGCCGGGTGGCGAGTACTCGTCGGGTGGCGAGGCCGCCGAGGAGGTCCCGGCCGGGACGCTGTCGGAGGACGGCCAGTGGCAGTGGGACGGGGCCCAGTGGGTGCCCGCCGAGTCGGCACCCGCCCAGGAGCCGGTCCTGTCGGAGGACGGGCAGTGGCAGTGGGACGGCGCGCAGTGGGTGCCCGCGCAGTCCGCCCCCGCCCCGGCGACCACCGCGGCGGCCCCGGGCCTGGAGGTCTTCGCGGGCGGCAAGCGGTACATCATCTTCGAGGACGAGGTGCGCTCGGACGGGACCATCTCGTGGCGGGCCCGCAACCCGGGCAACATCCGCAGCGGTGACAAGTACGGCGCCTACCCCGGTAAGAAGGCCAACACGAAGTCGGCGGGCAGCTTCGCGGTGTTCCCCGACGAGCAGACCGGCTTCGAGGCGATCAAGGCGGTGCTCAAGGGGTACGGGAACGTCACCGTCGCGAAGGCGATGAGCAAGTACGCCCCCGCCGGCGACGGCGCCAACGACCCGGACGCCTACGCCCGCAGCGTCGCGAAGGACATGGGCGTCCCGGTCACCACGAGCGTCCAGGACCTCGACGACAGCCAGATGGAGACCTTCGCGGAGGCGATCAAGAAGGTCGAGGGCTGGAAGGAAGGCACCACCTACAGCCTCGACGACCCGAAGCTGCCCGCGGAAGTGCAAAAGGGCATCCGCGGCGAGTGACTGTGATGAAGGGGTCCTTCGTTGCGCCTGGCGTGATGAAGGGCCCCTTCGTTGCGTTCCGCTTTGAGGCAGGGACCCGGGCGAAGCCCGCAAAGCAGGCCCGGCGAAGCCCGCAAAGCAGGCCCGGCGAAGCGGGCACCGCTCGCAGGACGAAGCCAGCCCGCGAAGCGGGTGGGACCCATCGCGCGTCACGCGAGCCAAGCCACAGAGCGGAGCGGGCACTGCCCGGCAGGGCAAACCCCGGCCCGCAGGGCGGCGCGGGCGACTGCCCACGGAGTTGCCAGACCACAAGGCGAAACCTCGCGAAACCCGTCCGCGAAGCGGACAAAGCCAGCAAGGCGAAGCCCACCCGCGTCATGCGAGCCAAGCCGCAGGGCGGAGTGGGCACAGCCCGCCGGGCGAAACCGAGCCCACAAGGCACCCCCAAGCCCCGCCCGCGAAGCGGGCAACTCCGGCCAGCCAAGCCCGCAAGGCGAACCCCCGCAACACCCCACAGAACAAACGGAAGGGCACGACCGGAACCCCGGCCGTGCCCTTCACGTCATCCGCCTACTGAACGGCGTGCACGTTGCCGTCCGCGCCGACCAGGCACCGAGCCGAGTTGGCGCCCGAGTTCACGAACTCGGTGACGCACCTGCCGAGCTGCGCGTGGCCCTTCGCGTTGGGGTGGAACGATTCCTGTGCCATGTGGATGCCGACCGCGTCGAGGCCGCCCGTCACCCACGCCCACGGGTCGACCTTCACGCGGTTCTGCCACTCGGTGGACGAGTCGCCGTAGCCGCTGCACGCCTCGTGGCCCTCGGTGGCCCGGGAGAAGTCCAGGAACTTGGCGCCCGACCGGGACGCGACGCCGCGCAGTGCCTCGGACAGTTGCGGGACCGCCTCGGTCCTGCCGTAACCCGCGTCGGCCAGTTTGAACGGGCAGCCCTGCGGGCCGTGGAGGAGCGAGTCCATGCGTTCGGTCAGCGGGGACGCGTAGGAGGTGAGGATCAGGTTGTAGGAGCCGGGTGCGTAGCCGGCCTGCGACATGGCCGTGCGCACGTCGGCCAGCGCGACCTCGACGCGGGGCGCCATGGCGGCGAGGCGCTGCGGCCACTCGGTGCGCAGCTTCGTGCGACAGCCGGAGCTGAACGGGTCGAACCACTTCGCGATGCAGTCGAGGATGGTGTCGGCGAACGCGGGCTCGTCGTTCGCGCCGACCTGGACGACGACGGTCGTCACGCGGTACTGCTGGGCGATGCCGATCAGGCGGCGCGCCTGCGAGCCCTCGGTGTAGTGCGTGGTGTCGGCCAGCGACACGTTCGCGGCCTCGGCCCCGCTGCAGGCGATGTTGATGGTGCGGTCGGCGACCGCGGTCTTGTGGACGAGCGCGTTGGCGGACCGGTGGCACCAGTTGCCGTTCTCGCCGCGCGTCCCCTCCTCGTAGTTGCCCGCGCCCTCGCCGGAGATGGCGCTGTCGCCCAGCGACACGATGGCGGTCGGACGGTCGTCGGCGACACCGGCCGCCGGAGTGGCGAGCGTGAGACCGCCCGCGAGTAACGCCCCCAGCGCGAGGGCAGTGATCTTCGTTGATCGCATGACCTGAACTCCCCGAGCTACGCGGCGGTCATGTCCGCCTACGTTTTGTTACGGCCCAATCACACTACGGTGTGCTGTTGCGAGCCGCTATAACCCGAACGGACCTCACGTTCGCTCGGGGAGTTCACCTGGTCAGGCGAGCACGACCTGGTCGCCCTCGACCTTGACGCCGATCGTGGGCAGCGGCTGCGTCGCGGGGCCCTTCTTCACCGAGCCGTCCTCGGTGGCGAACTCGCTGCCGTGGTTGGGGCAGACCGCGACGCCGTCCTTCGGCGCGTCCACGATCGTGCCCATGTGGGTGCAGGCCGCGTTGTAGGCCTTCACCTCGTCACCCGTGCGGGCGAGGAGGATCTTGCCGCCCGCCGGGTTGTCGACGATGAGGCCGCCGCCGTCCGGCACGTCGGCGAGCGCCGCGAGTCCCTGCCCGCCGCCGGCCGGCGCGCCACCGCCGCCAGTCGTGGTCGTGCTCGTGCCGCCGCTCGACGAACCGCCGTCGGAGCAGGCGGCGACGAGCGCACCTGGGGCGACGAGCGCGACCATCAGGCCACACAGGACATCGCGGCGCGACCGGGTGCCGGTCGTGGGGGTGTTCGTGGGCGTGGTGGGTTCGAGGGCAGTCAAAGCCAGGCCTCCAGGTGTCTTCGGCTGATCTACACGAAGCCCTACGCACCCACCCGGCGAAAGGTTCAGCGGGTTGCCCCGAATGGCGACCGGCACGGTGGTGGTGCGAACGGCGCGAATCCCCGAAGGACCCCGGTTCGTCAGCTGGTCTCGGCCTTCTCCTCCGCCTCGCGGCGCAGGCGGCGCAGCTCGCGCATGGCGGCGACGGCGTGCTCGCCGTCGATGGCCTGCACGGCCAGCACCGGGACGTACTCGTCGTCCGGGAGTTCCAGGCGGGCCCACGCGGAGCCGTCCGGGAAGCTCACCGACTCGATGTCCGACCACGCGTACCGGCGGCTGCCCAGCATGTTGCGGACCTCGACGCCCTCGAGGTCGGCGCGCACGCGGGGCCGCCCGAACATCAGCGCGCCGCACGCGAGCAGCAGGCCGATGCCGACCATCGCGATCTGGTCGGACAGGTAGAAGTACACGCCGGTCGGGGTGTTGCGCAGCAGGATCGCGACCACCGTGAACACGGCGACGAAGAGCACCGCGCCGACCACCGACAGCACGCGGACCTTGCGCGGGCGGGCCGTGAACATCACTCGAACCCCCGCTCCGTCCACGGCTGGCGCAGGCCACGGACCACCATCGCGGTGTCCAGCGCGGCGACGGTCGCCTCGAAGCCCTTGTCCTCGGTGGAGTCCGGCAGCCCGCAGCGGTCCAGCGCCTGCTGCTCGTCGTTCACGGTGAGCACGCCGTTGCCGACCGGGGTCGACTCGTCGAGCGACACGCGGGTGAGGCCGTAGGTCACCGCGTCGCACACGTACTCGAAGTGCGGGGTGCCGCCGCGGATGACCACGCCGAGCGCGACGACCGCGTCGTGGTGCTTGGCCAGCTCCTGGCACACGACCGGCAGCTCGATCGCGCCCGGCACGCGGACCACGGTCGGCTCCTTCACGCCCGCCTTGGCCGCGGCCGCGAGCGCGCGCTCGAGCAGTGTGGACGTGATCCTGTCGTGCCACCGGGTGGCCGCGATCGCGAGGCGGATGCCTTCGCACTCCTGGACCTCGACCTCGGGACGGCCTTCGCCACTCACGCACGCGCCTCCTCGCCTCTGAACACCCGAAATTATCCCCCTTCGCGCCCCGCGGGTCGCGACCGGCTCGTGAACCACTCGAGAAAACCGACCGTTCGGCCGGTTTTCGGCGTGATCGTCGGGTCTGCCCGGAAGACTGGAACCCCACCCACGAGAGGGGAAACGCCATGAAGGTGGCCGTGTTCGGCGCGGCGGGGCGCACCGGTGTCGAGGTGATCCGCGCGGCGCTCGCCAAGGGGCACGAGGTGACCGCCGTCGTCCGCGACGCGTCGGCCGTCACCGAGGAGAAGGTGACGGTGGCCGTCGCCGACGTGCACGACCAGGACCAGGTCACCGCGGCGGTCGCCGGCGTGGACGCTGTCATCTCCACCCTCGGCGGCAAGCCGAGGCAGCCGACCTCCGTCTACTCCGACGGCATCGTCAAGATCACCACGGCGATGCGGGCGGCGGGCGCGCGGCGGCTGCTGTGCCTGTCGACCGGCGCGCTCGACCAGAGCAGGACGCCCGCCATGCAGCGGTTCGTGCAGGGCATCATCGTGAAGCTCGTGTTCAAGTACGGCCACGCCGACATGGGCAAGATGGAAGAGCTGCTGCGTGACGTCGACGATCTCGACTGGACCGTGGTCCGCGTGCCCGGCCTGACCGCCAAGGCGGCCACCGGTGAGTACCGGGTGGCACCGGCGCCGCTGGACAAGCCGTCGATGGTCGCCCGCGCCGACCTGGCCGACTACCTGGTCGCCGCCCTCGACGACGCGGACACGTACCGCCGGATCATGGAGATCAGCAACTAGCGCGACGGCGGCCTGCCACCGCCGGGCGCGCGGCCCCGGTGGCTCCGTCTCGGTGTCGACGCCGATCGCCCGCCGCGCCGGGAACCCTCTCGCGACATCGCCTGCCGTGGTGGCGATCACCGAGGTGGACACCCCTCCGCCGCGGTGCCGACCGAACTGATGCGGCCACCGCCGCCCGTCCGGGACGGCCCAACGCCACGGTGGAGCACCACCCAGACGCCTCGGGGTCCCGTCCTGATGCTGGTCACGCTCGAGGCGGACGACCCCTCGAGCGCGGTACCGACGGCCACCACGTCGGGTGGCTCACCGCGACGGCGACGAACCGCCCGGACCACCGCCGGGCGCGCCACCGCCGAGTGGGCTCCGCCTCGGGGTCGACGCCGACCGCCCGCCGCACCGAGAACCCTCCCCCGACATCGCCTGCCGTCGTGGTGAACACCAAGGCGGACACCCCGTCGCCGCGGTGCCGACCGACCCGGTCCGGCCACCGCCGGGTTCACCGCCGCCGAGTGGGCTCCGTCTCGGTGTCGACGCCGATCGCCCGCCGCGCCGGGAACCCTCCCCCGACATCGCCTGCCGTCGTGGTGAACACCAAGGTGGACAACCCGTCGCCGCGGTGCCGACCGACCCGGTCCGGCCACCGCCGCCCGCGTCGAGTGGCTCACCGCGACGGCGACGAACCGCCCAGGCCGCCATCGCCGGGTGCGCCGCCGCCGAGTGGGCTCCGTCTCGGTGTCGACGGCAACCGCCCGCCGCGCCGGGAACCCTCCCCCGACATCGCCTGCGTGGTGGCGAACACCAAGGCGGACAACCCGTCGCCGCGGTGCCGACCGACCCGGTCCGGCCACCGCCGCCCGCATCGGGTGGCTCAGCGCGACGGTGGCGGACCGCCGGGTGCGCCGCCGCCGGTGGGGTTCGTCGTGGTGTCGATGCCGACCGCGAGACGGACCGTGTAGCCGCTCGCGACGTCGCCGGTCACGGTGGCCAGCTGGGACGCGCCACCGTCGTCGCCGAAGACGTTGTCTGATTCCAGGGTGACGCGGGACAGGTTCGGCACGGAGTCCTCGTAGCCGCTCTCGGCGTAAACCGTCTCGCACACGTCCTTCGGCAGTGCGACCTGGGAGGTGGCGATGGCGTTCGCCGCGTCGGTGATGCTTGCCTGGCCGGGGTAGACCTCGAAGTGGACGTGCGGCCACCTGCCGTCGTAGCAGGCCGGGAACACGCTGGTGAAGGTCACCTTCCCGGCGCTGTCGGCGATCTGCACACCACGCAGGAAGTTCTGGTCCTCGACGCCGTCGGAGTACAGCGAGTAGCCGCCCTCGCGGCTGCAGTGCCACACGTAGACGGCGACGCCCGCGAACGCGCCACCCCCGCCCGCGAGATCGGCAACGGTCAGCTCGAGCGTCATCGGCACGCCCTCCGCGGTGCCGCTGAACTCGCCGAAGCTCGACCGGATGTCGCTGCGCACGATGCCGCTCTGCTCGAGCACGTCCGGCCCGTTCGACCCGTCGCCCGGGTACGGACCGGCCGTCTCGTCCGGGATCTCGCCCGAGGCGCCCGCCGACGAGGGTGAGGTCGTGGCCGGCGACGAGGTGCCGGCACTGCACGCGGTCAACCCCACGGCCGCGGCGCCGAGACCGAGGAACCGCAGCGCGCGGCGACGGCTGTGCAGTGTGCCGAGGTCGAACCCCAAGCCCTGGTCGACGACCTCGTCGTGCGGTCGGGGCAGTGGACGGCCCTCGTAACTCCCTGTCATGCCACCGACGTTAGGGCGGGCGTCTGTGCGTCGCCTGTGCTATCCCTGTGTCGAGCCCTCGTACAGCTCCAGGTCACCCAGCTCGTGTCCCATGCGGTCGCGCTTGGTGCGCAGGTACCGCAGGTTCTCCGCGTTCGGGCGGATCGGCAGCGCGACGCGGTCCACGATGGTGAGCCCGTAGCCGTCCAGGCCGACACGCTTCGCCGGGTTGTTCGTCAGCAGCCGCATCGACTTGATGCCCAGGTCGACGAGGATCTGCGCGCCCTGCCCGTAGTCACGCGCGTCGGCGGGCACGCCCAGCGCCAGGTTCGCGTCGACGGTGTCGGCGCCGTTGTCCTGCAGCTGGTAGGCCTGCAGCTTGTGCATGAGGCCGATGCCGCGGCCCTCGTGCCCGCGCATGTACAGCACGACGCCCCGGCCCTCGGCGGCGACGGCGGCGAGCGCGGCGTCCAGCTGCGGGCCGCAGTCGCAGCGCAGCGAGCCGAACACGTCGCCGGTCAGGCACTCGGAGTGCACGCGGACCAGGACGTTCTCGCCGTCCTCGATGTCGCCGTAGACCAGCGCGACGTGCTCGATGCCGTCGAGCTTGGAGTCGTAGCCGACCGCCCGGAACGTGCCGTGCGCGGTCGGGATCCTGGCCTCGGCGACCCGGACGACCTGCACCTCCTTGCGGCGGCGGTAGTCGATGAGGTCGGCGATGGAGATGATCGTGAGGTCGTGCTCGGCCGCGAAGACCTCCAGCTCCTCGCGGCGGGCCATGTCGCCCTCGTCCTTCTGCGACACGATCTCGCACAGCACGCCCGCGGGCCGCAGCCCGGCCATCACGGCCAGGTCGACGGCGGCCTCGGTGTGCCCGGGGCGGCGGAGCACGCCACCCTCCTTCGCCCGCAGCGGCACCACGTGACCGGGCCGGGTGAAGTCACTCGCGACCGACTTCTGGTCGGCGAGCAGGCGGATCGTGTGCGCGCGGTCGGCGGCGGAGATGCCGGTGCTCACGCCCTCCCTGGCGTCGACGGTCACCGTGTACGCGGTGCCGCGCACGTCCTGGTTGGTGTGGAACATGGGCGGCAGGTCGAGGCGGTCGCAGTCGGCCTCGGTGAGCGGCACGCAGATGTACCCGGACGTGTAGCGGACCATGAAGGCGAGCAGCTCGGGCGTCGCCTTCTCGGCGGCGAAGATCAGGTCGCCCTCGTTCTCGCGGTCCTCGTCGTCGACGACGATCACGGGCCGGCCCGCGGCGATGTCCGAGATCGCCTTCTCGATGCCCTGGATGTCACTCATGAGCGACGGCCTCCTCCGACGACGACGTGACGCCATTGTGCTCCGCGGGAGCCCCCGCGCCGCGCAAGTGTGGCAAGGCCAACCGCTCGACGTACTTGGCGACGACGTCGACCTCCAGGTTGACGCGGTCGCCGGGCGTGCGGGCCCCCAGCGTGGTGGCGCGCAGCGTCTCGGGGATGAGGCTGACGGTGAACCAGTCGTCACCCACCTCGACCACGGTCAGCGACACGCCGTCGACGGTGATCGAGCCCTTCTCGACCAGGTAGCGGGCGAGGTGGGGCGGGATCCCGATGCGCACGACGTCCCAGTGCGCCGACGGGTCGCGGGACAGGACCACGCCGGTCCCGTCCACGTGACCCTGGACGATGTGCCCGCCGAACCGCTTGCCGACCTCGGCGGCGCGTTCGAGGTTGACCGGTTCGCCCGCCGCGATCTTGTCGAGGCTGCTGCGCACCAGCGTCTCGCGCATGACGTCGGCGGTGAACGCCCCGTCGGCGACCTCGACGACGGTGAGGCACACGCCGTTCACCGAGATCGAGTCGCCCTGTCTCGCGTCGCTGGTGACGAGCGGTCCCGCGACCGTGATGCGCGCGGCATCCGGCAGGTCCTGGACGGCGACGACCTCGCCGCGCTCTTCGACGATCCCCGTGAACACGCCTACATCGTCCTTCTGTCGGCCGAGGAGCGCATCGTTCCTCGTGCTAGATCCCGGAGCGCCTCGACCGCCTTTGCCGGGTCGTCGGCGCCGTACACCGCGGAGCCCGCGACGAAGCAGTCGACGCCGGCCGCCGCGGCCTGCTCGATCGTGTCGGCGTTGATGCCGCCGTCGATCTCCACCAGCACCGTCAGCTCACCGGCGTCCACCATGGCCCGCGCCTTGCGGACCTTGTCGAGCACGTCGACGATGAACTCCTGCCCGCCGAACCCCGGTTCGACGGACATCACCAGCAACGTGTCGTAGTGGCTCAGCAATTCCACGTAGGGCTCGAACGGCGTCTTCGGCTTGATCGACAGCCCCGCCCTGGCACCGGCGGCGCGGATGTCGTGCGCGACCTTCACCGGGTCGGCGGCCGCCTCCACGTGCACGGTCACGTTGTGCGCGCCCGCCTCGGCGTACCCGACCGCCCACCGGTCCGGGTCGTCGATCATGAGGTGGCAGTCGACCGGGATGTCGGTGCTGGCCAGGATCGACTTCACCACGGGCAGCCCGAGCGTCAGGTTGGGCACGAAGTGGCCGTCCATGACGTCGACGTGCAGCCAGTCCGCGCCGCGGACGGCCTCGGCCGCCTCGGCGAGCCGGGCGAAGTCGGCGGACAGGATGCTGGGCGCGATCATCGGCGTTCGTGGCACCTGTCGAGCCTATTACTACCGGTACAGGTCGAACGCCTGGGTGATCTGTGATCTCTGTGCGTGATCGGCGAGCAGCAACGTCAGCAGGACCCGCGACTTGGCGGGGTCGAGGAACCCCGACTGGATGAGACCGCGGTCGAGCAGGTCACGCTCGGAACCCGGGTAACCGTAGGTGTGCCGCAGCACCGACCCGGCGCCGGTCCTGGTCGACAGCACGACCGGCACGCGGGCGGCCTGCTCGGCCACCACCGGCACCATCGTGGCGGGCACGTGCCCCGCGCCGAGGCCCGCGATCACCACGCCGTCGAACAGGTCACCGGAGCGGCGCAGCAGTTCCCCGTCGTCGCCCATCGCGACCGTGATCAGCCCGACCCGGACCTCGGTCACCCTGGGGTGCGCGGGCAGGGTCAGGCCGGTGCGGGCCACGCCGCGGATGCGCGGGTCACCCTCGACGACCAGGCCGAGCGGCCCGAAACCGGGTGAGACGAACGCGCCGGTGCTGCTGGTGTGGCTCTTGCGGACGAACCGGGCGCCGTGGATCTCGTCGGACATCACGACGAGCGCGCCGAGCCCGCGCGCGGCCGGGGACAGCGCGACGCGGATGGCGGCGTACAGGTTCGCCGGACCGTCGGGGCCCGCCGAGTGCGGGTGGCGCATGGCGCCGGTGACGATCACGGGCGCGTCGCCGGGCACGGTCAGGTCGAGGAAGAACGCGGTCTCCTCGATGGTGTCGGTGCCGTGCGTGATCACCACCCCGGTCGCGCCCGCCGCGATCTCCTCCCGGACGCGCGCCGACAGCGCGACCAGGTCGGCGAACCCGAGCGACGGGCTGGGCAGCGACCGCAGCGACTCGGTCGTGATCTTCACGTCCAGCTCGGCCAGGCCCGGCACGGACGCGACCAGGTCGTCGGCGCCCAAGGCGGGCACGATCCCGCCGCTGGCGCTGGGCGCCATGGCGATCGTGCCCCCCATAGAAATGACCGCGACGTGGCTCACGACTCCCCCTCGCAGGCTCCGGGGAGCCGCTCGCGGTCGCCCTGTGTTCGATGATTCGCTCCGCAAGCTCCGCTCATTTGCGCAGCAACGCGCAGAACATGGCGTCCGTGCCGTGCCGGTGGGGCCACAGCTGCACGTACGGCCCGTCACCCAGCCCCGGCATCTCGGGGAACGACTCGCGGGTGTCCAGTGCGGTCACACCGGTGCGGCGGACCACGTCCGACACGACGCCGACGGTCTCCGAGAGGTGCGGCGAGCACACCACGTACCCGACCACGCCGCCCGGACGCACCAGGTCGACGGCCGTGAGCAGCAGCTCGCGCTGCAGCTTCGTCAGCTCACCCACGTCCGACGGCTGGCGCCGCCACCGCGACTCCGGGCGGCGGCGCAGCGAGCCCAGCCCGGTGCACGGCGCGTCCACGAGCACCCGGTCGAACGTCCCCGGCGCCAGCCCGAGCGCCGCGGGCGACCGGCCGTCACCGACGTGCACGACGATCGGCAGCCCCTCGGTCGCCTGCTCCACCAGCCGCGCCCGGTGCGGCGCCTTCTCCACCGCGTCGAGGCGACCGCCCTGGATGGCGAGCAACGCACCCAGCAGCGCCGACTTCCCGCCCGGCCCGGCACACAGGTCCAGCCAGCGGCCCTCGTCGCCATCGACCTCCGGCCTGGTCAGCGCGACCGCGCACAGCTGGCTGCCCTCGTCCTGCACGGACGCGAGCCGCTCCCGCACCGGGTCCAGCCCGGCCGGGTCGCCCGCGCCCGCGGCGAGCCGCACCCCGTACGGCGAGTACGGGGCGACGTCGCCGCCGGTCATGGCGGCCAGCTCCTCGGCGGTGATCTCCCCCGGCCGCGCGACCAGGTGCACGGCTGGCCGCTCGTTGTCGGCGGCCAGTGCGGCCGCCAGCTCGTCGCCGGTGGTGCCGAGCGAGTCGGCGAACGCGCGGGCCACCCAGCGCGGGTGCGCCTCACGCATGGCGAGGTTGCCGATCCGGTCCTTCTCGGGGTCCGGGGCCAGCTCGTCGAGCCACTCCTCCTCGGACCGCTCGGCGACCTTGCGCAGCACGGCGTTCACGAACCCGCTGCTGCGCGACCCGTGCCCGGCCCGCACCAGGTCGACGGTCGACGCGACCGCGGCGTGCGACGGGATGCGGGTGCGCAGCAGCTGGTAGACGCCGAGCCGCAGCACGTCGAGCAGCGCGGGCTCGACCTTGGCGAGCGGCCGGTCGACACAGGCCTCGAGCACCTGGTCGAGCAGGCCGATGCAGCGGCAGGCGCCGTAGGCCAGCTCGGTGGCGAGTGCCGCGTCGCGGCCGGTGATCCGCCGTTCGCGCAGGATCTGCGGCAGCAGCAGGTTGGCGTAGGCGTCGCGGGCGCGGACCTCGCGGAGCGTGTCGAGCGCCGCCTGCCGGGCCGGGTCGTCGACGGGGGGCCTGCCGGGGCCGCCCCTCGGCTTCGGGGGGTGGGGCGTGCGAGGCCGGGAGAACCTCGCCGGGCGCCGTCGTGGTTGGGTCACTTCAGCCGCTCTCCTGGTTCGACGCGCGCGCCCCGCGCCCAGTCGGTTGCCGCCATTCTCTTCTTGCCCGGCGCCTGCACCTCGCCGAGCGCGACCGGGACGGTCGCGGTGCCGACGAGGACCCGCTTGCGTTCGACCCGCAGCTCCCCCGGAGCGAGCCGTTCGGCGTCGGTGGGGGTCACCGGGCCGAGCTTGATCCGTTCACCCCGGAACTCCGCCCAGGCGCCGGGGTCCGGGGTGACCGCGCGGGCGAGCCGGTCGACGCCGACCGCGGGTGCGGTGAAGTCGAGCTTCGCGTCCTCGGTGGTGATCTTCGGTGCGTAGCTGACGCCGTCGGCGGGCTGCGGCACCGCTTCGAGGGTGCCGTCCTCGATGCCGTCGAGCGTGGACACCAGCAGCCCGGCGCCCGCCTCGGCGAGCCGGTCGAGCAGCACCCCGGCGGTGTCGCCGGGCTTGACCGCCTCGGTGAGCACGCCGAACACGGGCCCGGCGTCGAGTGCCTTGACGATGCGGAACGTGCTGGCGCCGGTGATCTCGTCGCCGTGCCGGACCGCCGCCTGCACGGGTGCGGCGCCGCGCCACGCGGGCAGCACCGAGAAGTGCAGGTTCACCCAGCCGTGCGGCGGGATGTCCAGCGCGGACTGCGGCAGCAGCGCCCCGTACGCCACGACCGGGCAGCAGTCGGGCGCGAGCTCCCGCAGCCGGTCGAGGAACGCCGGGTCGGACGCCTTGGCCGGGGTGAGCACCTCGATGCCGTGCTCGTCGGCGAGCGCGCCGACCGGCGACCGCACGAGGTGGCGGCCACGTCCCGCGGGCGCGTCCGGCCTGGTCACCACGGCGACGACGTCGTGCCGCTCCGACGCGATGAGCGCGCGCAGGGACGGGAGCGCGACCTCCGGTGTGCCCGCGAATACCAGCCGCATCTAGACGGCACCGCCGAACAGCGAGTGCGGGCTCTGCTTGATCGTCGGCGTGGTGCCGTCGAACCACTCGGCCGCGCGGATCTCCTTCATCGCCGCCTTGCGGGTGGCCGCGTCGAGCCGGTCGACGAACAGCACGCCGTCGAGGTGGTCGGTCTCGTGCTGGATGCAACGGGCGAGCAAGTCGGTGCCCTCGATCTGCACCGGCTCGCCGTGCATGTTCCAGCCGCGCGCCACCACGTTCTTGGCGCGCACGCAGTCCCAGTACAGGCCGGGGATGGAGAGGCAGCCCTCCTCGCCGTCCTGCTTCTCGTCGTCCACGGCGGTCCAGGTGGGGTTGACGAGGTGGCCGGCGAACCCGTCGCAGTTGTAGGTGAACACGCGCAGGCCCACGCCGAGCTGG
Organism: Actinophytocola sp. KF-1; assembly: GCF_054661535.1. Taxonomy (NCBI): domain Bacteria; kingdom Bacillati; phylum Actinomycetota; class Actinomycetes; order Pseudonocardiales; family Pseudonocardiaceae; genus Actinophytocola; species Actinophytocola sp. KF-1. The sequence continues at coordinate 132,106 of NZ_BAAFVK010000008.1, read as the reverse complement.
GGCGCGGCCAGGCCGGCGCCTCCCTGGTCCGCCATGGTGTCCCAGAGGTCCTTGACGAGGGTGGCCAGCTCCTTGTCGAAGTCGACGACCTCGGCGGCGGGGGTGCGCAGCACGGGGTCGCCGAAGAGCCGGATGGGCTGGACGGTCACATTGCTCCGATCGGTCTCACGTGGGCGGCGTACGCCAGTCTATTCAGTGCCGCGGGACGCAACGCCCCGCACCGCTGCGGCCACTTCCCGATGTGACGATCGCCCACCCACCCCGAGGACCTGCCTTGGCTCCCGACGCGGCACCGGACACCGAACTGTGGGCCCGTGCCGCGGCCGGGGACCGGCACGCGTTCGGGGCGCTGTTCGAACGCCACGCCGAGGCGGTGTGGAACCACGCCTACCGGCTGACCGCGTCGTGGAGCCAGGCGGAGGACCTCACCTCCAGCACGTTCCTGCTGGCGTGGCGCAAGTGCCGGGAGGTGCGGCTCGTCCGCGACTCGGCGCTGCCGTGGCTGTACACGGTGGCGGGCAACCTGGCCCGCACCGAGTACCGGGGCGCCACCCGGTTCCTGCGCGCGGTGCGCAGGCTGCCGGCCGAGCCCGTGGCCGCGGACCACGCCGACGAGGTGGCGCACCGCGTCGACGGGGACGCCCGCATGGCCCGCGTCCTCGCCGCGGTCCGCACGCTGCCCGCCGCGGAACGGGAGGCGGTCGAGCTGTGCCTGCTCGGCGAGGTCCCGGCCGCGGACGCGGCCGAGCTGCTCGGCGTGGCCGAGGTCAGCGTCCGCTCCCGCCTGTCCCGAGCGCGGGCCCGCCTGCGCACGAAGCTCGAGGAGCTGTCATGAACGCACTCGACCTGCCGCCGCGGCGGCAGCTCCCCGGCGAGACCCGCGACCGCATCCGCCGCTCGATCGACACCGGCCTCGCGGCGCCGCGCCGCCGGCTCCGCGCCCCGCTCGCCGCCGCGGCGGCCGTGACCGTGCTGGCGCTGGGCGCGGTGGCCGTCGCCACGTGGGCGCCGGGGACGGACCGCCCGGCCGCCCCGAACGACCCGGCGGCGCCGATCACGATGACGCTGCCGGACCGCCGCACGCAGGAGGACCTGGACCACTGCGCCGACGTCGCCGCCGCCAGCACGCGGGCAGGCGAGTTCGCGCCCCGCGCCGAGTGGCTCCCGAAGTTCACCGCGACCACGCGGGACGGCACGCGGATCACCGCGTTCGTCGGCAAGTCGGGCGACCCGGCGTTCTGCGAGGTCACGGACACGACGGCGACGGTGTCCGACCCGGGCGCCGGGTGGGCCACCATCGCGGTCACGCCCGACTACATGCCCCCCGCGTCCGTCTACGCGGTGTACCTGTCGCCGTCCGGCGTGCTCGCAGGCATCGCGCACGGCGTGGACGCGCTGGAGTTCTCGGTGCTCCGGGACCTCGACATCGTGCCGGTCACCACCCCGGCCTTCCGGGACGGGATGTTCGTCGTGCCCCTCGGCGAGTTCGGCGACGGCGACGTCGTCGACGTCATCGGCCGCGACAGCCAGGGCATGCGCGTGGTCAGCGGCAACCTCGCCCACGACCCGGAGGAACTGCCCCCGCCCGGCCTGACGGGCCCGATCCGCTAGCGCTTCTGCCAGATCGAGACGTGCTTGGTGCTGTCGGCCGTGAGCGGGGCGCGGTCCCAGCCCGCCCAGCGGTGCTTCAGGCGCATGCCCGCGATGCGGGCCATGAGGTCCATCTCGGCGGGCCACGCGTACCGGAAGGGGATGCGGCGGAACCGGCCCGTGCCATCGGGTGACACGGTGACGTGGTTCGACGTGAACTCCTGCGTCACGACGTCGTACTGGTCGAACCCGACGTAGCCGCCGTCGGGGTCCACCGCGAACGGGACCGTGTCCTGGCCGGGTGGCAGGCGGCGCAGGGCCGGCAGCCCCACCTCGATCAGGAACAGCCCACCGGGCCGCAGGTGCGCGGCCGCGTTGACGAAGACGTCGACCTGCCCGTCCTGGGTGGTGACGTTGCTGATCGTGTTGAACACCAGGTAGACCAGCGAGAACTCGCCGGGCACGCGCGTCGTCGCCATGTCGCCGATCGTCACGTCGACCGCGTCGCCGCCGGGCTTGCCCGCGATCCGCGCGGCCATGGCCCGGCTCAGTTCGATGCCGCTGACGGGCACCCCGCGCGCGGCCAGCGGCGCGGCGATCCGCCCGGTGCCGACGGCGAACTCGAGCACCGGCCCGTCGGCCAGGTCGGCGAGGACGTCGACGACGGGTGTCACCGCCTCGGGGGCGTTCTCGCCGCCGGGACCGTCGTAGTCCGCGGCCACGCTTTCAGGGAACCAGCCGTCCGAGAGGTCGTCGCTCACGGTTCCGGGACGCTAGCCGGGGCGGCGACCGTCGCGCACCCCGTTTTAGATCAGCTCGAGCGGGTCGAGCCGGACACGGATGGCGTCCGGTTCCTTCCGTGCCGTGCGGGCGTGCTGGGCGGTGGCGAGCGCGGCGGCGAGCGCCCGCCCTTCCGCCCGCGTGGCACGGACGAGCGCGCGTTCCTTCTCGGTGTTGCCGTCCCGGTCGGGCTCGCCGAGGGGCACCGGCCCGAGCACCTCCCCGGACGACGGCAGGGCCAGCTCGTCGAGGAACGCGGCGAGCGCCTTGGCTGGGCCGTCGACGGACGCCATCCGCACGGCGGGCGGGAACCCCAGCTCGGCGCGGGCGGCCAGCTCCTGTCCCGCGTGCCACACCGGATCCCACCGCACGAGCGCCTGCACGGGCGGCAACGCCGACTCGGCGAGCACGACGACCCGCCCCCCGTCCTGGGCGGACCGCACGAGCGCGGCGGCGGTCATCCACCGCCGCAGGGTCTCCTCCGTGGCCCGCAGGTCGGCACGGCCCAGCAACGCCCACCCGTCGAGCAGCAGCGCGGCCCCGTACCCGCCGACGGCGACGGGCTCGGCGCCGGGCGTGGCGACCACGAGCGCGGCCCGCGCGTCGACCTGCCGGAGCACCTCCTTCGCCCCGGACCCGAGCACAGGCACGTCGGCGAACGCCCGCCCGAGTTCCTCCGCGGTCCGCTTGGCGCCGACGACGATGGCCCGCAACCGCCGCGATCCGCAGTTGCCGCACCGGAAAGCGGTGTCCGGCACGCCACACCACCGGCAGGTGGGTGGCCGGGCTTCGGAGCCGCTGACCGGCAGTCCGAGCGGACCCGCACACCGACGACAGCGGGCAGGCCCGCGGCACTGCTGGCAGGCGAGCGCGGGCACGTAACCCCCGCGCGGCACCTGGACGAGAACGGGCCGCCCGGCCTTGAGCGCGTCCCGGGCCGCCTCGAACGCGACGGACGGAATCCGCGCCGCTCGTGCCGCGGGGTCCCGCGCGAGCTGCTGGTCGGTCTCCCCCAGCGAGGTGATCCGGGGAGCGGCCTTCCGCACCTCGTCCCGCGCGGCGACGATCTCGGGCGCCCACCCGGACTCGACCAGCAGCTGCGCCTCGGCGGTCCGCGCGAACCCGGCGACGAGGAGGGACGCCCCACTGGTGTGGGCCCGCTGGATCAGCACGTCCCGCACGTGCGGGTAGGGCGCGTGCGGATCGGCGTGCAGGTCGTCCCCGTCGTCCCAGACGACGAACAACCCAGGGTCGACGACGGGCGCGAACACACTGGCCCGGGTACCGACGACGATCCGCGCGGTCCCCCGCTTGACCGCGAGCCAGGCCCGGTACCGCTTGGCAGGCCCGGCATCCGCGGAGAGCACGACGACGTTGCCGTCCCCGGCACGCTCGACACAGGCCGCGTGCAACCGGGCCACGTCCCGGTAGTCGGGCACGACGAGCACCGCCCCCCGCCCGTTGGCGGCCGCGGCGGCGGCAAGCTCGGCGAGCCGAGCGGGCCAGTCCTCCCCGGGGAGCGCCTGCCAGACGGCGTGCGCCTGCCGCCCGTGCGTGAGCGCGTCGACAAAGGCAGGCCCACGCGGATACCGCCCCCAGGCAGTCGTGTCCGGTGGCGGTGGTGGCTCGGCAGGCTCGGCGGGCGGCTCGGCCTCGACCTTGGCGTGCCGAGGCGGAATGGCGAGCCGGAGGACGTCGATCATCATCCCGGCGTACCGGTCGGCGACGGCCCGGGCGAGGGTCGCCAGCTCCGGTGTGAGGACCGGCTCCGAGGACACCACCTTGCCGATGTACTCCATCCGCCCGGAGAACTCGGAGGCAGCGACCCGCTCGAGGAGGTACCCGTCGACCTGCTTGCCCGCGAACCGCAACCGCAGGCGACACCCGGGCACGGCGGCGGCGTCGAGCGTGTCGGGCACGAGGTAGTCGAAGGGCCGGTCGAGGTGCGCGAGCGGCACGTCGACGACCACCCGGGCGACCGGAAGATCAGCCGCCGGGCGGTTCTCTCCCTTGCGCACCACGCGCCCGCCGGTCATGCCGCCTGGTCTACCAGAAGACACGATCAGGGCAGGTCATCGGGTGACGGCACCGGAAGCCGACACCGTCCACAGCCGACATCAGGGTGGCGGGTAGAACGCGGCGTAGAACGCCGCGCTCTCGGCCCGAGCGGAAACAGGCGTCTCCTCCCGAATGCGCCGGTTCAACCCGGCCGGGTACCCGGCCTTCACCAACCGCCGCTCGCAGGCGTCCTCCATGAAGGACAACGAGAAGTACAACCCGAGCAGATACCCGAGCGCCACAAGAGAGAACCGCAGCGACCACGGCCCCGGCGCGAGCAGGGCCAGCCACCACGGCAGGAACTGCACCATGACGCGCGCGAAGTGCCGCAGCACCCACGTCCGGCACGTCAGGTCGTACAACACCCACTGGTGGTACGCGGCGGGCAGCGAACCGCCCACCGCGTACCACAGCCAGCGGAACGGATCAGGCGCCCGCGAGCGATTTGAGTGCATCCGCCCGGTCGGTCCGCTCCCACGGCAGGTCCAGTTCGGGCCGGCCGAAGTGGCCGTACGCCGCGGTCTGGCGGTAGATGGGGCGCAGCAGGTCGAGGTCGCGGATGATCGCGGCCGGGCGCAGGTCGAAGACCTGGCTGATGGCCTGCTGGATCTTCGTCGGGTCGACGGTCTCGGTGCCGAACGTCTCGACGAACAGGCCGACGGGGGCGGCCTTGCCGATGGCGTAGGCGACCTGGACCTCGATGCGGGTGGCGAGGCCCGCCGCGATCGCGTTCTTCGCGACCCAGCGCATGGCGTACGCGGCCGAGCGGTCCACCTTCGACGGGTCCTTGCCGGAGAACGCGCCGCCACCGTGGCGGGCCATGCCGCCGTACGTGTCGACGATGATCTTGCGGCCGGTCAGGCCCGCGTCACCCATGGGGCCGCCGATGACGAAGCGACCGGTCGGGTTGACGAGCAGGCGCACGTTGTCGGTGTCCAGCTCCAGGCCGGCGATCTCGGGCTGCACGACCTGCTCGCGCACGTCGACGCCGAGCAGCTTCTCCAGGTCGACGCCCTCGGCGTGCTGCGAGGACACCACCACGGTGTCGAGGCGCACGGCCTGGTCACCGGCGTACTCGATGGTGACCTGGGTCTTGCCGTCCGGGCGCAGGTACGGCAGCTGGCCGTTCTTGCGGACCTCGGTCAGGCGGCGGGACAGCCGGTGCGCCAGCGCGATCGGCAGCGGCATCAGCTCGGGCGTGTCGGTGCAGGCGTACCCGAACATCAGGCCCTGGTCACCGGCGCCCTGCTTGGCGATCTCGTCCTCGTCGCTCTCGACGCGCTTCTCGTACGCGGTGTCGACACCCTGCGCGATGTCCGGCGACTGCGCGCCGATCGCGACGTTGACCCCGCACGAGTTGCCGTCGAAGCCCTTGGCCGACGAGTCGTAGCCGATGTCGAGGATGGTCTCGCGGACCAGCGACGGGATGTCGGCGTACGCCTCGGTGGTGACCTCACCGGCGACGTGGACCTGGCCGGTCGTCACGAGTGTCTCGACCGCGACGCGCGACTTCGGGTCCTTGGACAGCAGCGCGTCGAGAACGGCGTCGCTGATGGCGTCACAGATCTTGTCCGGATGCCCCTCGGTCACCGACTCACTGGTGAAAAGCCTGCTCGCGGAACTACTCACGACGTACCCACACCCAATCTCTCCTGTTGCCTGCCCTGAAGACTATGTACTAGGTATCGAGCAAGGCTCACTGATGAATCAGTTGAACGACCGCGTCCCATATATCGGACGCCATCCGCGCCTTCGAGCCCAGCTCGATCGACCGTTCCGCCCCGTCGGCCGATAGTAGCCACCCGGCGTTGTCCTCGGTCTCGAAGGCCTTTCCCTCGCCCACGGCGTTGACGACCAGCAGGTCACAGCCCTTGCGCTTGAGTTTCGCGCGGGCGTGTTCGAGCACGTCGGCGCCGCTGTCGCCGGTCTCCGCGGCGAACCCGACGATCACCTGGCCCGGCCTGCGCGCGGCCACCAGCTCGGCGAGGATGTCCGGGTTGCGGGTCAGCGTCACTGGATCCGGGTCACGATCCGTCTTCTTGATCTTGTAGTCCGCCCGCGATGTGGGACGGAAGTCGGCGACCGCCGCGGCCATCACCACAACGTCAGCGTCCGCTGACACCGCGTGCATGGCGTCCCGCAATTCGAGCGCGGTGCCCGCACGCACGATCTCGACCCCGGCCGGCACCGGCAGGGCGACGGTGTGCGCGGACACCAGCGTGACGTGCGCGCCGCGTTGCGCCGCGGTCCTGGCGAGGGCGTAACCCTGCTTGCCGGACGACCGGTTGCCCAGGTACCGGACCGGGTCGAGCGGTTCACGGGTGCCGCCCGCGGACACCGCGACGCGCACGCCCTCGAGGTCCCGGGGCAGCGCGTCGCGCCGGGCGAGCAGCAGCCGGGCCAGGTCGACGATCTCGGCGGGGTCGGCGAGGCGGCCCTTGCCGGTGTCCTTGCCGGTCAGCCGCCCGCTCGCGGGCTCGGTGACCACCACACCGCGGGCACGCAGCGTCGCCACGTTCGCCTGCGTGGCCGCGTGCTCCCACATCTCGGTGTGCATGGCGGGCGCCATCAGCACCGGGCAGCGCGCGGTCAGCAGGGTGTTGGTGAGCAGGTCGTCGGCGAGCCCGTGCGCGGCCTTGGCCAGCAGGTTCGCGGTCGCCGGGACGACCAGCACCAGGTCGGCCTCCTGGCCGATGCGGACGTGCGGCACCTCGGGGACGTCGTCGAACACCTCGGTGTGCACCGGGTGCCCGGACAACGCCTCGAACGTGGCGGCGCCGACGAACCGCAGCGCCGCCGCGGTCGGCACGACCTGGACCGAGTGCCCTGACTCGGTCAGTTGTCGCAGGACCTCGCACGCCTTGTAGGCGGCGATGCCACCGCCCACACCGAGAACGACGCGCGGGCGCTGTGTCATGGCCTCGCTCCGCTCGGCGTTCGCGAGCCTGTTCCCGGCGTCTTCCCTCCTGCGCGCGAAGGCCCAGGGCTCGTACCTCGCCAGGCCTTCGTGCTCGTCAGTCCAGACGCCGGCGGCTCGCTCAGTGTCATGGCCTCGCTCCGCTCGGCGTTCGCGAGCCTGTTCCCGGCGTCTTCCCTCCTGCGCGCGAAGGCCCAGGGCTCGTACCTCGCCAGGCCTTCGTGCTCGTCAGTCCAGACGCCGGCGGCTCACTCACTGTCATGGCCTCGCTCCGCTCGGCGTTCGCGAGCCTGTTCCCGGCGTCTTCCCTCCTGCGCGCGAAGGCCCAGGGCTCGTACCTCGCCAGGCCTTCGTGCTCGTCAGTCCAGACGCCGGCGGCTCACTCACTCACTCGCCCTCGGTGTGCTCGAGCAGGCCGGCGTGGATCTCGCGGAGCGCGATGGACAGCGGCTTCTCGCGGGGACCCGGCTCGACCAGCGGGCCGACGTACTCGAGCAGGCCCTCGCCGAGCTGCGCGTAGTAGTCGTTGATCTGGCGGGCGCGCTTGGCCGCGTAGATCACCAGGGCGTACTTGGAGCTGACCTTGTCGAGCAGGTCGTCGATCGGGGGGTTGGTGATGCCTTCGAGCTGCTGGCCCGACGGGTCACCCAGTGCGCCCAACTCGGTGGGGGTGATCACTCGTGGTTCTCCAACTGATGGGAGGAGGAATTGTCAAGCATCAACTTTAGCAACTGCTCAGCGGTGCTCCGCAGGTCGGTGTTGACCACGACCTCGTCGAACTCCTCCTGGGCCGCCAACTCCTCCTTGGCGGTCGTGAGCCTGCGGGCCACGACCTCCGGCGACTCGGTGCCCCGGCCGACCAGGCGCTCGACAAGCGCCTCCCAGCTGGGCGGTGAGATGAAGACGAGGAGGGCCTCCGGCATGGTCTTCCGCAGGTTCCGCGCGCCCTGCAGGTCGACCTCCACCAGCGCGGGCTTGCCCGCGGCCAGCCGTTCCTCGATCGGCGCCCTCGGCGTGCCGGAGCGGTGCGTGCCGCGGTGGATGTCCGCCCACTCGAGCAGGGCGTCCTTCTCGATCATGCGGTCGAACTCGTCGGCCGTGACGAAGTGGTAGTCCACCCCGTCCAGCTCGCCGGGACGCTGCTCCCTGGTCGTCGCGGACACGCTGAACCAGAGGTCCGGGTAGAGCTTCCGCAGCTCCCGGACCACACTGCTCTTGCCTACGCCGGAGGGGCCGGCCAGTACAACCAGCCGGCCCCTCCTGATGTCACTGCTCGTCACTCGCCGCTGAACTCGGCGAGCAACGCCTTGCGCTGACGGTCGCCGAGGCCGCGAAGACGACGGCTCGGGGCGATCTCAAGGCGCTCGATGATCTGCTGGGCACGCACCTTGCCGACGCCCGGCAGGGCCTCGAGCAGTGCGGTGACCTTCATCTTGCCCAGGACCTCGTCCTTGTCAGCCTGGGCGAGCACGTCCTTGAGGGTGGTGCCACCTCGCTTCAGGCGCTCCTTGAGCTCAGCTCGGGCGCGACGGGCGGCAGCCGCCTTCTCCAGCGCTGCGGCCCGCTGCTCCTCGGTCAGCTGGGGAAGGGCCACGATTTCCTCCGGGGGGTGGGGTTTTCTGCGGATCGGTGTCGCGACGTTACCGAGGTCCGCCTTCTCATGACAACGCGGGTCCACCTTAGTGCGGTGGGTAGTGCGCGACAGAGCATAGATCAACTCTGAGTAGCGAGTACCCCTGGACCAGCGGTAACACCTTCGGGTCCGGTGTCACGGGACCCGCCTCGCGCGGATGCGCGAAGCGCTTCGACATGCTAGGCCCATACGGCACGCACGCCAAAGGCCCCCTCCGCCCGCGTGTCGGGCGAAGGGGGCCTCCTGTGCAGGTCAGAGGCTGTGCGCCACCCCCAGCGAGTCCCGCACCCGCAGCGCCGCGTCACGCAGTGCCGCCACGTCCGGGCCGTGCCGCAGGATGTCCCTGGACGAGGCCGGGAGCACGTGCCGGAGGTGGTCGCCGAAGACCTTCCCGAGGTCGTCGACACCGGCGCCCTGCGCGCCGAAACCGGGCGCCAGGATCGGGCCGTTCAACCGCGACAGGTCCAGCGCCGCTCTACCGACGGTCGCGCCGATCACGAGACCGACGGACCCGAGCGGGGTCGCGCCCTCGTTGCGGGCCGCCGCCTCGTCGACCATGGCCTGCGCCACCGCGACGCCGTCCTCGCCACGCGCCCGCTGCACCTGCGGACCCTCCTTGTTCGAGGTCAGGGCCAGCACGAACAGCCCGCGCCCGGTCCGCTCCGCGAGGTCGAGGGCGGGGTCGAGCGACCCGAAGCCGAGGTAGGGCGACACCGTGATCGCGTCCGCCGCGAGCGGCGCGCCGTCGGCGAGGTACGCCTGCGCGTAGGCGGCCATGGTGGAGCCGATGTCGCCGCGCTTGACGTCGGCCAGCACGAGCGTGCCGGTGCCGGCGAACGCGGCGATCAGCTTCTCCAGCACGGCGACCCCGGCGGAGCCGTGCGCCTCGAAGAACGCCGACTGCGGCTTGACCACCGCCACCTGGCCCGCGAACGCCTCGGCGCACGTCATCGCGAACCGTTCGAGCCCGGTGGCGTCGACCGGCAGGCCCCACTGCGCCAGCAGCGACGCGTGCGGGTCGATCCCGGCGCAGAGCGGGCCGTGCTCGGCGACCGCGGCGGTCAGCCGCTCCCCGAACGGCGCCCTCACCGCTGGCTCCGCAGCGTGGCCTGCAGCGACTGCAGCGACTCCACACCGATGTCCTGCCTGATCAGCGCCTCGATGCCGTGCACGGCGGCCGCGGCGCCCTGGATGGTGGTCACGCACGGGATGTCGCGCGACACGGCCGCCGTGCGGATCTCGTAGCCGTCCACGCGCGGGCCCGGGTTGCCGTACGGGGTGTTGATGACCATGTCCACGCCGCCGTCGCGGATGATGTCGACGATGTTGTCGGCCCCCTCGAAGTGCTTGCGCACCTCGGTGCACGGGATGCCGTTGCGGCGCAGCACCTCGGCGGTGCCCGCGGTCGCGAGCACCTCGAACCCGAGGTCGGCGAGCCGCTTGACCGGGAACACCATCGCCCGCTTGTCCCGGTTGGCGACCGACACGAACACCCGGCCGGACGTCGGCAGCGAGCCGTAGGACGCGGTCTGCGACTTCGCGAACGCCTTGCCGAACGACGCGTCGACGCCCATGACCTCGCCGGTCGACTTCATCTCCGGGCCGAGCAGCGAGTCGACGCCGTGGCCCTCCGGCGTGCGGAACCGGTGGAACGGCAGGACCGCCTCCTTGACCGACACCGGCGAGGTCGGCGGCATGTCGGCACCGTCCCCGTGTGCCGGCAGCATGCCCTCGCGCCGCAGGTCCGCGACGGTCGCGCCCAGCATGATCCGGGCGGCGGCCTTCGCGAGCGGCACGGCGGTCGCCTTGGACACGAACGGCACGGTCCGGGACGCGCGCGGGTTGGCCTCCAGCACGTACAGGACGTCGTCCTTGAGCGCGTACTGGACGTTGAGCAGGCCGCGCACCCCGATGCCCTTGGCGATCAGCTCGGTCGACCGGCGGATGGTCGACAGGTCGGTGCGCCCGAGCGTGATGGGCGGCAGCGCGCACGACGAGTCGCCGGAGTGGATGCCGGCCTCCTCGATGTGCTCCATGACGCCGCCGAGGAACAGCTCCTCGCCGTCGTAGAGCGCGTCCACGTCGATCTCGATGGCGTCGTCGAGGAAGCGGTCGACCAGCACCGGGTGCTCCGGCGTGACCTCGGTGGCGCGCTCGATGTACCCGGCGAGCGACGCCTCGTCGTACACGATCTCCATGCCGCGCCCGCCGAGCACGTAGGAGGGCCGCACGAGGACCGGGTAGCCGATCTCGTCGGCGATGCGCTTGGCCGCGGCGAACGACGTGGCGGTGCCGTACTTCGGCGCGGGCAGCCCGGCGCCGGTGAGCACCTCCCCGAACGCGCCCCGCTCCTCGGCGAGGTGGATGGCGTGCGGCGGGGTGCCGACGACCGGCACGCCCGCGTCCGCGAGCCGCTTCGCCAGGCCCAGCGGGGTCTGGCCGCCGAGCTGCACGACCACGCCCGCGACGGTGCCCGAGCGCTGCTCGGAGTGCACGACCTCGAGGACGTCCTCGAAGGTCAGCGGCTCGAAGTAGAGCCGGTCGGAGGTGTCGTAGTCGGTGGAGACGGTCTCCGGGTTGCAGTTGACCATCACGGTCTCGTACCCGGCGGCCCGCAGCGCCATGGCCGCGTGCACGCACGAGTAGTCGAACTCGATGCCCTGCCCGATGCGGTTGGGGCCGGAGCCGAGGATCAGCACCTTCGGCCGGTCCCGCTGCTCGGTCACCTCCGACTCGGCGGCGGGGTCCAGCTCGTAGGCCGAGTAGTGGTACGGCGTGCGCGCCGCGAACTCGGCGGCGCAGGTGTCGACGGTCTTGAACACCGGGCGGATGCCGAGCCGGTGCCGCAGCGACCGGACGCCGTCCTCCCCCGCCAGCTCGGGCCGCAGCGCGGCGATCTGGCGGTCGGAGAACCCGGCCCGCTTGGCCCGCCGCAGGAGGTGCTCGTCGAGCACCGGCGCGGCCGTGACCTCGGCACGCAGCTCGACCAGCGAGGCGATCTGGTCGACGAACCACGGGTCGATGCCGGACGCCTGCGAGACCTCCTCGACGCGCACGCCGAGCCGCAGCGCGCGCTCCACGGTGTAGAGGCGGCCGTCGTGCGGCACCCGCAGCTGCTCCAGCACCCCGTCGACGGTCAGCGTGTCCGGGTCGGGGGTGGTCCAGAAACCGGCGGCCTTGGTCTCCATGGACCGCAGCGCCTTGCCGAGCGCCTCGACGAAGTTGCGGCCGAGCGCCATGCCCTCGCCGACCGACTTCATGGTGGTGGTCAGGGTCGGGTCGGCGCCGGGGAACTTCTCGAAGGCGAACCTCGGCACCTTGACGACCACGTAGTCCAGCGTCGGCTCGAAGCTCGCCGGGGTCTCGCCGGTGATGTCGTTGCGGATCTCGTCGAGGGTGTAGCCGATGGCGAGCTTCGCGGCGATCTTGGCGATCGGGAAGCCGGTGGCCTTCGACGCGAGCGCGGAGGACCGGGACACGCGCGGGTTCATCTCGATGACGACCAGGCGGCCGGTCTCCGGGTGCACCGCGAACTGGATGTTGCAGCCGCCGGTGTCCACGCCGACCGCGCGCAGCACGTCGATGCCGACGTCACGCATGTGCTGGTACTCGCGGTCGGTCAGCGTCATCGCGGGCGCGACGGTCACCGAGTCGCCGGTGTGCACGCCCATCGGGTCGATGTTCTCGATCGAGCAGATGACCACGACGTTGTCGTGGCGGTCGCGCATGAGCTCGAGCTCGTACTCCTTCCACCCGAGCACGCTCTCCTCGATCAGCACCTCGTGCACCGGGGACTCCGCGAGCCCCGTCGACGCGAGCCGCTCGAGGTCCTCCGGCGTGTACGCCATGCCGGAGCCGAGGCCGCCCATGGTGAACGACGGCCGGATGACCACGGGCAGGCCGAGGTCGTCGACGGTCTTGCGGACCTCGTCCATCGAGTGGCACACCGCGCTGCGCGGGGTCTCCGCGCCGACCTGGGCGCAGATGTCCTTGAACCGCTGCCGGTCCTCGCCGCGCTGGATGGCCTCGATGTCGGCGCCGATGAGTTCGACGCCGTACTTCTCGAGGACCCCGCGCTCGTGCAGCGCGACCGCGGTGTTCAGCGCGGTCTGGCCGCCGAGGGTCGCGAGCAGCGCGTCGGGGCGCTCCTTCGCGATCACCTTCTCGACGAAGTCGGCGGTGATCGGCTCGATGTAGGTGGCGTCGGCGAACTCCGGATCGGTCATGATCGTCGCCGGGTTGGAGTTCACGAGGCTGACCCGCAGGCCCTCCTCGCGCAGGACGCGGCACGCCTGGGTGCCCGAGTAGTCGAACTCGCACGCCTGCCCGATCACGATCGGCCCGGAGCCGATCACGAGGACGTGCTGGATGTCAGTCCTCTTAGGCACTGTGCTCAGCCCTTTCCGCCATCAGGCCCACGAACTCGTCGAACAGCGGGGCGGCGTCGTGCGGGCCTGCCGCCGCCTCGGGGTGGTACTGGACCGAGAACGCGGGCACGTCGAGGGCACGCACGCCCTCCACACAGCCGTCGTTCGGGCAGTAGTGGCTGATCACGGCGCCGCCGTAGGGGGTGTCGAACCGCTGGCCCGGCTCCCCCTCCAGCGCGAAGCCGTGGTTCTGCGCGGTGATCGCGACCCGGCCGGTCGCCACGTCGATCACCGGGATGTTGATGCCGCGGTGGCCGTAGCGCAGCTTGTAGGTGGACAGGCCCAGCGCGCGGCCGAGGATCTGGTGGCCGAAGCAGATGCCGAACGTCGGGATCTCGCGTTCGAGCACCTGCCGGGTCAGCGCCATCGGGCCGTCGGTGGTCGCCGGGTCGCCGGGGCCGTTCGCGAGGAAGAACCCGTCCGGTTCGAGCGCGAGGACGTCGTCGATGGTGGCGTTCGCGGGCAGCACGTGGGTCTCGATGCCGCGCTGGGCCATCATGCGCGGCGTGTTGGTCTTGATGCCCACGTCGAGGGCCGCCACGCGGAACCGCGTTTCACCGGACGGCGGGACCACGTAGGTGCCCTGGGTGGTCACCTCGCCCGCGAGGTCGGCGCCGACCATCTGAGGGCTCGCGAGGACCTGCGCCACCATCTCGTCGACCGTGCCGAGCGCGTCGCCGGAGAACACGCCGCCGCGCATGGCGCCGCGTTCGCGGATGTGGCGGGTCAGCGTGCGGGTGTCGACGCCGGCGATGCCGACGACGCCCTGCTCGGTGAGCGCGTCGTCGAGGCTGCGGCGGGACCGCCAGTTCGACGGGACCCTGGCCGGGTCGCGGACCACGTATCCGGCGACCCAGATGCGGCGGGACTCGTCGTCCTCGTCGTTCCAGCCGGTGTTGCCGATCTGCGGGGCCGTGGCCACCACGATCTGGCGGTGGTAGGAGGGGTCGGTCAGCGTCTCCTGGTAGCCGGTCATGCCGGTGCAGAAGACGACCTCGCCGAGCGTGGTCCCGGTCGCGCCGAACGCCGCACCGCGGAAGACCTTCCCGTCCTCCAGGACCAAGGCGGCCTGACTCATGAACGCACCTTTCCATCGTGTGCGGTCACGCGCCCGCGCAGCAGCGTCGTGACCACTCGACCGGGCAGCTCCATGCCCTCGTACGGGGTGTTGGCGGCGATGCTCGCCAGCTCGTCACCGCGGACCGTCCACCGGGCGGCCGGGTCGACGAGGACCAGGTTGGCCGGCTCGCCGACCGCGATCGGGCGGCCCTGGTCGGGCAGGCCCGCGATCTCGGCGGGCCGCTCGCTCATCACCCGCGCGACGCCGCGCCAGTCCAGCAGGCCCGGCTCCACCATCGTCGCCACCACGACCGACAGCGCGGTCTGCAGACCGAGCATCCCCGGTCGCGCGGCGGCCCACTCGCAGTCCTTGTCCTGTGCGGCGTGCGGGGCGTGGTCGGTGGCCACGCAGTCCAGGACGCCCTCGGCGAGCGCCTCCCGCAGCACCTTCGCGTCGGCGGCGGTGCGCAGCGGCGGGTTGACCTTGTTGACCGGGTCGTAGGTGGCGAGCCGCTCATCGTCGAGCAGCAGGTGGTGCGGGGTGACCTCGGCGGACACCGTGATCCCCTGCGCCTTCGCCCACCGCAGCAGCTCCGCGGCACCGGCCGTGGAGACGTGGCAGACGTGCAGGCGGGCGCCGGTCTGGCGGGCCAGCAGGCAGTCGCGGGCGATGATCGCCTCCTCGGCCGCGGCCGGCCAGCCCTGCAGGCCGAGGCGCGCGGCCTGCTCACCCTCGTGCGCCTGGGCGCCGACGGTCAGCCGCGGCTCCTCGGCGTGCTGGGCGATGACCACGTCCAGGGCCGTCGAGTACTCCAGCGCGCGGCGCATGAGCAGCGGGTCGGCGACGCAGTGCCCGTCGTCGGAGAACATCCTGACCCGGGCCCGCGAGTTCGCCATGGTGCCCAGCTCGGCGAGCTTCTCGCCCTTGAGCCCGACGGTGACGGCCCCGACCGGGTACACGTCGACCAGGCCGACCTCGCGGCCGCGGCGCCACACGTGCTCCACGATCACCGCGTTGTCGGCGACCGGGTCGGTGTTGGCCATGGCGAAGACGGCCGTGTAGCCGCCCAGTGCCGCGGCGGCGGAGCCGGTGGCGATGGTCTCGGTGTCCTCGCGGCCCGGTTCCCGCAGGTGGGTGTGCAGGTCGACGAACCCGGGCAGGGCGATCAGCCCGCTGGCGTCGATCACCTCGTCGGCGCCGGTGCCCTCGGCGACGAGCCCGTCCTGGATCAACAGGTCCGTCGGTTCCTCGCCGTAGGGGCGGACTCCCTTGAGCAGCAAGGAACTCGACGTCAATGGTTCGGTCGCAAGCTCCCTCACGCGACCTCCTCCTCGTGGGCCAGCAGGTGGTACAGGACCGCCATCCGGACGTGCACACCGTTCGACACCTGCTGGGTGATCGCGGCGCGCGGCGAGTCGGCGACCGCGGCGGCGATCTCCATGCCGCGCAGCATCGGGCCGGGGTGCAGCACGACCGCGTGGCCGGGCAGCAGACCGAGGCGGCGCTCGTTCATGCCGTAGGCGATCGAGTACTCGCGGGTGGACGGGAAGAAGCCGCCGTGCATGCGTTCGGCCTGCACACGCAGGACCATCACGGCGTCCAGGCTGGGCAGTTCGGCGTCGAGGGTGTGCGAGACCGTGACCGGCCACCGCTCCACGTGCGCGGGCAGCAGCGTCGGCGGTGCGACCAGCGTGACGTCCGCGCCGAGCGTGGTGAGCAGGTGGACGTTCGACCGCGCGACCCGGCTGTGCAGGACGTCGCCGACGATCGCGATCCGCTTGCCCGCCAGGTCGCCGAGGCGTTCCCGCAGCGTGGCGGCGTCGAGCAGCGCCTGGGTGGGGTGCTCGTGCATGCCGTCGCCCGCGTTCACCACCGAGGTGCCGACCTCGGCGAGCCAGCCCGCGAGCCGGTGCGCGGCGCCCGAGGCCGGGTGCCGGATGATCACGCAGTCCGCGCCCGCGGCGGCGAGGGTCTGCGCGGTGTCCCGCAGCGACTCGCCCTTCCCGACGCTGCTGCCGCTCGCGGACACGTTGACCACGTCCGCGCTCATCCACTTGCCCGCGATCTCGAACGACACCCTGGTGCGGGTGCTGTTCTCGTAGAACATCGTGATCACGGTGCGGCCGCGCAGCGTGGGCAGCTTCTTGACCTCGCGGCCGAGCAGGGTCTGCTTCAGCTCGGCGGCCGTGTCCAGGACGGCGGTCGCGGTGGCCGCGTCCATGCCTTCCGTCGACAGGAGGTGCTTCACGGCGCGTCCCTCCTGTCCAGGACCACGGCGTCGCGGTCGTCGGTCTCGGTGAGCAGGACGTGGACCTCCTCGGAACGGGACGTGGGGACGTTCTTGCCGACGTAGTCCGCGCGGATCGGCAGCTCGCGGTGACCGCGGTCGACGAGCACGGCGAGCTGGACCGCGCGGGGGCGGCCCGCGTCACGGAGCGCGTCGAGGGCGGCACGGATCGTGCGGCCGGAGTAGAGGACGTCGTCGACGAGGATGACCAGGTGGTCGTCGATGCCGCTCTTCGGCAGCGCGGTGGCGCCGACCGGGCGGGTCGGTTTGCGGCGGAGATCGTCTCGGTAGAGCGTGACGTCCACCACACCGGTGGGGACGTCGATGCCGGAGAACTCGGCGATGCGGGCGGCCAGCCGGGCGGCGAGCGGGGCGCCGCGGGTGGGAATGCCCAGGAGGACGACGGGTGGTGCGTCGGGGGCGCCGAGCGCGGTGCGCTCGATCACCTGGTGCGCCATACGGGCGACAGTGCGCGCGACGTCGCCGGCCGACAGCAGCTCGCGCCGCTCGGCCGGTTCCGTCGCGCCGCGATGGGGCGGCGACAACGGTTGACCTCCTTCCCCGCCTCACTGGACGGGTCCTTAAAGGACGTCTAGCTCCGCGCCCACTGCGGGCGCTCTAGCACCGTATCAGGCCGACCGGATCCACCAACCGGGTGGTAATCCGGCGTTTCCACGGACGTCGTACACAGATCAGCTTGACCTGGTGACAACTGTGGGTAACCATTACTCTGCGTGTCGATATGCGGCTACCCGCGGCATACCTTTTTCAACCGGCCGTCGGGGCGAACGAAATGGAGAATCGCCATATGGGCGACTACGCCAAGGCGCTAGGGAGCAAGCTCCGCGGCATCCGCCAGCAGCAGGGCCTGTCCCTGCACGGCGTCGAGCAGAAGTCGGGCGGCCGCTGGAAGGCGGTCGTCGTGGGCTCGTACGAGCGGGGCGACCGGGCGGTCACCGTGCAGAAGCTGGCCGAGCTGGCCGACTTCTACGGTGTCCCGGTGGTCGAGCTGCTGCCGGAGGGGCGCGTCCCGTCCGGGGCGGAGCCGGCGACCAAGATCGTCATCAACCTGGAGCGGCTGCAGCAGCTCCCGGCGGAGAAGGTGGGCCCGCTGGCCCGCTACGCCGCCACCATCCAGAGCCAGCGCGGCGACTACAACGGCAAGGTGCTGTCGATCCGCACGGAGGACCTCCGCTCGCTGGCCATCATCTACGACATGACCCCTGGTGAGCTCACCGAGCAGCTCATCGACTGGGGGGTGCTTCCGCCGGAGGCACGTCCGTCCAAGGAGGACTGAGCCGGTACGTACGGGCTCCACTGACGATCGCCGCGGCCGGCCGAGGGAGATGGGAGATCGGCCGGCAGGCGTGCGGCACGACCCGCTGTCGACTGGCAACCCGGTCGCGACCTTGCACGAGCAGGGCCGCGGCCGGTCGCGTATCCACCGGCGCTTCCGCCACCCTCCGTGGCGAACGGCCGCTGATCATGGTCGCGTCCGGCCCCAGCCCACTACTCCATTCGGGTCACGGCCAAACAACCCGACCGGGTCAGCCCCATTCCGTTCTGTCGCAACGGAATGGGTTGGACACAACGGGCACGGTCTGTCTAGCGTCCGCGCGTGGGCTTGCCCCGTAGCTTCACCATCCGCGAGAGCGGCCACCGCATCCACAACCCGTTCAGCAGCGCCAAACTGGCGACGCTCGGCGCGGCCCTCCGGGTGCCGCCGGGTGCCGCGGTGCTGGACCTGGCGTGTGGTTCCGGGGAGCTGCTCTGCACGTGGGCCCGCGATCAGGGCGTCACGGACACCGGAGTCGACATCAGCGCGGCGTTCCTGGCGAAGGCGACCGCCCGCGCCGAGGAGCTGGGCGTCGCGGACAAGGTGACGTTCGTCCACGCGGCGTGCGTCGGCGCGACGTGGATCGGCGGCGGCGTCGCGGGCGCGGTCGACTTGCTGCGCCGAAGCCTCCGCCCGGCGGCCTTCTCTTGATCGGCGAACCGTTCCGGCACCAGGAGCCGCCCGACGACGAGCTGGCGGAAGAGCCGCGGGCGGAACACGCCACCGAGCCGGTCCGCCACGCCCGCTACCAACGCGAGTACCCGGGCTGGGGCGTGTTCGCGTCGGTGGACCGCTGACCGTTCAGCCCGCCTTCGCGGTCACCACCGGTTCCGAGACCGGCGCCGGTTTCCGTGATCCGGTCCGGGAGACCGCCACGCCGGCGAGGCAGAGCGCACCGCCGAGGAACGTGACCCAGCCGGGCAGCTCGTCGAGCACGAGCCACGCCATCAGCACGACCAGCGCGGGCACGGCGTAGGTGGTGGCGCCCATCTTCCCCGCTGTCGTGCGGGCCAGTGCGTACGCCCACGTCGTGAACGCGAGGCCGGTCGGGAACACCCCGAGGTAGAGCACGTTCAGCGTCGCCGGCACCGGGGCCGTGGACACCTGCGCGACGAGCTGCCCCGCGAACGGCAGGCACGCGACCGTCCCCACGAGACAGCCGAACGTCGTCACCTGCAGCGCGCTTCCGTGGCGCAGCGCGGGTTTCTGCGCGACGACCCCGATGGCGTAGGTGATCGCCGCGACCACGCACAGCAGGACGCCCAGCACGGACGCGTGCCCGTCGCCCGCCATCGAGAAGCCGACGACCACGGCACCCGCGAACGACACGGCGATGCCGGCGAGCACCCTCGGCTTGAAGCCCTCCTTGAGCAGCCAGCCACCGAGCAGCGCGATCAGCACCGGGCCGACGTTCACCACCATCGCGGCGGTGCCCGCGTCGACCTCCTGCTCACCCCAGTTCAGCGCCACCATGTACAGGCCGAACCACAGCAGGCCCGAGATCACGATGCCGGGCCACGCCCCGCGCCGCGGCAGGCCTTCCCCGCGCACCAGGAGGAACACGACCAACACGACCGAACCGGACAGCAGCCGTCCCAGCGCCAGCGCGCCCGGCGAGTAGTGCTCCCCGGCACTCCGAATCGCGACGAAGGCGGACGCCCACAGGAACACCGTCACCGCTGCGGCGAGCAAAGATCGTCTGTCAGTCATGGACGTCAACGTACGAGCGGAACAGTTCGGCGCACGCCGAAGCGATGGTCATGGGCGTCACGCGGCCAGCCGCGCCGCCGATGTCCGGCGGTTTTCGGCACCGTCTCGTTGGCGTGCGCGGCTGCCACGTCGCGTACGCCTGCTCAGCGCGGCAGCTCAGGTCGCGGGGAGCGACGGGATCGCTACAACGTGGCGCGGAGCTGGTCGGCGATGGTCGCGAGGCGGCCCAGGACGCCGTTGACGAAGCGCGGTGAGTCGTCTGTGGACAGTGACCTCGCCAGCTGCACGGCCTCGTCGATGGCGACCGCGTCCGGGACGTCCGCTGCCCACAGCAGTTCGTAGACCCCGAGCCGGAGGACGGCGAGGTCCACGAACGGCATGCGGTCGAGCGTCCAGCCCTCCGCGTGCTCGGTCAGCAGCTCGTCGATCCGCTCGCGGTGCGCCACCACGCCCTCGACGAGCGTGGTGGCGTAGTCGTTCGGCGACGGGTGCTCGGCCGCCGCGTTGCGTTCCTCGAGCAGCCGCGCCGGGTCGGCGTCGCGGAGCGCCGCCGCGTACAGGACATCGACCGCGCGCTTGCGAGCTTTGCTGCGCGCGCCCATCTACGAGCTGACTCGGCCGAGGTAGCGACCGTCGCGGGTGTCCACCTTGACCTTCTCGCCGGTCGACAGGAACAGCGGCACCTGGATCTCGGCGCCGGTCTCCAGCGTCGCGGGCTTGGTGCCACCGGTGGAGCGGTCGCCCTGCAGGCCGGGGTCGGTCTGGCTGATCACGAGCTCGACCGACGTCGGGAGCTCGATGAACAGCGGGGTGCCCTCGTGCGTGGCGACGGTGACGGTGCTGTTCTCCAGCAGGAACTTCGACTGGTCGCCGATGACGTCGGCGTCGATGTGCTCCTGCTCGTAGGTCTCGCCGTCCATGAAGACGAACTGGTTGCCGTCCTGGTACAGGTACGTCATGTCGCGGCGGTCGACGGTGGCGGTGTCCACCTTGATGCCCGCGTTGAACGTCTTGTCGACGACCTTGCCGCTCAGCACGTGCTTGAGCTTGGTGCGCACGAACGCCGGGCCCTTGCCGGGCTTGACGTGCTGGAACTCGACAACACTCCAGAGCTGGCCCTCGAGGTTGAGCACCATGCCGTTCTTCAGGTCGTTCGTGGATGCCACGGGGTCGTTCTCTCTCCTGGTCGGATGTCTGCCGCTTCGTCTACCGCATCGCTACACGACGACGAGCTGTTTGGTCGTCAGCGTGAGAAGTTCGGGATCGCCGTCCCGCACGACGAGCGTGTCCTCGATGCGGACGCCGCCCTTGCCGGACAGGTACACACCCGGCTCCACGGTGACTGCCATACCGGCGGAAAGTCTACCTTCACCCGTCTTGGCCAGGGACGGTGCCTCGTGGATCTCCAGCCCGACGCCGTGCCCGAGGCCGTGCAGGAAGTCGTCGCCGTGGCCTGCGGCCTCCACCACGCCGCGCGCGGCCGCGTCGACGTCCGACACCAGCGCACCCGGCCGCAGCGCCGCCCGGCCCGCCGCCTGCGCGGCCGCGACCAGGTCGTACAGCTCCCGCTGCCAGTCCGCGGGCGCGCCGAGCACGAACGTGCGGGTCATGTCCGAGTGGTAGCCGTCGACAAGCGCGCCGAAGTCGAGTTTCACCAGGTCACCGGCGGCGAGCTCGGTGTCGGTGGGCCGGTGGTGCGGAATGGCCGAGTTGGCGCCGGTGGCCACGATCGAGTCAAACGCGGGACCCGCCGCGCCGTAGTCGAGCATCCGCGTCTCCAGCTCGCGCGCGACCTCGCGTTCGGTGCGGCCGGGCCGCAGCCCGCCGTGCTCGATGAGGTCGGCGAGCGCGCGGTCGGCGGCCGCGCACGCCATGCGCAACGCCTCGATCTCGGCGTCGTCCTTGACCATGCGCAGCTGCTCGACCAGGCCGGCGGCACGCACCAGTTCGGTCTTGCCTGCCTGCTCGGCGAGCACGTCCAGCTCGTCGACGGTCACGCGGTGGCTCTCGAACCCGGCACGCCGCACGTGGTGGTCGGCGGCGACCTTGGCGAGCGCGGGCCCGCACGGCCGCTCGATCAGCCGCTCGAGGTCGGGCACCTGCCGCGCGGACTGGGTCAGGTACCGGCCGTCGGTGCAGAAGACGCTCTTGTCGTCGCCGTCGGCGTGCACCAGCAGGGCGGCGTTCGACCCGGTGAACCCGGTCAGGTAGCGCACGTTGCGCAGGTCGACGACCAGAAGGGCGTCCAGGTCGCGTTCTTGCAGACGGGTCCGAAGGGCGGCGCGGCGGCGAACGTGCGTTTCGAGCATGGACATGACCCTACTGAGCGGAGCCCGCGGAACGAACCACCCTTCCGAGCGGAGCCCGCGGAGCGAACCACCCACCCCACCGGAACCCGCGGAGCGAACCGTGGACACCGCGATCGCCCGGAGCCTGCGGGGAGCGACCGGTCAAGGCTTACCCTGTCCCAATGCGAACGTGGCTGTTGCGCGGGGCGGTCATGGCCGTGGTGCATGCCGTGGCCGAGACCGCGCGCGCCGACTTCGGTGTCCACCACCCCACCTCCCGGACGCTCTTCGAGGCGCTCACGCTCGGCGTGCTCGTCGGGGTGGCCGCCGTGTGGGGTGCCGTGGACCGGTGGCGGGACGTCGAGGACGCCGGGCGGGTGTGGCTGATCGCGTCGCTGGTCGCGGGCTGGGGTGCGGCCGTGCTCGCTGTGATCGGCAAGTCGGTGTTCGTCGACCAGACCGGGGTCGCCGACCTGGGTGGCGCGCTGACCGGCGGCGCCGCGTTCACGGCCCTGCTCGTGCTGATCCCGGCGGCCATCGGGCTCGCGGCCGGGTTCTGGGTCCGGTCGTCGCGGCCCGCGGAGGACACCGAGGACGACGAGGACGAGCCTCAGCGGGGCGGGCCCGCCAGGTCCAAGCCCAGCCCGTAGGTGTCCCACTCCTCCGTCGTCGTGTCGCCGACGACCGAGGAGTTCAGCGTCGCGACGTCCGGTGACGAAATCGACCACAGCTTGTCGTCCATCAGGAACGCCATGCCCCGCCCGGGTGCCTGCCGCACCGGGACGCCGGGGGTGACGTGCGCGGCCACCCGCACCTTCGACAGCGACGGTGGCCGGCGGGCGAGCACGCGCACGGCGAGCTTCTCCGCGACGGACCTGCGGTCGAACCGCACGAGCTGCCCGCCGACGACCAGGTCGACGGTCCTGCTCGGCGACGGGACGGCGAACCCGTCGAGCGCGAGCACGGCACGTCCCGGGTCCGCGCACGCGTCGAAGTCGGTGACGTCGAGGCCGAAGTGCCGCATGCCGGACGGCCCGGCCCGGATCTCGCGGGTGGCGCGCACGAGGTCGATCGCGACCTTGCCGCACGGGTTGTCGAGCGACACGACCGCGTGGCCGTCACCGCGGCGGACCAGGCCGGGGCCTTCGCGCCAGGGGCCGGGCACCAGCAGCGGGTGGTAGGGCTGCGCGCGGAAGTCCCAGTCCCAGAAGGTGATCGTGGTGCCGCCGCGGGTCTCGTGGGCGATGGCGAACGCGGCGAGCGCGTCCACCCACATCCAGTCCGCGCTGAACGCGTCGACGACGGACCGCAGCCGGGCGGTCGTGTCCGGCACCCGCACGAACCCGTCCGGGCCGAGCGCCTCGACGTCGCGGCCGAACGCCGGGTCGGGTGAGCGCAACACGAACTGACCCGCGCCGTTGTGGCCCGCGTGCTGGCCGGTGGTGTCGGTGAACATCAGGTAGAACGCGCCCGCCAGGTACACGACCGACGGCTGGCCCGCGCCGTAGGTGTTGGACCGCCGGACGTCCCGCGACGAGGTGACGAGGGGGCGGCCGCCGTTGGCCCGCTTCCAGACGCGGCCGTCGGTGCTGGTGGCGAGCCCGATGGCGTTGCCGTGGGCGTGGTCGCCCGCCGCGCCCGTGTAGTACATGTAGTAGGTCCGGCCGACCTTGATCACCGACGGGTCGCACGTGTGCATGGCGTCGAAGCGGCGGGCGCTGCCGGAGAAGACGGGTGTGCCGCCGCGGCCGTCCGGCCCGCGGAACCGGGTGTTCAGCGACCGCGACTCGGCGAGCAGGATGTCGTCGCCGGGCGGTCGCGCGACGCTGAGCTGGCTGCACCACCACATGCGGTACTTGCCGCCGTCCCACAACACCGACGGCGCGTAGTTGTAGGGGGCGTCGCCGGAGCCCGCCGCGATCACGCCCGCGCTCTGGCGCGCCGCGCGCGTCGTGAGCCGGACGGGTTCCGCCACCTCCGGGACCACCGGTTTCGGTGCCGGCGCGGCGGTGGGCGCCGGGGGTTCTTCCCTCGCGGGGGCGGCCTCGCTGGCGGTGCAGCCCGCGGTCAGCGCAGCGGCGAGGACGACGGCAACGACGACGGCAACGAGATGTCTTCGACGCTGCGTGAAGCGCATCGCGGAAGAACCTCCATACGTTGCCCTCTGATCAGCCGGAAGACAGTGTAGGGATTACTCCCCGTATGTGGAGGCCCTCACGTACGGGTGGCGACCAATTCCACCTCGAACCCGTCGCTGTTCTCGAGGTATGCCGCGTAGTGGTGTGGGCCACCCGCGTACGGGTGGCGGTCGGCGAACATGAGCGTCCACCCGTGTTCCGGTGCGGCCGCGGTGATCCGGTCGACGTCGGCCCGGGTGCCCGCGTGCAGCGCGAGGTGGTTGAGGCCGGGCGCGGTCCGCTCGTGCCGCTCCCCCGTCCGCGCGGGCGAGTCCTCGACGACGACGTAGCTCGCGCCCAGCCGCCAGCTCACGCCGCGGTCCCAGCGCTGGTACTCGTGCCAGCCCAGCTCGGTGAACAACCACCCGAACGTCTTCTCGGCGGCGGCGAGGTCGGCGACCCACAGTTCGACGTGGTGCAGACCGGATGGGGGCAGGTCACCCGGCTGCTCGGTCACCGCTGACCGGCCAGCCAGCGCAGGGCCAGCTGGTAGCCGTCGACCCCGAGTCCCACGATGACACCGCTCGCGACGGCGGAGATGTGGCTGTGGTGCCGGAACTCCTCGCGCTTGTGCACGTTGGAGATGTGCACCTCGACCAGCGGCGCGGACAGCAACGCACACGCGTCGCGGATCGCGATCGAGTAGTGGGTCCACGCGCCGGCGTTGAGGACGACGGCGTACCCGTGCTCGGCGGCCTCGTGCAGCCAGCCGATCATCTCGCCCTCGTGGTCGGTCTGGCGGACGGTCACGTCGAGCTCGAGCTCCCGGCCGGTCTTCTCGCACAGCTCGACGAGGTCGGCGTGGGTGGTGTGGCCGTAGATCTGGGGCTCGCGCGTGCCCAGCCTGCCGAGGTTGGGCCCGTTGAGCACCAGAACCTTCATCAGCTTCCTCCTCCGTCGAGCACCGATCGGGCAAGCCTAGCCAGCCCGGCCTTCACCCGATCGGGCCCGACCTCGTCGCGCAGCGCCATCCGCTGGTCGGCGGCGAGCGGGGCGAGGAGCGCGTGGGCGAGGTAGCCGGCGTCGGGCGTCCCGGCCTGTTCGAGCAGGTAGGCGACGTGCCGGTGCCACAGCCGGTACGCGCCGATGTGGTAGCGCGCGCCGGGCCGCGCGGTCTCCGACATGTGCACGAGGTCGAGGTTGGCGTCGAGGAAGTCCACGTAGGCGCCGAGGAAGGCGACGAGCCGGTCCGCCGGCTCCGCTCCCGGACCGAGCGGCGGTGGCCCGCTCAGGATGGCGGCCTGCAGCTCGCGTTCCTGCTCGTCGAGCAACGCGACGGCCAGTCCCGCCTTGTCCCCGAACCGCCGGAAGAGGGTCCCCTTGCCGACCCCGGCGGCGGCCGCGACCTGGTCCATGGACACGGCCGCGACGCCGTGCTCCCGGAACAGGCGCGCGGCGGCCGCCAGTACTCGTGCCCGGTTGCGTGCCGCGTCGGCCCGCTCGCCGGCGGGCGGGGAATAACCGGACTGCGGTCCGCTGTTGTCGCTCATGTCAATCCGGACCATAGTCCACTTGGAGGAGAGATGACGGAGTTGATCAGCAGGGCCGACCTGCGTGCCGCGATCGAGGCGGGCGCGGTGACGGTCGTCGACGCGCTGGGCGGCGAGTACTGGGCGAAGCAGCACCTGCCGGGCGCGATCCCGCTGGTGGCGGCCGACGTCGAGGAGAAGGCGGCGAGCCTGCTCCCGGACCGGACCGCGGCGATCGTCACGTACTGCTCGAACCCGGCCTGCCCGAACAGCGGACAGGTGGCGGCGCTCCTCGAACGTCTCGGGTACGAGAACGTCCGCAAGTACCGCGAGGGCATCGAGGACTGGACGGCCGCGGGCCTCCCGGTCGAGTCCGCCCACTGAGGTGGCCGTGGGGGCGTCGTCCCGCCGACGGCGCCCCCACACCCTGTGGACAACCCGCCCGACGCCACCCGTTCCTGTCGGTGGTCACGGCTAGGCTGGATGTCGGGGGGCCGACGGCCGCAGTCGATCTTGAGGCTCGTCACCGCGTCAGGCGGTCGTACGCCGTCGCCAGCAGCTCCGGCGCCGGGTCTTCCAGCCGGCCCGGCTTGGCCAGCCCGTCCAGCACCACGAAGCGGAGCCGCCCCGCACGGGTTTTCTTGTCCCCCAGCATGGTCTGCGTCAGATCCGGCAGCGCACCCGGTTCGTAACCGGTCGGCAGCCCCAGGGAGTCGAGCACCGTGCGGTGGCGGTCCGCGGTGGCGTCGTCGAGCCGCCCCGCGGCCCGCGCCAGCTCCGCGGCGAACACCAGCCCGACGCTGACGGCCGCGCCGTGGCGCCACCGGTAGCCCTCGCGCCGCTCGATGGCGTGGCCGAGCGTGTGGCCGTAGTTGAGGATCTCGCGCAGGCTGGACTCCCGCAGGTCCGCCGCCACCACGTCGGCCTTGACCTGGATCTTGCGGCGCACCAGCTCGGCCAGCACGTCACCGTCGGGGTCCACGGCCGCCTTCGGGTCGGCTTCGACGAGGTCCAGGATCACGGGGTCGGCGATGAACCCGCCCTTGACGATCTCCGCCATGCCCGGCACCAGCTCGTCGGCGGGCAGGGTCCGCAGCGTCGCGAGGTCGACGACCACCGCGGCCGGTTCATGGAACGCGCCGACGAGGTTCTTGCCCGCGTCGATGTTGATGCCGGTCTTCCCGCCGACCGCGGCGTCGACCATGCCGAGCAGCGTGGTGGGCACGTTGACGAGGCGGACGCCGCGCATCCAGCTCGCGGCGACGTACCCGCCGAGGTCGGTCACCGCTCCCCCGCCGTACGCGACGACGGTGCCGCCGCGGTCCATGCCCATGGCCGCGAGCGCGTCCCAGCACTGACCGGCAACGGCGAGCGTCTTGCCGGCCTCCGCGTCCGGCACGGGGACCAGGTGCGTGTCGATCCCGTTGTCCAGCAACCGGTTCCGCACCGCCTCGGCGCCGGTCACCAGGGTGGGCGGGTGCACGATCGCCACCTTGGGCGACCCGGCGACGGCGGCGACCACCTCGTCGCCGAGGTCACGCCCGATCACCACCTCGTACGGGCGGTCCGTCGCGACCCTGATACGCACCGGTTGCACTGCCACGCTCCCTCACCCTCGCGAGTACGTGCGACAAGTCAAGCAGGTGCCGCTCGCGGACCAGGCGTGGGTGCGCTAGACCGTGCGGAGGAGCGCGGTGAACGCGGTGGCCGGTACGGCGAGGGCGGCGACCTCGGGGTTCTTCGAGTCACGCACGGCGACGACGGGCCCGGCGAAGGCGACCTCGACACAGTTGCCGTTGGAACCACTGGCCGTGCTGCGGCTGCTCTTGCGCCAGGACAACCCCGCAAGGTCCACTGTGGACATCGTGCTCGCCTCTCTCATGATGGTGCGCGCAACCCGCTGGCGTGTCGCTTGATCAGCGCCACCGAGTCCGCTGGGTTCAGCGCTTCGCCACGGAGTGAGTCGAACACCAGTCTAGCCTCCCGAACCTCCTCTTCATCCTCAATATGCAGGGCTCCGGTCGCGTACTCGTGGTAGAGCAGCTCCGGCTCGTCGGGCTCAGGAAAACCCAGAAGGGTGAATCCGCCTTCCAAAGCGTTGGGTGGACATGTCCGCTGCGGCAGCACATGGAGGGTGACCGTGGGGAGGTCAGCCATCGCGATCAGGTGGTCGAGCTGGTCACGCAGCACCTCCGGGCCACCGATCTCTCTCGTCAGCGCGGCCTCGTCGATGAGGGTGACCAGTTCGAGCGGGTGATCCCCACCGGTGAGCCGCTGCTGGCGTATCTGCCGCACCGCGACGTCGTTGTCCTCCTGCTCGGCGGTCCGGCGGCGTCGCACGTGAGCGAAGAGCGCCCGAACGTACGCCTCGGTGTGCAGCAGGCCGGGCAGGAGCATGCCGGGGTAGTCCCAGACCCGGTCCGCCTCGGTCTCCGCGTCGGTGTAGCCGAGGTCCTGCACCCCGTAGGCCGTGAACCAGCTCGGTCTATGGGCTGCGCGGACGGCGTCGAGGAGTCCCTCGTCGAAGCGGTCGTACAGGTCCATCATCGACCGGGCCAGGTGGACGCTGGCGCGGGTCTCACCGCTCTCGACGCGGAACAGCGAGCTGCGGCTCATGTCCAGCCTCGGCGCGGCGGCCTCGAGTGTCAGACCGGCCGACTCGCGCAGAGCGCGCAGCCGACGGCCGAGACGACGCCGGCGAAGCGGCGGTTTTGCGTGCGTGGTCACGAAAGAACTCTCTCCGGGGGGTGCTGACCGTGCGTGATGACATGATCGCACCGGGAATTCCGGTTCGCGCTTTCTCGGACCGCGCTCAGGGCTCAGCTCGCGACGGGCATCGTGGCGAGCACGTCGGCGAGGACTTCCTCGGGGGTGCGTTCGCTGGTCGGGATGGTCGCCGCCGACACGGCGGTGTAGACCGGCCTGCGGGTGTTGAGCAGCTCCTTGAGGTGGGCGCGCGGGTTCGGCAGCAGCCACGGGTGCAGCGTCACGAGCCCTTCGCGCTTGAGGAGCTGCTCGAGGTTCACGTCGAGGAACACCACGTGGTACGGCTCGAGCAACTCCGGGACACCCGGCGCGGTCGGCGTGCCGCCGCCGAGCGAGAGCACGCCGTCGAACCCGGGCAGCAGTTCGGCGAGGATCTCGCGTTCGGACTCCTGGAACTTCTCCCGCCCGAGCTTCACGACCAGCTCGCCCGCGGGGATGCCGTGGACGCGCTCGATGTCGTCGTCGAAGTCGCGGAACGCCAGCCCGAGCCGCTCGGCGGCCATCCGCCCGACGGTGGACTTACCGGACCCGGGCGGGCCGACGAGGATCAGTGCGGGGCCGGTCACCAGCGCTCCTGCAGTGCCTTGAGGTACGACTCGGCGTTGCGGCGCGTCTCGGCGAGCGAGTCGCCGCCGAACTTCTCCAGCGCGGCCTCGGCGAGCACCAGCCCGACCACCGACTCCAGCACCACACCCGCGCGGGGCACGGCGCACACGTCGGACCGCTGGTGGATCGCCACCGCGGGCTCCCCGGTCGCGGTGTCAATTGTGGACAGTGCACGCGGGACGGTCGAGATCGGCTTCATCGCGACCCTGGCCCGCAGCGGCTCACCGTTGGTGATGCCGCCCTCGAGGCCGCCTGCCCGGTTGGTGCGCCGGGTGACGCCGGGGTGCGCGGGGTCCATCTCGTCGTGGGCCTTGCTGCCCCACCGGCGCGCGGTGGTGAACCCGTCACCGATCTCCACGCCCTTCATCGCCTGCACACCCATGAGGGCGGCGGCGAGCCGGGCGTCGAGGCGGCGGTCCCAGTGCACGTGGGAACCCAGCCCCGGCGGCAGTCCGTAGGCGATGACCTCGATGACGCCGCCGACGGTGTCGCCCGCCTCCTTGACCGCCTCGATCTCGGCGACCATGGCCTCGGTGCCTGCCGGGTCGAACGCGCGGACGGGGCTCTCGTCGATGGCGTCGAGGTCCCCGGGCCCGGGCAGCGGCCCCTCGGGCGCCTCCGCGCCGCCGATCGAGACGACGTGGCTGATGATCTCCACACCGAGCAGCTGCCGCAGGAACTGCCGCGCGACGGTGCCCAGCGCGGTGCGGGCGGCGGTCTCCCGCGCGCTGGCGCGCTCGAGGACCGGCCGTGCGTCGTCGAAGCCGAACTTCTGCATGCCGGCGAGGTCGGCGTGGCCCGGCCGGGGCCGGGTGAGCGGCTCGTTGCGGGCGAGCCCGGCGAGCTCCTCGGGGTCCACGGGGTCCGCGGACATGACCTTCTCCCACTTGGGCCACTCGGTGTTGTCGATCCGCACCGCGACCGGCCCGCCCTGGGTCAGCCCGTGCCGCACGCCGCCGAGGAACTCGACCTTGTCGGTCTCGAACCCCATCCGCGGACTGCGGCCGAACCCGAGCCGCCTGCGGGCGAGCTGCTTGTTCAGGTCCGTGGTCGTGACCTCGACCCCGGCAACCATGCCTTCGAGCACGGCGACCAGCGCGGGCCCGTGCGACTCCCCAGCGGTGATCCAACGCAACACCCGACGATCCTGTCATGCCCGGCTGACACGCCGATCGGCGGTCGCGTGTTGGCCGTGCCGTGCTCATGGTCGGGTCAGCGCCGCGATCAGGTCGGTCCGGTGGGGCCAGCGCCGCGTCAGTACGGCTCGATCCCCCGGCTCGAAGTCGCTGGGCACGAAGCCCGGCGCCATCGTGTTGCCGTAGACGCCGTACTCGCCGCCCGGCCGCAGCCGCGCACCCATCCAGGTGCCGCTCGGGACGGTGACCTGCACACGCTGCCCGCCGAGCACGTCGGTACCGAGGACGACCAGGTCGTCGCCGCCGTCCGGGTGCAGCAGGAGCAGCTCGATCGGGTCGCCGAGGTAGAAGTGCCAGATCTCGTCGGTCGGTAATCGGTGCATGTCGGAGAACGACCCGGGTTCGTCGGTGAACATGGCCACCATCGCGGTGGACAGCGGCTTCCCGTCGGGGCCGGTGCCCGCGGCTTCGTAGGTGGCGGTGAACAGCACGTCTTCCTGGGGCAGTTTCGTCATCCGCCACAGCTGCCGCAGTTGTTCAGCTGTTGGTCTCATGCGGTCGTCCTTGCGTGTGGTGCCGGTGGCGCGGCTCCGAACTCGGCCACGGAGAGGATGTCGGGCATCCGCCCCGGGCGGCGCTCCCCCGCGGAGCGCGCCGTGCAGCGGAAGCTCGATGGTCTGCCCGTCGACGAGGTCGAGGCACATCTGCCGAGCCGTCACGACCGGCAACGGACCGGAGTTCACGCGGGTGATCTTCCGGGTGCGGACCACCAGCACGGTGGACCGTGACGGTCCGCAGCGGCGTCCGGATCCGGAGGCCGTGGTCACCGACGTACGTGCCCACCAGCGGGAGCCGGCACGTGCAGCCGATGAACGCACCACCGGCCGGCAGCGCGATCGCCAGCCACGCGGCCGCCGTGCCGCTCCACTCGCGCGCGAGGATCGCCGCGACCCCTCCGACCACCCCGGTGACGAGCATGCCGGTGAAGATCAGGACCGCGCCCGTCGTCAGTCCCAGGCGGCGCCACCTCATGGCGCCGTCTATGGGCGTCGGCGTGCCGTGTGAGCTGCGCGAACCGTGGTTGTGCTGCGCGTGCGCGGTGGCTCGGGTGAGGCGTCGGCGGGTCTCGCTCGTTCCGGGGTCTTCGCACGCGGATGGCGTTGGTTCGTGGGTTCGTTCTGGGTCATGGTCGCAGCGAGGTGGTTGCGCAGGTCGGTGGCGGGGCTGTTGCCGGATGTGTCGCGACGTGAGCGCGGATCAGATGGGTCGCGCGGGATACCGATGCGGTGCCACCGGCGGCTCGGTGACCACCGCGGACCGGCCGCGGTCGGGAGCGTCGCCGCACCGGCGCGGATCGTTGGCGGTCGGACGTAGCTCCGGGAAGGTCGCTCGCGGGTCAGGGGACGTGTGAGACACCGGCGCGACACATGCGGTTGCCTCCCGGGTCAGCGCCTCGTCGAGGCACACGACCGAAACAGTCCCAGCCGGGTGCATCCGCGTCGGTGACAACCATCAACGGGCCGCGGTCGGAACTGTTGCGGCACGATCGCGGATCGTTCGCTGTCAGGGGCCTGGGACGGTGCGAGACACCGGCGCGACACATGCAGTTGCCTCCCGGGCCAGCGCCTCGTCGAGGAACGCCACCGAAACGGTCCCAGCCAGGGCATCCGGGCCGGTGACAACCGCCGACCGGTCGCGGTCGGAAGCGTCGCCACATCGATCGGGGCATGGACACATGCGGTTGCCTCCCGGGTGAAACACCTCGTCGAGACACGTAACCGAACGCTCCCAACCAGGGGCTGCCGAGCCGGTGACCACCACCAACCGACCACGGTCGGAACTGTTGCGCCACGAGCGGAGCGTTCGCGGTCATGGACATAGCTCCGGGAAGCTTGCTCGCGGTCAGGGTCTGGGGCGTGTGAGACACCGGTGCCACACACGCGGTTTGTCTCCCGGGTGAGCGCCTCGTCGAGACACACCCACCGAAACGCTCCCGAGCTGGGGCATCCGGGTCGGCGGCACCGCTTCCGACCGGCTGCGGTCAGAAGCGGTGCCGCATCGGGCGTGGCATGGGCGCGGGGACCGTCACCGTCACGGGTACAGCACCGGGAAGGTCGCCATCACCTACGTCGCGGTCAGCGGCCGGGACGTGTGGGACACCGGTGCGACACACGCGGTTACCTCCCGGGTCAGCGCCTCGTCGAGGCACGCCACCGAAACAGTCCCAAGCCAGGGGCATCCGCGTCAGTGACAACCGCCGACTGGCCCCGGTCGGAAGCGGTGCCGCATCGGGCGTCGCCTGGGCGCCGGACTGCCACCGGCATGAGTGCAGCGCTAGGAAGGTCGCTATCGCTACATCGCCGTCAGGAGCCTGGGGCCGTGTGAGACCCCGGTGCGACACAGGCGGTTGCGTCCCGGGTGAGCGCCTCGCCGAGACACACAACCGAACGCTCCCAAGCCATGGGCACCCGCGTCGGTGACAACCGTCGACCAGCCGCGGTCGGAACCGTTGCGCCACGAGCACGGATCGTTCCCGGTCACGGACATAGCTCCGGGAAGCTCGCTCGCGGTCAGGGGTCTGGCGTGTGAGACACCGGTGCCACACACGCGGTTGCTTCCCCGGTGAGCGCCTCGTCGAGACACACAACCGAAACGCTCCCAAGCCATGGGCACCCGCTCGGTGACAACCGTCGACCAGCCGCGGTCGGAACCGTTGCGCCATGAGCGCGGATCGTTCCCGGTCATGGACATAGCTCCGGGAAGCTTGCTCGCGGTCAGGGGTCTGGGCGTGTGAGACACCGGTGCCACACACGCGGTTGCTTCCCCGGTGAGCGCCTCGTCGAGACACACAACCGAAACGCTCCCAAGCCACGGGCACCCGCGTCGGTGACAACCGTCGACCAGCCGCGGTCGGAACCGTTGCGCCGCGAGCGCGGATCGTTCGCGGTCATGGACGTCGCTCCGGGAAGCTTGCTCGCGGTCAGGGGCCTGGGGCGTGTGAGACACGGTGCGACACACGCGGTTGTCTCCCGGGTGAGCGCCTCATCGAGACACACCCACCGAAACGCTCCCAACCTGCAGCATCCGGGGTCGGCGGCGACGCTTCCGACCGGCCGCGGTCGGAAGCGGTGCCGCATCGGGCGTGGCATGGGTGCGGGACCGTCACCGTCACGGGCGCAGCATCGGAAAGGTCGTCATCACCTCCGTCGCGGTCAAGGGGGACAAGGACGTGTGAGCACCGGCGCGACACACGCGGTTACCTCCGGGTCAGCGCCTCGTCGAGGTACGCAACCGAAACGGTCCCAAGCCAAGGGCATTCGCGTCGGTGACCACCGCTGACCGGCTGCCGTCGGAAACGGTGCCGCATCGGGCGTGGCATGGGTGCGGGACCACCACCGTCACGGGTGCAGCATCGGAAAGGTCGTCATCACCTCCGTCGCGGTCAAGGGGACGTGTGAGCACCGGCGCGACACACGCGGTTACCTTCCGGGTCAGCGCCTCGTCGAGGTACGCAACCGAAACGCTCCCAACCAGGGGCATCCGGGCCGGTGACAACCGCCACCGAGCGCGGTCGGAAGCGGTGCCGCGTCGGGCGTGGCATGGAGTGCGGGGCCGTCACCGTCATGGGTGTAGTGCCGGGAAGGTTGCGATGACGTACGTTGCCGTCAGGAGGGGTGGGCCGTGGGGGATGCCGGTGTGCCATGCGGTTCGGAGGCGTCGTGGGGCCGTCGCGTGCAGTGCCAGCGTGAGTAGTGCTGCCAGTGTTGTGCCCACCAGTACCGCCGGCCAGCCGACGGCGCCCAGGACCGCGCCCTGGCTGCCCGACAGTTTGACGTCGCCCGCGCCCATCGCTGCCGGGCGTAGTAGGTGCAGCGCCATGTACATCGTGCCCAGGAATGCCGCGCCCAGTAACGCGCCCTGCGCCACGTGCCAGCCGGACTGTGTTGCCGCCAGCACGGTTGTCGCCGCGATGACCGGATACGCGGCCATTGTCAGTGCGTTCGGCAGGCGGCGGTGTTTCAGGTCCACCACCGTCAGGGTGACCGCGAACCACGCCACCACCAACGGGATCGGCAGCCACCACCACGGGAGGTGGCCGGTGTCGGCGCGCCAGCCCGCCAGCGCCCACAGTGTGGCGACCGCGGCCATACACCATCCTGTGTGGACAGTGGTGCCCCTGCGCAGGCGGCTCAACAGGATCCGGGCGGTCGCGCCTGTGGCGGCGCCCGCGGTGGCGAGGAGGGTGGTGAGGTTCATGGGTTCCACGATCCGCTGGGGGTGGGGGAACCGCAAGGATGAGTCCGAGCGAATGGGACTCTCGTTCGGGAAAGTTGGTCAGGCGAGGGCGCGGGTCAGGATCTGTTGCACCACTTCGCTTTTCGCGTCCGCGTAGTCCTGCACGTACCGCCATTCCCTTGTGGACAGTGCGCGTTTCGTGCTGGCGTACAGGTCGCGGTCGGCGTCGTTGGTGCGCAGCCAGTCGCGGAACGCCAGCATGCGGTGGATCTCCTCCGCCGCGTGGCGTGGGGAGAACACGTGCAGGTTCACGTCGTGCGGCTCGTCCCGCCGCCGCAACAGCCGGTGTTCCAGCCACTCCGGTTCACGCACCCGCAGCGTGTACCCGGCGGCCTCCAGCGCGGGCACGTACGCGTCCTCGTCGGCCGAGTCGTCCACCTGCAGCAGGATGTCGATGATCGGTTTCGCGGGCAGGCCCGGCACCGAGGTCGAGCCCGCGTGGTCGATCGACAGCGCGATCGGGCCGAGCGCCTCGGCGATGCGTGCGCGGTCCCACTCGAACCAGTCCGGCCACGCCGGGTCGTAGTCCGCGATGACGACCTTCGTCTCGTACGGGGTCAGCTCACCGACGGTGATGGCGCGCAACTGTTCCTCGTCCACGGCTCCCACCTTAGAGCGGCAGCGGCAGGATCCCGCCCGTGGCCGTGTGCAGCGCGTCGCGCATCGCCGTGCGGGGCGCCACCTTTCCGGTGAACTGTTCGACCTGGCCGAAAGCCTGGTGCAGCAACATGTCCAGGCCCGTCGCCACGTGGCCGCCCTGTGCCGCGACCGCCGTCGCCAGCGGGGTCGGCCACGGGTGGTAGATCACGTCCAGCAGGAACGGCGTCCGGCCGAGCGCCGCCGCCACCGGGGCCACCGCGTCCGGCGGCACCGTGTTGACCAGCAGCGACGTACCCGCCGCCAGCGCCGCGAAGTCCGCGGCCGCCCACGCCACGACGTCGAGCTCCACGCCCACCGCCGCCGCGCACGCGACCGCCTTCTCGGCGCGCGCCGGGTCCCGCACGACGACCGTCGCCTTCGGCACGCCCAGCTCCGCCAGGCCGGCCAGCGCCGCGCGCGCTGTGCCGCCGGCACCCAGGACGACCGCCGAGGTGCCCGTGCCGAAACCGGCCGCGCGCAGTGCGCCCGCCACCCCGTCGACGTCCGTGCAGTCCGCCGACCAGCCGTCGTCGCGGCGCACCAGGGTGTTCGCCGCGCCGACCGCCCGCGCGCGGTCCGTCGCGACGGTCGCCACCGCCAGCGCGGCGCCCTTGCCGGGCATCGTCACCGACAACCCGGCCCACGAGGAGTCCAGGCCCGCCACCAGTGCGGGCAGCTCCGCCTCCGACGCCTCCAGCCGCGTGTACGTCCACGGCAACCCGAGCGCCTCGTACGCGGCCCCGTGCAGCACCGGCGACAGCGAGTGCGCCACCGGCTTGCCCACGACCGCGGCGTGCCGGACGTCAGTAGGCACCGTTGTCCTGTGCCTTGCGACGATTCGCGTTGTGCTCGTCGTTGGTCTTCGCGAAGCACGACGTGCCGTCCTTCTCGCACTTCACGAAGAACA
The DNA here is from genome assembly GCF_054661535.1 of Actinophytocola sp. KF-1. Lineage (NCBI taxonomy): Bacteria > Bacillati > Actinomycetota > Actinomycetes > Pseudonocardiales > Pseudonocardiaceae > Actinophytocola > Actinophytocola sp. KF-1. Next base: position 96,024 of record NZ_BAAFVK010000008.1, on the reverse strand, counting down.
GCCACTCGCCGGGCTCCGGCGCGACCGCGGCCTCGATGGCCTCCTTGCCGGGGGCGGAGATCGGCGTCGGCGGCAGACCGGTGTTGTCGTAGGTGTTGTACGCACCGACGCGCGCGCGGTCCTCGGGCTTCGTGCGGATCATGGGGCGGTCCAGCACGTAGTTGATGGTGGAGTCGTACTCGAGCTTCATCGACTCGCGCAGGCGGTTGTACGTCACCCGCGAGACCTTCTTGAAGTCCTTGGTGATGGCTTCCTTCTCCACCAGCGACGCCATCACGAGCACCTGGTACGGCGTGTACCCGGTGTCCGCTGCGACGTCGGGCAGCCCGTAGGCCTGCATCTGCGTCGCCGACGCGGTGACGAGCTGCGTCCACAGCTCCTCCGGCGTCGAGCCCGGCTTGACGTCGTACACGCCCGGCATGATCAGGCCTTCGAGACGGCGCTTCGGCTCCGCCTTGCTGGCGTCCGGGACGGCCCAGTCCGGCACCCCGAGCTTGGCCAGGTCCGCGGTCTTGACCACCTCGAGGAGCTGCGCGGGCTTAACGCACGTGCTCTTGCCGTCCAGCTCCGCGCAGGAGGCGTCGGCGAGCATCGACGTGATGCCCTTCACCACGGTGTTGTCCGGCCGCTTGACGTCCTCGAGCTGGCTGCCCGGCTTGATCTGCAGGGCACCGACGCGCGACTCCGGGTCGACGATCTTGGTGACCGCGGCCGCGCCGGACGCGTTCTTCTTCATCACGTAGTAGCCGGGCTGCACGCCGCGGACGTCGGCGTTGGCCTCGGCCGCCGCGACGAACGCGCGCGAGCTGGCCACGACCCCGGCGTCGACGAGCGTGGCCGCGATGTCGCCGGTCGAGTCGCCGTCGGTGACCTGGATGACGACGTCACCCTTGCCCTCACCGGCGAAGTCCTCGTAGTCGCCGATGCCGGTCAGTTGCTTGTAGCCGTAGTAGCCGCCCGCCCCGATGAGCGCCAGCACCAGGACCATGCCGATCCACAGCCCGGTCTTGCGCTTCTTCTTCGGTGGTGGCGGGGGCTTGCGCCCGCCCCGGTCGCGGCGCACTGGCCGGTGTCGTTCCGTCGGTGCCTCGGAGAACAGATCGAGGTCGTCGTCGTGTTGGGTCATCGCTCCTGTGCCTCCGGGGGCGTCTGGCGTGCCCGCCCGTCCAGCCAGGCCTGCAAGATCTCGACGGCCGCCGCCTGGTCGACCACCGCCCGCTGCTGCTTCCCACGCACTCCGCGGTCGCTGAGCATCCTGGTGGCGCTGACCGTAGTCAAGCGTTCGTCGGCCAACCGGACCGGGACCGGGCGCACGCGCCGCCGCAGTTTCCTGGCGTACGCGGTCGCGATGGCCGCGGCCTTGCCGTGACGGGCCGCGAGCGTCCTGGGTAAACCGACCACCACTTCGACCACCTCGTGCTCGACAACGAGCTCGGCAAGGCGATCGAGGTCGCTGTCCGAGCGTTCGTCGCGAGACAGCGTAACGAGTGGCGTCGCGAGCACCGGACCGGGATCACTCAGAGCGACCCCGACCCGCACGGATCCGACATCTATGCCGAGCCTGCGGCCGGGCCCCGGATCACCGAGGCCCGGCCGGTCAGGTTCGGTCACGTGGCGACCTCGGAGATCGCCTTGCGCAGCGCCGCGACCGCGTCGGGGATGCCCGCCGGGTTGCCGCCGCCGCCCTGCGCGAGGTCGGGCTTGCCGCCGCCCCGGCCGCCGATCGCGGGCGCGAACGACGGGACCAGCTTGCCCGCCGCGAAGCCCGCGTCCCGCGCCACCGAGGTGGTCGCGACCACGAAGTTCACCTTCTCGCCGTCCGCCGAGAACAGCGCGACGACGCCGGACCGGTTGCCGAGCCGGTTGCGGACCTCGGACGCGAGCTGCCGCAGGTCGTTGCCGCCGATGCCGTCGGGCGTCGCGACCGCGACGAGCGCGGTGCCGCGGACGTCCTCCGCCTGGTCGGCGAGGGTGCCCGCCGACGACAGCAGCTGCCCCGCCCGGAGCTTCTCCAGCTCCTTCTCCGCCGCGCGCAGGCGCTCCACGGTCTGCCCGATGCGCTCCGGCAGCTCCTCCGGGCGCACCTTGAACTGCTCCGCGAGCTGGCCGACCAGCACGTGCTCCCGCGCGAGGAACCGGAACGCGTCCAGGCCCACGAGCGCCTCGACGCGGCGCACGCCCGCGCCGATGGACGCCTCGGACAGCAGCTTCACCACGCCGATCTCGCCGGAGCGGTGCACGTGGGTGCCACCGCACAGCTCCTTGGAGTAGTCGCCGATGGTGATGACGCGGACCTTGTCGCCGTACTTCTCGCCGAAGAACGCGATCGCGCCGGACTTGCGCGCCTCGTCGAGCGTGGTGATCTCCGCGCGCACGTCGTAGTCGTTCAGCAGCACGTCGTTGACCTCGTCCTCGACGTCCGCGAGCACGCTCTGCGGCACCGCGCCGCCGGGCGAGGTGAAGTCGAACCGGAGTCTGCCGGGCGCGTTCAGCGAACCCGCCTGCGCCGCCTGCGTGCCCAGCGCACGCCGCACCCCCGCGTGCACGAGGTGCGTCGCCGAGTGCGACCGCGAGACCGCGCGACGGCGGGTCGAGTCGACCTCCGCGTGCGCGGGCGCGTCGAGCAGCACCTCACCGGAGAGCACCTTGCCGCGGTGCACGTTCAGGCCCGCGACGGGCGACTGCACGTCCTGGACCTCGACGACCCAGCCGTCGCCGGTGATCGTGCCGGTGTCCGCGAGCTGACCACCGCCCTCCGCGTAGAACGGGGTGCGGTCGAGCACGACCTCGACCTCCGCGCCCTCCCCCGCCGACACCGCCGGCTGGCCGTGCGAGAGCAGGCCGACGACGCGGGACTCGGTGGTGAGGTCCTTGTAGCCGAGGAAGTCGGTGGTGCCGTGGGTGTCGAGGATCGACCGGTACGCGCCGCCGTCCGCGTGCCCGACCTTGCGCTGCGCCGCGTCCTGCTTCGAACGCTGCCGCTGCTCGGCCATGAGGCGGCGGAAGCCCTCCTCGTCGACCTTCAGGCCCTGCTCCGACGCCATCTCGAGGGTCAGGTCGATCGGGAAGCCGTACGTGTCGTGCAGCTGGAACGCCTTGTCGCCGGACAGGACCGAGCCGCCCGACGACTTGGTCTCCGACGCCGCGAGGTCGAAGATCTTCGAGCCGCTCGACAGGGTCTGGAGGAACGTGTCCTCCTCCTGGCGCACCACACCGTCGATACGGTCGAACTGCTCGACCAGTTCGGGGTAGGCGGGACCCATCGTGTCGCGGACGACCTTCGCGAACTCGCCGAGCACCGGCTCGTTCACACCGAGCAGGCGCACGGAACGCACGATGCGGCGCAGCAGGCGGCGCAGCACGTAGCCGCGCGCCTCGTTGCCGGGCGTGACACCGTCGCCGATCAGCATGACACCCGACCGCGCGTGGTCCGCGATGACGCGGAACCGCACGTCGTCGACGTGGTTGGCGCCGTAGCGGCGGCCCGACATCTCCTCCGCCTTGGTGATCACCGGGCGGACGAGGTCGGTCTCGTAGACGTTGTCCACGCCCTGCAGCAGGTACGCGACGCGCTCGATGCCCATGCCCGTGTCGATGTTCTTGGCGGGCAGCTCACCGATCGGCGGGTGGTCCTCCTTGGGGGACAGCTCGCCGCGCTCGTCCTGCATGAAGACGAGGTTCCAGATCTCGAGGTAGCGGTCCTCGTCGACGACGGGCCCGCCGTCCTTGCCGTGCTCGGGGCCGCGGTCGTAGTAGATCTCCGAGCAGGGGCCGCCGGGACCGGGCACACCCATGTCCCAGTAGTTGTCCTTGCCGCCGCGGCGCTGGATGCGCTCGTCGGGCAGGCCGGCGACCTTGCGCCACAGCTCGATCGCCTCGTCGTCGGTCTTGTAGACCGTGACCCAGATGCGGTCGGGGTCGAAGCCGTAGCCGCCTTGCGCCTGGGGCGACGTGACGAGCTGCCACGCGTGCTCGATCGCCCCTTCCTTGAAGTAGTCGCCGAAGGAGAAGTTGCCCGCCATCTGGAAGAACGTGTTGTGGCGGGTGGTCTTGCCGACCTCGTCGATGTCGCCGGTGCGCACGCACTTCTGCACGCTGGTCGCGCGCGGGTACGGCGGCGGCTCCTCACCGAGGAAGAACGGCTTGAACTGCACCATCCCCGCGTTCACGAACAGCAGGTTCGGGTCGTCGAGGATCAGTGAGGCGCTGGGCACCAGCGTGTGCCCGTTGCGCGTGAAGTGGTCGGTGAATCGCTTGGAGATCTCGTGCGTTTCCACGGGTCAGGTCCTTGGTAGAGAAGGTGCGGAGGTCCGGCACGGCGGACAGCGCGGCGCGACAGGGCGCGGCTCAGCTGCCCGCCCTGTTAGCTCGCGTCCCGGCCGACCGGGTCGGCCTGCGCTCGTCACGGCCGCCGAGGGCACGCCGCGCCACGGGGCTGACCCCGGACCGCTGCTCCACCACCTCGGACAACTCCTCTTCCCGTTCCGACATGCCCGCGCGGACGTCGGCGCCGAAGGCACCGATCGCGCCCGCGAGCTCACTGATCGCCTCACCCAGGTTACCCGCGATGCCCGCCGGGGTCGCCTGCTTTGCCGTCTCCCTGGCCTTGCGGGACAGTGCGACGCCGGCCGCCACGCCGACACCGAGCCAGAAGAGCCGTTTCACTGCTTGGCTCCCTTGCGCTTGCCGCGCCGCGCGTGCTTGCCGTCCGACTCGCCCTTGGCCTTCTTGCGTGCCTTCAGCGCCTTGCTGACGCCGTAGGAGAACGCGGCCGCCTTGACGAGCGGACCACCGAGCGTGGCGGTGAACACCGAGGTCAGCGCGGAGACGTTGCCCGTGACGGCCTGCGTGTTCGCGGTGATGCCGTCGACCCGCTCGAGCTGCGTGTTCACCCGCGTGAGCGTGGTGTTGGCCTCGGTGAAGATCGGGTCGGTGTTGGTGTGCGCCTTGCGGATCGCGATGGTCGCCTCGTCGAGCGTGCGCCCGAGCTTGATCAACGGGATCGCCAGCAGCAGAACGAGCAGCACGAACGCGCCGGCCGCGATCAGCGCGGCGATCTGCCCTGCTGACACGAGCCCTCCAAGGTCTAGGTGGTCTGGAATGCCGGTCAGGTTACCGCGCGCCACCGACACCGGCCCGTTCGGATCACGACACGAGCCCGGCGTGTCCGTCCAGCGTGTGCAGCGTGGCGTCGCGGTCGGCGCGGGGCAGTTCGAGCAGTGCGCGTTCGATGCCCGCGTCGGCCAGTTTCGCGAGGACGTCCTTGTCGGCGGGGGCGTTCATCACCGTGACGGGGACGTCGCGGCCGAGCTGTTCGCGGATGGCGGTGACCTCGTCGAGGAGCGTCCCGGGGTCGCCGGGGTAGATCGGCAGCCACCCGTCCGCGTACTCGGCGATCCTGCGGGCGGCGGGTTTGCGGCCGCCGCCGACGAGCACCTGGGGACCGCTCGGCGGCTTGGGCCACGAGTACAGCGGGCCGAAGTCGACGTGCTCGCCGTGGAACTCGGCCGCCTCGTCACGCCAGATGGCCCGCATGGCGAGCACGTGCTCACGCAGCACCGCGACCTTCTTCTCCGGGTCCACGCCGTGCGCGGCCAGCTCGCCGTCGTGCCAGCCCGCGCCGACGCCGACGACCACGCGGCCACCGGAGAACTCGTCGAGGCTGGCGATGGCCTTGGCGGTGACGATCGGCTCGTGCTGGGCGGCGAGCAGGACCGAGGTGCCTAGCGTGAGGCGTTCCGTGGCACCGGCGACGAAGGCGAGGGTGACGAGCGGGTCGGTGAGCCTCGGGTGCGAGTGCCGCTGGTCGGCGGGCAGGTCGTCGGCGCCGGCCACCGGGAGGTTCGTGTGCTCCCCGACGAACAGCGCGTCGAACCCGCGCTCTTCGACGGCCCTGCCCAGCTCGGCCGGGTGGATCCCGTCGCCGAAGAGCGTGTACCAGAAGCCGATCTTCACCTGTTACCCCTGATCGCGCGCCGCAGTTTCGGGACCCGCTCGGCGAGGGCGCGCTCGGCGCCGCGCTGGGTCGGCTGGTAGTAGTCCTTGCCCACCAGCTCGTCCGGTGGGTACTGCTGTTCGAGCACGCCCTCCGGCACGTCGTGCGGGTAGCGGTAGCCGGTGGCGTTGCCGAGCTTCTTCGCGCCCGCGTAGTGGCCGTCGCGCAGGTGGGCGGGCACGGCGCCGATCGCGCCGTTGCGCACGTCGGCCATCGCGGCGCCGATGGCGGTGGTCACCGCGTTCGACTTGGGTGCGGTCGCGAGGTGCACGGTGGCGTGCGCGAGGTTGAGCGCGCACTCCGGGAGGCCGATCAGCTGCACGGCCTGGGCGGCGGCGGTGGCGGTCTGCAGCGCGGTCGGGTCGGCCATGCCGACGTCCTCGCTGGCGTGGATGACGAGGCGGCGGGCGATGAACCTCGGGTCCTCCCCCGCCTCGATCATGCGGGCGAGGTAGTGCAGCGCGGCGTCGACGTCGGAGCCGCGGATGGACTTGATGAACGCGCTGATGACGTCGTAGTGCTGGTCGCCCTGGCGGTCGTAGCGGACGGCGGCCTTGTCGACGGTCGACTCGACGGTCCGGAGGTCGACGACGCCGTCGTTGGTGGCGAGCGCGGAGTCGGCGGCGGCCTCCAGCGCGGTGAGGGCGCGGCGGGCGTCGCCGCCTGCGAGCCGGACGATGTGGTCCTCGGCGTCGGTCTCGAGGGTGACGGTGCCGTTCAGGCCGCGTTCGTCGGCGACCGCGCGGCGGACGAGGGCGCGGACGTCGTCGTCGGTGAGGGACCGCAGTTGCAGTACGAGTGACCTGGACAGCAGCGGGGAGACGACGGAGAAGAACGGGTTCTCGGTGGTGGCGGCGACCAGCAGCACGATCCGGTCCTCGACGGCGCCGAGCAGCGCGTCCTGCTGGGTGCGGGAGAAGCGGTGCACCTCGTCGATGAACAGGACCGTGGACTCGCCGGAGTGGGTGAGGCGGCGGCGTGCCTCCTCGATGACGCCACGCACCTCCTTCACGCCCGCGGACAGCGCGGACAGCGCGACGAACCGGCGGCCGATCGCGCTCGAGACCAGCATGGCGAGGGTGGTCTTGCCGGTGCCGGGCGGGCCGTACAGCATCAGCGACGCCGGTGCGGCGCCCTCGACGAGCCGTCGCAGCGGCGCGCCGGGACCGAGGAGGTGGTCCTGGCCGACCACCTCGTCGAGCGTCGCGGGCCGCATGCGGACGGCGAGCGGCGCGTTCGCGCTCACCCGCTCCTTCCCGCCGGGGTGCCGCTCCGGTGGCGCGGTGTCGAACAGTTCCAGGTCGAGCCCATCTTCCACGCCTCCGACGCTACCCGGGGGCCTACGATGCGTCGTTGATGACCTGGCACGTGTTCCGGGCCGATCCGGACTACCTCACCGACCGGGCCGACGGCCTGCTGGCGTCGGCCGTGGACGGCACGCCGTCGGCGGTCGCCGAGTTCGCCCGCTGGTCGGCGCCGCTGACCCGGGACGGGGCCCGGCTGGTGCTGGCCCGCGGCCACGGGTTCGACGACTGGGAGTCGTTCCTGGAGCCGTCCGCGTTCACGGCGGCGTACCAGCTCGTCGAGGCACGCGACGTGGACGGGCTCGCGGCGCTGGCCGACCGGTTCCCCGGCGTCGTCGACGTGGTGGGCACCAACGGCAACGACCTGCTGGGGCTCGCGGCGGCGACGTGCGACGAGCGGCTCGTGGCGGTGCTGCTGGCCCGCGGCGCGTACGTGGCGCACACGAACGTGCACGGGTGGACCGCCCTGCACCAGGCCGGGTACGCGAACCTGCCGCGGATGGCGCGCGTGCTGCTCGACGCGGGGGCGCCGACCGCGGTGTCCGCACGTGGCGAGGGCGGGACGCCGCTGGCCGTCGCGTTGTTCTGGGGCCACGTCGAGGTGGCCGCGGTGCTGGCCGCGGCGGCCGTGGTCCCGCACAACCTGCGGACGGCGGCCGGTCTGGACGACGTGGCGCTGCTCGCGGCGGCGGAGCCGTCGGCGGGCCGCGGTTTCTACCGCCCGCACAGCGGGTTCCCGGCGTGGCGGCCGTCGGACTCGCTCACCGAGGCCCGGGACGAGGCACTGAGCTGGGCGGCCCGGTGCGACGCCGTCGCGGCGATCACGTGGCTCGCCGAACGCGGCGCGGACCTGGACGCGGACGTGTACCGGGGGACGCCGCTGACCTGGGCGGCGGCGAAGGGCCGGGTGGGTGCGGTGCGGCGGTTGCTCGAGCTGGGCGCCGGGGTGAACGTGCGCGGGACGTTCGGCGGGCCAGGGCACGGGGCGGGGACGACCGCGCTGCACCACGCCGCCGAGGGCGGTCACCTCGAGGTGATCGAGGCGCTGCTCGCGGCGGGCGCCGACCCGTCGGTCGAGGACGACGTGCACGGCGCCACGCCCGCGGGCTGGGCGGAGCACAGCGGGCACACGGCGGCCAGGGAGCTGCTGCGTCAGCCGTCCTGACGGAACGGGGTCAGCTCGGGGCGCTTGGCCTCGCGGCCGGTGCCGGAGGAGACACCGCGCAGGCGACGGCCGAGCCACGGGCCGAGGAAGCCGGTGAGCCAGCGCAGTTCCGTGCGGATCACGGTCAGCCGGTCCGCGGGCGGGACCAGCGGGAGCGGGTGCGTCCACGAGTCGTCGGCACCCGGCAGCTCAAGGGCGTGCGCCATCGAGTCGGCGATGCGCTGGTGGCCCAGCGGGCTCGCGTGGAGTCGGTCGGCCGACCAGATGCGGGCGTCGGTGGTCACGTCCACCGCGAACGTCTCGACGACCTTCACGCCGTACCGGGCGGCGGCCTCGCGAATCCGCTCGTTGAGCGCCAGCACGCGCGGGACCAGCGGTTTCGCCAGCGGCGCGATCTTGGCGACGTTCGGGAACGTGAGCGTGCCGACGGTCGCGCCCGCCGCCGTGAGCGAGGCGAACATCGCCGCGAGGTGCCCGCCCACCAGGTCGACGTCGCACTTGGGGCGCAGGACGTCGTTCAGCCCGGCGACGACGGTCACGAGGTCCGGTTTCAGCTCGAGCGCCTGCGCGAGCTGCTCGGCGTGGATCTCCCCCGCGAGCTTGCCGCGCACCGCGAGGTTCGCGTACCGCAGGCCGGGGTTGACCTCGGCGAGCCGTGCCGCGAGCCGGTCGGCCCAGCCGCGCAACCCGGTGCTGTCGTCACCGTCGCCCACACCTTCCGTCTGGCTGTCACCGATCGCCACGTACCGCTCGTACACCCGCCACGCCCTTCGTCCCGCGCCTGCCGGGACCAGCGTATCGCCGCCGGATACCCTCCCCGGCGTGCAACGAGCCGCCCGCATCCCCGACGACGCGAAGCTGGTCGTACCCGCCGAGTCCCGCCACGCGCTGCGCGAGCACGGGACGACGATCGCGATCTTCGCAGGCACCGGGCTGGTCGCCGGGCTCGGCGTCGCGACCACCGGGTCGGTGGTGTGGCTCGTGATCGCGTTGCTCTGCCTCGGCGGCGTGGTGCTGGAGCTGTTGCTCGTCCGCGCCCAGGCCGCGTTCGGTCCGCTCCTCGCCGCGGACGGCGACCACGTCTGGGTGCGGGCGGGCGGGTTCACCTCACCCCGGTCGGTGCGCCTCGACTGGCCGGAGATCACGGACGTGACGCTGCACCTGTGGCACGGGCGCCGCGGCACGACCGCCCGCTACCTGTCGTTCGACCTGACCGACGAGGCGATGGCGGCGTTCGCGGCCGACCCGCGGCTCGCGCGGCGCGCGCGGCGGCTCACCAGCACGTTCGGTTCGCCGCTCGCCGTGGCGGAGCAGAAGGCACGCGTGCTCGACGAGGCGCTGCGGCAGCTGCGGGAGCTCGCGCCCGAGGACGTCCGGTTCACCCGGAAGACGTGACTCAGCGCGCCGCCAGCTCGACGATCGCGGTCGTGCCCGCGGTGTGCACGGCCACGACGACCAGCCCGGCGTTCTCCGCGCACGCGGTCAACCCGGCAACGCCCCGGTCCCCGGCGCCGTCCGGTTCGATCACGAAGACCGCCCCGTCCTCCCCGGCCGCGCGGGCGCAGTTGCGCAGGATCGCGCACGCGTCGTCGTCGCTCCACTCGTGCAGGACCGAGGACAGCAGGTAGCCCTCGGCGCCGTCCGGCAGCTCGCCCAGGAAGTCACCCGCCACGACGTTCGCCCGCTCCGACAACCCGGCGGCGTCGATCATCTTGCGGGCGGTCTCCGCCATGGCCGGGAGCTCGACCAAGGTGCCGTCGAGCGTCGGGTACTCGTTCAGCAGCGCGATCAGCAGCGTGCCGTCCCCGCCGCCGACGTCCACCACGTGCCCGAGCGCGCCCCAGTCGTACGCCGACACGATCGACGGTGCGTCCACGGTCCGCTCGGTCATCGCGTCTCCCTTCGCCGTGCCCCCAACGTACTTCCGGGCCCGGCGCTCCGCAGATCGCGTGCGCCGGTGGCGAACGCGATGGCGGTGCGGTGCGGGGAACGGCGATGCTGGTGCCGTGGTCGACCGCGTCGCTGTGCTGTCCGATGTCCACGGGGTCCTGCCCGCGCTCGAGGCCGTGCTCGCCGAGCCGGACGTCGCCACCGCCGAGCTGATCGTGCTCACCGGCGACATCGCGGCCGGGCCACAGCCAGTGCGGACTCTCGACCTCCTCCTTTCACTGGGCGACCGGGTGGCGTGGGTGGGCGGCAACTGCGAGCGCGAACTCGTGGCGGCCGCACGCGGGGCGGACGTGGCCGAGCCGATCTCGGCATGGGCGGGCGCGCAGCTGCGCGCCGACCAGGTCACGCTGCTCGACGAGCTGCCGAGGTCGGTGACGCTGACCGTGCGCGGGCTCGGCGAGGTCCTGTTCTGCCACGCGACCCCACGCGACGACGAGGAGTTCGTCCTCGTCGACAGCCCACTCGACCGCTGGGCCGAGGTGCTCGACGGCGCTCCGCCCACCGTGGTGTGCGGGCACACCCACATGCCCTACGTCCGGCTCGCTGACCGGCGCACGATCGTCAACCCGGGCAGCGTCGGCATGCCCTACGGCACGACCGGCGCGCACTGGGCGCTGCTGGGCGGTGCGGACGGTCCGGCGATCCAGCTGCGCCGCACCGACTTCGACCGCGCGGCCGCCGCCGACGCGATCGAAGCGGACTGCGCCTTCCCCGGCGTCGCCGAGTGGACCCGCTGCTTCGTCCGCGAGCCCGTGTCGGACGCCGAGGCCATCGCCGTGTTCACGCCCAGGTCACGGGCCGCCGACCGGACCGTCGGGTAAGACGTCCGCCAGGTAGGCGGCCACGTCGGGGGTCTCCGGCCGCAACCCGTGGCGCACCCACGCCGAGCGTTCGTGCACCAGCGCGGGCAGCTCCCAGACGCAGCCGATCAACGGCTCGGTCAGCGGGGTGAAGGTGGTCGGTGCGGTGACGTCCGCGTTGGCGGCGCGGCAGTGCACGATCTCGCCGTACACCCACGCGTACAGGTTCAGCCACACCGCGTCGACGCCCTGGTGCAGCACGGAGAACGCCACCCTCGGGGTCGGGTCGGACGCCGCGGCCGAGGGCAGCAGCTTCGGCAGGTACGCCTGCCCCGCCGCCACCACGGCCGCCTCGACGGGCTGTTCGGTCACCGTCACCAGGTACTGCTTGACGCGCCAGTCCCCCACCGGCACGACACCTCCTGCGCGGAGGAAGCGCTCTGCGAATCCCATGCCGCGCACGGTAACGCCGGGCACCGACAAAAACGGGACCTAGCGGCGGAAGGCCGGGTACAGGGCGAGGATCGGGTCGTCGTCGAACCAGCGCTTGCGCAGCCGGTCGCCGACCGCGGCCGCGTGCTCGGCGACCGCCTCCGCACCGGCCAGCAGCGCGTCGTTCGCGAGACGGCGCCAGCGGTCGGTCAGCACGTGGGTCTCCGGCGGGGTGTCCGCCAGCTTCGACGAGTGCCCCTGCGCGGCGTGCGGCTGCGAGAAGAACTGCCAGGTGGTGAGCCACACCCAGAACAGCTGCGCGTCCAGCAGGGCGGGCAGCAGCACAGCGTCGTCGTCGAGGTCCGGCCACACCACGCGGACCTCCGCCCGCCAGCCGGCGAGCATCGCGTCGGTCATCCCGTTGGGCAGGCCGAACGGGCACCAGCACGACGGGAACGGCACCCGCAGGTACGCGGCGTCGAAGATCGCGTTGCGCACGCAGCCGCCCTCGAGGTCGAGGAAGCGCACCCCGCGGCTGGTGATCAGGTTGTTGTCCGGGCACGAGTCGGACGGGCTGAACGCCCGGTGCCTGCCGGTCTCGAGGAGCTCCCGGCTGCGCTGCGCGCACTCGAGGACCGCGACGGACGTCGTCACACCCAGTTCCCCGGCGAGCAGGCCGGGCAGGTCGTCCAGCGCGGACGCGCCGTCGATCGCGAGCGGGTCCTTGAAGTCCGGGACCGTCAACCGCCGCTGCAGCGCGTCGAAGTCGGCCTCGCGGCCCGCGGTGGTGGCGTGCAGCCTGCCGAGCGACCGCGAGTACGACAGCAGCGCGCGTTCCGCGCCCTTCGCGTCGTCGCCGAGCAGCTTCTCCGCGAGCGTCGGCGCCCGGCCGAGGTCCTCCAGCACGAGCAGCCTGCTGACCGGGTCGTGCGCGAACAGCTCGGGGCACATCCGGTCCTCGGACGCGAGCGCCGTGAACAGCTGGTAGCTCGCCGCCTCCCGCACGAAGCTGTCGCAGTGCTCGTCCGGCGGCTGCAGGTAGCGCTTGAGCACAAGCGTGCGCGGCAGGGAGAACGGGCTGACCGCCACACGCACGCGAACCACGCAGGACCGGTTGGAACCGCCCAGGTCCTCCGGGTCGGTCAATCGGATGCGCGCACCGAACCGCCTGCTGAGCACCGCCTCGGCAGCGACCATGGTCGCCAGTACTTCGGGGTCCGCATCGCCACCGAGTGTCGGTGGGTCGGCGGCGGTTTCCACACTCATCTCCTCAGACCCTACTCCCGCTCGTACCACCGACCGTAGTCATGTCCATCGATCAAGTAGCCAGGATTCTTCGGATAAATAACGAAAACAGCTTCATGTCGGGACAGTTGCGAACGAGCCGGGTCAGCCGTTGGACAGCGGCCTGCCCGCGTCCGTGGTGGTCCACGTGGCGCGGCGCAGCAGGAGCACGAGGGTCGCGGCGAGCACGATACCGGCCAGGTTGATCACGAGCTGCAGGAGCGACTCGCCTGCGCGGGACCAGTCGCCGAGGATCGCGGCGACGCTCGCGTACCCGGCCGCGGGCACGGTGGTGACCGAGATGAACACGCCGACCAGGGCCGCGGACTTCGCCGACGTCATCGACAACATCCCGGCGGCGCCCGCGAGGAGCGCCACGATCAGTGACCACGGGCCGACGGAGAAGACGAAGTCCACCTCGTGCGTGCCGCGCAGCGCACGGGCGTCGAACAGGCCCGCGGCACTGCCCAGCGCCGTGCCGCCCGCGGTGATCAGCATGGCGAGCGGGAACCCGATCAACAGGACCATCGACGCCCTGCGCACCAGGTCGAGGCGCCGCCGGACCAGCCCCACCGCGAGCGCGGCGAGCGGGCCGAACTCGGGACCGACGACCATGGCGCCGACGATGGTCACCGGCGAGTCGGTGATCACGCCGACCGCGGCGAGCAGGCACGCGATCGACAGGAACGCCATGAACGTGGTGTTGAGCCGGGACTCCTCGCCGGTCCGCGCGACCAGCTCCTCCCACACGACCGCGTCGGCGCCGTCACCGGGCGCCTTCTCCTCCGCCTCGTCCGCGGCGTCGGACAACGCGGTGTCGATCTGCTCGAGCGTGATGCCGCCGGAGTGGTCGATGCCCATCCCGCACAGCGCGGAGAGCATCTCGTCCGCGGCCTCGCGGGCGACGTCGGCCTCGACGACGTCGCCCGGCGGGTGCACGGCAGCACCCGGGAACACCACCACGTGCGCGGCCCCGGGGTGTTCCCGGAGCCGGGCGACGACGTCCTCGGTGTGCTCCGGCGGGCAGATGACCCGCAGGTGCAGCACCCGTTACGCCTTCTCGGCCTTGGCCTGGGGCTTGAAGTCCACCCCGGCCTCCTTGCGCTGCTCCGGCGTGATGGGCGCGGGCGCGCTGGTCAGCGGGTCGAACCCGCCGCCGGTCTTCGGGAAGGCGATGACCTCGCGCAGCGACGGCTCCCCGGCGAGGAGCATCACGATGCGGTCCCAGCCGAACGCGATGCCGCCGTGCGGGGGCGGGCCGAACTTGAACGCCTCGAGCAGGAAGCCGAACTTCTCCTCGGCCTCCGCCTCCGAGATGCCCATGACCTCGAAGACCCGCTTCTGCACGTCCGCCTGGTGGATACGGATCGACCCGCCGCCGATCTCGTTGCCGTTGCAGACGATGTCGTAGGCGTAGGCCAGCGCCTTGCCCGGGTCCTCCTCGAACCGGTCGATCCAGTCCGGGTTCGGCGAGGTGAACGCGTGGTGCACGGCGGTCCAGCGGCCGCCGCCGACCGCGACGTCACCGGCGCTGCGCGCGGCCTCGGCCTCCTCGAACAGCGGCGCGTCGACCACCCACACGAACGACCACGCCGACTCGTCGATCAGGCCGAGCCTGCGGCCGATCTCGACACGGGCGGCGCCGAGCAGCGCGCGGGCCTCGGCCGGGGTGTTCGCGGCGAAGAAGACGCAGTCGCCCGGGTTCGCGCCCGTGGCCTTGGCGAGGCCCTCGCGCTCGGCCTCGGACAGGTTCTTGGCGACCGGGCCGCCGAGCGTGCCGTCCTCGCCCACCAGCACGTACGCCAGGCCCTTCGCGCCGCGCTGCTTGGCCCATTCCTGCCACGCGTCCAACTGCCTGCGCGGCTGGTCGGCGCCACCCGGCATGACGACCGAGCCCACGTACGGGGCCTTGAACACGCGGAACGGCGTGTCCTTGAAGTACTCGGTCAGCTCGGTCAGCTCCAGGCCGAACCGCAGGTCGGGCTTGTCGGTGCCGTAGCGGGCCATCGCGTCGGCGTAGGTCATCCGCCGGATCGGCAGCTGGATCTCGTGGCCGGCCAGCTCCTTCCACAGCGCCGCGATGACCTTCTCGCCCAGCGCGATCACGTCGTCCTGCTCGACGAAGCTCATCTCGATGTCGAGCTGGGTGAACTCGGGCTGGCGGTCGGCGCGGAAGTCCTCGTCCCGGTAGCAGCGGGCGATCTGGTAGTACCGCTCCAGGCCGCCGACCATGAGCAGCTGCTTGAACAGCTGCGGCGACTGCGGCAGCGCGTACCAGGAGCCCGGCTGCAGGCGGGCCGGGACCAGGAAGTCGCGGGCGCCCTCGGGCGTGGAGCGGGTCAGCGTCGGCGTCTCGACCTCGACGAACTTCTCGGCGTGCAGGACGTCGCGGGCGATCCGGTTGGCCTCGCTGCGCATGCGCATGGCGCGCGCCGGGCCGCTGCGGCGCAGGTCGAGGTAGCGGTGGCGCAGGCGGACGTCCTCGCCGACGGTGAGGTGCTCGTCGAGCTGGAACGGCAGCGGCGCGGCCTCGCTGAGCACGGTCAGCTCGGTGACCAGCACCTCGACCTCGCCGGTGGCGATCTCCGGGTTCTCGTTGCCCTCGGGCCGCTTGGCGACCTCGCCGACGACCTTGATGCAGTACTCGGCACGCAGGCCGTGCGCGCGCTCGGCCATCTCACCCTCGCGGAACACGACCTGCGCGACGCCGGACGCGTCGCGGAGATCGACGAAGATGACCCCACCGTGATCGCGCCGGCGGGCAACCCAGCCGCTCAGCGTGACGGACTGTCCGGCGTGCTCGGCGCGAAGCGTCCCGGCCTCGTGCGTGCGGATCACGGCGTGCTCTCTCCTGTCGAGGGATGATGTGCTGATAGAGGCTAGCCAACGGCGTTGCGGTTCCGTCCAGCAGGTTTCCGGCGCTACGATCACCGTGAGCACCGAAACGGTCACGCGTGGATTTAACGTGTTGGCTACCACGTCCAGGCGGTACGTCGTAGGGTGTTGGTTACCAGGTGGTAGGTAGGGACAGCTGGGGAGAACGCGAGGAGACCACGATGGGTGGCGGCGCGACCCGCGAACCAGTTCGAGAGCTGCACCGAACCGGCGAGGTCAGGCGTGCGCTCCCCCATCCGGTGGACAGCCTCGCGGCCGATGCCTTCCCGACGGCGCTGCGCACCGCGATCCAGGCGAGCGGGCTCAGCCTCGACCGCATCCAGTACCGGCTCCGTGCGCGCGGCGTGTCCGTCAGCGTCACGGCGCTGAGCTACTGGCAGTCGGGGCGGCGCAGGCCGGAGCGAGCCGAGTCGCTGGCGGCGCTGGGGCACCTCGAGTCGGTGCTCGGCGTGGCGCCGGGCTCGCTGATCGCCCTGCTCGGGCCGCCGCGGCCGCGTGGCCGGGTGCAGCGCGAGTCGTCGCGCGTGCCGATCCCGTCGCTGTTCCCGTCCAGCGAGGCGCTGTCGAAGCTGCTCAAGCGCATCGACTTCACCACGGAGACGGCGCTGACCAAGCTGTCGCAGCACGACCGCATGGACGTCGCCGCCGACTGGGGTGAGAAGCGCATCGCGGTGCGCCAGGTGCTGCGCGCCGAGCGCGACGGCGTCGACCGGACCGTCATGGTGTACGACCTGGAGCGGATCGGCAGGCCGTTCCCGGAGGTCGTGGCCGGGCAGTCGTGCCGGATCGGACGCGTCGCCCAGGACGAGGACGCTGGCCTGATCGCCGCCGAGATCCTGCTGGACGCACCCCTGGCCCGCGGCGAGACGGCGATCGTCGAGTACGCCCTCAACCACCCGGGCCCGCCGTACTCCCGCGGCGACGACAGCTACTGCCGCCGGTTCACCACGCCGGTGCGCGAGTTCGTGCTCGAGATGCAGTTCGACCCGGATGCCCTGCCCGCGTACTGCGAGCTGTACACGGTCAACCCGGAGGAGCAGACCACGACGCGGCGCAAGGTCGAGGTCACGCCCAACGGGCAGGCGCACGCGGTGGCGCTGGACTTCGGGCCGGGCACGTTCTGCGTGCGCTGGGACTGGCCCCGCGACCGCGGCTGATCTCAGTGCCAGGTCAGGAACCGGTAGTGCAGACCGGTCGATGACTCCTGCCACGGCCCGGTGACGTCCGGCGCCCGGCCGACGTCGGGCGCGTGCGTGTCCCCGTCGAAGTGGTCCCGGATCTCGGTGACGACGATCCGGTCCGCGAACGGCAGCGCCGCCCGGTAGACGGCCGCACCGCCGATCACCCACGTGTCGCCGGTGGTCGCCGCGAGCGCTTCGCCCAGCTCAGGGAACGTCTCCGCCCCGTCCTGTCGCGTTCGAGACAACACGAGGTTGCGCCTGCCCGGCAGCGGCCGGAACCGCGGCGGTAGTGATTCCCAGGTCCGGCGGCCCATGAGGACGGTCGCGCCGGCCGTCAGCGCGCGGAAGTGCTTCAGGTCCTCCGGCAGGTGCCACGGCAGACCGCCGTCCCGCCCGATGACCCCGTTGGCCGACTGCGCCCAGACGAGCCCGATCACACCGCCACCGGCGCGGTGATGCGGGGGTGCGGCTCGTACCCGTCGAGGGCGATGTGCTCGTAGGTGTAGTCGAACAGGCTGTCCGCGGGCTTGAGGCTCAGCGTGGGGAACGGGCGCGCGTCGCGGGCCAGCTGCGTGCGGACCTGCTGCTCGTGGTTGTCGTAGATGTGGCAGTCGCCGCCCGTCCAGACGAAGTCGCCGACGTCCAGCCCCACCTGGTCGGCGATCATGTGCGTGAGCAGCGCGTAGCTCGCGATGTTGAACGGCACGCCGAGGAACAGGTCCGCGCTGCGCTGGTACAGCTGGCAGGACAGCTTGTTGTCGGCCACGTAGAACTGGAAGAACGCGTGGCACGGCGGCAGCGCCATCCGCGGGATGTCGGCAACGTTCCAGGCGGAGACGATGATGCGGCGGGAGTCGGGGTTGTCGCGCAGCGTGCGCAGAACGTCGCTGATCTGGTCGATGTGGCCGCCGTCGGGGGTGGGCCAGGACCGCCATTGGACGCCGTAGACCGGGCCCAGTTCGCCGTCCGGGGCAGCCCATTCGTCCCAGATGGTGACGCCGTTCTCCTGGAGCCACGTGACGTTGGAGTCGCCGCGGAGGAACCAGAGGAGTTCGTACGCGATCGAGCGGAAGTGGACCCGTTTGGTCGTGATCAACGGGAAGCCTGCGGACAGCGGGTAGCGCAGTTGATGCCCGAAGATGGAGCGGGTACCCGTGCCCGTGCGGTCCTCTTTGCGGGCGCCGTGGTCCAGCACGTGGCGGAGCAGGTCTTCGTACTGCGTGTCCAGCATGCCCGCGAGCCTAAGGTATGCGCAGGTAAGCGGCGGCAGCACGCGCCGACGAGGTGCGAAGTCCGTGCCCGATCCGCGGCGCACCCCGAGGACGTCGGGCAAGTGCAGAGTCCACGGCCCACTGCGACCGCGACGCGGTGATCACCTGCACCCACGGATGATCGACTACAGGGTCGACCAGCCGATCAGCACCCGCGTTCGAGGGCGAGGAGTTGTTGGGCGAAAGGAGGTGAGATCCGGTCCCGACCTCTTGTGGCCGAGGCTGTTTGGCGCGCGTTCCTCGCCGGGCACCGTGGCGGCGTGCTTGACGCTACGTTGCCACGGTGATGCCCTTTGGCGCGCTTGTCACTGTCGGGCCTGGGATTCCTGGGGCCTTGCCCCCGGATGTTGGACACGGGGGTTATGCAGCGTTGGTCAGAGTAGCTGGTGTTGTGGTGAGGCTGTTTTCGTAGTCGGTGGGGGATTTGTGTCCGAGGTGGGAGTGGCGTCGTCGGGTGTTGTAGCGGTGTAGCCAGCCGAACGCGGCCAGTTGTGCTTCTCTTTCACTGCTCCAATGTTGGGTTCCTTGGAGGGTTTCGCGTTTGAAGGATGCGTTGAGGCTTTCGGCGGCGGCGTTGTCGGCGGAGCTGCCGATCGCGCCCATGGATTAGGTCACTCCGGCGGCGTGGCAGGCGTCGGCGAAGGCTCGGGAGCTGTATTGGGTGCCGTGGTCGCTGTGGAAGATCGCTCCAGCCAGGCTGCCCCGCGTGGCCTGGGCGACGTGCAGGGCGTGGAGGACCAGGTCGGTGCGCATGTGGTCGGCGATGGCCCAGCCGACCAGGCGGCGTGAGCACAGGTCCATCACGGTGGCGAGGTAGCGGAAGGTGCCATCAGCGATCGGCAGGTAGGTGATGTCGCCGACGTAGCGGGTGTTGAGGGTGCGGGCGGTGAAATCACGGCCGAGCAGGTCCGGTGCCTTCACCGCCGCGGGATCGGCCACGGTGGTGCGGTGGCGGCGGCGCAGCCGCAGCCCTTCCAGTCCGATGCCGCGCATGATCCGGGCGACGCGTTTGTGGTTGACCACCTGTCCGGTCGCGCGGAGTTCGGCGGTGACCCGCGGGACGCCGTAGGTGCCGGCCGACTCGCGGTGAACCACCCGGATATGGGCCGCCAGGTGGGCGTCCGCGGCGGCGCGGGCAGCACGATCGGGTGCGGTGGCCTTCCAGTGGTAGTAGCTGGACCGGGCGATGCCCAGCACCTGGCACAACCGCTTCACGCCGTGGCGGCGTTGGTGGTCGGCGACGAACTGAAAGCGGTTCACCAGCTCGTCTCCCCGGCGAAATACTTCGCCGCCTTCCGCAGGATGTCGCGCTCTTCCTCCAGCTCACGGACCCGCCTGCGCAACGCGGCATTCTCATCCTCCGCAGCGCTCGACGGCGACCCAGCCGCGGGATCAGCCGATGACCCGGCGTGCTGTGCGTCGTCAGCCCGGATCCAGGTACGCAACGTCTCATGGTTGATCCCGAGATCATCAGCCACCGACTTGATCGTCACCCCCGGCCGGGACCGGAACAACGCCACCGCCTCAGCCCGAAACTCCGGCGGATACTGCTTCATCACCATCAGTGCGGGACTCCTGTCCACCCGGACCCATCAAGATCCAAGTGTGTCTGGTGTCCAACGCCCGGGGTCAAGGCCCCTGGGTTGTTGCCACGTTCGCTTGGCGTAGGGATGCGCGTCCCGAGGACAGCCTTGCGGTGCGGATCGTCGATGTCGACGACGATCCGCGGCGGTTGAGCTTCGCTGCTGTGGGAGCTGGGGGGATGCGCGAGGGCAGGCGTCGGGCCTCGCGCGTTGGTCATGTGTTCACAGCAGGGCCAGTTGTTCCTGGCGTACTGGTTCGGTTTTGTTTGCTGTTTCTGTCAGGGCGCCTTCTGGCCAACCCGGGTCTGCTTTGTCTTCCGGGCGTGGGGATTTCGGGGCCAGGCCGTGTTTGCGTAACAGCGGCCCTACCCTCGTGCCCAGCCGGCGGCGGTAGCGTACGTCCGCGTTGTTGCCCTTTGCGTACAGGCGGCGGTACTCCGGGACCAGCTTCGGGTGTTCGCGCGCCAGCCACTGTGCGAACCACTCCCTTGCGCCCGGGCGTAGGTGTAGCGGGATGACTGTTGCGCCGCTTGCTCCCGTGTCCGCTATCGCCGCCAGTAACGCGTCCAGTTGCTCTATCGAGTCGGTCAACCCTGGGAGTACCGGGGCTACGAACACGCCGCACGGTAGGCCCGCGTCCACGATTTTGCGGACCAGGTCGAGCCTTGCTTGTGGGCTTGCCGTTCCTGGTTCCAGGTTGCGTTGCAGTTCTCGGTCCACCAGGGCGATCGAGACGCCCAGGCCTACTTCCACGTCTTTGGCCACCGCCGCGAGCAGGGGGAGGTCTCTCGACAGGACGGTGCCTTTGGTGAGGATGCTGAACGGGGTGCCGCTGTCTGCCAAAGCCTGGATGATCCCCGGCATCAGTTGGTAGCGGCCCTCGGCTCGTTGGTACGGGTCCGTGTTGGTGCCCATGGCTACCGGTTCGCGAGCCCAGCGTGGGGAACGTAGTTGTGCCGCCAGCACTTCCGGGGCGTTGACCTTGACGATGATCTGCGAGTCGAAGTCCTTGCCCGCGTCCAGGTCCAGGTACTCGTGGGTGCGGCGGGCGAAGCAGTTGTGGCTGACCACGCCGTTGGCGATGAAGTCGCCCGTGCCTGTCGTGATGTCGTACAGCGTCAGGTCCAGGCCCAGTGGTTCGATGGTTGCAACCGCCAGCTGGGTCGCTGAGCGCAGCGCAATGCCGTTCAGTTCGTTCGTGGTTGTGTGTGCCGGGTCCGTCGTGTGCAGGAACCGGAGGTGTTCTCCCAGGCCGCCGGTCAGGCGGAAGCGGCACACGCCGCTGCGGTGGCCTGCCTCCTCGACGACGTACGCGAAGTCGAAGTGGCGCAACGCCGTCACGACCTCGGACAGAGCGCCGCGTGCTGTGCGGCCGACCCGCAGGTGCCCTCGGGAGAAGTCGCCGTCCACGTCGAACACGCCCGCCAGGTATCCCTTGTGCCACTCCTCGCTCGGCACGTCGGGGCGCCTTATCGGCAGGCTGATCGACTCCTCCCCGGTCAGGAACTCCCTGGCCCGCTCGAGCACCCGCGGGTCGACCGGCTCGCCGTGCCCCGCGGCGATGCCGGCCAGATAGCCGCACTGGTAGTCCACGCCGCCCTTCGGCGGGGTGGCGAAGTGTCCCGTGCCGACCAGGCGGTCACCCGGGACGAGCACCCGGCGCTCGTCCCCGCACGCGCCCCCCGCGACGTGCCGCCAGCCGCGGTCGGTCAGGAAGCGGTGATCGCCGCTGGCGATGAGCTGTGTGCCGTCCCGCAGCGTGACGCGAAAGGCCGGCTTGTGCGTGGTCCAGTGCGCCAGCACCCGCGTGGTGACGTACCTGCGGCGGTTGCCGAACCGTTCCGTGCCATAGATGCGGTCACCCACCTTCAGCTCGGCCAGCGGTCTGGTGCGGCCGTCCGCCATCAGGATCGGGGTGTCCCCCGCGAGGCAGTAGCGGCACGCGTGGCTGCACCCCCGGTACGGGTTGACGGTCCAGTCGAACGGCATCCGGGACGGGCCGGGCACCTTGTTGAGCACGGACTTGGCCCGTACCTCGTGGAAGACGACGCCGTCGAAGTCGGGCGTGCGCACGCTGCGCACCAGCCCGGGGAGCCCGGGCAGTGTCTGCTGGCCGTCGTGGTCGACGCGCTGGTTTTCCCATCGCACGGGGATAGTCGAACACACGTTCGATGTCGTGTCAATTCGAACGCATGAGCACTGTGGACAACCCCGCTACCAGGAACAACAGCGCCGAGGCCAGGCTGGACACGTGCATCCCGGACACGAACGCCCTGGCGTTCGACGCGCTGCCGGCGACCGCCCCGAAGATCGCGATCCCGACCGCGCCGCCCGCCTGCCGGGCGGTGTTGTTGACCCCCGACGCGAGGCCGGCACGCGCACCCGCGGACCCGACCGCGGCGGCCACCACGGCGGGCGTGAGCGCCGCGAGGCCGACGCCCCACAACAGCAGCGCGGGCAGCAGCACCCAGTACGGCGAGTCCGCGGCGGGCAGGGTCAGCACGGCGAAGCCCGCGGCCGCCATGACGAGACCGGCGACCATCGGCGGCCGTGCCCCGGACCGCGCCACGACCCGGCCCGCGTACGGCGCGAGCAGCGTGAGCGGCAGGAACAGCGGGAGCAACGCCAGCCCGGCGGCAGGCGCCGACGCGTGCCGCACGGTCTGCAGGTACTGCGTGACCAGGAACAACAGGCCGAGCGTGCACAGGTTCATCACCCCCGCCACGCCGTTGGCCACCGAGAACGCCCGCCCGCGGAACACGGCGAGCGGCAGCATGGGCTCGGCCACCGCCCGTTCGACGGCGACGAACGTGCCGAGGAGGACCGCGGCCAGGACGGACAACCACGGCAGACCGGCGATGACCGCAACGGTGACGGTCGTCAGCACCGCGGTCGCCAGCACCGCACCCGCCCAGTCCACCCGGCGGCCCGCCACGCGCTCGCCCCGCGGGGCGAGGCGGGCCGTCATGACCGCCGCGACCAGCACGACCGGCACGTTGACCACGAACACCGACCGCCAGCCGAAGGCCGCGACCAGCAGCCCGCCGAGGAGCGGTCCGATGGGCAGGGCCGCGCTCCCGGCACCGGCCCAGACACCGATCGCGCGGGCCCGTGCCGCCGTGTCCCGGTACGCCTCGGTGATGATCGCGAGCGTGCCGGGGAGGAGCAGCGCCGCGCCCGCGCCCTGCGCGAACCTGGCCGCGACCAGCCACCCGACGCCGGGCGCGAGGCCGCAGGCCAGGGACGCCACGCCGAAGACGGCCAGCCCGGTGAGCACGACCCGCCGGTGGCCGTGCACGTCACCGATCGTGCCGCCCGCGAGGAGCAGCCCGGCGATGGCGATCGCGTAGCCGTCGACCACCCACTGGAGGCCCGCCTGCCCGGTCCCGAGGGTGGCGCCGATGGCCGGGAGCGCCACGTTGACGACCGTGACGTCGAGGAGCACCAGGAAGTACCCGGCGCACATGACGATGAGCAGCGGCGAACGGGTCATGGTCCCGAGTGTCGTCCCGGGACGGTTCGGTCGCGGGCGAACTTTGTCGGTGGTCCGCGCTAGCGTCCTCCCCATGTCCGACAACCAGGTCCGCGAACGGGTCGCCGCCATCGTCGCCGCCCTGCCGGAGGCGTCGTGCACCGGCGACCAGCACCTCACGCTGGCCGTGCGCAAGAAGACGTTCGGCTACTTCCTCGACGACCACCACGGCGACGGCATCGTCGGCGTGGCGTTCAAGGCGGCGCCGGGTGAGCAGGCCGCGCTGGTGGAGTCCGACCCGGCGCGGTTCTACGTGCCCGCGTACCTCGGCGCCAAGGGCTGGGCCGCGGTGCGGCTGGACGTGGGCGAGCCCGACTGGGCGGAGCTACGCGAGCTGCTCACCGACGCCTACCGATTACAGGCGCCCCGCACGCTCGTCGCGCAGCTCGGCGGCTAGCGCGTGGCAGCCGCTGGTGCGGCGGCTCACCCGCCGACCGCGGACGTGGTGTCGTGCGGGACGTCCTTCGCCACGACGCGCACGGACCAGCCGTCCCCGGCGAGGCAGATGGCCGTGGAGGGTACGAGGCGGCTGGCCGCCGGGTGACCCGGCGGACAGCCGACCCCCAGTCCTGCGGTGCCGCGGTGCGGTCAGCCCTCGGCGGGCGGTTCGGTGGTCGTGTAGAACGCCGTCACGCGTGCGCACGCGGCGTTGGCCGTCTCCTCGTCGGTGCCCGACGCGATGTGGGCGAGCCGCCACTGCTCGGCGGCGGCCTTGGCGAACGCGACGCCCTCCGGCGACACGGCCCACGCCTCGGCGTTCTCCGGCGTCACCGCGGGCTCGCCGGGTGCGAGGTGGCTCGCCAGCCCGAGCAGCGCGAGGTCCCAGCCGATGCCGGTGGCGCCGGGGCCGTACTGCGCCCACAGGTCGTCGTCGACGTGGGCGATGTGCTCGAGCTCGAGGCGGGCCCTGCCCTGGCCCTCGGGCGCGACGCGGACCTCGATCCAGCTGACCATGCCGTTGAACTCCCAGGTCGCGAAGAAGCTCTTCGGCGGGTCGCAGCGTTCGACGGTGCCACCCGCGTTGCCCTGGAGCTGGTACTTCCCGCCGACCCGCAGGTCGCCGGTGACCGGGAGGAACCACCTCGGCAGGCGCTCGGGGTTGGTGCACGCGTCCCACACGTCCTCGACGTCCGCGTCGTAGGACTGGCTGATCGTCGAGACGCGTGCCTCCCCCGGGCCGAACACGCGGGTGCCGAGGTCCCGGCGCACCGCGTTGATCTGCTCAGCGACATCGATCATCGGGGGTCTCCTCTGGTGTCATTAGGCGTTCGCGAGCAGCACCGTATCGGGGCACGCTTATATAAGTCAACACTAAAGGGAGTGGCGTGGACGTCGTCGAGATCCTCGGGTTCGTGTCGGGCGCGTTGTGCGTGTGGCTCGTCGCCAGGCAGAACGTCTGGAACTGGCCCATCGGGATCGCCAACAACGTGATGTTCCTGATCCTGTTCTGGACGGCGGGGATCTACGCCGACGCCGGCCTGCAGATCGTCTACATGGCGCTCGCGCTGTACGGGTGGTGGGCCTGGCTGCGCGGCGGCGCCGACCACGGCACGCTGACCGTCACCCGCACCACGCGGAGCCAGTGGCTCGTGCTCGGCGTCGTCGGCGTGCTCGCGACCGCGGCACTGACCGTCCTGCTCGACACGGTCACCGACTCGACCGTGCCGCTGCCCGACGCGATCACGACCGTGCTGTCGCTGCTCGCGACCTGGGGCCAGGCACGCAAGAAGCTCGAGTCGTGGTGGCTGTGGATCGCCGCGGACGTCATCTACGTGCCGCTGTACGCCTACAAGGACCTGTGGCTCACGGCCGTGCTGTACGTCGGCTTCCTCGCGCTGTGCGTGGTGGGCCTGCGCAGCTGGCACGCCAGCTACGCCACCACGCCCCGCGCCGCCGCGGGCAGCCCGGCCTCGTCCGCGACCGGCCAGGTCAGCGGGTCCGGGCCCAGCGCGACCAGCTGATCCACCTGCTCGCGGCACCACGGCGACACCGCCAGCTCACCGCCGGTCACGAGGCTGACGAACAACGGCCACGACATCCAGCCGTACTCGTCGACCTCCAGCGGCGACAGCACGGGCTGCGCGTCGGTGACCGCGCGGAACACCGGGCACAGCTCGTTCTCGACGATGCCGTTGGGCATCACCGCCCGGTACCGGAACGCGGGCAGCAGGAGGTCGACCTCCGGCGCCGCGGGCAGGCCCAGCTCGTCGGCGAGCCTGCGCCGGACGGCGGCCGCGAACGGCTCGGCAGGCCCGGGGTGGCCGCAGCAGCTGTTGGTCACCACGCCCGGCCACGTCTTCTTCCCGCGTGCCCGCCGCGTCACCAGCAGCTCACCGCGCGGGTTGAACACGTAGCAGGAGAACGCGAGGTGCAGGGGCGTGTCGTGGTGGTGCACCGTCGCCTTGTCGGCGACCCCGATCCCGCGCCCCTGCTCGTCGAGCAGGACGACCTGTTCTGTCACTTCACCGATGGTAGCCGGTCAGAGCGTGAGCACTCGCCGTCGAGCGGGACGTCGACCCCGGCGTCCCGCACGGTCGCGTACTCCGGCGACCGCGGGGCCGGCACGGGGTTGGTGTACTTGGGTTTCTTGTCGCTCACCGCGAACGTCGACACGGTCAGCCCCGGCAGGGCAGGCGTGGTGGACCACTCCCACGAGCCGTAGCGGGCGACCGTGTCCCGCACCGACCCCAGCGCCGACAGCACCGCGGGCGGACCGGACACCCGCAGCCCGCCGCCCTCGCGGAGCATGAGCCGCCCTATGGTGTGGTCCAGTTCGGCGCCGGTGAGCAACGCGCCCCGCAGCGGCGTCTCGCGAGGACCCGGCCCGGGCGTGAACACCGGCGCCGCCAGCACCTGCGCGCGGATGTCGGGGGAGGCGTTGACGAGGTACCAGCCGTCGCCGGTGCTCACCGCCAGGCTGTCCAGCGTCCGCGCCGGGACCTCACCGGCACGGCAGGCCGTGCACATCCGGCACGCGCAGTTCCGCTGCGGGAACCCGCCCCCGGCAGCGGTGCCCAGCACCACCACCCTCATCGCGCGCTCGCCGCATCCCGCATGACGAACGCGGGCCGCTCCCCTTGCGACGGCAACAGCAGGTCGACCACCCCGCGGTCCGGCGACCGCGAGCACACGGGGTCGGTCGCGGCGGCGTCGCCGAGCAGCTGGAACGCCTGGCAGCGGCACCCGCCGAAGTCGACGGACCGGCGGGCGCACGTGCGGCACGGCTCACGCATCCACTCCTCGCCCCGGTAGGCGTTGAAGGACTCGGAGTCGTACCAGATCGCCCGCAGCGGCCGGGTCCGCACGTTCTCCACCGGCAGGGTCGTGATCACCGACGCGGCCGGGCACGGCAGCACGTCCCCGTTCGGCGCCACGGTCAGCTGCCGCGCGCCCCACCCGTACATGCACGGCTTCGGGTACCGCTCGTAGTAGTCCGCGACCACGTAGACGATCTCCATCGTGCCGCGCAGCCGCTCGGTCGCGGCCCGCACGACAGGCTCCGCGGCCGCGAGCTGTGCCGGGGTCGGCATGAGCGCGGCCCGGTTGCGCAGTGCCCAGCCGTAGTACTGCGTGTTCGCGAGCTCCAGCCGGTCGGCGCCCATCCGTTCCGCGAGCGCGATGAGCGCGCCGACGTCGTGGTTCTCCCTGTGCAGCACCACGTTCACGGTCAGCGGCAGTTCGGCGGCCTTGACCAGCGCGGCGGCGGTGAGCTTGTGCTCGTGCGCGCGGGCGCCCGCGATCCGGTCGGCGCGCGCGGCGTCGGCGCCCTGCACCGACAGCTGGACGTGGGCGAGGCCGCGGTCGACGAGATCGGCGAGCCGCTCCCGCGTCAGCCCCAGGCCGCTGGTGACGAGGTTGACGTAGCAGCCGAGGTCGGCGGCGTGGGCGACCAGCGCCGGCAGGTCGGGACGGGCCAGTGGTTCGCCGCCGGACAGGTGGACCTGCAGGACCCCGATGTCGCGGGCCTCGTCGAGCACGGCCAGCCAGTCGTAGGTGGTCAGCTCGTCGGCGCGGGCGGTCAGCTCGACCGGGTTGGAGCAGTACGGGCAGTGCAGCGGGCAGCGGTGCGTCAGCTCGGCCAGCATGCCCAGCGGCGGCGCGACGGTCACGTCCATTCCACCACTCTCCGCTCCGCGAGCCTGGTCAGCACCGCGAAGACGTCCTGCGCGCGCACGCCCCGGAACCGCGCGCCGAGCGCCGTCGCGATCTCCTCCACTGTGGACTGCCCGGCGCAGAGCGACAGGACGGCGGGTGCGCGCGAAGGTCACGTACGCGTCGACGGCGAACTGGACGCCCGGCACGACATGCCGCTCGGAGAGCACCTCGTCGCGGGTGAGCCCCACGGCTTCGCAGAGCCGCAGCCAGCGTTCGCGGCCGCTGTCCTGGTCGTCGTCGGAACGACCGTCGTGGTGGACGATCCGGTCGAGCCAGGCACGGCGGATCTCCGGCGGCGGGCAGTTCGCGATGATCGCCGCGTCCTTGCGCGGCCGCACGGACTGGTAGTACCAGCGGTTCGCCGCCCAGGTGCGCAGCTCGTCGCGGGACAGCTCGCCCGCGTGCATGCGCTGGTGGAACGGGTGCGTGCCCCAGTAGCGGCCGGCAAGAGCGCGGAGTTCGGCGACGAACTCCTCAGCGGAGCGGATCACGAGACACCTTCCGGGAGAACCGCCTGGCACAGAGCGAAAAGGAATACCGCAAGGCAAGCGATTTCCCGCGCACCTCGACGCCCCCGCGACCGGCCCCCGACCGGTGCGGCACGATGACCGCATGTTCGAGCACGCGCTGGTCCTCGGCAAGTTCTACCCGCCGCACGCCGGCCACCACCGGCTCATCAGGGCCGCCGCGGCCGCGGCGCGGCGCACCACGGTGGCCGTGCTGGGCGCCGCCGTCGAGTCGATCCCGCTCGCCGACCGGGTGGCCTGGCTCGCCGAGGAGCACGCCGCCGACGCCGGGGTCGCGATCGTCGGCGACGTCGACGACCACCCCATCGACTTCCACGACGACGCGATCTGGCAGCTGCACGTCGACATCGTCAAGTCCGTCCTCGCCCGCCGGGCCATGCGGGACGGCGACCCCGCGGGCGCACCGGTCGACGCCGTGTTCTCGAGCGAGGACTACGGCGCGGAGCTGGCGAGCAGGCTCGGCGCCAAGCACGTGCCCGTCGACCCGGACCGCACGGTCGTGCCCGCGTCCGGCACCGCGATCAGGTCCGACACGCCCGGCCACTGGGACCAGCTCGCGCCCGCCACCCGGGCCGGGCTGTGCGCGCGGGTGGTCGTGGTCGGCGCCGAGTCGACCGGCACCACCACGCTCAGCAGGGCGCTCGCCGACCACTACCGCGCCGAGTGGGTCGCCGAGGAGGGCCGCAGGCACACCGAGGACAAGTACGTCGCCGCCACCGCCCTCGCCGGCGGTGTCCCCCCGAAGCTCGACGACCTGGTGTGGACCGTCGGCGACTTCGTGGACGTGGCACGCAGGCAGGCCGAGGAGGAGGACGCGGCCGCCCGGCGCGGCGGCCCGCTGCTCGTGTGCGACAACGACGCGTGGGCCGCGACCGTGTGGTGCGAGCGGTACCTCGGCGCGAGCCACCCGGACGTCGCGACCGAGCGGCGGCCCGCGCTGTACCTGCTCACCGACCACGTCGGCGTGCCGTTCGAGCAGGACGGGTGGCGCGACGGCGAGCACCGGCGGGAGTGGATGACCGCCCGGTTCGAGGAGCTGCTCGCCGCGCGGGGCGTGCCGTGGCGCAAGGTCACCGGCACCCCCGGCGAGCGGCTGCGGCAGGCGGTCTCCGCGTGTGACGAGCTGCTCACGCGGCACTTCCGGTTCAACGACCCGCTGACCGCCTGAGAGACTGCGCGGGTGTACGAGGGCGAGACCGAACCGATCCCCCGGATCACCGGGCGCAGGCGCCGGGACGAACCGGACGACGAGCGGGTGCCTGCCGGGCACGGGCACGGTCACACCCCGCCGCCGCCCGCGTCCCGCCGCGTGCGCACGATCATCGCGGTCCTGCTGGTCCCCTTCGCGCTCGCCGCGGTGGTCGGCGTCGTCCTGCTGTACCCGTTCGGCCCGGCGCCGGAGACCAACGGCGGTGGCGGCACCCCGGTGAAGGGCGTCATCACGGCCACGGCCACCGGCGCGTGCAACGGCGAGGTCCAGGTCGGCGCGCAGGACGACGCCGCGAAGTGCCTCGTCGTGGACATCCGCATGACCGACGGGCCCGCCCCCGGTCAGCGGATCCGCACGATCGTCCCGCTCGAGCCGAGCACCCCGCGGTTCGCGGCCGACGACGAGGTCGTCCTGTCCTACGGCGGCGGCAACCCCGCGGACGGGCAGTCCTACCAGCTGGTCGACTTCCAGCGCGGGGTCCCGCTCGCGCTGCTGGCGGCGTTGTTCGCGATCGCCGTGCTGGTGCTCGGCCGCTGGCAGGGCCTCAAGGCGCTCGGCGCGCTCGTCATCAGCTTCCTCGTGCTCGTGTTCTTCGTGCTGCCCGCCATCACCCACGGGGAGAGCCCGCTGCTGGTGGCGATCGTCGGCGCGGGCGTGATCATGTTCGTGGTGCTGTACCTGACGCACGGGTTGTCGGCGCGCACGTCGACGGCCGTGCTCGGCACCATGGTCAGCCTCACGCTGATCGGCGTGCTCGGCGCGCTGTGGGCCGCGTTCGCGAAGCTCACCGGCATCGACGAGGACACCTCGACGCTGATCGCGGTCCTGAACCAGCCCATCGACACCCGGGGGCTGCTGCTCGCGGGCGTGGTGATCGGCGCGCTCGGTGTGCTCGACGACGTGACGGTGACGCAGACCAGCGCCGTGTGGGAGCTGCGGGCGGCGAACCCGTCGCTGTCCCGGCGGCAGCTGTACGCCTCGGCGCTGCGGATCGGCCGCGACCACGTGGCGTCGGCGGTGAACACGCTGGTCATGGCGTACGCGGGAGCCGCGCTGCCGCTGCTGCTCTACTCGTCGGTGTCCGGGGTGGGCATCGGCGCGATCGTGTCGTCGCAGTCGATCGCGCAGGAGATCGTGCGGACACTCGTCGGCAGCATCGGGATCGTCGCGGCGGTGCCGGTGACCACCGCGCTCGCGGCCGCGGTGGCCGTGCAGGAGCTGCCGGCGCAGGAGCCGGAGCGGCGGAAACCACGGGCACCCGAGGACCGCGAGCGACGCGCCCCTGAACGCCCCAGGCCGGAGCCGAGACGCCACGTGCCCGACGGCGAGCGGCGGCGGACGGCGCCACCGGGCGCGGTCAGTCGAGGCTCGCGACGAACCGGGTCACCGCCTCCGGCTTGATGCGCTGCGCGAGCTTGCCCGACGGGGCGAGTGTCGCGAGCCGGTACAGCGGGCGGTCGGCGGCCACGTCGCCCTTGGCCTCCGCGCGCAGCTGCGCCACGAGCAGCTGCGAGAACACGAGCCCCGCGGTGTTCTCGCTGCGGGCGAGCACGTCGGCCAGCTTGCGCAGCACGAGGATGCCCAGCTCGCGCCCGCCCGCGCCGGAGTAGACCGCCAGCGCGAGGTTGATCGACTTGCGGCCCCCGGTGAGCAGCAGGCCGACGGTCCGCGTGCCGCGGATGTCGGTCACCATCAGCTCGATCTTCTCGACGTGCACCAGGTCGACCGACTTGCGACCGAGTGCCTTCGACACCACCCGGTCGCCGTCGAGCGTGAGCTTGCGCCTGCCGGACACCCACGCGAGGAACGTCAGCAGCACGACCACGACCGCGGCCGTGACCAACGCGGGCGTCTGGCCTGCGAACAGCGCCACGATGCCGCCGACGGCGGCGCCGAACACGAGCGCGACGCCGAACGACACGCAGCCGCGGCGCCGCGCGCTGGACAGCTCCGCGAGGTCGAGCGGGATCGGCCCGTCGTTGCCGTCCACCACGTCAGATGCCCCGCGCCGGGCCCGCGGCGGTGGGGTCCAGCTCGAGCAGGAACGGGTTGCTGGCGCGTTCCCTGCCGATCGTCGTGCTGCCGCCGTGGCCGGGCAGCACGACCGTGTCGTCGGCGAGCGGGAGGATCTTGGTGCGGAGCGTCTCCGTCATCGTCCGCATGTCCCCGCCCGGCAGGTCGGTGCGGCCGATCGAGCCCGCGAACAGGGTGTCGCCCGCGAACATCACGCGGCCGCCCTCCTCCAGGGCGGTGTGGAACACGACCGAGCCCCGGGTGTGGCCCGGGGTGTGGTCGACGGTGAGCTTCAGGCCCGCCAGGTCCAGTTCGGCGCCGTCGGTCAGCTCCCGCACCTCGGCGGGCTCACGCATCTCCAGCTTGCCGCCGAAGAACGCCGAACTCTGCGTGGACAGCCCCTTCATCGGGTCGCTGAGCATCCCGCGGTCCTCGGGGTGGATCCACGCGGCGATGTCGTTGCCGTCGCAGATCGGCGTGACCGAGAAGACGTGGTCGAAGTGGCCGTGCGTGCACAGCGCCGCGACCGGGGAGAGCCGGTACTTGCGCAGTGCCTCGGCGACCGGCTCGACCGCGTCCTGCCCGGGATCGACGATCACGCACGGCTCGCCCTCGCCTGCCGCGACGAGGTAACAGTTGGCCTGGAACGCACCCGTGGGGAATCCGACAACCAGCACGGGCCGAACTTACAGCAGCTGTTCAGACCGACCTGAGGCGACGGAAACGGGCCCACGTCGCCATGCGCTTGGTGGCCTGGCTCGGCGACTCCGAGGTGGCGCTCACGTCCATGTTCGCCACGCAGATCCGGTCCCGGCCGTGCCGCTTGGCGGCGCGCAGCGACACGTCCGCGTCCAGCATCAGGTCCTCGAGGTCCAGCTCGACCAGGTCGCCGATGCCGTAGGTCGCGACGCCGATCGACGCGGTCTGGCCCTCGATGGTGGTGGTCAGCTCGCGGGTCACCTTCGCGGTCACCGACATGCCCGTGATGCCCGCGCGGATGCGCTCGGCGACCGCGAGCGCGGCGTCCAGTTCGGAGGCGGGCAGCAGCACCAGGAACTCGTCGCCGGCCGAGCCGCCGTAGCGGCAGGCCAGGTCGCCTTCGCGGGTGCAGTCCCGGATGACGTCGGCGACCCCGCGCAGCACCGCGTCCCCGGCGAGGTGCCCGTAGCTGTCGTTGACGTCCTTGAAGCGGTCCAGGTCGATCATGATCAGCGCGACCGACTCGCCGCGGACCCTGGACTGCGCGACGGTCTCGGCCGCGACCTCGTCCCAGTGCCAGCGCTCGATGAGGCCGGTCGGCGGGTCGGTCATCAGCTGGCCGCACGAGTCGCAGCGGCGCCGCGCCGCCGGAACGGGCTGCAGCGGCCGGTCCCCCGACCTCGGCGCCACGATCTCCGGATGCTGGTGGTCGGCGTGTGCCGGGTCCGCGCCCTCGCCGGCTCCCGCCCTTGCCGTGTGCATGCTGTCTCCCCTGTCAGTCGCACCCGTGGATGAGGTGTCGGGCCGGTACTACCCCCGATCGACGCATCGTCAACACTCCTCACCGGCCGTTACCGCCAACTATGGGGAGTCACGTGGCGGTTGCACAGTGTTGACATGTTGAGCAAATGAGGAAACACCGAATGGGCGAGTCACGGTACGCGGTTGGTGATCACAACCAGTGACATCAAGTCCACTTTGTCCGGGGCGGGCGGTAGTCGACGAACCGATCGAGCGCCTCGGTCACCTCCGTGGTGACGATGAGCATCCCCCGAAAATCGTCCGCAAGGAAGCCCTCGGCCGACATGTTCTCGAGAAATCTCATCATCGGCTGCCAGTAGCCGCCCACGTCCAGCAGCGCGATCGGCTTGCCGTGCAGGCCCAGCTGCGCCCACGTGAACACCTCGAACAGCTCCTCGAGCGTGCCCGCGCCGCCGGGGAGCGTGAGGTAGGCGTCCGCCAGCTCGGACATCGCCGCCTTGCGCTCGTGCAGGTCGGCGACCACCCTCAGCGTCGTGAGCCCGGCGTGGGCCACCTCGCGGTCGACCAGGCTCTGCGGGATCACCCCGTGCGCCTTGCCGCCCGCGGCCAGCACCGCGTCGGCGAGCACGCCCATGGTGCCGACGCTCGCGCCGCCGTAGACCAGCTCGATGCCCCGGTCGGCGAACACCTGGCCGACGTGCCGGGCAGCGTCCCGGTAGGCCGTGCCCTTGCCTGGCGATGATCCGCAGAAAACACACACGCGCACGGCAAGACACTACTTCGGGTACCGATCTTGGTCACCCGGTCTGGCTTTACCTCAGGGTCGTCTGGTTGAGTGCCACAGCGTGCGCATCATTCTCGACACCGATCCGGGGGTGGACGACGCCCTCGCGATCATGTATCTCGCGGCCCAGGAGGACGCGGAGATCGTCGCTGTGGGTAGCGTCCACGGCAACGTCGCTGCCCCTATGGCGGCACAGAACGCCCTTCGGGTGCTGGAGCTGGTAGGGCTGTCCGCGCCGGTCGCGGTGGGGGCCGCCCGGCCACTGGCCCAACCGCTGCAGACCGCGGAGTTCGTCCACGGCGCGGACGGACTCGGTGGTCACGCGGGTGCGGAGCCACGCGGGACCGTGGTGTCGGAGTCGGCGGCCGAACAACTCGTCCGGCTGGCGCGTGCGCATCCCGGCGAGCTGACACTGCTCGCGCTCGGCCCGCTCACCAACATCGCGCTCGCGGTGCTCCTGGAACCCGACTTACCCAGGCTGTTACGTTCCGTGGTCATCATGGGCGGTGCCGTGACCGTGCCGGGGAACATCACCCCGTACGCGGACGCAAACTTCTTCCACGACCCGGAGGCCGCCGACCTCGTGCTCGGCGCAGGCTTCCCGGACATGACGCTCGTCGGGCTGGACGCCACCGAACAGGCGCGGGCCGGTTCGGAATGGCTGACCGCCGTGGGTGCGCTGGGCAACCCGCGTGCGAAGTTCGCCAACCTGCTGTTCGAGCATTACGCCGGGTTCTACTCGCAGATGTTCGGCGTGCACACCTGTACGTTGCATGATCCGTTGGCCGCCGCTTTGATGTTGGAACCGAAGCTGGCCACTTATCGGGAGATGCCGCTCGCCGTCGAGTTGACGGGGACGCACACACGCGGGCAGGTCGTGTCGGATCAGCGGCTCATTGCCAGTGATGCTTACATCGCCACCAAGGCCGGGGAGGGGCGGGTGCCGGTCAAGGTGGCGGAAACCGTTGACGTGCCCCGGTTCCTGGACCAGATGTTCGAGGCCCTGAAGCGGTAGTTGTGTGATGCTGCTGTTCGGTGGTGGCGGGCACCACCACCGAATCTTCAGTTTCCCTTTGCCAGTAGGTCTTTCAGGTCCGCGGCTCGCGGGTCGCCCAGTTCGTCGAAGATGGCCACCGCTGCCTGGAGGCAGTCGCGGGCCTTGTCCGGCTGGCCCGCGTCGTTGAGGGCGAGACCTTGTTTGTGGAGGGTCTCGCCCTCGCCCCAGCGGTCACCCAGTTCGTGGCGCAGGGCGAGTGCCCGCTGCAGGAAGTCGAGGGCCTCCGCGGGGCGTTTCAGCTCCGAGTACGTGTCGCCGAGCTTCACCAGGGTGTAGCCCTCGCCGTAGCGGTCCTCGAGCTCGCCGAACAGGTCCAGGGCCTCCTGCAGTGCGCTGACCGCCCGGTCGTAGTCGTGCAGGGCGCGGTGCGCGTCGCCGATGTTGGCCAGCGCTATGCCTTCGCCGTGGCGGTCGCCGACCTCGCGGAAGATGTCCAGCGCGTGACCGAAGTGCTCGGCCGCCACGTCGAACTGCGACTGGTCGAACCCCACGAAACCGACGCCGGTCAGCGTCCACGCCTGGCCGACGCGGTCACCGATGTCGACGCGGATCGCGAGCGCCTCCTCGAAGGTGCGCTTGGCCTCCTCGACCCTGCGCAGCTCGCGGTAGGCGATGGCGAGGTTGTTGAGCACCCACGACTCGCCGTAGCGGTCCTTCGCCTCCTTGGCGCCCTGCACCCCCACCTCGTGCGATGCCACCCACAGGCTCCAGCGTTTCCGCAGGTGCAGGTAGTTGAACGAGCCTGCCGGCAGCTTCCAGCACGCGACGTGCTCCCCCACCGCGAACGCGACGCGGGTCGCCATCACGATGTTGGACATCTCGATCTCGCACCACTCGAGCGCGGAGTCGTAGTCGAAGTCGGCGACGTCGACGTTGAACTCCGACGGCTCCAGCGCCGGGTCGTGGCGTTGCGGCGCCAGCGCGTGGTTGGCGGCGTAGACGTTGTGCAGGTACCAGTCGACCATCCGCCGCAGCGCGAGCGTGCGCTCCGCCTCCGGCTCCTCCTCGGCCGCCTGTTCCGCCGCGTACACGCGTAACAGGTCGTGCATGCGGTACCGGTCGTTGCCCATGCCCTCCAGCAGGTGCACGGCCGTCAGCCGGTCCATCAGCCTGCGGGCCCTGGTCAGCGGCTGGTCGGCCAGGGCGGCGGCCGCGCCGGTGCTCAGGTGCGGACCGGAGTGCAGCCCGATCAGCCGGAACATCCGCGCGGCGTCGGCCGAGAGGTCCCGGTAGGACCACGAGAACACCGTCTTGACCGCCACCGAGTCGTCGGTCGACAACCCGTCCAGGCGCTGCTCCTCCGTGGCCAGCTCCTCCACCAGCAGGCTCACCGAGTGGTGCGGGTG
Organism: Actinophytocola sp. KF-1; assembly: GCF_054661535.1. Lineage (NCBI taxonomy): Bacteria > Bacillati > Actinomycetota > Actinomycetes > Pseudonocardiales > Pseudonocardiaceae > Actinophytocola > Actinophytocola sp. KF-1. Next base: position 60,079 of record NZ_BAAFVK010000008.1, on the reverse strand, counting down.
GGTGGCCACGCGTTCGGCCGCGATGCGCAGGGCCAGCGGCAGGTGGCCGCAGCGGTCGGCGAGTGCGCGCACGGCGTCCGGCTCGGCGGCGGCGCGGTCGGCGCCGATCACCTTGCGCAGCAGCGTGATCGACTCCTCCTCGGCCATCGGGCCCAGCGTGACCCGGCAGTCGCCGCGCATCTCGATGCCCGTGATGCGCTTGCGGCTGGTCACGACCACGCCACAGCCCGACGACGCCGGCATCAGCGGCTGGAGCTGCTGGGAGTCGGCCGCGTTGTCCAGCACCACGAGCACGCGCCGGTCGGCGAGCACGGACCGGTACAGCTTCGCGCGTGCCTCCAGCCCCGCCGGGATCACGTCGATCTGCACGCCCAGCGCCGTCAGGAACTCCTCGAGGACCTCGTCGACGATCCTCGGGTGCCCGTCCGGCGAGTAGCCCCGCAGGTCCACGTACAGCTGGCCGTCCGAGTAGTGCTCGACCACCGCGTGCGCGACCCGCAGCGCCAGCGCCGTCTTGCCCGCACCGGGCGGGCCGTCGATCGCGATGGTCTGGGGGGTGCCGGGGTCGCCCTGGCACGCGAGGATCTCCGTCAGCTCGTACAGCTCCGCGTCCCTGCCGACGAACGTCGCCGCCGCAGCGGGCAGCTGCGCCAGGCGCACCGGCCCGCTCGTCGACGCGGCCAGCGCGATCAGCTGCCCGTCCGCCTCGAGGACCTGGTCGCACTTGCGGGCCAGCTCGGCGGACGGCGGGGCGCCGTGCTTGATCTTCGAGAGCCAGCTCGGGGTGTAGCCGATCAGGTCGGAGAGACGGCGCCAGGACAACCCTCGCTTGCGAAGGAGACGCTCCAGTTCCTCGGCGAACGGCGAAGTCCCGTCGTCTCGCCTGTCGTGCATAGAGCCCACCTTGTCAGTCACCGTCACCGTACGGCCACCCCTAGTATCCAGCTTCTCACCTCCACCCCCTCCGGGTCACATCCCTGGGCCGGGTTTTTGCGGGAACCACCCGGGCTCCGGGGGATCGCGCCCCGGAAATTTCCGAGCGGTTGCCGGGTTTCATGGACCTCCCACACGGTTCTTACTAGGGGTACCCATAGACTGCGCGCCTGGTTGACGTATCTGGTCAGGGAGGGTGCCCGGTGCCGAGCAACGAGCAGCGTCGGCAGGCGGCCAAGCGAAAGCTGGAACGCCAGCTCGCTCGCCGCGCGGAACGCGCCAAGCGGCGCCGCATCTGGGGTGTGTCCATCACCGTCGTGGTGGTGGTCGCCGCGGTCGGCCTCGTGTATTGGCTCGTGAACCTGGGTCCCGGGGACAGCGAGGCGGCCACCAACCCCACGGACACGCCGCCTGCCGAGAAGACCACGGACGGCGCGTGCGGGTACAAGGAGAACCCCGCCGAGCAGTCCGACAAGAACCCCGGCCTGCCCGAGGACCCGGCGGAGACGCCGAGCACCGGCACCGTGAAGGTCCTGCTCAAGACCAACCAGGGCGACATCCCGGTCACGCTGGACCGCGCGAAGGCCCCCTGCACCGTGCAGAGCATCGAGCACCTGGTGAAGACGAAGTTCTACGACGGCGTCACCTGCCACCGCCTCACGGCGTCGGAGGGCCTGAAGGTCCTGCAGTGCGGTGACCCGCTCGGCACCGGTGGCGGCGGCCCCGGCTACTCGATCCCGGACGAGCTGCCCACCGACCTCAAGCAGGGCCCGGCCGGTCCGGACGGCTCCCCGTCGGTGATCTACCCGCGCGGTGCGCTGGCGATGGCCAACGCGGGCCCGAACACCGGTGGCAGCCAGTTCTTCCTGGTCTACGGCGACTCCACGCTGGCGCCGAGCTACACGGTCTTCGGCTCGGTCGAGGCGCCCGGCCTGGCCACGATCGACAAGATCGCGAAGAGTGGCATCACCCCCGGCCAGAACGGCCCGGAGGACGGCACGCCGAAGCTGCCCGTCACGATCGAGACGGCGGCGGTGCAGTGAGCGCACTCCGCACGGCGGCCGTCCTCGCGGCCGCCGCACTGACCCTGGCCGGCTGCGTGGCGCGGGAGAACCCGTCGACGCGGACCGGCAGCCAGGACACCCCGTCCGCCGAGGACACGACGACCGGCGCCGGGAGCGACTCGGGTTCGGGCGCCACCGAGGGCGACTGCGCGTTCGCCGAGGACGGCTCCGGCGAGCCCGCGGTCGGCCTGCCGCCGGACGACGGTCCGGCGGACGCCACGACGCTGTCGCTGACCACGTCGGCGGGCCCGATCACGATCGAGTTCGACGCCGAGCGCGCGCCGTGCACGGTGCGGAGCATGGCGTTCCTGGCCGGCGAGGGCTACTTCGACGGCACCACGTGCCACCGCCTGACCACCATGGCGGGCCTGCGGGTCCTGCAGTGCGGTGACCCGAAGGGCGACGGCACCGGCGGGCCCGGCTACGTCGTGCCGGACGAGTTCCCGACCGACCTGCAGCCGTCGCAGGACGGCCAGACGGTGGTCTACGAGCGCGGCATGGTCGCGATGGCCAACGCCGGTCCCGGCACCACGGGCAGCCAGTTCTTCCTGGTGTACGACGCGTCGACGCTGCCGCCGGACTACACGATGTTCGGCACGATGGACGCGGCGAGCCTCGAGACGCTGGACAAGGTCGCCGCGGGCGGGGTCCAGCCGGGCAGCGACCGCGGCCCGGAGGACGGCAAGCCGGTGACCACCGTGACGATCGAGTCGGCCGAGGTCGCCTGAGACTGTCGGTGGCCGGTGGCACACTGGGCCACGTGACCGACTACGCCGAACGGCCCAGCGCGCACGACATCTTCGCGTGCACGTGGTCGCGGACGATGCCGCGGGGCGCGCAGCCGACGCACGTGGTGCCGGACGGGTGCGCGGACGTGCTGTGGCACCGGGAGACCGGGCGCCTGTTCGTCGCCGGTCCGGACACCCGCGCGCACCGGACGGCGCTGTCGGCGGGCCTGCTGGTCGCGGTCCGGTTCCTGCCGGGCCGCGCGCCCGCCGGTCTCGGTGTCCCCACGTCCGAGGTGCGGGACGAACGGGTCGACCTCGACCTGGTGTGGCCCGGTGACCGCGTCCGGCGGCTCGCGGACGCCCTGGCCGCCACGCGGACCGCCGCGTCGGCGGCGCGGGTGCTGGCGGACGCCGTGGCGGGGCTGCGCGGCGAGTGGGATCCCGCGGTGCCCCGGCTCCTGTCACTGGTCCGGCGCGGCGACCGGGTGGCCGCCGTCGCGGACGCGCTGGGGTGGACGGAGCGGCAGCTGCACCGGCGGTCGCTGGCCGCGTTCGGGTACGGGCCGAAGACCCTGCAGCGGGTGCTGCGCTTCGACCGGGCGTTACGCCTGGCCCGCGACGGCACGGACCTCGCCTCGGTGGCCTACGCGACCGGGTACGCGGACCAGGCACACCTGGCCCGCGACGTCAAAGCCCTCGCCGGCCGCCCGATGACGGCCCTGCTCAGCTGAATCCCCTGGTCGCGACGACGAGCACGGTGATGAGGAAGATGCCGACGCCGATCCAGCCGAGCACGATGCCGGCGATGGCCATGCCCTCGCCGCTCTGCCCGGAGCGCCGGATCTCCTTCAGCGCCACGTAGCCGAAGATCAGCGCGAGGATGCTGCCGATCCAGTAGACCCACACGATGCCCAGCACCATGGATGCGATCGCCATGCCGTTGGTCGGCCGGGCGGGCGGGTACGGGTGGTACGGGTACTGCTGCGGCGGCGGGTACTGCTGGTAGGGCGGCTGCGCGAGGTACGGCATGCCGGCCACGGGTGGCTCGGCGGCCTGGCGCTGCCATTCGGGCAGCGGCTCGGGTGTGGTCACGGGTCCTCCCCCAGGTCGACGGGCGTGCGCAGTGATCTCATCGCCCATCGGCCGGGAGGGGTCCCGTGTTTCAGGAAGCGGACGTCACGCGGTAGACGTCGTACACCCCTTCGACACTCCGCACGACCTTCAGCACGTGCCCGAGGTGCTTCGGATCGCCCATCTCGAAGCTGAACCGGCTCACCGCGACCCGGTCGCGGGAGGTGGTCACCGAGGCGGACAGGATGTTGACCTTCTCGTCGGCCAGCACCTTCGTCACGTCCGACAGCAGCCGGTGCCGGTCGAGCGCCTCGACCTGGATGGCCACGAGGAACACCGACGACTCCGACGGCGCCCACTCGACGTCCACCAGGCGCTCCGGCGACTGCAGCAGCTCACCGGCGTTCGTGCAGTCGGTGCGGTGCACGCTGACGCCACCGCCGCGGGTGACGAACCCGAGGATGTCGTCGCCGGGCACCGGCGTGCAGCACCGCGCGAGCTTCACCCACACGTCGGACGCGCCCTTGACGATCACGCCCGCGTCACCGGAGGCGCGGCGCCGGGTGACCGTGGACGGCGTGGACCGCTCGGCCAGCTCCTCCTCGGCGTGCTCGACCCCGCCGAGCAGCGCCACCAGGCGCTGCACCACGTGCCGCGACGAGGTGTGGCCCTCGCCGACCGCCGCGTACAGCTGGCTGACCTCGGTGTACCGCAGCTCGCGGGCCAGCGCCGCCATGGAGTCGGCCGACACGAGCCGCTGCATCGGCAGCCCGACCCGGCGCACCTCCTTGGCGATCGCGTCCTTGCCCGCCTCGATCGCCTCTTCCTTGCGCTCCTTGGCGAACCACTGCTTGATCTTGGCGCGCGCCCGCGGGGAAGCGGCGAACGCGAGCCAGTCGCGGGACGGGCCCGCGCCCTCGGCCTTGGAGGTGAAGATCTCGACGACGTCGCCGTTCTCGAGCTTGCGCTCCAGCGCGACGAGCCTGCCGTTGAGGCGGGCGCCGATGCAGCGGTGGCCGACCTCGGTGTGCACGGCGTAGGCGAAGTCGACGGGGGTCGAGCCGGCGGGCAGCGTGATCACGTCGCCCTTGGGGGTGAACACGAAGATCTCGCGGGCGGCGAGGTCGTAGCGGAGCGCCTCGAGGAACTCGCCGGGGTCGGCGGCCTCCCGCTGCCAGTCGAGGAGCTGGCGCATCCACGCCATCTCGTCGACCTCGACGGCCTGCCCGTCGTGGGTGCCGCGGGTCTCCTTGTACCGCCAGTGCGCCGCGATGCCGTACTCGGCGGTGCGGTGCATCTCGTGCGTGCGGATCTGGACTTCCAGTGGCTTGCCGTCCGGCCCGATGACCGTCGTGTGCAGCGACTGGTACACGCCGAACCTCGGCTGCGCCACGTAGTCCTTGAACCGGCCGGGCATGGGCTGCCACAGCGCGTGGACGACACCCATGGCGGCGTAGCAGTCACGCACGTCGTCGACCAGGATGCGCACGCCGACCAGGTCGTGGATGTCGTCGAAGTCGCGGCCGCGGACGATCATCTTCTGGTTGATCGAGTAGTAGTGCTTGGGGCGGCCCTCGACCTTGGCGTTGATCCGCGACTGTTCGAGGTGCGCGGTCAGCTCGCCGGTGACCTTCTGCAGGTAGGTGTCACGGGAGGGGGCGCGGGTGGCGACCAGGCGGACGATCTCGTCGTACTTCTTGGGCTGCAGGATCGCGAACGCGAGGTCCTCCAGCTCCCACTTGACGGTCGCCATGCCGAGGCGGTGCGCGAGCGGTGCGAGGACCTCGAGGGTCTCGCGGGCCTTCTTCGCCTGCTTCTCCGGCGGCAGGAAGCGCATGGTGCGCATGTTGTGCAGCCGGTCGGCCAGCTTGATCACCAGCACGCGCGGGTCGCGCGCCATGGCGATGACCATCTTGCGGATGGTCTCGGCCTCCGCGGCGCTGCCGAGCTGCACCTTGTCCAGCTTGGTGACGCCGTCGACCAGGCGGGCGACCTCCTCGCCGAAGTCGTCGTGCAGGTCCTTGAGGCCGTAGGAGGTGTCCTCGACGGTGTCGTGCAGGAGCGCGGCGACGAGGGTGATCGTGTCCATGCCCAGCTCGCCGAGGATGGTGGCGACGGCGAGCGGGTGGGTGATGTAGGGGTCACCGGACTTGCGCCGCTGACCGCGGTGCGCCTCCTCGGCGACGTCGTAGGCGCGTTGCAGCAGGGCCAGGTCGGCCTTGGGGTGCAGTTCGCGGTGGACCGCGGCCAGGGGTTCCAGCACCTGTTTGACCGGCGCGGACCGCTGGGCGGTGATGCGGCGCGCGAGGCGCGCGCGTACGCGGCGCGTGGCGGACGGCGCCCGCGCGGCTGGCGGTGGCGGCGCGCTGTCGGACGCCGCTCCGGTCTCAACGTTCTGGCTCAATCGCGACTCCTCTGGCACTGAGAATAACCGCGTTCGCATGGAAGATCCGGCAGCGGGTTGATGTAGACTTGGTTGAAACTTCAACTTCAGGAGTCGACCATGTCCATGCCGGTGCTGTATCTGTCCCATGGCGCCCCGCCGCTGGCGGACGACGCCGTGTGGACACGCCAGCTCGCGGACTGGTCAGCGGGCCTGCCGAAGCCCACGTCGATCCTGATGGTGTCCGCGCACTGGGAGAACGCGCCGCTCACCGTCGGTGCCACCACGACCGTGCCGCTGGTGTACGACTTCTGGGGTTTCCCGCCGCACTACTACGAGGTCACCTACCCCGCGCCCGGCGCGCCGGAGCTGGCCGCGTCCGTCCGCGGCCTGCTCGGCTCGGTGCACTCCGATCCGGACCGCGGGCTCGACCACGGGGCGTACGTGCCGTTGAAGGAGATGTACCCGGACGCCGACGTGCCCGTGCTGCAGATGTCGATGCCGTCGCTGGACCCGCGGGAGTTGTTCGCAGTGGGGCAGCGGCTGGCGCCATTGCGCGACGAGGGTGTGCTGATCGTCGGCAGCGGGTTCTTCACGCACAACCTGTCGGGGATGCAAGCGTCTCCCGGCGGCGCAGCGCCTTCGTGGTCGGCCGAGTTCGACCACTGGGGCGCGGAGGCGCTGGCCGCCCGGGACTTCGACGCCCTGCTGGACTTTCAGCACCGGTCGCCATCGGCTCGGCTCGCGCACCCCCGGACCGAGCACTTCGCGCCGTTGTTCGTGTCCATGGGAGCGGCTGCCGGCGGTTCGGATGCGCCTGAGCAGGTCATCGACGGGTACTGGTACGGCTTGGCCAAACGGTCCGTGCAGTTCGGGTGAGGCGCTGTCCACAGGTGGGGTGGTTATCCACAGCCTGCCCTTCGCCGCCCATGAATGTCGGTGGGTACCTGTAGACTGGCATGGCGGGTGGCCCCCGGGATCGGGTGGGGGTTGCCATCGCGCGCGCGAGCGGCGTGAGCCGACCCCGGCATGCCGGGCGCGCAGCGCCCGAACCCCGCGAAGCAGCGCGAAGCGGGGCGAAAGCCCCAACACCCACTGAGGGTGTGCCTGCCATCCCGTCGACCTGGCGAAGCCCGATCACACCGTGTCAAGGGGGCCCGAAACCCAAAGCACCACGCACCCAAGCCACCGGGCCCCCTTGACGCGGTGTGATAGCCCCGTGGGAGGTCGACGGGATGGCAGGCACCACCACCCAACAGCAGTCCTTGCCAACCCAGCCCCGTGCAAGACCCGCTGCCATCCCGGAGACCAGCCCCTCCGGCGAGGAGGCCCGTCCGGCAGGACGCCCTCCGGCGAGGAGGCCCGTCCGGCAGGACGCCCTCCGCCGAGGACGCCCGTCCGGCGAGGACAAACCCAGGACGGGGACAACCCCGGAGGCACCCCGATACACCACCAGCAGCGGTTTCGCCGTGTCGGCGGCCGCGGGCTGCCTGTCGGCGGGGTTCGGCTGTCGGAGGCTCCGCGGCCACGGGCGGGAGCGGTTCGGGTTCGATCGGTTCGTCGGTGGCTTGCTCGGCGGCAGGTGGCTGAAAGGCGCGTTCAGGACAGGTACGGCGTTCTGAAGGCGGTTCGGTGGCCAGTCCGTGGGATCACGGTTCGCCGGTTCGGTGGTCGGCGCGCTGCTTCGTGACGGTGCCCGGAAAGGCGCGTTCACGACAGGCCCCTTGGGGCGACGCGTTTTTGTCGGTGGTCGCTGAGACCATCCGTGCGTGATCACATTGAATGGGCGGCAGATCGCCGACGAGGGGTTGTCCGAGTGGGTCTACCTGCTTGGTGGAGTGCAGACCCGCGTCCGGACCGGGGACTTCGCGACCGGGGTGTCGTTCGTCGCCGCGGTTGGGGACGTGGTCGGGGAGGCCACGCCTGATCTCGACGTGCGGGCCGGGCACGTGGACGTGCGGATCACCAGCCGGGTCGTGCGTGGGGTCACCGCGGACGAGATCCGGCTGGCTCGCGCGATCACCTCGGTTGCCGGCGGGGCCGGGCTGACGCTCGAACCCGCCGGCGTGTCACGGCTCGAGTTGGCGCTCGACACGCCGGACCGCGAGGCCGTGCTGCCGTTCTGGGCCGCCGTCTTCGCGATGGAGGTGGGTGATGGGGAGATCCTCGATCCCGGGGACCACCTGCCCGCGGTCTGGTTCCAGGGCTCGGGCAGCGAGGAGCCGCGGCAGCGGTGGCACCCGGACATCTGGGTGGACCCCGTCCAGGTCCAGCCGCGGATCGACGCCGCGCTCGCCGCGGGTGGGACGCTGGTCAGCGACGAGGCCGCGCCCAGCTACTGGGTGCTCGCCGACCCGGAAGGCAACCGGGTGTGCCTGTGCACGTGGCAGGAGCGCCGGTAGGTCAGAGCACCTGCAGCGCCTGGATGTCACAGCCTGGCAGCCGGTCACGGCCGGACAGTGCCGCCAGCTCGAGCACCACGGACACCACGGACACGGTCGCGCCCGCGCGTTCGACCAGCTCGCGCACCCCCGCGACCGTGCCCCCGGTTGCCAGCACGTCGTCGATGACCGCGACCTTCGCGCCCGCCTGCAGCACGCCGCCGGGCAGTTCCAGGGACGCGGTGCCGTACTCGAGGGCGTAGTCGACACGGTCCGCGACCACCGGGAGCTTGCCCGGCTTGCGGATCGGCACCAGTGCCACGTCACGGGCGACGGCGATCGGGGCGCCCAGCAGGAAGCCGCGGGCCTCGATCGCCGCCACGGCGTCGACGTCGGCCGGTAGCCGGGCGGCCATCTCGTCGATGACCGCCCGGAACGCCGGTGCGGACGCGAACAGCGGGTTCAGGTCCCGGAACTGCACCCCTGGCTCGGGGAAGTCCGGGACCGTGCGAACCAGCTCCAGGGCCGCCGCGATGTCGGTCAACGGCGGCGCTTGCCCGACGGGCGACCGGGGTGCTTGCCGGCCGGCTTGCCTCGGCGGTGCGCCTCGCCCGCCTTCGGGTTGCGGGCCGGGACACTGCTCGCCGCCGCCATGGCGCGCTCCTGCCGCAGCTCGGCGTCGAGCGACTCGTCGTCGGTGGCCGGGGCGTCCTCGGCGTCGACGACAGCCGCGTCCGCCGGGGCGCCCGACTCCTCGCGCTCGGCCGCCTTGCGGGCCAGGTTCTCCCGCCGCGCCTTCACGCGCGCCGCCTGCTGCTGGAACTTCGGCTCCCGCATCTTCAGGTCGACGAGGACCGGCGTGGCCAGCGTGATCGACGACAGCGCACCCGCGATGATGCCGGTCAGCTGCACCAGCGCCAGGTCCTGCAGGGTGCCGACACCGAGCAGGCCGACACCGACGACCAGCAGGCCGATCACCGGCAGCACCGCGATCAGCGACGTGTTGATCGAGCGCATCAGCGTCTGGTTCAGCGCCAGGTTCGCCGCCTCCGCGTACGTCCGGCGCGTGAGGCCGAGCAGGCCGCGGGTGTTCTCCTTGACCTTGTCGAACACCACCACCGTGTCGTACAGCGAGAAGCCGAGGATCGTCAGCAGACCGATCACGGTCGCCGGGGTCACCTCGAAGCCGACGATCGAGTACACGCCCGCGGTGACCACGATGTCGTGCACCAGCGCGGCGAGCGCCGCGACCGCCATCCACTTCTCGAAGTACAGCGCGAGGAACACCGTCACCAGCACGAGGAACACGGCGAGCGCGATCAACGCCTGCTGCGAGATCTCGCCACCCCACGACGCGCTCACCGCGCTGTCGCTGATGGACCGCTCACTCGGCTCGCCCTGCGCGTTCACCGGCTGGAACTTGTCGAACAGGGCCGTCTTCAGCTCGGTGACCTGCTCGTTGTTCAGCGCCTCCGACCGGATCTGGATCGTCGCCGCGTCACCGGTGCCGACCGTCTGCACGGCGGCCGGCTCCATGTCGAGCGTCTCCTTGAACGCGTCCTCGATCGCGGAGATCGAGATGTCGCCGTTCGCGCCCTGCGCGGGCAGGGAGACGCGGGTGCCGCCGGTGAAGTCGATCCCGAGGTTGAAGCCGCGGAAGACGATCGACGCGAGGCACACGAGGATCAGGACCGCGAAGAAGACGTACCACCGCTTGCGCTTGCCGACCACGTCGAACGCGCCGGTGCCCACGTAGAGCCGGTGGAACACGCCCTCCTTCTTGGCGGGCGCCTGTGCTTCGTTGGCAGCCACGTCACACCTCCTTCGCGACGGTACGGCCGGCGGCCCGCCGCTCGCTCGCCTGGCGCTGCACCGCGCCGAGACCGGACATCTTCGGGCTGGACAGGAACTTCGACTTCGACGCCAGCGCGACCAGCGGGTGGGTCACGAAGAACACCACGATCAGGTCCAGGACGGTCGACATGCCCAGGGTGAACGCGAAGCCGCGGACCTGTCCGACGGCCAGCACGTACAGGACGGCGGCCGCGAGGAACATGACCGCGTCGGCGGACAGGATCGTGCGCCGGGCACGCACCCACGCCCTCGGCACCGCCGACCGGAACGTCCTGCCTTCGCGTATCTCGTCTTTCAGCCGTTCGAAGAAGACCACGAACGAGTCCGCGGTGATACCGATGGCGACGATGAAGCCCGCGACACCGGCGAGGTCGAGGGTGAACCCGATCCACCGGCCGAGCAGCACCAGCACCGCGAACACGATCACGCCGGACAGCGCGAGCGACAGGATCGTGAGCACGCCGAGCATGCGGTAGTAGAAGAGGCAGTACAGGAAGACCAGCGCGAGGCCGATGGCACCCGCGATCAGGCCGGCCTTGAGCGACGCCAGGCCCAGCGTCGCGGACACGGTCTCCGCCTCGGACGAGTCGAACGACAGCGGCAGCGAGCCGTACTTCAGCACGTCCGCGAGGCTCTTGGCCTCCGAGGAGCTGAAGCCGCCCTGGCCGCCGCCGGTGATCTGCGTCTGACCGGTGATGGCGCCCTGGATCTCCGGGGCGGACACGACCTGGGTGTCGAGCACGAACGCGGCCATCTCACCGACGTGGGCCTCGGTGTAGTCGGCCCAGATGCGGCTGCCCTCGCTCTCGAAGTCCAGCGTCACGACGTAGCCGACGCCCTCCGGGTTGGGCGCGGAGCCCGCGTCGGAGATCTCGGTGCCCTGCAGGAAGGTCGGGCCGAGGACGTACTTGGCGGTGCCCTCCTGGTCGCACGCGACCAGCGGCCGGTCCGCGATGTCGTTGCCGACGAGCGGGTCGGGCTTGCTGCAGTCGAGCGCGGCCATGGCGGCCTGCTGCGCGGTCGCGTCCGGCTGGACGGTGCCGTCGGCGCTCGGCGCGAGCTGCGGCGCCTGGCGGCACGCGCGGCCCGACTGGATCAGGCTCGCGGTGGTGACCGCGCTTTCCTTGCCCGCCGCGACGTCCTTGGTGTACGTGTCGACGTCCGCCGAGTACTTCGCGCAGGCGCTCAGCGGGTCGGCGAGCGCGTCGTCGGACGGCTGCTCGGCGCCGGACGTCGGCGGCGTGGAGGCACCGCTCGACGGCGGGGCCGACGGCTCGGTCGTGCCCGGCTGGCCCGCGGCGGCCGGGGCGGGGCGGCCCTGCGGCGTGCCCTCGCCCGCCGACGGCGGGGTCGACGACTCGCTCGACGGCGGCGTGGACGCGCCGCTGGACGGCGGCGTCGACGGCTCGGTCGACTCGGACGGCTGCTCCTCCTGCGCGGGCGGCGTGGCGGCCTGCGGCTGCCCGATCACCGCGCGGAAGCGCAGCTGGGCGGTCTGGCCGAGGTCCTTGGCCTGCTCGCCCTCCTCGCCCGGCACCGTGATGATGATGTTGTTGCCGTCGAGCACGACCTCGGTGCCGGAGACACCGATGCCGTTCACGCGGGTCTCGATGATCTGCCTGGCCTGGTCGAGCGACTCCCGGCTGGGCGCCTCACCGGTCTCGGTCCGCGCGGTCAGCGTGACCCGGGTACCGCCCTGCAGGTCGATGCCGAGCTTGGGCTCCAGCTTGTGGTCCGGCGTGGCGAAGACCAAGCCGTAGAGCAGAACCACGATGAACAGAAAGAACGCAAGGTAGCGTCCTGGGCGGATCTGCCCGGAGGGTGAGGCCACGGTCGGTCGGTCTCCTCGAACTACAAGGGTCGTCAGGCGTGTCTTGGTCCGTGTCTTGGCACAAGACTGCGCCCGCACCCATTACACGTGTGGGTGAGGGCGCAGCGTACCTCCCGTGACGTGAGGCCGTTGTCACACGGTCACGTCACGCTCACGCATCCCGCTACTTCTGCTTGCCGGACTCGAGCTCGGCGTCCTTGGCGGCCGGGGGCTCGTTCGTCTCGGGGTCGACGGGCTCGACCTCGATCTCGGCGTCCTCGAGGGCCTCGACGTCGTCGGTCTCCTCGACGGGGCCGACCTTCTCGCGCACCGCGGCACGCAGCCACTCCGTCTCGACGCCGGGGGCGATCTCGATGGAGACGGTCTGCTCGTTGTCCGTGTCGGTCACCGTGCCGTAGAGGCCCGAGGTGGTCATCACGCGGTCACCGACGGCGAGCGAGTTCTGCAGCGCCTGCTGCTGCTCCTGTGCGCGGCGCTGGCGCCGGCTCATGAAGTACATCATGACGCCCAGCAGGCCGAACATCAGGAGCAGGGGGAGGAGTTCCATGGTTGTCCATCCGTGAGTTGCCTACTCTGCGGTGTGCGCAGTGTTGTTCATGTCACTGTCGAACAGCGTAGGCGGCATCGGGCCAGGAGCGTTAACCGGGGGCAAAAGCCCCAAATGGGACCAAGCCGCCGCAGTGGCGACACGACCCCGCGGAGTCCTGGCGAGCATGCCCGCCCGCACCAGGTACGGCTCGCACACCTCCTCCACCGTACTTGGCTCCTCCCCCACCGCGACAGCCAGCGTCGACACGCCGACCGGACCGCCGCCGAACGAGCGGACGAGCGCGCCGAGCACGGCCCGGTCGAGCCGGTCGAGCCCCAGCTCGTCGACGTCGTAGACCTCGAGCGCCGAGCGGGCGATCGCCCTGGTCACGACGCCGTCGGCGCGGACCTCGGCGAAGTCGCGCACGCGGCGCAGCAGCCGGTTCGCGATGCGCGGCGTGCCCCGGGAGCGGCCCGCGATCTCGGCGGCGCCGTCGGCGCGCAGGTCGACGCCGAGGATGCCCGCCGACCGGCGCAGCACCTGGTCGAGGTCCTCGGCCGAGTAGAACTCCATGTGCGCGGTGAAGCCGAACCGGTCGCGCAGCGGACCGGTCAGCGAGCCCGACCGCGTGGTGGCGCCGACGAGCGTGAACGGCGCGATCTCCAACGGGATGCTGGTGGCGCCGGGCCCCTTGCCGACGACCACGTCGACGCGGAAGTCCTCCATCGCGAGGTAGAGCATCTCCTCGGCGGGGCGCGCCATCCGGTGGATCTCGTCGATGAACAGCACGTCGCCCTCGACGAGGTTGGACAGCATGGCGGCGAGGTCGCCCGCCCGCTCCAGCGCGGGGCCGGACGTGATGCGCAGCGAGCTGCCCAGCTCGGCGGCGATGATCATGGCGAGGCTGGTCTTGCCGAGGCCGGGCGGGCCGGAGAGCAGCACGTGGTCCGGCGGCACCCCGCGCTGGGTGGCGCCCTGCAGCACCAGCTCGAGCTGCTCGCGGACCCGGTGCTGGCCGACGAACTCGGCGAGCCGCTTCGGGCGCAGCGTCGCCTCGTCGTCCCCGGGCAGCACCTCGGGGGAGGCGATCTCGTCGAGCTCGTCCGGGTCGGTCACGGCTTCATCGTGCACGACCCGCTACCGCTTCTTGCCCAGGGTGGCGAGCGCCCTGCGCAGGACGGTGGCGGTGTCGGCGTGGCCGTTCTCGGCGAGCACCCCGTCGACCGCCTGCTCGGCCTGCTTGGCGGCGAACCCGAGCCCGGTCAGCGCCTCGACGACACTCCCCCGCACCGCGCCGTTGCCGGTGGCCACCGACTCGGCGGTGACGGCGGCGAGCGCGCCGACCTTGTCCCGCAGCTCGACGATGAGGCGTTCCGCGCCCTTGCGGCCGATGCCGGGCACCTGGGTGAGCACGGAGACGGCGCCCTCGCCGAGCGCGGCACGCAGCTGGTTCGGGTCGAGCACGGCGAGCGTGGCCATGGCGATGCGCGGGCCGATCCCGGAGACGGTCTGCAGCAGGCCGAACAGCTCGCGGGACTGCGAGTCGGCGAACCCGAACAGCGTCAGGGAGTCCTCGCGGACGACGAGCGTGGTCTCGAGGATCGCCTCCTCGCCGGTGCGCAGCGTGGCGAGGGTGGCCGGGGTGGCGGTGATCGTCAGGCCGACCCCGCCGACCTCGACCACCACGTGGTCGAGACCGATCGAGAGCACCGTGCCCCGTACGCGGGAGATCATGTGGTCGTCTTCCTCTTGTTGGCGGCCTCGGCGAGCCGTGCCTTGTGGTTGCGGGCGAGTTCGGCGGCCTTCGCCTCGGCCTCGGCGAGCCGGTTGCGCATGGGTGCGCGCCAGATGTGGCAGACGGCGATGGCGATGGCGTCCGCCGCGTCCGCGGGCCTCGGCGCCGTCCGCAGCCCCAGCAGCTTCGTGACCATGGCCGTGACCTGCGCCTTGTCGGCGCGGCCGGAGCCGGTGACCGCGGCCTTGACCTCGGACGGCGTGTGGAACACGACCGGCAGGCCGCGCTTGGCGGCGGCCAGGGCCACGACGCCGCCGGCCTGGGCGGTGCCCATGGCGGTGCGGACGTTGTACTGGCTGAAGACCCGTTCGACCGCCACCACGTCCGGGCGGTGGCGGTCGAGCCAGTCCTCGACGGCGTCGGACACGGCGAGCAGGCGCACGGCGAGGTCGGCGTCGACCGGGGTGCGCACCACGTCCACCTGGACGCAGGTCACCTTCCGGCCCACGGCCCCGTCGACGACGGCGATCCCGCAGCGGGTCAGGCCGGGGTCCACGCCGAGCACGCGCATGGTCTTGGCTGTCGAGAACATCAGTTCGAAGCCTAGGGGACCAGGGCCTTCTCCCTGCGCACCGACACGGCGCCGAGCGCGACCGCGCCGAGTGCCACCACCCCGGTGGCAGCGCCGAGCCAGGCGACGACCGGGTAGTCCGCGCCTGCGTCGAGCGCGCGGCCGCCGAGCCACGGGCCCGCGGTGATGCCGACGTTGAAGGCGGCGATGTTCAGCGCCGCGGCCAGGGTCGGGGCCTGTGCCGACTCGGCGAACACCCGGGTGTTGAGCGCCGGGTTCACCGCGAAGCCGAACGCGCCGATCAGGAAGACCGCGGCGATCGCGGGCAGGGGCGCGTGCGCGGTCGCGGCGAGCACGGCGCTGGCGGCGACGAGGCCGCCGGTGCCGTAGGCGAGGGTGCGGAACGGGTGCCGGTCGGCGGTGCGGCCGCCGACCGTGATGCCGATGAGCGAGCCGAGCCCGTAGACGCCGAGCACGACCGGGACCGCGCCGTCGGGCAGCCCGGTGGTCTCGGTGAGCAGCGGCGCGAGGTAACCGAACGTGACGATCAACGCGGTCATGAGGAGCGCGGTGGTGGCGTAGGCGAGCCAGAGGCGCGGGTTGGCCATGGCCCGCAGCTCGGCGGCGACGCTCGGCCGCGCGCCGGTCGTCGGTCCGTTGTGGACGGTGGCGCGCACGGCGGCCATCGCGAGCAGCGACATGATCGCGACCGCCCAGAACGCCGCGCGCCAGCCGAGGTGCTGCCCCACGAACGTGCCCGCGGGGAGCCCGGCGATGGTGGCGACGGTGAGCCCGCCCGCGACGATGCCCATGGCACGCCCGCGGCTGTCCTCGGGCACGAGCGACAGCACCGCGACCGTCGCGACCGCCCAGAACCCGGCGTAGACGAACGCGCCGACGACCCGCGTGACCAGGAGGAATTCGTAACTGTCCGTGAGCGCGGCGGCGACGTGCACGACCGCGAACACCGCGAGGAACGCCAGCAGGGTGGCCCGCCGCGGCCAGCGCAGGGTGACGACCGCGAGGACGGGCGCGCCGGCGAGCATGCCGACCGCGAACGCGGAGATCAGCAGTCCGGCCTGGGGGATCCCCACGTCGAGGTCGCGGGCGAGTTCGGGCAGCAGCCCGGCGAGCATCAGCTCGGACGTGCCCTGGGCGAAGATCGACAGCCCGATGACGTACACGGCGAGCGGCACGGTTCCTCCTGTTTTGGATCGATTGGTTCAGAATGCGTGCGTGCGGGCACGCCGTCGTCCCGCACCGGAGGTCAGATGGCGGTCAGCGCCACCTCGGCCACGGACTCGAGCGTCGCGCGGCCGGCGCCCGCCCGCGCCATGACCCGCATGCCGTTGATCGACGACATGACGAAGTGCGCGAGCGCGTCCGGATCCTTGCCCGCCGCGATCTCCCCCGCGGCGCGCCCGGCGGCGAACGCGTCCCGCAGCGCGGCGAAGCGCCGGTCCTGGTCGGCCCGGAGCAGGGCGGCGACGTGCTCGTCCCGCGGCCCCAGCTCGACCAGCGAGTTGACCACGAGGCAGCCGAGCGGGTCGTCCTCCGGCGCGTCGACCGACTGCCACAGCAGGGCGCGGACCCGCTCCCGGACCGGGCGGTCCTGCGCCAGCAGCGCGAGCGCGGCGGCGGTCCGCTCGGTCATGTACCGCGTCAGCGCCTGCTCGAACAGGTCCCGCTTGCTGCGGAAGGTGTTGTAGATGCTGGACCGCCCGAGCCCGGTCGCCGCGCACAGGTCCTGGGTCGACGTGGCCTCGTAGCCCGCCGACCAGAACGCGCGCATCGCGGCGTCCAGTGCGCGGTCCTCGTCGAACTCCCTCGGCCTCGGCATGCCCCGACCGTACCAGAGTTTTGGAACGTTCGATTCACAACCGCAGGTCGAGGCCAATGAAAGCGCCTTCACTTGACATGCGTGTTAGAACTGCACACAACAGAAATGTAAGCGCTTCCAACGACGGAAGGCCGCCATGTCGGGTCGGGAACGACGGCCGGTCACCATCTACGAGGTGGCCGAACGGGCCGGGGTGTCGATCGCCACCGTGTCCCGTGCGCTGCGCGACTCCGACCTGGTCGCGCCCGCCACCCGGCGGCGCGTCCAGCAGGTCGCCGAGGAGCTGCGCTTCCGCCCCAGCCGCGCGGGCCGCGCGCTCGCCGAGGGCCAGCACGCCGCGAACGGCATCGTGTTCCCCGACCTGTCCGGCCCGTACTACGCCGAGGTGGTCCTCGGGTACGAGGAGGTCGTCGCCGAGCTGGGCCGCAGCGTCCTGATCCTCGCCACGAACGGTCGCGCGAACGCCGAGGAGGCGGTGCTCGAGCTGGCCGGGCGCGTCGACGGCATGGTGATCATGGGCCGGACGGTCGGCGACCACGTGGTGGCCCGCATCGCCGACACCGGGCTGCCGCTCGTGCTGCTGGCCCGCCCGCCGGTCGGGCTCGTCGACACCGTGACCGCCGACAACGAGACCAGTGCCCGGGACCTGACCGCCCACCTGCTCGGTCACGGGCACCGGCGGATCGCGTTCCTCGGCGACCCGGCGGAATCACCGGACGTCGCCGGCCGCTACAAGGGTTTCCGCCGCGCGCTCACCGACGGCGGGTTCACCGTCCCGGCCGCCACACCGTGCGCCTTCGACGTCCGGTCCGGCTACGCGGCGGCCGAGCACCTGCTGGGCACCCGCCCCGACGCGGTCGTGTGCGCCAACGACGAGGTGGCGCTCGGTGCGCTGCGGGCCGCCGAGGACCTGGGGCTTTCCGTGCCCGGCGACGTCGCGCTGACGGGCTGGGACGACATCATGGCCGCCGGCTACGCCCGGCTGACCACCGTGCACCAGTCGATGCGCGAGCTGGGCGCCACCGCCGCGCGGTGGCTGGACGAGCGCATCGGCGGCGCGAAGACCGCACAGACAGCCACACGGACACCGGCACGCCGCGAGGTGCTGCCGACCCGGCTGGTGATCCGCGCCAGCTGCGGTAGTCACGACCCCTCCGGAGGTACAGCATGACCCGACCCAGCAGGCGAACAGTATTGCTGGCCGCTGTCACCGCGGCCGCGCTGGCCGCGTCGGCGTGCGGGCGCGAGAGCGGCGACGCGGGCGCCAAGCAGGGCGAGGAGGTCGCCGCGGGCAAGGCGTCCGGCGAGATCACCGTCTGGGCCATGGGCACCGAGGGCGAGAAGCTGTCGGTCCTCGCCGACGACTTCATGAAGGAGAACCCGGACGCGAAGGTCACCGTCACGCCGGTGCCGTGGGACGGCGCGCACAACAAGCTCGCCGCCGCCATCGCGGGCCAGGAGACACCCGACGTGACCATGCTCGGCACCACCTGGGTCGGCGAGTTCGCCAAGACCGGCGCGCTGGACGTGGTGCCGCCGGACTTCGTGAACGAGGACGACTTCTTCCCCGGCGCGTGGGAGACCGGCGTCGTCGACGGCACCTCCTACAGCGTCCCGTGGTACGTGGAGACCCGGCTGCTGTACGTGAACAAGGCCGTCGCCGAGAAGGCCGGGATCACCGAGGCCCCCACGACGTGGGACGAGCTGAAGCAGTCTGTCAAGGCCATGCAGTCCAAGGGCGGCGCCAAGTGGGGCACCTACCTGCAGCCCGGCCAGACGGGCGCGTGGCAGACCGTGATGCCGTTCGTGTGGCAGAACGGCGGCGACATCCACGACGGGTCGAAGTTCACGCTGGACTCGCCGCAGGCGGTCGAGGCACTGGAGTACTACAAGTCCTTCTACGACGAGGGTCTGTCCACCAAGGACCGCCTGCGCGAGGGCGAGACCGAGCCGAAGATCCTCTCCGGCGAGATCGCGTCGTTCGTGTCCGGGCCGTGGCACATCGGGCTGCTGAACGAGCTGGGCGGCGAGGGCAAGTACGAGCTGTGGCCGATGCCGTCGGGCGACGGCGACTACACGTCGTTCATCGGCGGGTCCAACATGTCCGTCTTCAAGAACACCGAGAACCGGGACGCCGCCTGGAAGTTCGTGTCGTACCTGATGCGGCCGGAGGTGCAGGTCAAGTGGTACCGGACGGTGTCGGACCTGCCGTCGGTGCAGGCCGCGTGGGACGACGAGGCGCTGGCCGGTGACCCGCAGCTGAAGGTGTTCGGCGACCAGCTCGACAAGGCCAAGGCGCCGCCGTCGATCCCGACGTGGGAGCAGATCGCGGCAGGCATCGACAGCGAGCTGGAGAAGGTCGCGAAGGGCACCGAGTCGGCCGCCGACGCGGCGAAGGCCATGCAGGCCCAGGCCACGTCGATCGGCACGGGTGGCTGACGTGCCAGAGGTACGGGACCGCACCGTCCCGCGAGACCCGGCCGCGGATCCCGCGGTCGTGCCGGGCCCGCGCCCGCCCGCGCGGGCCCGGCGAACCTCCCGCGCGCTGACCGGCTGGGGGTTCGCGCTGCCGTTCGCGGTGCTGTTCCTCGTGTTCACCGCCGGGCCGGTCGTCGCGTCGCTCGTGATGAGCGTGACCGACCTGCGCAGCGCGGACCTGCTGAACCCGTTCAACGTCAACGTGATCGGGCTGGAGAACTACGTCCGGCTGTTCTCCGACGAGAAGTTCCTGACCGCGGCGGGCAACACGGCCGTGTTCGTGGTGGTCGGCGTGCCGCTCACCATGGCGCTGTCGCTGCTCGTCGCGCTCGGGCTCAACTCGGGCCTGGTGCGGTTCCGGACGCTGTTCCGGGTCGGCTACTACCTGCCGGTCGTCACCAGCATCGTGGCGATCTCCGTGGTGTGGCGGTTCGTGCTGCAGCCCGACACCGGGTTGCTGAACGAGATCCTCGGGTTCGCCGGGATCCAGGGCCCGAACTGGCTCGACAACCAGACGTTCGCGCTGCCGACGCTGATCGTGATGGGCGCGTGGCGCAACCTCGGGTTCGGCATGGTGATCTTCCTGGCCGGGCTGCAGGCCATCCCGAAGGACCTGTACGAGGCCGCCACGATCGACGGCGCCAAGCGGTTCCAGCAGTTCCGGCACCTGACGCTGCCGATGCTGCGGCCCACCATGCTGTTCGTCGCCGTGATCACCACGATCGGCTACGTGCAGTTCTTCGAGGAGCCGTTCGTGATGACGCAGGGCGGCCCGCTGGACTCGACCCTGTCGATGGCGTACGCGACCTACAACCAGTTCGGGTTCGGCAACTACGGCTACGCCTCCGCCATGGGCTACGTGCTGTTCGTGGTCGTGGTGCTGCTGTCCATCGCCTGGTTCAAGCTGCTGAGGAACAACGTCGATGACTGACAGGCCGCGTTCTCGGGACAGGATCGCCAAGGCGGTGCTGTACGTGCTGTTGTTCGGCGGGCTGCTGCTCGTCGTCGGGCCGTTCGTCTGGATGCTGCTGTCCTCGTTCAAACCCGAGGGCGAGATCCGCGCCGACCCGCCGACGTGGTGGCCGAACGACCCGACGTTCGCGAACTACGGGACCCTGTTCGACCGGCTGGACTTCCCCACGTACTTCACGAACTCGGCCGTGGTCGCGATCGTCACGACCGTCGGCAACCTGCTGTTCTGCTCGGCGGCCGGGTACGCGCTCGCGAAGCTGCCGTTCGCGGGCAAGAGGGTGCTGTTCGGGATCGTGCTGGGCACGCTGATGGTGCCGAGCATCGTCACGATGGTGCCGCTGTTCGTGCTCTCGTCCAACCTGGGGCTGGTCAACACGCTCGCCGGGCTGATCCTCCCCTACCTGGCGCAGGCGTTCGGCGTGTTCCTGATGCGGCAGTTCATCCTGTCCATCCCGGACGACCTGCTGGAGGCCGCGCGGATCGACGCGGCGAGCGAGTTGCGGATCTTCTGGCAGATCGTGCTGCCGCTGTGCCGTCCCGCGCTCGCCACGCTCGGCATCCTCACGTTCCTGGCCTCCTGGAACAACTTCCTCTGGCCGCTGGTCGCGGCCACCGAGGAGGAGACGTACACCCTGCCGGTCGCGCTCGCGCTGTACGCGATCGGTCAGAACCGGACCGAGTACGACCTGCTCCTCGCGGGCGCGGTCGTGGTCGTGGTGCCGGTGCTCGTCGTGTTCGTCCTGCTGCAACGTCATTTCGTCCGCGGAATCGCGACGACCGGACTGAAGTAAGAGGAGCCACGCATGTCCCGATTACGACTGGCTGGCGTCGCCGTGCTCGCCGCGGCGCTGCTGTCCCCGCTGGCGCCAGCCACGGCGTCCGCCACGGCACCGCACCTCGCGCTGGTGCGCGACACGTGGCGGTCTTTCGACGCGATGACCGTGCCGGAGACCGGGATGCCCGCCGACAACATCGGCGGCGACCTCGACCCGGCCACCCGCTCGAAGTACACGTCGCCGACGAACATCGGCTCGTACCTGTGGTCGGCGATCGTCGCCGAGGACCTCGGCGTGATCTCCCGGCGGGAACTGGTGTCCCGCACGAGGACCACGCTGTCGTCGGTGGCCCGCCTGCAGCGCCACCCGGCGTCCGGCCAGTTCTACAACTGGTACGACCCGGCGACGCTCGAACGGCTCACCACGTGGCCGGAGGACGGGTCGGTCGTGTACCCGTTCGCGTCCAGTGTGGACAACGCGTGGCTCGCGGCCGCGCTGATGGTGGTCCGCAACGCGGTGCCCGAGGTGCGCGCGCAGGCGCAGGAACTCCTGGCGCCCATGGACTTCTCGTTCTACTACGACCCGCAGGGCCGGGGCCCGGACGTGCCTGCCGGACTCATGCGCGGTGGTTTCTGGGACTCCCCTCCCCCGCAGTGCTCCCTGCCCGGCAACTACACCGGGGTCGGCCCAGAGGTGTACTACACGTGCCACACCTACGGTTCGTTCGCGTCCGAGACCCGCATGATCTCCTACGTCGCGATCTCGCTCGGCCAGGTGCCGCCCGCGCACTACTTCGCGCCGTGGCGGACGTTCCCGGACACGTGCGACTGGGCATGGCAGGAGCAGAAGCCGTCCGGTGAGTTCGTCGACTACCTCGGGGTGCCGGTGTTCGAGGGCCACTACACCTACCGCGGGCTGAAGTTCGTGCCCACGTGGGGTGGCGACATGTTCGAGGAGCTGATGCCGGACATGTTCGTGCCCGAGGTGCGCTGGGGCGTGAACTCGTGGGCGCGGCAGCACTCGGTGTACGTGCGCGGCCAGATCGAACACGGGCTCCACGACGCGAAGTACGGCTACTGGGGCTTCTCGCCCGCGTCCAACCCGGCGGGCGGGTACCGCGAGTACGGTGTGGACGTGATGGGCCTCGACGGCCCCGGCTACACGAGCGACCAGGAGAAGACGTCGGTGGACGTCGGCTTCGAGGGCTGCCGTGAGGCGCAGCCGTTGCCGTCCTCGTACGGCGACGGGGTCGTGACCCCGCACGCGGTGGTGCTCGCGCTGCCGTACCAGCCCCGCGCCGCCGTGACCGAGCTGGCCAAGCTGCGCCGCGACTTCGACGCCTACGGCCCGGGCGGCTACTACGACGCGATCGCCGTCCGCAGCGGCACGGTCGCCAAGCGGTACCTGGCCCTCGACCAGGGCATGGTCATGGGCGCCCTGGGCAACCTGCTGGGCGACGACATCCTGCGGAACGCTTTCACCAAGGGCGGCGCGGAACAACACCTGCGCCCGGTCATGGCGATGGAGGAGTTCAACCTCCCCCGGCGGCAGTGACCCGGCGGGTGCCGGGGCGGATGGCAACCCCGTCCGCCCCGGCGCCTCAGGCCACCACCACCCCGGCCGCGGGCAACACCGTCCGCCAGGGCTTGATCGCCGCGACCATGGTGACGATGTCGAACGCGGCCGACAGCAACTCCGCCCCACCACCGCCGAACATGCCGGTCGCGCCTGATGTGGTCGCCCGCGCCCGCAGCGCGTCGAGTTCGGCGAGCTGCGCGGTCGTGAACTTCGGGGACATCGCGGCCCCGGTGCCGACGAGGTCGAACCGCCTGCCCGCCGCCGTCAGCACCATCGTGGAGAAGACCGTGAACCTGGCGCGGGCCTCGGCACAGGGCACGTCGAACGCGACCCCGTCCACCGCGGACAGCCGGAGGCGACCGCCCGTCACCGACAGGATGGCGGGCACGCACTTCCTGCCGTTGAGCTTGCTCTTGCGCCAGTAGAGCCCGGCAGCGAAGTCGACCACGTGTGGAGCTGGTGTCACCGGGCGAGTGTATGTGCCGCTGGACAACGGTCGGCCCGTTTTCCCATGACGTGTGGCGTGCGGCTCGTGACGGTCGCTCATGGCACTGCCGTTGCGGGCCGGGGCCGCGTGACCGAACACGACCATCAGTGCATCCGGTGAATGCGCCCCACGCACAGCACCACTCAGGCGCTACGGTCCGGCCACGGAGCGGGACCTGCCCGAAAGACGAAACATCCACGGCACCGCCGATGCCCTCACCCCATCGCGGCCGGGCGCCACAGGCTCGGGCCGCGAAGCGCGCGGCACCACACACCACCGAACACAATCACCAATGCATCCGGTCGGCACCACCCACTTGCGGCACCGGGCACTCCGCTCCGGGCCACAAGAGCGTGGCCTGTCGGGAACGACATTCACCGGGCGCTACGCGCCCCGCCCGCGAAGCGGGGCACCTCCCATACGACCGAACACCTCCATCAATACGTCCGATCGACGTCGCCACCGCGCCATTCATGGCACCACGGGCCGCGCGCTACGCCCGGCCCGCAAAGCGGGCCACCACACACGACAGAACACGACCATCAGTGCATCCGGGCGACGCCGCTCCACTCACGGCGCCACCCGGACACTCCGTGCACAGCCACGAGAGACCGACGTGTCAGGAAAGACGAACATTCACCGGGCGCTTCGCGCCCGGCCCGCGCAGCGGGCCGCCACCGCACGATCGAATACGACCATCAGTGCATCCGGTGGAAGCCGCCCCATTCTCGGCACCACTCAGGCGCTACGGTCCGGCCGCGGGGCGAGACCTGTCGGAAAAGACGAAACCACCGATATCCTCACCACAACCCGGCCGGGCACCACAGGCTCGGCCCGCAAAGCTGCGACACCACCGAACACAATCACCAGTGCATCCGGTCGGCACCACCCGGGCACTCCGCAGAGCGTGGCCTGTCGGAAACGGGCGCCACCCCGACCACGATCACCAACCCACGCCGAAGAACCCCATCACGCAGGCGGCACCTTCACCGGCGGCTCGATCAGTTCCGGGGTGAGCGGCTGCTCCGGCAGCAGCCACGGGTCGGTCGGCGCGCCGGCCGGGTTGGGTTGCCACGCGCGGCACACGCGGTCCACCTTCACCGGGTATATGGTCAGCGTGCCGTCGCGGCCGACGTGCAGTCGCAGGAAGCCCTTGTGGTCCTCGATGCCCTGGCCCGCCATGACCTCGTTGAGGTTGATGCCGAACCGGCTCGCGATCAGCAGGTACAACGCGACCAGCTCGGCGTCGACGAAACCGATCACGACCAGCGTGCCCGCCGTCGCGACGAAGAAGATCACCCAGTCCGCTGCGACGGTCCCGCCGGGCAGGACGTCGTGGTAGAGCCAGCGGATCACCACCGCCCAGCCCGCGCTCAACGCCAGGTGCGCCACGGCGTGCAGCACGCCCGCCACGACGTTGACCTTGTTCGTCTCCGGTATGTCGATCCGCGCGAACGTCACTCCCACGAGCACCAGGACGGCCGCCACCAGCAGCGCGGGCGACCACGAGGCCAGCAGACCGAACACCCCGGACCGCGTCGCGGACTCGGCGAGCCCGTACAGCATCGCCAGTGTCGCGAGGAGCTGGATGAGACCGGTCAGCCCCCAGAAGCTGGGGTTGCGCCACGGCAACCGGAAGATGCCCGCGGCGAGGCGGCCCGTGTGGCTCGGGTAGCGGGTCGTCAGCCGGTACCGGGACGGCGGTGACGGTTCCCGCACCCGCGACTTCGCGCCCGGCAGGTCGAGGGTGGCCGGCATCCGGTCCGTCGAGGCGAGGTACGCGCCGCCGAGGCCTGCCGTGATCTTCTGGCCCGTGCCGCCCTCCTCGGCGTAACGCACGTAGTGGTGTTTGTCGCCGGTCAGCATGACGCGGACCTTCGCCCCGTGCGGGCGGATCACCTCGCGCTGGAAGAACTCGATGGTGTCGTACCCCTTCGCGCGGCCGCCGCAGCCTGCCTCCACCCACGCGGGCGTCGACGTGCACAGGATGATCGAGTCGCCCTCCCGCAGCCCGGCGGACGCGGTGCGGAAGTACTCGAGCTGCGGCGCGTCGACGTAGTCGTCGAACTGGGTGTCGATGGCGTACAGCCACCAGTTCCTCGGCAGCCGGATCGCGAAGTAGCTGCGGGTCTGCTCGGTCTGCCAGCCACCGAACGGCCGCCGCTGCGCGAAGACGCGCAGGAACGAGGTGAGCCCGTCGTACCAGTCGTGGTTGCCGGGCAAGGCGAACAGCGTCGGCGGCTCCTCGGGCGGCACCGGCAACGCGGCGCGGTAGACGCCCTTGCTGCGGTCCTCGTACGCGTTGGTGGACGCCGCCGGGTAGACCTCGTCGCCGCCCATCACGAGGAGCCTGCCGCGCGGCGTCGGCTGCCCGTCGAGGACCAGCTCCGGCGCGGCGAGCAGCGACGCGATCGAGTAGGTGGCGTCGAACCCGTCCCCGAGATCCGCGACGAAGTCGAGCCACAGCTCGTCGTCGTCACCGTGGTCGTGCACCGTCGCGGGCAGGCTGCCCTGCAACTCCCTCTTGTCCGCGTAGGAACCGAAGATCCCGGCGAGCATCGACTGCAGACCGGTGGTGATCAGGACTTTCGGTGCGAGCCAGCGAACTGCTTCCCTGGGCCGGAAACCGAGCTGCTCCTCGGACATGTCCAGTGGGCGCGGTCGTGCCATCCGTCCAGGGTGGTGCAAGATCGTCCGTATGTCCATGACCAGCGGCACGCCGCGACCACCAGACGAGAACGAGTCCGCCCCGGCCGCGGCGCCCGCGCCACCGCTCCCGCCGCCGGCCGCGCCCGGCACGGGACTCGGCGCCATCGCCATGGTGCTCGGTGGTCTCGGCTGCCTGCTGCCGCTGACACCGTTCGCGTTCAGCGACGCGCGGGAGTGGCTCCCGCTGGTGTTCGCGATCCCCGGCGTCGCCTTCGGGCTCTACGGGTGCACCGGGCGCAACCGCGGCAACGTGCTGGCGATCGTCGGCGTGATCCTGTGCACGATCGCGATCGGGTTGTCGACGGTGGCGCTCACCAAGTTCTGGGGCAACCCGGGCGCCGACGGCGACGAGACCGAGGAGCTGCTGCGCGACGAGATCGACGTGCACCTGGGCGAAGTGCACCAGGACCCCGAGTCCGGGAAGCTGTCCATGTCGGTGACGATCTACAACAAGGGGTCCGACTTCGCCTCGTACGAGGTCACGTTCGACGTCAACGACAGCGAGGGCGGGTGCGAGGCGACCGCGAGCGTGAGCGACCTGTTCCCCGGCGCCAGCGCCCGGGAGATGGTCAGCACCTGCAACGCGGGCCTGGAACCGTCGGAGTTCGACGCGCAGATCGTCAAGGTGGAGCGGCGCTAGCGGGGACCGTAACCGTGCGGCGGGTAGCCCTGCGGCGGGTACGGCGGCCCGGGCGGCATCGGCGCGCCGGGACCCATTGCCGGACCGGGCATCCCCGGCGGCGGCGTGCCCGGGCCCATGGGGCCGGGGTGCATCCACCCGCCCGGCGGCGGAGTTCCGGGTCCCATCGCCGGGCCGGGCATCCCGGGCGGCGGCGTGCCCGGTCCGTACCTCCCGGGCGCGACCATCGCGGGACCCGGCATGCCGGGCGACGGCGTGCCGGGACCCATTGCGGAGCCGGGCATTCCCGGCATTCCGGGTGGCGGCATCCCCGGTCCCGGCATCCCGGGCGCGACCATCGCGGGCGCGGGCCCCGGCATCGGCGGTGCGCCCATGCCGGCGGTCGCGGCCAGCTGCCGTGCCTGATCACCCGGCACCCGCTGCTCGCTCTCGCACGCGGTGCAGAACAGCGTGTGCTTCTTGTTGATCGGGAAGAGCGGGATCCAGAACAACGTGAACTTCGTCGTCAGCTTGCGCAGGACGTGTTCTGCGTTGTTGCCGCACTGGGCGCACACCAGGTGCAGCACGGCCAGCACCTGGACGTACGTCTTCCAGCCATAGATGATCATCCGGGATCGCCTTCGTGAAAGGGCCGCGACGGCCCGAGGGTACGCGACACCCTAACCGGGCTTCGCCGTGGTTCGTCGGGGTTTCTCCAACACCACCAACGTGACGCCCGCCGGGTCGGTGCTCTGCCCGACGACCTCGTAGCCCGCTTTGCGGTAGAGGCGAAGATTGTCCGCACTGTCGAACCCGGTGATCAACCAGAACGTGCGCACCGCGGCCGGGGCCGCCGCCTCGACCGCCGACAGCAGCGCGCGCCCGATCCCGCGGCCCTGCAGGTCCGGCGCCACCGACAGCCGCGCGACCTCCATCCGGTCGCCGTCGACCCGGCCGCGGACCGAACCGGCGAGCCGGTGGCCGTCCCACGCGCCGAGCGCGAGCACCCCGGACGCGAGGTCCGCGCGGAGTTCGGCGAGGGTCTCGACGAGCGGCGGGATGCGCGGCGCGTCGTAGTGCTGCGCCTCGGTGACGTACGCGGCGCGCTGCACGGTCAGCGCCTCACCGGCGTGCGCGTCCGCGAGGGGTCCGATGTGGATGGTCACGCGGCCAGTGCACCACAGTCCGCGCTTGCGCGGGGGTCAGGGCCCGTCGACGCCGGGGGTCCAGCTCTCCGGCGCGTGGGTGGTGGTCAGGATCGGCTGCCAGCGGTCGAAGCCGGGCGGGGCCTCGGGTTCCCACGGCCACATGTCGTCCGGGGTGGCGGTGATCAGCTGGACCGCGTCGAAGTCGCCGTCCGGGTGGAGCAGGAAGACGCTGCCGAAGTACGTGAAGTAGTGGCCCTTGCTGACGTTCTCGACCGTGACCAGCACGCCCTCGAGGAGGTCGTCCCACACCGAGCCCGGCGGGAACTCCTCGCCCTCGCCCGCGCGGCGCACGTAGTTGCGGACGAGGAACTCGCCCGCGCCGGGCGGCAGCCCGATCGTCACGGCCTCCGGCACCCCGAACCGCCGCCACGCGCCGACGGAGAACGTGTACGGCGGGTGCTGCTCGTCCCCGGCGACGTCGACGACCGCGGCGCCGTGCGCGTTGGACTCCGCGATGAACCGGTCCCGCAGGCGCCGCTCCTCCTCACCGAGTCCGGTGGTCATCGCGGCACCTCCGGTGCGACCTGGGCGACCTGCCACGGCATGGCCTTCACCTTGCCGATGGCGTACAGCACGTACCCCGCGGCGAGCACGGCCAGCAGGAAGAACATCACCATGCCCGCGAACGTGCTGCTGTCGGGATCGAGGAAACCGCCGTACAGCGCGGGCCTGGCCGCCACGAAGTACCCGAGGTAGGCCAGCGGGAACACCAGCCACGTGAACGGGTGCCACCACCGCACCCGCGCCTGGCTGCGACCCACCAGCACCCAGTCGGCGAGCACCACGAGCGGCGTGACCACGTGCTCGAACAGCGAGTACGTGTCGTCGACGTCCCCGCTCATCAGCGTCTGGTAGGTGCCTGCGACGAGCAGCAGCAGGACGCACACCGCACCGCGCAGCCACGGCGACGCCGGCTCGTGCGCGCGGCCGCCGGTGCACAGCGGGTAGGCCGCGAGCCCGAGGTACACCACGCCGGTGAGCAGGCTGGCCTGCTGCGACAGCGCGGGCCACGGGTCGGACATGACCGCGACCGCGGCGAAGAACCCGGTGAACGCGCACGCCGCGACCACCAGCCGCCACGCGACGACGCCGGTGAGCACACCGGCGGACAGGCGTGGCGGCGGCGGTAAGTGCGGGTTATGCATCAACCTCAGCCATCACGTCGTCCGACACGTCGAAATTGGCGTAGACGTTCTGCACGTCGTCGCTGTCCTCGAGCGCCTCGATCAGCCGGAACACCTTGCGGGCCGCGTCGGCGTCGAGCGGGACGCTGACCGACGGCAGGAAGCTCGCCTCGGCCGACTCGTAGTCGTAGCCCGCCTCCTGCAGCGCCGTGCGCACGGCGACCAGGTCGGTGGCCTCACTGACGACCTCGAAGCTCTCGCCGAGGTCGTTGACCTCCTCGGCGCCGGCCTCGAGGACGGCCATCAGCACGTCGTCCTCGGACAGGCCGTTCTTCGGGAGGAGCACGACGCCCTTGCGGTTGAACAGGTACGACACCGAACCCGGGTCGGCCATGGAGCCGCCGTTGCGGGTCATGGCGGTCCGGACCTCGCTCGCGGCGCGGTTGCGGTTGTCGGTGAGGCACTCGATCAGCACGGCGACGCCGTTGGGGCCGTAGCCCTCGTACATGATCGTCTGCCAGTCGGCGCCGCCCGCCTCCTCGCCACCGCCGCGCTTGCGGGCGCGCTCGATGTTGTCCTGCGGGACCGAGTTCTTCTTCGCCTTCTGGATGGCGTCGAACAGCGTCGGGTTGCCGTCCGGGTCACCGCCACCGGTGCGGGCCGCGACCTCGATGTTCTTGATCAGCTTGGCGAAGAGTTTGCCCCGCTTGGCATCGAGTGCGGCCTTCTTGTGCTTGGTTGTGGCCCATTTTGAATGGCCGCTCACGATCTACCCTCCACCATTTCGACAAACAGTCTGTGTACGCGCGTGTCCCCAGTGAGCTCCGGGTGGAACGCCGTGGCCAGCACGGTTCCCTGCCGGACCGCGACGATCCTACCGGCGGCCGCCTCACCACCAGGGACCTCCGGGTCATCACTCACCCGCGCGAGCACCTCGACCTGCGGCGACGCCGACTCGACCCACGGTGCGCGGATGAACACCGCGTGCACCGGGCCGCCTGCCACGCCCGCGAACTCGAGGTCCTCCTCGAAGGAGTCGACCTGCCGGCCGAACGCGTTCCGCCGCACGATCATGTCCAGCCCGCCGAGCTGGTGCTGGTCCTCGCGGCCGTCGAGCACCTTGGTGGCGAGCAGGATCATGCCCGCGCACGACCCGTACGCGGGCATGCCGTCCGCGATGCGCTCGCGCAGCGGCGTCAGCAGCTCGAAGATGTCGAGCAGCCGGGACATGGTCGTCGACTCGCCGCCCGGCAGGACCAGCCCGTCCACTTCGGACAGCTCGGCCGGCCTGCGCACGGTCGTCGCGCGCGCGCCACTCGACTCGAGCGCGGCGAGGTGCTCGCGCACGTCTCCCTGCAGCGCGAGCACACCGATCAGCGGACCAGCGGACACGGGTTGACCTCCTGTGATTCGTCCAGCTTACTTACGGCACGCCGAGCGCCCGCAGCCCGGCCGCGACCACGGCGGCCGCGACGACCACGACGACGAACGGCGCCTTGCGCCACGCCAGCACCCCGCCCGCCAGCACGCCCGCGGGCAGCGCGATCCCGGCGAACGAGCCGCCGTCGGTGAGCGCCGAGGTGGCGATGAGCGCGACCAGCAGCACGGTGGCCGCGGCGGACAACAGCTCGGCGAGCCGCGGCGGCAGCTCGGCCTCCCCGCCGTGCGCCTTGGCCAGCCGGGCCCGCAGCAGCGGGCCTGCCAGCCGGAACGCGTACGTGCCGGCCGCGAGGATCAGGATGGCCGTGATGGTCATGCCGCCACCTCGTCGTTCTTCTTCGGCGCCGGGACCAGCACGACCAGCCCGGCGAGCGACAGCAGCACCGGCACCCCGGCGGGCAGGAACGGCGTGGTCGCCAGCGCGACCGCCGCGCCGAGCAGCGCCGCGTTGCGCACCCGCGCGTTCTTCAGCGCGGGCAGCACGAGGGCGAGCAGCGCGGCCGGGAACGCGGCGTCCAGGCCGAACGCGCCGGTGTCGCCGATGACCTGCCCGGCCGCCGCGCCCACGACCGTGCCGAGGTTCCACACGACGAACGCCGTCGTGCCGAGGAACCAGAACACCGCGCGTGCCCGGGCCGGGTCGCCCCGCTGGGCCAGCGCGAACGCGACCGACTCGTCGATGAGCAGGTGCGCGCCGACGACCCGCGCGAGCGGGCGGCGGCCCATGAGGTCGCCGAGCGCGAGCCCGAACGGCAGGTGCCGCGCGTTGAGCAGCAGGGCGCCCGCCACCGCGGCGACCAGCCCGCCGCCCGCGGCGACGACGCCGACCACCATGAACTGCGACCCGCCCGCGAACACCAGCACGGACAGGGCCGACGGCATCCACCAGTCGAGACCGCTCGCGACGGCGATCGCGCCGAACGACACGCCGACGACCGCGATCGCACCGGCCATGGCCAGCGCGTCCCGTTGCAGGGATGGAGTGAGTGTTCGCCAGATCGAACGCATGTCTTCTAGAATGAACACCACGCGTTCGTTCGTCAAGGAGAACGAGCGGTCCGGTATATCGAACGGAGCTGTCATGGCACAGGCCCCGCTGGACGCCATCGCGTTCTCCCTGCGCCGCGAGCGGGAACGCGCCGGGCTGTCGCTGTCCGAGCTGGCGAAACGCGCGGGCATCGCCAAGTCGACGCTGTCCCAGCTGGAGTCCGCGAGCGGCAACCCGAGCGTGGAGACGCTGTGGGCGTTGTCGGTCGCACTGGACGTACCCTTCGCGCGGCTGATCGAACCGGTGCGGCCCAAGGTGCAGATCATCCGCAAGGGCGAGGGCCCCGCGGTGTTCTCCGAACGGGCGAACTACGTCGCCACCGTCCTGTCCGCCTGCCCGCCCAACGCGCGCCGCGACCTGTACCTGATCACCGCCGAGCCCGGGTCGGTCCGCGAGTCCGAGCCGCACATGCCCGGCGTGGTCGAGCACGTCGTGCTGTGCTCCGGCCGCGCCCGGCTCGGCCTCACCGACGACCCGGTGGAGGTCAGCCCGGGTGACTACGTCGCCTACCCGGGCGACCTCCCGCACGTCTTCGAGGCACTCGAACCCGGCACCACGTCGGTCATGGTGTCCGAGCACACGTGACTACCAGCCGCGCTCGGCCAGCCGGTGCGGCTCCGGGACGTCCTCGACGTTGATGCCGACCATGGCCTCGCCGAGGCCGCGCGACACCTTCGCGATGACGTCGGGGTCGTCGTGGAACGCGGTCGCCTTCACGATCGCCTCCGCGCGCTTGGCCGGGTCACCCGACTTGAAGATGCCGGAGCCGACGAACACGCCCTCGGCGCCGAGCTGCATCATCATCGCCGCGTCGGCCGGGGTCGCGATACCGCCCGCGGTGAACAGCACCACCGGCAGCTTGCCGAGCTGCGCCACCTCCTTGACCAGTTCGTACGGCGCCTGCAGCTCCTTGGCGGCGACGAACAGCTCGTCCTCGGGCAGCGACGTCAGCCGCTTGATCTCGGCGCGGATCTTGCGCATGTGCGTGGTCGCGTTGGACACGTCGCCCGTGCCCGCCTCGCCCTTGGAGCGGATCATGGCCGCGCCCTCGGTGATCCGGCGCAGCGCCTCGCCCAGGTTCGTCGCACCGCACACGAACGGCACGGTGAACTGCCACTTGTCGATGTGGTTGGCGTAGTCGGCCGGGGTCAGCACCTCGGACTCGTCGATGTAGTCCACGCCCAGCGACTGCAGGACCTGCGCCTCGACGAAGTGGCCGATGCGGGCCTTGGCCATCACCGGGATGGAGACCGCGTTGATGATCCCGTCGATGAGGTCGGGGTCGCTCATGCGGGCCACACCGCCCTGCGCCCGGATGTCCGCGGGCACCCGCTCGAGCGCCATCACGGCGACCGCGCCGGCGTCCTCGGCGATCTTCGCCTGCTCGGCGGTGACCACGTCCATGATCACGCCGCCCTTGAGCATCTCCGCCATGCCGCGCTTGACACGCGCGGTGCCCGTCTCCGGAGTGGTCGAAACGTCAGTCACCAATTCGTCCTTCCCATGTGGATTCCCCACCCAGTTTAGGTGTGATGTGGCCCCCGCCAGCGTGCCAATTCCGAGGTATCTCGCCAGGCCACTTCTCTGCTTGGGGTTGTCCCGCCTGGTAAACAGGTGTGAGATCGAGCACATAGCGGACACCAAGCATCCGGGCTGACAACGAGGTCAGTGGGCAGCGGCGGATGTCTGCTCCGCAGGCTCCGCAGAGAGGTGAGATGCATGGCCAAGAATTCCGACAACGGCGGTGGTGGCGGAGCCGCGGTCGCTGTAGACGACCCGGCCAAGGTGCGGAACATCGTTCTCGTCGGGCCATCCGGTTCCGGGAAGACCACCCTCACAGAGGCGCTGCTCGCCGCGGCCGGGGTGATCAGCAGGGCGGGCACGGTCACCGAGGGCACCACGGTCTGCGACCACGACCCCGCGGCGCAGCGACAGCAGCGGTCGGTCGGGTTGTCCGTGGCCCCGCTGGTGCACGACGACGTCAAGATCAACCTGATCGACACCCCCGGGTACGCGGACTTCGTCGGCGAGGTGCGCGCCGGCCTGCGTGCCGCCGACGCCGCGCTGTTCGTCGTGTGCGCGGCCGAGGGCGTCGACCCGGCGACCATCGCGCTCTGGGAGGAGTGCGCCGCGGTGCGCATGCCGAGGGCCGTCGTGGTCGCGCGGCTGGACCACCAGCGCGCGGACGCCGAGGCCGAGATCCGGGCCTGCCAGGAGGCCTTCGGCGCGGGCGTGCTGCCGCTCTACCTGCCCTCGGCCGGCAAGCCGGGGCTGCTGGGGCTGATCACCCGCCGGTTCTTCGACTACTCGAACGGCTACCCGCCCACGGTGGCCGAACCGGACGAGGACGACCTCGCGCGGATCGACGAGGCACGCAACGAGCTGATCGAGGGGATCATCGCCGAGTCCGAGGACGAGACCCTCATGGACCGCTACCTCGAGGGCGAGGACATCGAGACCGAGACGCTGATCTCCGACCTCGAGACCGCCGTCGCCCGCGGCTCCTTCCACCCCGTCATCCCCGTGTGCGCGACCAGCGGCGTCGGCCTCGCCGAGCTGCTCGAAGCGCTGACCGGCGCGTTCCCGTCACCGCTCGAGCACACCGTGCCCGACGTGACCGACGTCAACGGCAAGAACGGCGACCGCATCTCCGCCGACCCGGACGGGCCGCTGGTGGCCGAGGTCGTGCGCACCGCCATCGACTCCTACGTCGGCCGCGTGTCACTCGTCCGGGTGTTCTCCGGCACGCTGCGGCCGGAGCGGCCGGTGCACATCTCCGGGCACGGCATGGCCGACCGCGGTCACGAGGACCACGACGTCGACGAACGCGTCGCGCACATCTACTCGCCGCTCGGCTCCAACCTGCGCGAGGTCACCCACTGCGTCGCGGGCGACATCTGCGCGCTGACCAAGCTCGGCTCCGCGGAGACCGGCGACACCGTGTCCAGCCCGGACAAGCCGCTGCTGATGCGGCCGTGGACGATGCCGGAACCGCTGCTGCCGGTGGCGATCGTCGCCAAGACCCGCAGCGACGAGGACACGTTGTCCCGCAACCTCTCCCGGCTCGTGGCCGGTGACCCGACGCTGCGGCTGGAACGCAACGGCGAGACCCACCAGCTGGTGCTGTGGTGCATGGGCGAGGCGCACGCCGACGTCGTGCTCGCGCGGCTGCGGGCCGGTGGCGCGGACGTCGACACCGAACCGGTGAAGGTCGCGCTGCGGGAGACGTTCGCGACCAAGGCGCGCGGGCACGGGCGGCACGTCAAGCAGTCCGGCGGGCACGGCCAGTACGCCGTGTGCGACATCGAGGTCGAGCCGCTGCCGGTCGGGTCCGGGTTCGAGTTCGCCGACAAGGTCGTCGGCGGGGCCGTGCCGTCGCAGTTCATCGGCTCGGTCGAGAAGGGCGTCCGGGCGCAGCTGGAGAAGGGGCTGCAGGCGGGCTACCCGGTGGTCGACCTGCGCGTCACCCTGTTCGACGGCAAGGCGCACAGCGTCGACTCCTCCGACGCGGCGTTCCAGATGGCGGGGTCGCTCGCGTTGAAGGACGCGGCCGCGAACGGCCGGATCTCGCTGCTGGAACCCGTCGACGAGGTCGCGGTGCGGCTGCCCGACGACCACCTCGGCACGGTGCTGGGCGACCTGTCGTCCCGGCGCGGTCGCGTGCTCGGCACGGAGGCCGACGCGTCACCGGGCTACAGCGTGGTCCGCGCCGAGGTCCCGGCGACGTCCCTGCTGCGGTACGCGATCGACCTGCGTTCCATGACGTCCGGCTCGGCCACGTTCACCCGCAAGTTCGTCCGCTACGACCCGCTGCCGGAGTCCCTGGCCGCCCAGGTCACCTAGCCCCCGTGCCGTGACAGGCGCGTTCCGGCACCCAACGCGGGAACGCGGCTGTCGCGGCACCGGTCAGCGGACCGTGCGGACCGTGCCGTTCCACGGGGTCGACAGCACCTCGGGCAGCAGCGACGGCAGCTGCACCGGGTACACGGTCTCCTCGGTGGCGCGCAGTTCCTCGACGGTCCACCACTTGTGCCCGTCCACCGTGTCGTTCTCCAGCTCGGTGAAGCCGGAGGTGTCGACGGCCACGTCCTCGGCGAGGTCGGCCACGAAGAACCACTCCTCGCCGTCGTAGGTGCGGCCGTCGAAGCTGAACGCGACGCGGCGCCGCCACACCGGGCCGACCAGGGCGTCGTCGGAGAGCTTCACGCCGGTCTCCTCGGCCAGCTCGCGCAGCGCGGCCGTGCGCAGGTCCTCCCCCGGCTCGACGCCGCCGCCGACGGTGAACCAGAACCGCGCCTCCGGGCGGATCGGGTCGTGGCCGTTGAACAGCAGCACCCTGCGCTCGGCGTCGATCAGCAGCACCCGCGCCGACGGCCTCGGCAGCGGCGCGGCGTCCGGCTCGCCGGACAGGGTCGGCTCGACGATCTCGAAGTACTCCGGCCGCGGCGCCGTGCCCGCGAGCTTCAGCCACCGCACGAGCCTGCGGCGGCGCTGGGTGAGGGTGTCGCGGACGGCGTCGTTGTGCACCCGCCGCGCGATCACCACGCGGTGTTCGGCGTCGAGCAGCTCGGCGGCCAGCGCGAGCGGCAGCTTCGCCCGGTCCACGGCCGCGAGCTGCAGCGACAGCCGGTTCTCCGCCTCCTCGCGCTCGTCGCGCGGGGTGCCCTCGGCGCGTTCGGCCTCGGCACGCAGCCGGTCCGCGCTCACGTCGTCGAGCCGGATCGCCGCGGCCACCGCCCGGGCCACCACCGCACGGCGGGCCAGTGCGGCGTCGAGTGCCGCCCACGCCGCGTCGGTGCGCACGTGCAGCCGGTCCAGCCGGTTCGCGGTCGCGGCGAGCCACAACCCCAGGACCAGCGCGACGACGAGAACAACGACGACAAGCGTGACGACCAACGCTGTCACTGCACCTCACCAGACTCGAGACCGGCACCTGACTCGACGATCCGCCGCGGGTCGGCGGCGATCGCCTGCTCGTAGACCCGCAGCACCTGGCCGGACAGGACCGTCCAGTCGAACACCGTCACGCGCCTGCGCGCGGTCGCCACGAGCGACGCACGCCGCTGCGGGGAGACAAGCATGCCCCGCAGCGCGTCGGCGAGCCCGACCGGGTCGCCGACCGGGAACAGCGCACCCGCCCGCCCGTCGTCGAGCACGCGCCGGAACGCGTCGAGGTCGCTGCCGACCACCGCCGCGCCCGCCGACATGGCCTCCGTGAGGATCATGCCGAAGCTCTCGCCGCCGGTGTTGGGCGCGCAGTAGACGTCGACGCTGCGCAGCGCCCGCGCCTTCACCAGGTCGTCGGCCTGCCCCAGCAGCACGAGCCGGTCCGCCAGCTCCGGTCCGGCCTGGCGCCGCAGCTCGTCCTGGTCGCCGCCGCCGACCACCAGCAACTGCAGTCCGGGGAACTCCGGGGCCAGGACCTTCATGGCGGACAACAGGACCGGCATGCCCTTGCGCGGCTCGGTGAACCGGCCGACGAACCCGATCGTGCCGCCCTCGCGCGGGTAGCCCGGCAGCGGCTCGGCGGCGGAGAAGAACGAGACGTCCACCCCGTTGGGGATCTCCACGGCGTCGCCGCCGAGGTGTTCCACCTGCACGCGGCGGGCGAGCGCGGACACCGCGATCCGCGCGGTGATCTTCTCCAGGAACGGCCGCAGCACCGGCTGGAACGCGCTCAGCGTGCGCGACCGGGACGTCGACGTGTGGAAGGTGGCGACGATCGGCCCGTCGGCGATCATCAGCGCCAGCAGCGACAGGCTCGGCGTCGTCGGCTCGTGCAGGTGCAGCACGTCGAAGTCGTGCTCGCGGATCCAGCGGCGCACCCGCCGGTAGGACACCGGCCCGAACGACAGCCGCGCCACCGAGCCGTTGTAGGGGATGCCGACCGAGCGGCCCGCCGGGCGCACGAAGTCCGGCAGCGGTGTGTCCTCGTCGGCGGGGGCGAGCACGTCGACCTCGTGGCCGCGTTTGCGCAGCGCCTTCGCGAGGTCGAGCACGTGGGACTGCACCCCTCCGGGGACCTCGAAGGAGTACGGGCACACGATGCCGATCTTCATCGCGATCCCTGCAGTGCCTTCCGCCGGTCGTCGTCGAGGTCGGCGAGCCAGAGCTTCTGCATCATGTGCCAGTCGGCCGGGTGGGTCGCGATGTCGGCGGCGAACGCGTCGGCCATCCGCTGGGTCGCCGGCGCCACGTCCTCCCGGCCGTGCACGTGGATCGGCGTGTGCACCCGCACGCCCCAGCCGTCGTCGGTGAACGTGTTGTCCACGATCAGGACCTCCGCTCCGGTGGCCGCCGCGAGCCGGGCGGGCCCGGCGGGCATCCTCGTCTCCTCGCCGAAGAAGGTGACCGGGATGCCGCGCTTCGACAGGTCCCGGTCGGCGACCAGGCACACGATCTTGTTGGCGCGCAGGCGTTCGATCAGCACCCGGTACGCACCGCCCTCGCTGGGCACGATCTCGAACCCGAGCGACTCGCGGAAGGCCACGAAACGCTGGTAGAGCGACTCCGGCTGGAGCCGTTCGTTGACCGTGGTGAACGAGCCCTGGGTGGCGACCAGCCAGATGCCGGAGACGTCGAAGTTGCCGGTGTGCGGCAGCGCGAGGACGAGGCCCTTGCCCCGCTCGAGGGCCGCGTCGATCAGCGGCTTGCCGACGAACTCCGCGTCGACCTTGCGGTAGATCGCCTCGTGGTCCATGCCGGGCAGGCGGAACGTCTCTTTCCAGTACCGCGCGTAGGACCGCAGGCCTGCCCGGACCAGGTCGTCCAGCTCGGCGGGCCCCGCCTGCGGCACCACCCGCCCGTAGTTGCGGCGCATCTGCCGGGTCCCCGGCCCGTTGCGCCGCGCGCCGAGGTCGGCCGCCGCCCGGAACAGCCCGTTCGCCACCGGCTCCGGCATGCCCCGCACGACGCCCCAGCCCGTGGCGTACGCGAGGTCGGACAACCGTTGCGTGATGCTCATGCCGCCTCCGCTGCCGCCGCCGACCGCCGCACCGCGACGAGCCGCTGTCCCACCGTGATCACAGAACCGGCGACGAGCAG
The DNA here is from genome assembly GCF_054661535.1 of Actinophytocola sp. KF-1. NCBI lineage: Bacteria > Bacillati > Actinomycetota > Actinomycetes > Pseudonocardiales > Pseudonocardiaceae > Actinophytocola > Actinophytocola sp. KF-1. Next base: position 21,676 of record NZ_BAAFVK010000008.1, on the reverse strand, counting down.
CCACAGCGCCACGTCGACCGCGTAGGGCACCCCGAGCCCCGTCAGGCCGGTGCCGACCAGCGCGATGATGAGCCGCTCCGCGCGTTCGACCAGGCCGACGTTCGCCGAGAGTCCCGCTGCCTCGGCCCGTGCCTTGATGTAGGAGATGACCTGGCCGAGCACCAGGCAGATCAACGCGGCCGCGCCGAGCAGCCGGCTGCCCGCGACCTCGAAGGCGTACCACGCGATGCCCGCCATCAGCGCGCCGTCGGCGAGCCGGTCGCACACCGAGTCGAGCACCCCGCCGAACCTGGTGCCGCCGCCCTGCGCGCGCGCCATCGCGCCGTCGAGCAGGTCGAGCATGACGAAGCCCCACACGACGAACGTGCCTGCCAGCAGGTGCCCCGTCGGGAACAGCCACAGCGCGAACCCGACCGCGCCCGCGGTGCCGATGAGCGTCATCCCGTTCGGCGTGAGCCCTGCCCGCACGAGCGCCGCGCCGATCGGGTCGGTGACGCGCGAGACCGAGGCTCTGGCGAAGATGTTCAGCATGGGGGCGGCGAGCCTCACGGACGGGCGGCGACAGGTGGCCCTGGCAGCCTACTGGGTACGCGCGCGGGTCCGTCAGGACGCGCGGCCCTCCGCGGTCAGGCTCGGGCAGGTCACCGCGGGCGGGGTGCCCAGGCCGCGCTGGATGGCCCTGCTGATCTCCCCCAGCTGCTCCACCTGCTCCGGCGTGAGCTGGTCGAACAGCCGCGCGCGCACCTCGGTCACGTGCCCCGGCGCCGCGGCCTCGAGTGCGGCGTACCCCTCGTCTGTCAGCATCGCGAACGAGCCGCGTTTGTCGGTGGGACAGTCGCGGCGGCGCACCCAGCCCGCCTCCTCGAGGCGGGCGACGGCGTGTGACAGCCGACTACGGGAGGAGTTGCGGACCCCTGCCAGCTCACTCATGCGCATCGTGCGGTCCGGCGCCTCGGACAGCGCGACGAGAATCTCGTAGTACGCGTGCGGCATCCCGGCGTCCCGCTGGAGCTGCCGGGCGAGTGCGTCGGTCAGCCCAAGGGTCGCCGACAGGAACGAACGCCAGATGTCCTGCTCGCGTTCGGACAACCATCGGATCTCGGACATGACACCAGTGTACTTGTTGAACTCTCAATCACGCAGGTGTACAGTTCCGGTTGATCGCTCAACAACTGATCGCTCAACTATCTCCACAGGAGGACCTTCCCGATGAGCAGTGCCACCAGCATCGAGATCCCGGGTTACGTCGCCGGTACCTGGGACATCGACCAAGCGCACTCCGAAGTGGGCTTCGTCGTCCGCCACCTGGTGGTCACGAAGGTCCGCGGCCGGTTCGCCAACTTCTCGGGCACCATCGTGACCGCCGAGAACCCGCTCGAGTCGAGCGTGGACGTCGAGATCGACCTGAACTCGATCACCACGAACCAGGAGCAGCGCGACGGCCACCTGCGCTCGGCCGACTTCTTCGAGGTCGAGAAGTACCCGACCATGACCTACAAGGCCTCCGGCGCCCGCCAGGAAGGCGACAAGTTCGTCCTCGACGGCGAGCTCACGCTCAAGGACGTCACCAAGGTCGTGCCGCTGACCTTCGAGCTCAACGGCATCGGCGAGAACCCGCTCGCCGGCGGCACCGTCGCGGGCTTCTCCGCGCACGCGACCATCAACCGCCGCGACTTCAACGTCAACTTCGAGGGCGTGCAGAACGGCATCGCCATCGTCGGGGACAAGGTCGAGATCCACATCGAGGCCGAGGCCAACCTCCGCAAGCCGGAGGCCTGAGCCCGGGCTCCGGTTGCCGTGAAGGCCCCCTCGCGCGTGCGCGACGGGGCCTTCACGGCATCTCGGACCAGGCCTTCGCCAGCATCGAGCGGGTCTCCCCGAGCAGCTGCGGCAGCACCTTCGTGTGCCCGATCACCGGCATGAAGTTCGCGTCGCCGCCCCACCTCGGCACCACGTGCTGGTGCAGGTGCGCGGCGATCCCGGCGCCCGCGATCACGCCCTGGTTCATGCCGACGTTGAACCCGTGCGGCGCCGACACCGCCCTGGCAACCGTCATCGCCTTCTGCGTGAACCGGGCCAGCTCGGTGGTCTCCTCCGGCGTCAGGTCCGTGTAGTCGGCGACGTGCCGGTACGGCACCACCATCAGGTGCCCGGGGTTGTACGGGTACAGGTTCAGCACGCCGTACACCAGCGCACCACGCGCGATGATCAGCGCGTCGGCGTCCTCGAGCGCGGGCAGGCGGCAGAACGGGCACCCGTCGGACTCCTCGCCGACGGGCTTGCCCTCACCCTTGATGTAGGCCATGCGGTGCGGAGTCCAGAGCCGCTGCAACGCGTCGGGAATCCCGACGCCCTCCTGCTCGACGAACTCCGCACCAGTCATGCGGCCAATCCTAGTTCTCGACCTTGATCGCCTCTGCCGACGGCGAGGTGTTCTCCCTGCGCTCGACCCACTCGACCACGGTCCGCACGGCCTCGTCGACGGGCACGCCGTTGATCTGGCTGCCGTCGCGGAACCGGAACGACACCGCGCCCGCCTCCACGTCCTTGCCACCCGCGAGCAGCATGAACGGCACCTTCTGGGTGGTGTGGTTGCGGATCTTCTTCTGCATGCGGTCGTCCGAGGTGTCCACGTCCACCCGGATGCCCGCCGCCCGCAGCTTCTCCGCCACGGCCTGCAGGTGCGGCGCGTGCTCGTCCGCGATCGGGATGCCCACCACCTGCACCGGCGCGAGCCACGCCGGGAACGCGCCCGCGTAGTGCTCGGTCAGCACACCGAAGAACCGCTCGATCGACCCGAACAGGGCACGGTGCAGCACGACCGGCATCTGGCGGGAACCGTCCGGCGCGGTGTAGGCCAGCTCGAACCGCTTCGGGTGGTTGAAGTCCACCTGGATGGTGGACATCTGCCACGACCGGCCGATCGCGTCCTTCGCCTGCACGGAGATCTTCGGGCCGTAGTAGGCGGCGCCACCCGGGTCCGGGACCAGCTCGAGGCCCGAGTCGACGGCGGCCTGCCGCAGCGTCTCGGTGGCCTCCGCCCACTCCTCGTCCGACCCGATGAACTTGCCGGTGTCACCCTTCGTGGACAGCTCGAGGTAGAAGTCCGACAGACCGTAGTCGGCGAGCAGGTCCAGCACGAACCGCAGCAGCGACCGCAGCTCGCCGGGCATCTGCTCCTTGGTGCAGTAGATGTGCGAGTCGTCCATGGTCAGGCCGCGGACGCGGGTCAGGCCGTGCACCACGCCGGACTTCTCGTACCGGTAGACCGTGCCGAACTCGAACAGCCGCAGCGGCAGCTCCCGGTACGACCGCCCGCGCGACCGGAAGATCAGGTGGTGCATCGGGCAGTTCATGGCCTTGAGGTAGTAGTTCTCCTCGTCGAACTTCAACGGGGGGAACATGGTGTCCGCGTAGTACGGCAGGTGCCCCGAGGTCAGGAACAGCTGTTCCTTGGTGATGTGGGGGGTGTTGACGAACTCGTACCCGGACTCCTCGTGGCGGCGCCGCGAGTAGTTCTCCAGCTCGCGGCGGATGATGCCGCCCTTCGGGTGGAACACCGGCAGCCCGGACCCGATCTCCTCCGGGAAGGAGAACAGGTCCAGCTCGGCGCCCAGCTTGCGGTGGTCGCGGCGCTCGGCCTCGGCCAGCCGCTCCAGGTAGGTGTCCTGTGCCTCCTGCGACTCCCACGCGGTGCCGTAGATGCGCTGGAGCTGCGGGTTCTTCTCGTCACCGCGCCAGTAGGCGGCGGCCACGCGGGTCAGCTTGAACGCCGGGATGTGCTTGGTGGTCGGCACGTGCGGGCCGCGGCACAGGTCGCCCCACACCTGCTCGCCGGTGCGCGGGTCGAGGTTGTCGTAGATGGTCAGCTCGCCGCCGCCGACCTCCATGACCTCGTCGGTGTCGATGGCGTCGTTGGCGTCGGACTTGAGGTCGACCAGCTCCAGCTTGAACGGCTCGTTCGCCAGTTCCTCCTTGGCCGCCTCGACCGACTCGAGCTTGCGGCGGGAGAAGCGCTGAGCACCCTTGATGATCTGCTTCATGCGCTTCTCGAGCGCCTGCAGGTCCTCCGGGGTGAACGGCCGGTCGACCGCGAAGTCGTAGTAGAAGCCGTCGCGGACCGGCGGGCCGATGCCGAGCTTGGCCTCCGGGAACTGCTGCTGCACGGCCTGGGCGAGCACGTGCGCGGCCGAGTGCCGGATGACCGAGCGGCCGTCGTCGGTGTTCGCGGCGACCGGCTCGACCTGGGCGTCCGCGTCCGGGGTCCAGGACAGGTCACGCAGGCGGCCGTCGACGTCACGGACCACGACGATCGCGTCGGGGCCCTTGCCGGGCAGGCCTGCCTCGCGGACCGCTGCGCCCGCCGTGGTGCCGGCCGGCACCACCACGCGCGGGGTGGGTTCGGCGGCAGGCGGACGCGGCTCAGACACTGTTACTCCTGGAAGCTCGACTTGTAGTGGGTGCAACAGGTCGATGCTATCGAGCCGCCCCGCGCCTTGGCCTGCGGGTTTCCGCTCAGCCGTTCAGCCACTTCTGCATGCGCCGGATCTCGTCGGACTGCTCGGCGGTGACGTCGTCGGCGATCTCCTGCACCCGGATGTCGACGCCGTTCTTGCGCACCTCGTCGGCCATGGTGAGCGCGCCCTGGTGGTGGGCGATCATCAGCTGCAGGAAGAGCTTGTCGAAGGCCGCGCCCTTCGCGTTCTTCAGCGCGTCCAACTGCTCGGCCGTCGCCATGCCCGGCATCGCGGCGCCGCCGTGGCCGTGCGGCGCGTTCGGGTTCACCGTCGGCACGGCGTGCTGGGACAGCCAGCGGTTCATCATGTCGATCTCGGGGCCCTGGACGTCGTGGATGCGGCTGGCCAGGCCCTTGACGTCGCTCGACGCGGCCCGCTCCGGCGCCAGCCCGGACATGTACACGGCCTGCTGGTGGTGCACGATCATGTCCTGGACGAACCGCTTGTCGGCGTCGTTGGGGCCGGGCTGCTCGGCGACGCTGGCCTCGCCCGGGGCGATCGTGCTGGCCTCCTCCCCGGGCTTGCCGGGGACGATGACGGGCACCGAGTTCGTCGGTGGTGGCGGTGGCTCGCTGGTGCAGCCGGCCAGCACACCGAGGGTGAGCAGTCCACCGACACCCACCGTGACCAGGCGGTATGTCCAGTAAGTCGCGTTCACAGGAAAACGGTTTCCCATCTGCCGGTCGGCGAAGATTAGATCTAGTTTATTACCGACCCAACTGTTCATAATGTGTCATCCCAACGGCACGAGAGGGGACCGTCGTGAGCTCCACCCTGCGCGGCTGGCATCGAAGAGTGTCAGTCGCCGCGATCGGCGCAGCAACCCTGGCGATCGGCGTGCTCACCGCGCCCGGGGCGTCCGCACAGGACTTCCCGGCACCGGACGAGATCGTCAGCAGCCCGAACATGAAGCACGAGCTGAACATCCCGCCGACCGCGCCGCTCGCCGGCGCCGGCTCGACGGGCACGGACATCGCGTTCCAGGGCCGTTACGCGTTCGTCGGCAACTACCTCGGCTTCACCATCTACGACATCAAGACCCCCAAGAAGACGAAGATCGTGAGCCAGGTGCTCTGCCCCGGCTCCCAGAACGACGTCTCGATCATGGGCAACCTCCTGTTCCTGTCCACGGACTCGCGGCGCAGCGACGACTCGTGCGCGTCGACGAGCCAGCCGGACGGTACGAAGGCGTACTGGGAGGGCATCAAGATCTTCGACGTGAGCGACAAGCGGGCGCCGCGGTACATCAAGTCCGTGGAGACCGCGTGTGGCTCGCACACGCACACCCTGGTGCCGTCGAAGGACCGGAAGACGGCGTACCTCTACGTGTCGTCGTACAGCCCGTCGGCGACGCTGTCGAAGTGCCAGCCGCCGCACGACCTGATCTCGATCGTCGAGGTGCCGCTGAGCAACCCGACGTCGGCCCACGTCGCGGCGACCCCCGTGCTGTTCCCGGACGGCGGCAACCCCGGCGACGGCAACTCCTACCCGAACGGCACGTCCGCCACGACGGGCTGCCACGACATCACCGCGTACCCGGAGAAGGACCTCGCGGCCGGCGCCTGCATGGGTGACGGCGTGCTGTTCGACATCTCCAACCGCCTCGCCCCGCGCGAGCTGAGCCGCGTCCAGGACGACGAGCACTTCGCGTTCTGGCACTCGGCGACGTTCAACAACGCGGGCACCAAGGTCGTCTTCACCGACGAGCTGGGTGGCGGCGGCGCGGCGACCTGCAACGCCGAGATCGGTCCGGAGCGCGGCGCGGACGGCATCTACGACATCACCGGCCGTGGGGACAACCGCAAGCTCGTGTTCAAGAGCTACTTCAAGATCGACCGCTACCAGACCGACGACGAGAACTGCGTCGCCCACAACGGTTCGCTGATCCCGGTCAAGGGCAAGGACATCATGGTCCAGGCCTGGTACATGGGCGGCATCCAGGTGTGGGACTTCACCGACTCGTCGCACCCGAAGAAGATCGGTTTCATCGAGCGCGGCCCCGCGGCCGACCCGGACACGGGCGGCGGCAGCTGGTCGGCGTACTACTACAACGGCTACATCTTCTCGTCCGACCTGGGCAAGGGCTTCGATGTGATCAGCATCAGGGACCCGCGCACGGATCCCGCCAAGTCCGTGCGGATGGATGAGCTGAACGTGCAGACCCAGGGCAGCTACGGCCGCTGAGTGGTGCGCACGTGAGGGGGCCCCGCCGGTCGGCGGGGCCCTCTTCTCATGCGAGACCGCGCAGGTCCCCGGTCATCTGCGCCCGCAACAGCCGCCCGACCGGCCGCCCGGTGTCGTCGGGCACGGTGACCCGCACCAGCTCCCCGGCTTGTTCGACGTCCGCCCCGCCCAGGAACTCGTCCCAGGGCTCCCGCGTGGACGGCACGGCGCCGTCGAGCGCTGTTTCGACGTCGTCGAGGTCAGCGTCGAGGCAGAGCACCTCGGTCCCGTCGGCCCGCACCCCGGCAGCCGTCCCGTCGATCCGGGCGGCGACCACGTCCCCGAGACAACGCGCGAACCCGGCGACCACGGGATCCCCGGCAAGCGTGTCCTCGCCGGCCTCCGTCACCCATTCGACACCCACCCGAGCCGGAGCGAACGCGAACGACCCGGCCGCCGTCCGCACGGCGTTGAACTCGTTGAGCTGCACCACCCCGGCGAAGGGCCTGTCCCCGAGCGAGATCTCGAAGTCCTCCCCGGACGTCCAGAGCGTGCCCCCACCCTGTTCGACGGCGTCGATCCCCTTCCCCCGGAGCACACCGTCGACGGCCGCGACGTCGTAGTCACCCCACAGGGCCGCACCCCACCGAGGCGCCCGCCCGACGACGATCCCGTGGTCGAAACCCCTCGGGTCCACCCCGAGAGCGTCGTCGACACGGCGCGCGTAGGCCGCGATCGTGCCGAACCCGTAACCCTCCAGACCGCGGAACCGCTCCCCCAGCTCCCGAACCCGGGCAGGAGCCCCGTACTCGACGGCGACCCGGGTGTCCTCGGAAGCCCGGACCTGCCCCAGCGCCCCCATCAACCCATCCACCGGCGCGGGCCCGGGCGCCGACTCGCCGGCACACCCCCCAAGCCCCGCGATCGCGACAACGGCAAGAACCGCAGGTAAACGCACGAACTGATCTTATGGCGACCCTCCCCGAACCCCGCCGAGAGGCATCGGGTAGTCTTCCGACATCACCGAGGGCGATTAGCTCAGCGGGAGAGCGTTCCGCTCACACCGGAAAGGTCACTGGTTCGATCCCAGTATCGCCCACCCTCGACGATCGGCCCGTGCTCACTGACAAGCACGGGCCGATCGTCTTTTCTTGGGTCGCTCCATCTGACGGAGTGCTGTCGGGTGTGTTCCCCGCTCGGCCTTGCCTCACTTGGCGGGCAGCGCGCTCACGAGTCCGACGCTGCCATCCGGGGGCACCTCTCGAACATGTTCCTCGCCCGGCTCTCGTAGGGCCTCCATTCGCCGGTCCGTCCTCGCGCGTCTCCGCCCCGCCTCTCGCAGCCCGCCTGTGCCCCACTGAGCGTCCTCGCCCCGTCCCACCACGCCGCCCCTTCCCTCGCCCAGCTCGCCTAGGGGTTCATCGCCCCGCCTCTCGCAGCCCTGGCCTCCCTTCGCCAGTCCGTCCTGGCACGTCTCCGCCCCGCCTGTCCCAGCCCGCCTATGCCTCGCGATCCCGCTGAGCGTCCTCGCCCCGTCCCCGCCTGCGTCCCAGCACGCCGCCCTTCCCTCACCCAGCCCGCCTACCGGTCCTCGTCCGCCGCTCGCAGCCCACCCCGTACCTCGCCCCATCCCGCAGGCCGACGTTTCCCTCGCCCAGCCGCCTACCGTTCCTCGCCCGCCTTCCGGCTCTCGCAACCCGCCCTATGCCTCACCCCGTCCGCCAATCCGCCCTCGCCCGCGATATCCCTCGGCACATCCACCAGCCGCCCTCGTCGCCTCCGCCAACCTCTCGCCAGCCTGTCCGTTCCTCGCACCATCCCTCCCCGACGGTCCCGCGGTACTCATGCGGTCACTCAACCCGTCCCCCCAATCCGTCCTCGCCGCCCTCGCCTGCCTCGCCACGCCGCCCTCGCCTGCCCTCGCCTGCCTCGCCTCGCCTGCCCTCGCCTCACCTCACCCGCCCCTCGCCTCGCCCGTCCTCGCCCGTCTATGCCGGTCCTCGCGCCTCGCTGTCGGGCCGCGCCCGTCGCCCGCCCATCCCTGCGGCCCTCCCTCTCCCGCCGGATCTCGCCTTCTCGCTACCCCTCGCTCGGTCTCGCCCGGTCCCCTCCGGCCCTAACCAGCCCTCGCCGGTCCCTCGCCCGCCCTCACCGTTGCTCGCCGCTCCCTAACCGTTCCTCGTCGGCCACCCGTTCTCGCCGCTCCCTCGCCTTCGCCCGTCCTCGCTGGCCCCTCGTCGCGTCTCGCCCTCGCCGGGCCCTCCCCTTTGCCTCGCCCGGCCGCCGATCCGCCCTCGCCTGGCTGCCCTCCCCTCGCCCACTCCGCTTGCCGTCGCCATCCGACCCTCGCCGCCCGGACCCGTCACGCGCCTCCGCCACCCCACCGCCTTGGCCCTCCACTCGGCACATACCTCCGCCAGGCCCCCTCCGGTCCGCGCCTTGCCGAACCCTCCGCGCGACATGCGGTGACGAAGGTCTCGCGCAAGTGGGTGCACCTCCCAGCCGGACACGCTGCGTACTCGAACTCGCCCTCCCGCCCGGCGGGACCGGCAATTGCCCCGCCGCCCGATGTGGCGTATGTCACTCGCGAGGCCGCGCATCCGACTCCCCGGCAACAGCCGTCGCCGGAGCGGCAGCCACTTAGCACGATCGACACGCTTCTCGCCTGGTCAGCGGCGTGTTGTCCGGTTCCGACCGTCCAAAGCGGTAGCCACGCTGACACTTACCGTTGTTGACCAAGACCGGAATTCACCCGATCGGAGGGGCTTTAGTCCCTGAATGAGTGGTCATAGCCAACTCCCAGCCGAGTCGGGCCAGGTCGGTGTTGATCATTCGCGAGGTGGGCATCGTCCTGGTTGGACTATCGATCACCCGTATGGGTCAGCACGCCTCACCCGGTTGTTCACCCTGGTGACAGGGCAGGTTCTTTCCCGACTCAAGTTGGTGTCCTGTTAGGGGAAATTCTGGTTCGCTGCGGGTTGTATGGCCCTACCCTGAGGTAAGTTGCCGGGTGGTACGAGCAACATTCGGGCAACGGCGCTACCGGGGCGCGGTCGTTCCTTGCCACCATGGCGAATGACGGAACGAACCGGCTCACGCAGCGTCGCGGACCGGGTGCGCTCTGCTGAACTGCTTGACCCGGATGGGTGAACTGCAAGGGTTGTGCGACCGAAAGGGCTCCTCCAGCCGTCACAGGGGCAGGGACTCAGTCGTTTCCAGGCTGGGAAGGGAGAGAAGGGGTAGCGACAATGCGCAACGACCACGTAACGCTCCGCTCAACAGCGGTGTTCGACCTTCTGGCACCGAGGACCCCAGCGGTCCCGGTGAAGGTCGAGCTGCGCTACGACACTCGTGATCCCTACGCCGTTGTCGCGGCCTTCCGTACCGGCCGGGCCGGGTGGGTCGAGTGGGTGTTCGCCCGCGACCTGCTCGCCGACGGGCTCATCGCAGAAGCCGGCAACGGCGACGTCCGGATCCGCCCCGCGGTCGACGACCCGGAGGTCGTCGTCATCGAGCTCAGCTCGCCGTCCGGCCACGCCGTGTTCGAGGCGTCGGCGCAGGAACTGGCCGACTTCCTGGACCGCACGTACGACGTCGTGGTGCCGGGCAACGAACACCTCTGGGTGGACGTCGACGAGGCCCTCACGCACCTCATCTCCACCGATCTGACGTGAGGGGGACCCCCCTGTGATCGTCGATTTGGGCATCGGATAGAGTTCCGCTCACACCACGGGGAACACGGAATCCGTTCCACAGCCCCAGGTTCGCGGACGTAGCGCAGCTGGTAGCGCATCACCTTGCCAAGGTGAGGGTCGCGGGTTCGAATCCCGTCGTCCGCTCGAGAAGGGGAATTCCCATACACCCCAACTCCACGCGGTAGCCACGGCGGCGTGGCCGAGTGGCTTAGGCAAGGGCCTGCAAAGCCCTGTACGCGGGTTCGATTCCCGCCGCCGCCTCGGGCGATTAGCTCAGTGGGAGAGCACTACCTTGACACGGTAGGGGTCACTGGTTCAATCCCAGTATCGCCCACCAGGTATACACACTGGTCAGACGGCCTGTTGGTGATCATCACCGACAGGCCGTTTCTGCATTCTGGGAGCAAATTGGGAGCAACTGATCTTGACCACACTTGCGTCCCAGTAGTGGTCACCCGCATCCCTGCTCCCACATTGCTCCCACCGGCGCTGGAGCCCGTCGAGCATGGCGGCGATCATGGGTGGGGTGACGTGGGAGTAGATACCGGACACGCCCTTCTGTCGGTGGCCCATGCGGCGGTGCCGCAGCACGTCCGGAACGTGGTCCTCGATCAGCCACGTGTTATGCGTGTGACGTAGATCATGAAAGTGCAGACCAGGTGTGATCGGGTCCCAGCCGCGTTTGACGTCTCCGGCGACGGCAGGCAGCCAGACCCGTCGCCGGAAGTTCGCCCGGCGATGCCACCCACCCTCCACGGCGGTGAACACATACCGCGCCCCCGGATGTGACGCGCGCAGCTCGGCGAGCAGCTCGACCACGAACGGCGGCAGGTGCACGATACGGGCGCTGGCCTTGGTCTTCGGCGGCCCCAACGTCAACGTTCCACTGACCTCGTGCAGGGCCCCGTCCTTGGCGTCGATGCTCAACTGGCCGCGGTCCAGGTCGACGCGGCGCCACTGCAGACCGGCAAGTTCACCCCACCGCATCCCACCGTACGCGGCCATGATCATCATCACACGATCCATCAACCGCGCCCGCCCCGCGATCAACGCCACCTGCCCCGGAGTCGCGACAGGCCGCTCCTCCCCGCCGCCGGTGTTGATCCGCAACCGACGGCGCGGATTCGCCGCGATCAGCCCCTCGTCGACGGCTTCGTTCATGATCGTCGAGAACAACGAGACCACGTCCTGCACGGTGGGCTCCGCCAGCGACCGGCGCAGGGCCTTGACCCAGGCCTTGACCGTCATCCGCCCGATCTCGCCCAACTCGGTCTCGCCGAAGCGGGGCAGGATGTGGTTCCGCAGATGCGAGTCGTACTTCGCCCACGTCCCCGCACCCACATCGTGCGCGTCCGACCACCGCCGCACCCACTCCCCCACACACGTCTGCGCCAACCGCGGATCCACAAACACCCCCGTCCGCTGCTCGGACTCCACATCAGCCGCCCGATCCGACGCCGCACGGTACGAGGTGAACCCAGTCACCGACTGCACACTCCCATCCGGCAACCGGTACCGGACTCGAAACCCCGACCCGTGCTTCTCCACCCACGCCATCCAGCACCACTCTTCCCTTCGACGGTGACTGCCCCGACCAACCACGCGGGGACACGGCACCATGGACGCTCCGTACACCCCAGAGAGCAAGCCCGTATGTGGTCACACCCGCCCATCAGGTGAACCACCCGGCCGACCGCCAGCCCGAGATCGGCGGCCATGCCGCGGCACCGCATCCCTGGCCGGGCGGGCACCGTCAGCCACGATCGCCTCAAGATCCGCACGCGAGAACCGCAAATGCTTACCCACAAAACAACACGGCACCCGACGCTCCGCAGCCCGACGCCGCAACCACGACTCCCGCACCTGCAACACCTCAGCCGCCTGCGCCGGCGTCAACAACAACACCTCACCCACCACAACTCCTCCCAACACCCTCCAACCGGACACCCCTTAACTCCGAGATTTCGGTCCATTGGGGACACCGAGGAGCCGAATTTCTGTCCCAAAGCGGGTCCGTACATTCGGAGGGCGGGTCGCGGGCTGAGGACACACCAGTCTCACTCGATCGACATCGCCGCCGAGGTAGGTCATGATGAACGGGTGTGCCCAGCCGTGTCTTCCGGGCAGCGCGCAGAGCATCCGCAGCGCCGTCCGTGTCCTCTCTAGACCTGTTCGCGGTCCCTGCGGTGTTCACTCAGAACCCGTTACTCGACACCGGCCAGTTCATCGATGAAGCCAAGAAACGCGGCCTGTCCATCACACTCGACGACCTGCAACACCTGCACACTCACGGCACGCTGTTCTCCCTCTTCCGGGTCAGCGACACCGCGGCCACAGGCCGACGGATCAGCGGAAGACCCAGCATCGTCAGCCACAACCCCACCGACTGGGCCTGGGAAGCCGCTGCCGAAGGCCGCCTACATGACCCGTACCACGAGTGATACAGCACGGCATGGTCCCTACCGGCGGGCCCGCGACGAGAATCCGCGCGACTGGTGGAACGGCTTCGTCTACTCGCCCTGGCAACTGCTCGAGCTCCCCCACGCGCTATCCCTTCACAACTACACCACAGCGTTCGGGCATCGCCCGAACCATCGACACCTCGCGCGACACGGGAGAACAACCCTCGCCCTGGCCGCCCTTTCCGTGAAATATCTGCCTACAGCAACCGGCAGGATGACCATCCCGACCGGGATGTCCGAAGGTGACTGCTGGAAGATCCGCACCGACGCTGACACAGCAAACCTGATCAAACTCGCCGGCGTCTCCCCCGACCAATTGCTGCCATACGCAGAACACTTCCTGGGACGAGCACACTCGAACGATCCCATGATCAAATGGTTGCCGCTGGCCCGCCACGCGAGCTTCGACGCATGGATGAAACTCAAAGAACAACCTCTGGCCTGCATGTGGCACCGAATCGGCGCCGAAGTGCTCCTGCTCGCCCATGACGACCTGGCCTACACGGGGACCGTCCTACCGTTACCGGACCTATCCGACGCCACGTTCTGGACTCCCCTGCACGACCGGCTCTCCTCCAGCAACGCCAACGCCGCCACGCTCGAACGCGCCCTGGGCGACTTCGACCTTTCGCCTCACCCCAAGGTGCTGGCACTCGTGGAAGGAAAGACCGAGCGCAACCACATTCCCCGCCTGCTCGCCGAAGTCGGCCTGAGCCACCCCCGAAGAAGTCCTCCGCGGCGCCTACCAAGCCGCACAACTCCACCACCGCGGCAGCGCACTACTCATCATCACCGCCGCCTGGACCGGCTGCCGCTGGGGCGAACTCGCCGCCCTCCAACGCCACAACACCCACCTTGACGACTGCCTGATCATCATCGACCCCGACATCGGCGCACTCAAAGAAAGCACCACCCGGCAATGGCTCGGCCCACCCAAACCCGCCGCCAGCGCCCGCACGATCACCCTCCCCGCCTTCCTCGCCGTCCTACTCAAACACCACCTCGCCACCCACGACCACTCCCCCGTCTTTCCCAACACCGACGGCGGATTCCTTTGGCGGTCGAGCTGGCGCACCCGAACCTTCAACCTCGCGTTCGACGGCAACCAGCATCTGCCCAATCCGCGCGAACGGCTCTATCCGATCCGGCCTGGCCTGACGTTCCACGAGCTACGACACAGCCACAAAACCTGGCTCATCGCCGCCGGCATACCCGAGATGGGACTGCCCAGACTTTGGTTGACGGTTCGGGTGTGGTGGGTCAGGCCGCGTGTGCGGCGGTGTGGATGGTCTCAAACTCGACCGGGGTGAGTCGGCCCAGGCGTCGTTGTCGGCGGCGGCGGTGGTAGGTCTTCTCGATCCAGGTGATGATCGCCAGCCGTAACTGGTCGCGGGTGGCCCAGCGTTGGCGGTCGAGCACGTTCTTCTGCAGCAGCGCGAAGAACGACTCCATGGCGGCGTTGTCGCCACACGCGCCGACCCGGCCCATGGAGCCCGTCAGGCCGGCGGTGCGGAGCGCGGCGACGTATTTGCGGGACCGGAACTGGCCGCCGTGGTCGGAGTGCACGATGGTCCCGGGTGGTGACCGGCGTGCGATGGCGTTGCGCAGAGCGGCGACAGCGAGGTCGGAGGTCATCCGATCCGCCATGGAGTAGCCGACGATCCGGTTCGAGGCGCAGTCTTTGATCGCGCAGAGGTAGAGCTTGCCCTGCCCGGTCGGGTGCTCGGTGATGTCGGTCAACCACTTCACGTCCACCGCCGGTGCGGTGAAGTCCCGGGCGACCAGATCGTCGTGCACCGGCGGACCCGCTCTTCGGCTCAAACCATGTTTCCTGGCGTGGGCCGACCACAGCCGCTGAGCCGAGCACAGCCGGTTCACTCGGTTCTCGCTGGCCTGGTGCCCGGACTGGCGCAACTGGTCGGCGATCAGCCGGTAGCCAAACTCCGGATCGTCGGCATGCACATCAACTGCGGCGTTCGTCAACTGCGCGTCCTCCCAGTCCCGTCGTGACACCGGGTCGCGTTTCCACTGGTAGAACGCTTGGGTCGAGAACCCAAGCACCCGACAGGTCACCGCCACCGGCACACGCACCGGCGAGTCTGGGGCAGCGAGATCACGGACCAGCGGGTAGATCATTTTGGGTTGATATCCCGTGCCAAATACGCCGCCGCCCGTCGCAGGACTTCGTTCTCCTGCTCGAGCAAACGGTTACGTTTCCGCAGCTCACGCAGCTCAGCCGACTCCTCCCCGGTAACGCCGGGACGCTTGCCGTCCTCGACATCAGCCGCCCGCAGCCAGTTCGCCAGACACGACTCGGAGATCCCGAAATCGGCCGCGACCTGCTCCAACGGCGCATGACCCTTCCGGGCGACCGCGACGACATCATCTCGGAACTCACGTGGGTAGGGCTTGGGCACAACGACATCCATCCAGCGAGGCAGAACCTCACAGATCAGATGTCAACCAAACCCTGGGCAGTCCCCCCTACCCACGGTGCGGTTGAGCAACACCGCCCACCGCACCCAGCCGGACCGCGGGTCAGCCGCCTCCACGGGACCGTCCCTCACCGAAACGAGGAAGCACACCGCGCCCTTCCAAACGCCCAGCACCGGTCGAGCCCGACCCCGCGAGACCAGCTGCACTCCCGATATCGAGGGCTACTTCCAGCCCGTCCGTGCGTCTCTACCGATCGCCGCGTTCACGGTAACTCCACCTCGCCACCCGCTACAGGTGGTAGGACGGCGCATCCGGTCGTGCCAAGCTCTTCGAGTGATCGAGGACCTGACCGCCGACGAGCAGGCGTTGGTCGACGCTTCCTGCGCGGGGCGCGTGTTGACCTGCGACGACGGCATGGAGATCCGCGCGGGGCTGATCCGGGAGCTGATGCTCGGCCGGCGCGGCGAGCCGGATCCGCGCGGTGTCCGCCTCGCCAACGCCCACGTGGTCGGCACGCTGGACCTGGCGCACGTCACCGCGACAGTGGGGCTGAGCCTGACCGGGTGTCTGATAGCGGAGCGGATCGTACTCACCGCGGCCACGTTGCCCTGGCTGGTGTTGCAGGGAAGCCGGCTCAACGGTGGGGTCCGCGCCTCTGTCCTCCGTGTCAGCGGCGATGTCGACCTCAGCCGATCGACCATCACCTGCTCGATCGACGAAGGCGCACTACGGCTGAGAGACGCACATCTGGGCGGCATCGTCCTGGACGACGCGGAGGTGCACGGCGGATCCGGCCCGGCGCTGTCCGCCGACCGGCTGACGGTGGACAGCATCATGCGCCTGTCCCGGACGCGACTGACCGGCCGGGGTGAGCAAGGTGCGATCCGCATGCACGGTGCGCACATCAACGGTGAGCTGGACCTACGACACACGAAGGTCCGCAACGACACGGGACCGGCCATCAACACCACGAACGTCACCGTCGACACCAACCTGTTCCTCTCCCACGCCGAGGTGACCGGTAGTGGGGACAAAGGGGCCGTTCGGGTGTCCGGCCTGCGCGCCGGCGGTCTGCTCGTCCTGGACCGCGCGGACATCCGCAATCCGTCCGGTCCCGGTGTCCGCGCTGACGGCGCGCACATCGGCGGCGAGCTCACCCTGCGGGACACGCGCGTGTCGGGGGAAGGGAACCTTGGCGCGGTCTTCCTGCGCGGTGCTCGCGTCGCCTACGACCTTCAGGTGATCGACGCGGTGGTGCGCAACGGATCCGGGCCTGCCCTGCAGGCAAACGGCCTGCAAGTCGCGGACCACGTCGTCCTGCTTCGGAGCCAGGTGTCCGGCGCCGGTGAGGCCGGGGCGATCAACCTGCGGGAGGCACAAGCGGGCGGGATACGTTGTGTCCGATGTGACGTGCATGCCACGACAGGTCCCGCGTTGGTCGCCGACCAGTTCCAGGCCAAGGGGCCAATGGTGCTCGAGAGCACACAGCTGTCGGGCGACGGCGAGCACGCCACGGTCACGCTCGCCTCCGCACGAGTTGGCCAGCAGTTCTCCATGCTCGACACCACGATCGTCAACCCGTCCGGCCCCCTGCTCGACGTCACGGACTTCACCTACGGCACGCTCGTGGGCAAGGACTGGCGCGAATGGCTGAACCTGATCCGCAACCACACCGCGGCGTACCGGCCCTCGCCCTACCAGCAACTCGCCGCCGTCGAACGCGCGGCCGGCCACGACGGCAACGCCAGGAACATCCTGATCGCCCAACAACACGACCTGCGCCACCGCGCACCCACCGCGTTCGGCAGCCCGCTCACCAGGTGGTTCCACTGGCTGTGGGGAGCCCTGGCCGGCTACGGCTACCGCGCCCGCCGGACCGCGCTGGCCCTGCTGATAGCTCTGGCCGCGGCGAGCTCCGTCAGCCTGTGGGCCGGCCACGTCACCACCGAACACAGCCAGCACGCCGCCACACACACCACCGCCACCACCACACCAGGCGCACCCTGCTCCACGATCGAACTCATCGGCCTCGGACTCGACCGCGGCCTCCCCCTCGGACCGACCGGCCTGCGCACCCGCTGCGACCTGGACACCGGGTCCACCGCCGGACAGGTGTTCACCGCGGCGCTGTGGCTGGTCCAGGCCGCCGTCTGGGGACTGGCCACCCTCGCCCTCGCCGGCTACACCGGCCTGATCCGCAAAAGCGGATAGCCGACCCGAACTCGCAACCAGCGGTCGAGACCATCCACACCCACCTCAGTAAGCATGGACCGGCAT
Source organism: Actinophytocola sp. KF-1 (assembly GCF_054661535.1). NCBI lineage: Bacteria > Bacillati > Actinomycetota > Actinomycetes > Pseudonocardiales > Pseudonocardiaceae > Actinophytocola > Actinophytocola sp. KF-1. Next base: position 4,126 of record NZ_BAAFVK010000008.1, on the reverse strand, counting down.
ACGGCACACCGACCAAGCACACGCAACTCAAGCAGACTTGTCCCCAGTGGAACCTGGCTCACAGCTTGAGACGGGCGAGGGCGGACTCGACCCGCTCGTCATATCCCCTGGCACGACGACCGCGTACGCGGCACCGTCGACACCGTACGCAAGGAACTCGACCGCGACGGGTTCCTCCTCCGCTACGACCCCGCACGCCGACGGCGGCGTCGACGGCCTCCCGGCGACGAAGACAGCTTCCCTCGCCTGCACCTTCTGGCTCGCCGACGCCCTCCACGGCACCGGACACACCGACGACGCCCACACCCTGTTCGAGAAACTGCTCGACCTCCGCAACGACGTCGGCCTACTCAGCGAGGAACACGACACCGAACAGCAGCGGCAGGCCGGCAACACACCCCACGCGTTCAGCATGGTCGGACTCGTCAACACGGCACTGCACCTCATCGGGAGCGAAGGCTCAGCTTTCGTTCGCTTGATCGGATCGTCGTGGTATCGGCGTGTCGTTGATCAGATAGGCCAGGGTGTCCGGTGGACAGGTCAACGACCAAGAAGACCAGTGTTACCGGAGATCTGGGGCCGGCGTAATGGTGGCGGGGCGTGTCGATCTGTCCGACGCGCAGTGGGCAGTGCTGGAGCCGTTGTTGCCTGCTGGGAAGAAGCCGGGGCTTCCGCCGCCGTGGAGCAAGCGGCAGCTCATTGATGGGATCCGGTCGCGGAGTGTGGTAGGCGCGCCGTGGCGGGTCCTGGCAGACGGTGTATGGGTTGTTCAGGCGCTGGCAGCGGGCCTGGGCCTGGAAACGGATCCTGACCGGGTTGCAGGCCCACGCGGACGCCGCGGGGCGAGGGGATCCGCCTGGCCAGCACCGGTTACGGCCGACGGCGGACCACCCCAGGACCCGCGCGCGCTGCTTCACCTCGGCACCTGGCCGACCGGTGACGTTCAGCATGCCGAGACCCGACGCCGAACGCCTCGGCGAGCTCGGCCGCCCGGTTCCTCGTGCACGAGCTGGGCTCACGCCGCAACGGTGCACGTGGCACGACTGCGGACCGAGGACCGAGTCGCCAAGGTTGTGCCGACCGCGGGGTTCATCCGGGGTGGATGGGCAGGCACTCCCTCACGATCGTCGCGACAGGGTCGATGGCCACCAGATTCGGCGGCCGATGTCGATGGCGAGGGCGGGGACGAGAAGCGATCGGACGATGAGGGTGTCCAGCAGGACACCGAAGGCCACGATGAAGGCGATCTGTGCGAGGAAGAGAATGGGCAGGACCGCAAGCGCCGCGAACGTCGCGGCGAGCACGACACCGGCGGAGGTGATGACACCGCCGGTGATCGTGAGTCCCTTGAGGACCCCCGCCCGCGTTCCCGAGCTGATCGCCTCCTCGCGCACGCGTGTCATGAGGAAGATGTTGTAGTCGATACCGAGAGCGACGAGGAACACGAAGCCGAAAAGGGGTACGACGGGATCTGCTCCTGGGAAGCCCAAGATGTCATTGAACACCACGGCGGACACACCCATCGTGGCGGCGAACGACAGGACGACGGTCCCGACGAGGAGCAGTGGCACCAGCAGCGCGCGGAGCAGTAGCGCGAGGACCACGAAGATCACGACCAGCACGGTGGGGATGATCACGTCGCGGTCGCGCTCGGAGATGGTCTGCGTGTCGAGCAAGGTCGCCGCGCGGCCGCCCACCTCGGCGTCGGCCCCGGGAACGGCATGCACCGCGTCACGCAGCCGCTGCACGGTCGCGGTGGCCGCCTCGGAGTCGGCCGGGTCGGTGAGCGTCGCCTCCACCCGTGCGAGGCCGTCGACCACGCGCGGCGCACCGTCGGCGTCCCGGGTGACCGCGACGTCGCCGACGCCGACGACGCGGGCCGCCGCCTCGACGCGCCCGATCTGATCGGCATTGGCGATGACGACGGCCGGGGATCCCTCGCCCGCGACGAAGTGGTCGGACAGGATTTCCTGACCCGCGACGGAATCCACCTCGTTCAGGAAGATGTCCGACTCGGACGTGCCGGACGCCCGCAGCTGTGGGAGGAACGCCACGCCGACGAGCAGGACCGCCGTCGTGCCGACCCACACCAGCCGCGGGCGCGCGGCGATCCGGTCGGCGACCCGTCTCCACAGCCCGGAGTTCTCCGGGTGCGGTGAGCCGAGCGCGGGCCGGAACGGCCAGAACGCGGACCGGCCGAGCAGTGCCAGGACAGCGGGGAGGAAGGTGGTGGCGGCCACCAGCGCGGCGGCGATGCCGATCGCGGCCACCGGGCCGAGTCCCTGGTTGGACCGCAGGTCGCTGAACAGCAGGCACAGCACGCCGAGGATGACGGTGCCCGCGGACGCGGCGATGGGCTCTATCGTCGCGCGCCACGCCGAGCGCATCGCGGCGAAGCGGTCCTCGGTGTCGCGCAGCTCCTCGCGATAGCGGGACACCAGCAGGAGCGCGTAGTCCGTCGCGGCGCCGAACACGAGGATGAAGAGGATGCCCTGGCTCTGTCCGTTGAGGTCGATCACGTCGGCGTCGGTGAGCAGGTAGACGACCAGGCTCGCGAGCCCGAGCGCGAACACTCCCGAGATCAGGACCATGACCGGCAGCACGGGGCTGCGGTAGACGAGCACGAGGATGACCGCCACCACCGCGCCCGCGACGACGAGCAGCAGTCCGTCGATGCCGCCGAACGCCTCACCGAGGTCCGCGCCGAGCGCGGCGGGGCCGGTCACCAGCACCGTGAGTCCGTCCGGGCGTCCGTCCGCGAGAAGTGCGCGGATCTCCGCCACCGCGTCCGCCGGATCGACCCCCGCGTCGATGGGCACGAACAGGCGCAACGCCGCTCCGTCGTCGGAGGGAAGGGGTGGCGACACCTGCCCGGCCACCCCGGAGATGCCCGCTAGCTTCGCCGAACGGCCCGCGAGGAAACTCGTGTCGTCCGGCGTGATGCCGCTCTGCCGCTGCGCGACAACGATGGCGGGCACGACCTGCTGTTCGGCGAACAGGCGGTCGCGCGCGGCGACGTCGGTGGACTCGGCCGACTCCGGGAGGAACGCGGAGTTGTCGTTCTCCGCCACCTCGCTCAGCTTCCCCGCGAACGGTCCGCCGATCCCGCCCACCACGAGCCAGGCGAGCAGCACCAACGCGGGCACCAGCCACCTGCGCACCGGTGGCCGCCGGGGCGTCGCCGGCTTCTCCTCGTGCACGACCGCCTGAGGCATGGCACACCTCCAGATATTTCCATCGTCGAATATTTCTACCATGGAATGATCCGGTGTGCAGAAGGCGGTGGTACCACCGCTAACATCGGCGGATGGACGGCGACACGATCACGGAGAGGCGGGAGTCCGACCGGGAGCTGGCACGTCTCCTGCGGCAACTCATCGTCGAGACCGATCGCTTCGCTGAGGCGTTCGCCGAGGTCCACGGCATGCACAGGACTGACGTGAACGCACTTGTGGTGATCATGGACAGCCAGCGCCGCGGCGAACCGGTTTCGCCGACTTCCCTCGCCAAGGCGCTCCAGTTGAGCGCCCCGGCCACCACCGCGCTGCTCAACCGGCTGGAAGCCGCCGGGCACGTGACGCGCGACCGCGACCCGTCCGACCGGCGGCGCGTCGGCCTCGCCATGGCGAGTACGGCCATGGCCCTCGGTGAACAGTTCTTCCGCCCGCTGGCCGGCGAACTGGCCCGTGCGTGGCGCGACTACACCGAGGAGCAGCGCGCCACGATCCGGAACTTCCTCGAGTCGAGCATCGCGGCGACGATCAACGTCCGCACCGGCGTCGCCGACCCGGACCAGTCCGGCTAGCCCGCCCACATGGCCGCGGTCGGTGATGCCGCCAGCCGTAGCCCGCGGTCAGCGCACAGCACCTGGATCGCCTCGACCCGCTGCTTGCCGAGGCGCAGGGGATCGAAGACGGTCGGCCGGACCGCTGACGGAAGATCGTGGCGGCATGAGCAGTCTCGTCGCACCGCTGTCGGTGATGACCGGCGGTGGCACGTACCGTTCTCGATGATCGTCAGCCGGGTATTCTGCCCGCGTGAAGCCAGCCAGTGACGAGCTGACCCCAGACGGCGGCGAGGACCTCGCTCCACGCCCGCACGTCGAGCAACTCCTGTCGATCCACAT